>JAFQZN010000057.1 GCA_017405865.1 Oscillospiraceae bacterium | reverse complement strand
ATGTCATAAACGTCCTCGACGGCTTCGCAGTCGATTGATAACATTGTGTTATCAGCAAACCTGATCTCAACGCAGCATGTGTCCATATTAAACTCACATTTTATGATCTTGCACATAATATAACCTCCTTGCATTGAAGCTCATTCTAATGTCCGTAATTCTAGTGTCCGTATGGTAAAAAGATGATAACGAAAAGGCAAAGAAACGGTGTGTGGACAGCTGCAAATGGTAAATTGTTGAACTTCGTTCTAGTGTCCGGATGATAATAAAATGATAACGGAAAGTCGCGTAAAATAGCGACCGGACAGCTGAAATGGTTGATTTTGGAACTCCGTTCTAGTAGGGATGATAACAAGATGATAACAAACCGCATCTTTTCGTGCATTTTTGTTATCATTTGGCGCCTCAACGGTTTGCATATCGGAGAGCGAAAGAACCCTGATTTTATGCGGATTTCCGGGTATTCTGCGACACTTCCCGACACGCAAAAATACGTGTTTTTTCGCGTTCAGGTTCTAGTGTCCACTCCGGACGTGCGGGTTCAAGTCCCGCCTCGCGCACCAGACGCAAGATATCCGAACCTTCTCCTGATCGGAGACGGGTTCGGATATTTTCTTTTTCTTTCAGACGCGGACGAGTCAACGCTGATTACCGCTGGAGGAGAAAAGCGAATACAGAACGTGCGTTTGTATTAGCGGCGCAGAGAAAACTATTGACAGAACTGCCGCGGTTTTGTACATTGGATTTATAGTAAGCGCAGACTGGATTGATTATATTGTATAGAAACAACTGCGTGATGTTTTGACGAAAGAAAGGTGCTGCGATGAAAGAAGAACGTACAGGCAACGGCAGAAAACGGCTGTACGGAATCGTGGGATTCGTTTTGCTGCTCCTGCTCGGCGCGGTGATCCACGCCTACGAAAAAGAATTCAGCCTGCTGATTCTGCAGGCGCTGGGCAGCCCCCTCGATCCGGACTGGACGCCGTTTGCAAACACGGTGCTGTTCGTGCTGCATAGCCTGCTCTATCTCGGACTGGCGCTGGCGTGGACGGCGTCCTGCCTGCGGCGGCTGCTGCCGTCGCGGGAGCGAACCTATGTGCTTGCCGCCGCGCTGTCCATGCTGCTGTTTTTGCTGCTGCGGACGGTCAAGTTCCGCATCGCAGACTACGACGAAACGCTGAAGCGCTACTGCTGGTACGCTTATAACATCCCGCTGATGCTCGGCACGACGCTGTTCATGATGACGGCGCTCCGCATCCGGCGGCAGGGAAAGCGCGGCCGCTTCGACGAGCGCTGGCTGTTCTTTCCGGCCCTGCTGCTGGCGCTGCTGGTGCTGACGAACGATCTGCATCAGCTCGCCTACCGTCCGGAACTGGTCGACGGGGAGTGGCTTCTGCACGACGCGAAGCACCGGTACGGACCGGTCTACTACCTGTATTGGGCGTGGGTGGCGAGCTCCTTCGTGATCGGTCTTGTGACGCTGACGCGCGCACGGTGGAAGCTCCGCCGGAACATCAGGGCGTTTGCACCGTTCGGCGTGCTGATGCTGTCTGCGTCCGGTCTGGCGCTGCAGATGGTGACGCCGAATCGCAGACCGCTGTTCGCGGTCGCGGAGCTTTCCGTGTTCTGCATCATCTGCATTTTCGAGCTTTGCATTCGCTACCGCATGATTCCATCCAACGAGCGCTACGGCGATTTCTTCGCTTCTTTGCAGTTTCCGGCGGTCATCACCGACCGGGATCTGCGTCCGGTATACGCGACGGCGGACAACGTTGACGCGCAGCGCGAGCAATTGTCCGAGGCGCTGCAAGCACCGGTGCGGCTGGACGAGGATACCCGCATGCTCGGGCAGCGGCTCGGCGCGGCGTGCGGCTTTTATATCGAGGACGAGCGCGAGCTGCACCGCATGAACGATCGGCTGGAGGAGGCGAACGAGCTGCTTGGCTCCGAAAACGAGCTGCTCGCCGCCGAGAACGAGCTGCGCGCGCAGAAGGCGCAGGTCGATTCGCGCAACCGCGTCTATACGCGGATCGCCGAACGGATGTATCCCGCGCAGCGTCGCGTCGCGGCGCTTCTGGCGGAGGCAGATCCGCAGGACGCGTCGTTTTCCAACGTGATGGCGCGGGTCGGCGTGATCAACGCCCATATCAAACGCGCGACCAACCTCCTGCTGGCGGACGAAACCGTGAAACAGCGGGAACTGGCGCTGGCGCTGGAGGAATCCTGCCGCTATCTGGGCTATTGCGGGGTGCGCGCATCCGTCGCACGCTCTGCCGCGGAAGACGACCTGATCGACCGTGACACCGCCTTTGCGCTGCTGGAGAGCTTCGAGCTTTTGATCGAACCGCTGATCGGAAGACTGTCGCTGCTCTTTGTATCGCTGGACGGCGGCTTGCGCCTGCATATCGACTGCGCGCCGCCGGATTCTCTGCCCGAAACGCCGCTGCCCGCGCAGATTGCGCAGACGGAGGACGGGTGGCAGATTCGGATCGCCGCGCCTGCGGAGGAAGGAGGCACGAAGCGATGAGTACGTTTGAACAAGTCGCCAATCAAGGGGTGGGGCATGTCCTGTTTGTCGTTCTCCTGCTGCTGCTCGTATGGGCATTGTATCTGTGTATTCAGACCATCACGCTTCACTGTCGATGGGCAGCCGTGACGGCAGCGGTCGTCCTTCTGATCGTCGGCACGTTCTTGTTCTGCCTCCTGCTGGACGGCATATTCCTCGCAAAATACATGCATGAAAAATACGGCGCGCGACCGCGCGACTGGCCGGAAATGGTCAAGACGCTTTACCGCCTGCCGTGGCTGATGATTGCGCTGGGCGAGCTGGTCTACGGCGCGCTGTGCGCTCTCCTCAGCGCCTTCTGTCTGCGGCACAGCAGAACGCACGTTTCCGAGCGGTCCGTCAAGCAGATGCTGGACCTTCTGCCGATGGGCGTCTGCATTTCCGACGCGGAGGGCACGGTCCTGTTTTCCAACCTCAAAATGACGCAGATTGCGCAGAAGCTGACCGGCATGCCGCTCAATCGCTACGACCGCCTCATGGACGCCATCAGCGCGGCAAGCGAGCCGCAGGGCGACGAGTTGCTGCTGGCGGATCAGGACGGGGAAGCGCTGCTCTTTTCCTGCAAAACGATCCATGCGGACGGACGGGAATACAAGGAAATAACCGCGACGGACGTGACCGAACGCTACCGCATCACGAAGGAGCTTCTTGCCAACAATCGCCGCCTGAAGGATATCCAGCTCCGCATCAAGACCTATCGCGTCGAATCGTCCGACCTGCTCTTTTCGCGGGAGCTGCTGCACGCCCGCACGACGGTGCACGACGAGGTCGGGCATATCCTGCTGCGCACGGCGCGGTATCTGTCGAATCCGTCTGAGGAGGAAGCGGCGCAGCTTCTGACGCTGGTGCGGAACACGAATGAAATGCTGCTGCGCGAGGCAGAAACGCCGGACGAGATCGACCCATGGCAGCGCGCGCTGTCTTCGGCGGAGGGCATCGGCGTTCTCGTTGCCTGCGAGGGCTTGCCGCCCGAGGAAGGGCAGCTTCGTGCGCTTGCGGCGCAGGCGCTGCGCGAATGCGCTGCCAACACGATCAAACACAGCGGCGGCGAACGCCTGTCCGTGCGCTTTTCCGGTGAAGACGACGACTGGCGCATGACGCTGGAAAACGATACGGCGGGGCCGGCAGCGGGCGTCACGGAAAGCGGCGGTCTGCTCTCTCTGCGCCGCGCTGCGGAGCAAAACGGCGTCCACATGACGCTCGCGACGCAGCCTCGTTTCACGATTACGTTAAGCGCATAAAAACTATCCTTTCGGGTAGCGACAAATAATTTATCGCTATGGTATACTATTCCTGTATAAGTATACCATAGCGCTTTTTGCGAAAAGGGGAGAAAACATGACTTCCGAACGAATCTATACCGTCGTTGTGGCGGATGATTTTCGCATATCGCGGAGCTTTTTTGAACTCTATATCGGGCAGGCGGCGCGCTATCGGCTGGTCAAGTCCTTCCATACGGCGCAGGAGACGGTGGATTGGTGCCTGAAGAACGACGTCGATCTGCTGATTCTCGACGTGCTGATGCGCGAGGGCATCGACGGCCTGACGGCGGCGCAGCAAATCAAGGAGGCAAAGCCTGAGATCAGCATTATCCTCGTCACCTCCACGGCGGAGGCGGATTGGGAAAAGCGCGCGCAGGAGATTGGCGTGGACGGCTTCTGGTACAAGGAGTATTCCGAAACGAGCCTGCTGGAGCTGATGGACGAGGTCATGGCGGGCAAGACGGTTTTCCCGGGGCAGACGCCGCAGCTCAATCTCGGCAACGCCAGCCGCGAGCAGTTCACCGAGCGCGAGCTCGACGTGCTGCGCGAGCTGACGCAGGGCAAGAGCAACGAGGAGATCGCGCAGGCGCTCGGCATCTCGCTCAACGGCGTCAAGTTCCATATCAAGAACCTGCTGGAGAAGACCGGCTTCTCCAACCGGCTGATGCTGGTCGTGCACGCGAACGCCTGCGGCATCGTCTCCGGCAGGAGCGTCATACGGAAGGAAAATTGAGCATGGCATGGCTCCCTCTTTGAGGGAGCTGCGCAGTCCCGGTCGTCGTTTTTTGCGGGACGGCGTTCCCGCGTAACGATATTAAATTTATATGAAAGGGAGAAACCAACGAATGAAAAAGCGACTTCTATCCATTCTTCTGGCGGTCGTACTGGTTCTGTCTCTGCTGCCGGTGATATCGGTCTTTGCGGCAAGCTACGATCTGATCATCTGCGGCATCGAGGTCACCGACGCCAACAAGGACAACATTCTGGGCGACGGTAAGTTTTCGTACAACCCGACCGCCAACAAGCTCACCGTCAAGGGCAGCTACAACGGCAACGGCATCATTATTGAAAACCGTATCGACGGTCTGACGATCGAAACCTACGGCTCCGATCAGTGCTCGCTGACGAGCTATGACGACGACGTGATCGACTGCTATAACACCGATACGACGATCGCCTACGCAAACCTGAGCCTGATGAGCTATGGCAGCAGCACGAACGATTCGGCGATCTATTTCGGCGCTCCCTCTGACGGTCCCGTAAAGACGCTGACGATCAAGGACTCCAAGATTTATGCGAATGCGGATATGACCATTTGCGGCGGCAACAAAAGCGCGCTGAAGGTCGTCAACTCCGAAATCACGGTTGCTTCCACTGCAGAAGGCATCTCCGGCTTTGAACATGGCTTTACGCTGGAGAAGTGCTATCTCTCCAAGCCGGACGGCGGTCAGATTGTCGACGGCGCCGTAATGGAAGCCGACGGTTTTACCGTCGCCAAGTACCCGCTCATCAAGCGCGGCACGCCGTACGACCTCTGGATCGACGGCTTCCGCGTCGACAGCGTGAACTGCTCCAACGTCCTCGGCGACGGCAGATTCAGCTATGACGATACCTACAAGACGCTGACCGTGAAAAAGGGTCCCGCCGGTCCGGAGCAGTATAGCTTCTCCAGCAACGTGCCGGTCATCCTCAACCGCATCGACGGCCTGACGGTCACGACCGACCCTTATGACGACAACCAGATCACTCTGCAGAGCAACGCGGAGGCGGTCATCGAGTCGATCAACGCCGATCTGAACATCAACGGCGCAAACCTCAAGCTGATCGTAAAGAACAATAATAACGCCTGCGTCTACATGGACGCCACCTCGGTCAAGAAGACGCTGTCGATCGAGTACAGCGACCTCGTGCTCAAGGGCGATTACGGCCTCGCCGGCGAAACCACCGCGGCGCTCCTCATCAACGAATCCACGGTCGACGCCGACAACAACAAGGGCGGCGTCTGCTCCTTCTACAAGGGTATCCAGCTCCAGAACTGCGCGATCTCGGTGCCGGAGAAGGGCTACATCGACAGCAGCAGCGGCGAAATCAGAGACGAAGCGACCCACGATCTTGCGCTGCACGTCCTGATCGAGCCGACCTACGGCTTTAAGGTCGGCGGCAAGGAGGTCACCAAGGGCAACGCGAGCGATATCCTCGGCGACGGCGCGTTCTCCTATGACGACGACAGCAGAACGCTGACGATCAAGGGCAGCTACAAGGGAAGTGTTCCGGCGGTCAATAACCTCTGGGTCTCCAACCTGCACATTAATATCGCGAACGACGTCACGCTGGAAAACACCTCCGGCAACGATCCCGTTCTCCGTCTGCGCCGCCATACCATTCTCGAGGGCAGCGGCAAGCTGACCCTGAAGGCGGACAGCGGCTTCGGCATTTACGCCTTCAACGAGGAAGCGGAGTATAAGACCCGCGTCATTCTGAAGAACGTTGATCTGACTGTCAACGCCAAATACGGCATCTACGCCGGCAACAGCGGCAAGCCGACGCTGGAGATCACCGAGTCCGAGGTCAAGGTCAATGCTACGGAGGAAGGCATTGTCGGCTTTACCGAGATCACGCTGACCTCCTGCGGCATTCTCAATCCCGCGGGCGGCAAGATCGAAAACGGCGCAATCGTCAAGGCGGACGGCAGCAAGGCGCTCAACGTCGTGATCGGTCTCGGCTCCTCGAGCCTCTACGATCTGTGGATCAAGAACGAGCAGGTTTCCGACTTCAACAAGGACGCCCTCGCAGGCGGCGCGGCGGTATACGATCCCGCCACCAAGACGCTGACAGTCAAGGGCGATATCAAGACCGGCGCAGGCCCCGCGATCCGCAGCGCGATCGACGGCCTGACCGTCAAGATGGACAAGGACGCCGTTCTCGCCTCCGAGGTCGACGGCACCGCGCTCCGCTTTGAGGCGAGCGCGACCATCACCGGCTCCGGCAAGCTCTCTACTGCACAGTGCAACACCGCCATCGACGTTACTGCGGGCACGCTGACGATCGACAACGCGAATATCAACGCGGCCGGCGGCTACCTCGGCATCATCGGCAACACCACGGCGGATCTCGTCATTAAGAACTCCACCGTCAGCGCGAGCGGCGGCAATCAGGCGATCGGCAGCTTCAAGAGCATCACGCTCGATAACTGCCGCATTGAAACGCCCGCGGACGGCAAGGTCGAAGGCGGCAACATCGTTTCCGGCGGCGCGACCGCAAAGAGCGTCGTGATCGTTCCCGGCACGCCCGCTCCGGTCACGGAATACGATCTGTGTGTCGACCATGAGTGGGTGACCTCCAAGAACGCTTCCGACATTCTGGGCAACGGCGTGTTCGCCTTCGACGAGGCAAGCAAGACGCTGACGATCAGCGGCGATTATTCTTTCCATACCACAGTGCACGATCATGGTGCAAATCACGGCATCATCAGCAAGATCGACGGCCTGACGATCAAGGTCGCGAAGGATTCCACCCTGTCGAATGCCTACGTCGTCTTCTCCGTGAACGGCAATACGACCGTCACCGGTCCCGGCAAGCTGACCATGCCGTCGACCACCTGCGATTTCAACGTCAACGGTCTTGGTACCCCGATCACGCTGACCATCCAGAATGCCAGCCTGGTTCTCGACTCTCAGATCCTCGGCAACAAAGACGAAAGCCTCGTGATCAAGAATTCCAACATCTTACCCGGCCAGTATGCGGCCTCAAAAGTCCTGGGCTTCAAGAGCATTGAGCTGATCGGCTGCGAGCTCGTCAAGCCGGCCGGCGCGAAGATCGTCGACGGCACGATCAAGGTCGGCGACGATATCGCCGAGGGCATCGAGATCAAGGCGACCGGCGCGCAGGTCAACCCGTTCGTGGACGTGAAGGAGAGCGATTACTTCTACGACGCGGTCCTGTGGGCGTATTATCACACCCCGCAGGTCACGAACGGCCTCGACGCGACCCACTTCGGGCCGCACGCGACCTGCACGAGAGGTCAGATCGTGACCTTCCTGTGGAGAGCATTGGGCGAGCCCGCTCCCACTCTCACGGTCAATCCCTTCGTGGACGTAAAGGAAAGCGACTAT
>JAFQZN010000007.1 GCA_017405865.1 Oscillospiraceae bacterium | reverse complement strand
GTCACTCCTGCGCGGACTTTGCCTTGCGCTGCACTGGTATAACCCGCTCGTCTGGGTTGCGGCGGTGCTGTCCCGCAACGACGCGGAGCTTGCCTGCGACGAGGCGACGATCCGGCGTATCGGCGAGGACAACCGCGCCGAATACGGGCGCACGCTCATTCAACTGACCTGCGAGAAGCGCCCTGCGCTCTTCGTTGCGGCGACCACCATGACGGGCAGCGGCCGCTCAATCAAGGAGCGCATACGCCTGATCGTCAAGAAGCCCAAAACGGCGGTCATTACCCTGATCGCGATTGTGCTCGTCATTGCGATCGCCGTCGGCTGCACCTTCACCGGCGCAAAAACGGATACTCCGGAGCAGCCAACGCAAGGTACGGACGATTCCGGCAATACCATTCCGATAAAAGCGGAGCAGGACCTTCCTGCGGACGCGAACGTGATCGGACAGGCAATGTACGGCGGCTTACTCTACGATGTGCCGGACGTCACCACCGGGTTTGCGTTTGAGGAGAAGCAGGAGCTTACAGACGCTGTACTGATCCCGTCGAACGAAACTCCGACGCAGAGCCTGGAGTGCAACGTACCGGGAACGACCGCATCCTTCGCCGTGCGCAATGGCGATCTGATCCTGATCGTCGACGGCACACAATACTATCTTGCGAACAGACAGAAGATCACAGCAACCATTACACCGATCGGCACGGAACCGCCCGTGACGGAGCCCGTGCCGGACGAGACGGTGGAGATGACGCGGCCTGCGCCGCGCGCCGCCGACCGGACCGCCACGGTCACGCTCGCGGAGGAGGGAAGCCACACCTGCCGAAACTGTTCAGAGCTGCATCACTACCGCATCCCCCGCGTGGAAATCCGACGCGGAGAGGATTACGTCTCCTATGAACAGGTGCAGTCCGTCAACGAGGAACTGTTCAATACGCTCTTTGAGTACAGTCACTATTACGTGGACGTGGACTACGCATGGTGGCGGACGGACGACGTGCTGACCATCCTCGTGGAGCTGAAAACCAACGGCGGCGAGCACGACGGCGGACCCGATACGTCCTACAGGGTCTATAACATCGACATATACAACGGGTATATGATGAGCGTTGACGAGATGCTGACGAACGCCGCCCTCTCCAGAGAGGAATTCAACGAGCTGGCGACCGCTGCGCTGCTGAATTACGCCTATTCGATCGGATCGTTTGATGACCCGCAGATGCATCCGCCGACGCTGCAGGAGCGATACAATTACCAGTATCGGGTGGTATCGGGCGAATACCACGGGACGTACCCGTTCTGGGGTGAGGATGGACGGCTCTGGATCGTCGGGAGCGTTGCGACACACGCGCCGGGCAGCGGCTTCGTCATCCGCGCGCTGCCGCTGAGCGGCTACGAGCTCGACCCGCAGTTTGCAGAGGATTTTGCGGCTTACGTCGGACAGACATACGTCTCTACGATGGATCCGGAGGGGGAGTGCCACACCCTCGTGATTCCCTTCATCAACTTGCCCGGCGCGGAGATCGACGCGCTGAACGAGGAGCTATACCGGTTTTTCACCACGGACGCACAAGCCACGGACAGCGCGCCTGTCCGCGCGGCGGAGTATCACTGGTATGTGCGAGGAGACGTTCTGACCCTGCTTCTCCAACAGAATTACGGGTCCGTGAACCCGAAATACACGATTTACTCCATTCGCATCAGCACGGCGCACGTGATGACGAAAAAAGAGGTGCTGGCGGAGGCCGGCTTGACAGATGCCGAATACAGAGAGCTGGCGAGCGCAGCGCTCGGCAACGCCTATTGCGTATCCCTGTCCGACTATATTCCCCGTTTCATTGACACGGACGTGTTCCTGCGCAGACAGTTTATTAAAACGATCGGCAGGGATAATACGTCGGAGACCGTGCCGTATTTCGGAGAAAACGGAACGCTGTATCTCTGCGGCAGAGTCTATCAGATCACAGGCGGCGGCAGCTATCAGGAAAAGCTCCTTCCGCTGACGGAATATGAAACGTCCGAATACTACGACGACATGTTGAGCAAAATCGGCTGATACCGCGAAGGAAAGCCCCACAAATGCTGAAAGGCATTCGTGGGGCTTTGGCCCAAGTCATACTAGACTTCGATAAAATGCTTTAAAAAGCATTTTATAGCGCCAAAGGCGCGTCGAAGTCTGTATGAGACGGCTTTTCAGCGCGTTGCGCTGAAAAGGCTGTGTGCAGCACAGCAAAATTCAATTAAAGATTTTAATTGAATTTTAGTATCAAAACCTCTGCGCCGACTAGGCGGCAGAACAAGCGCAGAGCAGACGGACCGATTGCCGCAGCTCGTCCGTGGTGTCCGCATAAAAAACTTTTGAAAAACCGTTATCAGAACCGAAAGTAATGAAGCGCTGCTGCTTTCCGATGAGGACGTGAGCGGACTCTTTGCGGCAGAAGAACCTGATCTGCACATGCCGTACTTGCCGGAAGGGAAGCCGCCCTGGATGGAGTGACGGGCGCATTTTGAACGCTCGGATTTCTGCGAATGCTACCCATCCATCCGTCAGCGCCGTAAAGGCAGGATCCCTCCGACATCTGCCTTTACGGATGTTTTGAAGTTCGCAGAAAAGATCTACAAAGAATTTGCGCAAAAAGAAAAATAGTTGTTGCAATTCCGGTATTTATCTGTTATAATCTCTTTGCGCGTTGGAAATCGCGCCAAGTCAATATGGGGGTATAGCTCAGCTGGGAGAGCGCTTGAATGGCATTCAAGAGGTCAGCGGTTCGATCCCGCTTATCTCCACCAAACTATTATGACCGTAAACCGTTGTGTTTGCGGTCTTTTTCTTATGTTTTCTCAACTTTTTAGCGTAAAATGAAAAATTGTTTTTTCCGCGCTTTTTTCAAAAACCCATACAAAAACCCATACGGGGCGTAAAAAATTGCCGAGCAGACGCTTGATCTGCCCGGCTTTTTTCTATGCCTGTTTCCTTGCGATTGCCTCCCGGAAACGCTGATTTGCCCGCTTTTCGCTTTCTTCATTTGCGTGCGTGTAAATCCGCAGGGTGATCGCTACGTTTGCGTGACCGAGTTTTCTTGATATGGCTGCAATATCGGCGCCGTTGGCGATTGCGATGCTTGCGAACGTGTGACGCAGCTTGTGCGGGTGCAAATCCTCTACGCCGAACCGCTCCGCAAAACGCGCCATATATTTTGTCGGTGACTGCGGCTGCATCGGCAGCGGGCTATCATCCTGCGTAAAAACGTATTCGGAGATTATACCGTTCTTCCCTTGCTCCAGACGGAGAGCTTGCAGCAGTTTTATGATTGACTGGTCAACTTCGATTGTGCGCGACTTCCCGCTTTTCGGGGTGGTGTAATATACCGCGCCGCGTGTTTCTTTCCCGCTTTTCGTTTTCCGCGTTCCGGTATAGTAGACCGCCGATTCTTCGCTCCCGCCGTAATCGCTGGAGTATTCAAGATTTCCGGCAATAGTGATCTTGCAGTTTTTGGCGTCGATGTAGCGCCATTTCAAAGCGCACGCTTCGCCGCGCCGCATTCCGGTATCTATCAGCAGACGGACGAAAGCACGCCATTTCAGCGGCTCCGTTTCCAGACCGTCAAGAATTGCGTGGACTTCTTCAATGGTGTATGCCTTGACTTTTTCATCCCGCAATACGGATTTTGACGCAGCGGGCTTGTCCGCCTTGTGCATTGGATTCCGGTCAATCAAATCCGTATTATATGCTGACGTGAAAATCTGCTCCAGAGTGGTATATACCGCGCCGCAGGTGGAATGAGAGTAGTTCGCTTTCTGCATTTTCAGCAAAAGCGCGTTCAAGTCAGCCGTCGTGATTTCTGGCAGCAGTCTGTCACCGAGCGCCGGATAGATATGTTTCTCTAACAGGGCTTGATAAAATGCGCGGGTGCTTTCTTTCGTCGTGATTGCCTTTTTCGGCATATAAACGCCTTCGCCGTACTGCCGCAGCGTTTGAATAGCGGCGGCTTTCTGCGCCTCCCGCTGCGCCTTTTCCTTGCGCTCTGCGCTGCTCAACACTTCGCCGCGCTTGCATCTGCGCTCAAATTCTGCCTCCTGCTTTAGCAATTCCCGTTGAATCGCTCTTGCGCTCCATCCGTCCGGTATATACCACCGAGTAGATAGGTAGGACTGCCCGCGCCCGCGTGATACCCGGATTTCATAATACGGCTTTCCGTCCTTTGTCATTTTCTGTCTGTGAGATGCCATACAGTTATTCCCTCCCCTTGTTATCATTTTTCAAGCTGCGTTCAAGATGGTTAATATAGTGCTTTTCAAGCGCGTCCTCAAGCGGTGTGAAGTTGAGTATTTCACGGAGTGCCGCTGCAAAGAAATCTCTTGCATCGTGGAATTCCACCTTATAAGCCTTGTAGCTGTCGTATAATTGCGACCAATCAAAGGCGTTTGATTCTACGCCGTCAATTTTGCCGAGGGCGGATTCAAGTTGAAACTGTACCTCCGTCATACCTTCACGAAAAAGACTTAACGCGTCAAGGATATTGTCAAAATAGATGGACTCAACAAAAGCAGAGAAATCACTTGCATTATGCACCCATCCTTGACCGTTTTCTGCAAAGCTACTTCGGAGTTTTGCAACGGCTCCCTCTGATATTCCAGTGTATTTGCAAACCGCTCTGACGTTTGTTTCTGGCGTGCGAACATTAGTTAGACCGAGAATGTAATCGCTTGATACTCCGTAGTGCTTGGCGAGAACAGGGACGGGGGAAAGGTAAATATCACTTACATCGTCAATATCTGTCTTATCCGCATACTTCTCCATTCTGCCGATGGTTGACTTCGGGATTCCGGTTGCTTTCGCAACTTCTTCTATAGTTTCCTTACCGTTTTGGTTGTAGTCAACTCTTGCTTGCTTTAGCCGTTCGGCAATGCCTTGTATCATTCTTTTCGCTTCGTAGTTTAGCGGCTCTTTTGGCATAGCGCACCTCCGTTTTTCTTGGGATAGGGTGTAATAAAACCCTATAAAAAATTATTTTTTGAGATATACGCCTATACTTGCAAAAACGTGGTATAAGCGTTTATGGGAAACGGCAACATTGTTGTCCCACAAACATCATATCACGGTGGACAGAAAATGTCAACAACTTTTTGGCGGAAGGGGGTGACCGTGTGAAAAATCGTGATATTCGGCTTGCAATCGCAGGGGCTGGGCTAAAACTATGGGAGATCGCCGCAGCTCTTGGAATTACAGACAGCTATTTTTCCAGAAAACTCCGCAAGGAATTTTCGCCGGAGGAAAAGGCGCGAGTGTTGAAGATCGTTGAAGAGTTGAAAGGAAGTGAAGAAGTCAATGGTTGATACCCCATTCATGAAAATTCCGGAGGCGGTCAAGGCGACTGGATTATCTGCCTATTTTCTGCGGCGCGGGTGCCGGGATGGCAGCGTGCCGTGCGTTCGCAGCGGGCGAACGTATTTTGTAAATTTGCCTGCGTTGCTTGAGAAGCTGGGCGCAGCGGGAGGCAATTATGACCGCACAGCTTAAATGGTCGAAGATCGACGCAGAATTGTGGGGGAAGTATACTGTTGTCAGCCGGGATGATGCCGGAGCTGCAATCCAAGCAACCGCAAACTATTTTGAAAGCGGCGAAATGCCCGCTTCAATTTCCCCTGTTGCGCAGCGTCTCTTTGTTGCCGGACAAGTATTGATCGATAATTGCCGTGCTGATTATGAGGCAATGTCTGCACGCAATACGGAGAATTCCCACAAAGGCGCAGGCAGACCACGAAAAACGAAAGTCAAAAATCAAGTCGATTTCAAGCCGTTATCGGCAGGATTGCAGGACGATTCCGAGCCGTTGACAGAAATAGAAGGAGAAACAGAGAAAGAAGTAGAAGGAGAAGAAAAAACAGAAAAAAATACTCTTCTATTGTTGCAAAGCGGAGGTAAGGGGGGTGTGGGGGGACATGGTTGTCAAGACGGCAACCAGCGCTCACTTCACGCCGAGCAATGCCAAAATGAACAGTCCGCTGATTTTGAAGAACGTCGGCGGGATAGTATTGCAAAGCTGCAAGAGCATATCAAAAAAGAGGTGAAAAAATGACAAAAACGCAGGTTTTGAGATCAACCCGGCTGAAATGCCTTGACTGCTGCGGCGGCAGCGCGAACGAGGTCAAATTATGCAGCGGCTGCCCGCTGCCCGCTGCACCCGCTGCGCTTTGGGAAAGACCTGGAGCGGCGGCAGCTATCGCCGGAAGAAAGAGAACGCAGAATAAAACGGCTCACAGAGGCGCGTAAAAAAGCAGAGGAACACAAGCGAGGGTAAGAATATACCCCGCTGCAATTTCGTTATATTTCTTCGGTGGTTTTGTGAGAAAAACGGCGCAGAATTGATTTTCAGAATGGCGTCCAATGTCTGATATTACTTTTGCGGTACTGACAAAAAAGCAGCAGCCCGGTCACAAAAAACCGGGCAGCCGCCTCCTGCAAGGAATAACTCCACCAAAATTATACGCGGGGAGTGGTATTTTGTCAATCGCAATCGGTAACGAGCAGCTTGCCGTCGAGATCAAGGCAGGCAATTCCGCTTTGCTTCTCCCTCTGTGGGAGCAAGTCAAGCCCTATATCCGCAAGCAAGCGCAGCGGTGGATATTTGCCTTTGACGGTCTGCACGGAGTAGAGCCGGACGATCTGATTCACGCCGGATATTTCGCATGCTGCAAGCCGTTGATACGTTCGACGCAGAAAGAGCCGAGGCGTCGTTCATCGGTCTGCTGTCGTATTATCTGAAAAGGCAGTTTGCCTCTGCCTATGGTCTGCATACCGCAGCGGGCAAGAATGACGCAATACATATAGCGGTATCGCTGGACGCTCCAACCGCAGAGGATGAAGAAACAACGCTTGCCGAGCTGATACCGGACGCAAAAAGCACCGTACTGTTTGAGCAGATCGCGCAGCGGGATTATCTTGACTATCTTCGCCGGGCGTTAGATACCATCCTTGCCGCGCTGCCCGCTGCATACAGGGAGATCATTGTGCTGCGGTATTATGGAGATCAAGATATTTCTGCCGTTGCGGGTGCAATCGGAATGACCGAGCAGGCGGCGCGTGCGGCAGAGAATAAGGCGTTGCGCTTATTGAGAACGCCGCGAAATATGGCGATACTGTCAGCCGCAAAAATGTAAAGCAAGGGAGCTACCACACACGGGCAGCTCCCATTTTCCGCGCTATGCTCTTTCTTGAAATTCAAGTATATCTCCCGGCTGGCAATTCAGCAAGGCGCATATCTTGTCTATATTCGCCCAGCTGACAAGCTCCCCGTTCCGGAGCTGCTGGATCACGCTTTCCCCGAACAGCTTCTCATTCCGCAAGCGGTAAGTGCTATATCCGGATTCTTTCAGAGCCGCGAGAATGTCCTTCTTGTACTTAATAGGCATTGATTCCCTCCGTAGTGATTGCCGCGAAAACCCGCTGCATTTCTTTTCAGTATAGCAAAAGCACCGGAGGAAATCTATTCCCAATATACACAGATATGCGGTGCAGATATTGTCAATTCTGCGAATAGATATACACGGGATATTAGTGTATGATGGAAGAAAGCCCGCTGCAAATGAGCGTGTGCGGGTACTAAATGAAAGGGGATCAGACACTATGCAGCGCACCAGACACTTTACCGGTACAGACAAGCAGTTTTTAGAGCTGTACACCGAGGCAAGCCCAGAAGCGCAAAAAATCATTTTTCAGATGATTGTACTCACCGTAGCACACGGCGACGCTTTTCTTACAGAAGCCCGGACAGAAGCCGCGAGAGGCGGGAAAGAAGCCCTTATCGCAGTTATCAAGAAGTGGACTGCAATCACGGACGCAAGCAGAATTATCCCGCAGCAAGCATAACGCCGCAGCGGGCGGCGGTTGCACGATGAAAAAGACGAAAGGAAAGACAGACTATGACGCGAGAAATGGAGCAGATCGCAAGAAGCGTAAAAGTGCAGCAAGGGTATGAAATACACAGCGGAGAATTGCTCCGGCTGATGAAGATGACGCAAGTATCACAGTACGCCGCATTTGAAGCCCTATGTATTGCATACTGCTACGGCTATGCTTTGGGCGGCAGAGCGGAAAAGGCAGCCGCAAAGAAGAAGCGGGAAAGAAAAAACAGAATCAGCGCAGCGGGTGCGTATTGTGGGCGGTAGGTGCGTTTTCACGCTGCGCGGTATGATATTCGACGCTGAAATCAATTCTGGCGGCGCGACGCTCCGCGCTGGTGGGAAGAAAAACGGCAAAGTGCAGCGGGAAGGGTAAAGATACTCCCGGAGCGTTTCGTTCGATATACGCGAAATATGGGCGCGAGGACGGCGCGGTTATTCGGTGACGTGCGTCGCATACAGAGGGCGGTATTTTTCAGTTAAAAAGCATTTTTTAGATCGCGGAGCGCGGTATGCTCTTCCCTCCTGCCGCTTGTTTCTGTTTCGCGGTATACGATTCTCTGTTTTGGTATACCGAGATTAGCGGGCGCGTGTGTTAACGGCGCGTTCCCCCGCGTTTTATACGCGTGCGTGCGCGTGCGTTGATCGTGCGCTATTCTGTATGCTTCATAATAAGCCATAAAAAAAGACTATAATAAGGCGGAGGGAAAGAGTTGCCCCGCCGCAAATGTTCAGAAACCCATACCAAAAACCCATACAAAACCCATACCGACACCACAAAAACCCATACGCAAGCAGACAGCACCACGCAACAAGCTACAACAAGCAATTCCCGCAAACCCTGTCATATCAACACTTTCCGGCGACAAGATACAACAAGTGAAAACAAGAAAAATCAGATGGATTAAAAATGGCATTCAAGAGGTCAGCGGTTCGATCCCGCTTATCTCCACCAAAGAAAACAGTCACCCGAAAGGGTGGCTGTTTTTCTTTGGTGCGGTAGGTTTGGGAACGGGCCGTCCGGTTCGAACACAAGGATTTCTTTTGCGGAGCAAAAGCGACGCGGAGCGGCGGAACGCCGCAGGCGGTCAAATCCGCAGTGTCACGGAGGCGCTTTGCGCCGGAGTATCCCGCTTATCTCCACCACCTGCAAATCCTTGCAAACACTACGTTTGCAAGGATTTTTGTTTTTTTATTCAAGAGGCTGAAACGCGATTTATATGGAATTTGTATGGAATTTGTATGGAATAGGCTGTTTCAGGCGATATGTTACATTACAAAGCGCAAAAACAAATTATCCATTATCTATTGTTTTGAATAAACAATTTAGACCGAGATCAATATTAACGATCAATAATCTCAGGCAAATTAAGTGAAAAACGGAGCAAGAATCATCCTGCTCCGTTTTTCTATGCAATCGTTCAGCTTTCGATTTTGGTGACGTGGACAGAGAAGGCAGTGCCGTCTTTCATCAAGACGAGAAACGTGTTTGCTCTGTCGTCGCTCTGAATGTCGGCAACGTCCAGTGCGTCGCTCTCGTTTATCAGGTCGAACAGTATGTCCTTGAAGAAATTGAGATCCATATATTGTCCTCCGTAATAGTTTCTTTTTCTTTTTTTGCAGGTTTCCAAGCCATTATAGCACAACTTTGCGATATATGTCACTCATTACTGCTATATTTTATCTCATTCTATGGAGATATAATATAGAAAAACAATGAGGTGATTCTATGGACGTTTTGGCGAGGCTGCATGAGTTGCAGGAACTGCACGGATGGAGTTCATATAAGATCGCAAAAGAAGCCGGGCTCGCAGCGAATACCGTTGCCAACATCTATAAAAGAAACACTTTGCCGAGCTTGACGACGCTGGAAGCCCTTTGCAAGGCCTTCAACATTACGCTTTCGCAGTTCTTCTGTACGGATGAAGAAATGACGGAACTGACGCCGGAACTCCGTGAACTTGTAGCAAACTGGTCGGTATTATCCCCGAGCCAGAAAGATACAGTATGGCAGGTCATCAAGTCATACGGAAAGTAATAAATCAGCAAGCCGGTTTTCCCGAGTATCGAGAAATCCGGCTTGCTTAACTTAGTTATATGGATTATCAGGTCGATAATCCAGCAGGATGTCTTTAGTTGCTCTGCTTTTTACGGGAGGCGCGCTTGGGTGTGCCATCTTCCTTCAGTTCCCGCACACACGCCATCGCGGATACGCCGTGTCTGGCAGAAGCACTGATTTGCACGTCGGGCCCAAAGTCTTTTTTCTTTGGTGCGGTAGGTTTGGGAACGGGCTGTCCGGTTCGAACACAAGGATTTCTTTTGCGGAGCAAAAGCGACGCGGAGCGGCGGAACGCCGCAGGCGGTCAAATCCGCAGTGTCACGGAGGCGCTTTGCGCCGGAGTATCCCGCTTATCTCCACCAACCGCAAATCCTTGCAAACACTACGTTTGCAAGGATTTTTGTTTTTTTATTCAAGAGGCTGAAACGCGATTTGTGTGGAGTTTGTGTGGAATATATGCAAAGAACGCTCGGATATTTTTCGAGCGTTCTGCTGTATATGGCACACTCTTGCCGCCCCCGCTTCTCCGGCGGATGTTTGCGTTCATAAACGTATTGACATTTTACAGATCGCGTGCTATATTGGTTAGCAGAAGCTAACTTCTGCTATTGCTCCAACGTGCCAAAAAGAGGGCGGCGCTTTCTTTTTTGGAGAGTGGTTAGCAGATGCTAACGTATGATCGGAGGTACAAAATGTCAATTGTCCAATTTGAAAACGTATCAAAAATTTATACCAGCGGCGACCATGTTCTGCGGGCCCTCGACCGCGTCAGTTTTACACTTGACGAGGGCAGGTTTGTCGTCATCCTCGGTCCTTCCGGTGCGGGCAAGAGCACGCTGCTCAACCTGCTCGGCGGACTTGACAGCCCGAGCGAAGGCACGATCACAGTATGCGACAAAGATATCTCAACGCTTACCGACAACGAGCTTGCCGACTACCGCGCTTCGACGGTCGGCTTCGTGTTCCAGTTTTATAATCTGATTCCGACGCTGACGGTCTATGAAAACGTCAAACTCGTTTCAGAGATTTCCAAAGACGCGCTCGGCGCAAAGGATATGATCGGCAAGGTCGGCTTGCTCGACCATCTGAACAATTTCCCCGCTGAGCTGTCCGGCGGCGAACAGCAGCGCATCTCCATCGCCCGCGCGCTGTGCAAAAACCCGAAGATCCTGCTCTGCGACGAGCCGACCGGTGCGCTGGACTCCGAGACCGGCGTAATGGTGCTGAAGCTCCTGCTCGAAATGGCGAAAGACTACGGCAAGACGATCGTGATCGTTACGCACAACCAGAACATCGCAAAAATGGCGGACGTCGTGATCCGCGTCAAAAACGGAAAGATCCGCTCGATCGAGGAGCAGGAGAATCCCCTTTCCGCTGACGAGGTGGAGTGGTGATGCTTTTCCGGAAACTGCTCCGCACCGCGTGGAGCTACAAGGCGCAGTTTATTTCGATGATCATCATGATGACGTTGGGGATCGGCATCTTCCTCGGCTTCAATATGGAATGGAAGACCATTGAATATGACGTTGGCAACTTTTTCGAAGAAACGAAATACGCTGATTACCGGCTGTATTCCGAGACCGGCTTCGCGAAAGACGAGCTTGAGGCGATCGCTTCGATCGACGGCGTGGACGCGGCGACGCGGTATCTGTCTGTCAATCTCGAACTGAAAGGCGACAGCAAAAAAGCCCTCGCGCTCGACGTCTCGGAGAATTACACCGTTTCGACCATTACGCTGATGGAGGGTGCGGAATATGACGAAACAAGCGACGGCATCTGGTTGTCCGACAAGTTTGCGAAGCTGAACGGGATATCCCTCGGCGATACGCTGACGCTGGAATTTCAGGGCATGGAGATCGACGGCGAGGTTGTAGGCCTTATCAAAGCAGGCGAGCATATGATCTGCCTGGCTGACAGCAATCAGGTCATGCCGGATTTCAATACGTTCGGCTACGCATATATTTCCCCTGCAAAACTAAACGCCATCCTGCGCGAAAAGGCTTTGAATACCATAGCCGACGAACTGCAGAAGGCGGGCGTACCGGCTGATATGGTACGGGAGCAGGCAGAGGCAATGCTGACCGATGAGGTGATGCGAGAAGCGACCGACAAGGCGTTCCCGCAGATCAATCTGCGCTCCGATCTCGAAAAAACCGAACTGGAAGACGCCATAAAAGAAAAACTCGGTAAAACGCTGATGGTCGTAGCAAAGGAAGACCACACCGTTTACAAAGAAGCGATGGGGGAAGCGACCGAAGGAAAGGCGATGGGCTCGATTCTGCCGGTGCTGTTTCTCGCCATCGCCATTCTGACGATGGTGACGACGATGCACCGCATTGCTACCAAAGAGAAAACACAGATCGGCGTTTTGAAGGCGCTTGGCTTCAAGAATCGGACGGTATTATTGCATTATTCGCTCTATGGGCTGTTTATCGGCATTGCCGGCGCGGTGCTCGGCGGCGTACTCGGATACTTCGTATGCAAAGCAGTCATGAGCGAAAACGGTATGATGGGCACCTATTTCGATATGCCGGACTGGTCGGCGGCGACGCCGGCGTTCTGTTATCCGGTGATCGCGGGAACTGTGATTCTTCTCGCGCTTATCAGCTTTCTGTCCGTACGCTCGCAGCTTCGCGGTACGGCGGCGGACGCGCTCCGTCCCTACACGCCGAAGAAAATGAAAAAGTCTTTCCTTGAAAAGCTGCCGCTTTTCGGGAAAATGAGCTTTGCGACGAAGTGGAACGTGCGCGACCTGATGCGCCACAAGAGCCGCTTCGCTATGACGCTCGTCGGCATTATCGGCTGTATGATCCTTCTCGTCGGAGGCTTGGGAATGCGCGATACAATGGCTGGGTTCCTCGACCTGCTTGACAACGGCGTTTCCCACTATGCGACGAAGGTCAATCTGGTAGAAAACACCGAATATGAAAACGCAAAACAGCTGATCGCCGATCTTGACGGCGACTGGGAGAGCTTTTCCGGCATCAGTTTCGGTGGCGATACCGTGACGCTGGATATCGTACATAACGACAAGGGCAGATTCAGCGTAATCGACGAAAATAATCACGAAATTGCCTTGCGCGACGACGGCGTTTATCTCTGCCTGCGGCTTGCCGACAGAGCGAAGATCGGTGATTCTATTGCGTTTTCGCCCTACGGCGGCGAGGAAACCTACCGCGTGAAAGTCGTCGGATACAACCGTTCCATTATGACCGAGAACGTCACGATGACCGACAAATATGCGGATGCCCTCGGGATCGATTACAGCATCTCCGCTATTTATACGGATCAAGATTCCGGTGAGATACCGTCTTCAGAACTGATCTCCGGAAAGCAGGACAAGCAGCAGTTGATGGACAGCTTTTCGAGTTTCGTTGAGATTATGGACGGAATGGTGTTCATCCTCATCATCGCCGCCGTGGTACTCGGGATCGTGGTGCTTTACAATCTCGGCGTGATGAGCTACGTCGAACGCTCGCGTGAGCTTGCCACGCTCAAGGTACTCGGGTTCCGAAGCAAGAAGATCGGCCAGCTTCTGATCTCGCAGAATATCTGGCTGACGGTCGTCGGCGTACTGCTCGGGCTTCCGGCGGGGCTCGGGACGCTCTACTGGATGCTGACCGCGCTCGCGGGCGAATATGAGATGAAGCTGATGCTCGGCCCGCTGACGTATTCCGTCTCGATCCTGCTCACATTCGGCGTCTCGTTGCTTGTCGGCTGGATGGTAGCGAGGAAGAACAAAAAGATCGACATGGTCGAAGCGCTCAAAAACGCGGAATGAGGAAAGGAGAGCGAACAGATGACGGCGGAAGTGGTCCTGGGACTTCTGATTCCCTTTGCCGGAACGACGGCAGGCAGCACATGCGTTCTGTTTATGAGAAAAACGCTCAGTCGGCAGGTACAGAGAGCGCTGACCGGTTTTGCAGCGGGCGTGATGGTCGCGGCGTCGATCTGGAGCCTGCTCATTCCCGCCATGCACCGGTCGGAGGGGATGGGAAAGCTCGCGTTCGTCCCGGCGGTCGTTGGCTTCGCGCTGGGCGTGGGATTTCTGCTTCTGCTTGACAGCGTGATCCCGCACCTGCATCTGAACGCCGAGAAGGCGGAGGGCGTGAAAAGCCGCCTTGCGCGCACGACGATGATGGTGCTGGCGGTGACGCTGCACAATATCCCCGAGGGTATGGCGGTCGGCGTCGTGTACGCCGGTATGCTGTCCGGGTCGGCGCAGATCACGGCGGGCGGCGCACTGGCACTCGCGCTCGGAATCGCGATCCAGAACTTTCCGGAGGGCGCAATCATCTCGATGCCGCTGCACGCGGAGGGGAAAAGTAAGAGCAAATCGTTCCTTTACGGTATGCTTTCGGGCGCCGTTGAGCCGGTCGCAGCGATCGTCACGATCCTCGCCGCGGAGATGCTCGTGCCGGTTATGCCGTATCTGCTTTCCTTTGCTGCAGGCGCAATGATGTACGTGGTCGTGGAGGAACTGATCCCGGAAATGTCGCAGGGGGAGCATTCCAACCTCGGTGTCGTAATGTTCGCAATCGGATTTCTGTTGATGATGGCGTTGGACGTGACGCTTGGATAAAGGAGAAAACTATGATAAAAGTGACAGTAAAGATCGACGGTATGATGTGCGGGATGTGCGAGGCGCACGTCTGCGCCGCGCTCCGGCGCGCATTTCCGGACGCAAAGAAAGTCAAAGCATCAAGAAAACACGGCGAAGCGACCTTCCTGGTTGAGAACGCGATCGACGAAAGTGCGGTGCAAAAGGCAATCACAGACATCGGCTATACGTATGTATCCGCAACAGTGGAGCCGTATATTAAGCGCAGATTCTTTGCATAACAGAAAACGGTGCCTGCTCTGCAGCAGGCACCGCCCCGGTGTGTTGCGTTAATTGTAAATCAATTCATGCAGCACGACTTCTTCTGCGCGGTTGCGGATGTTGTTCATTCGCCGCACCCAATCCATTTGGTCGTTGGCTTTGAGTCGCTCGGTGACGCCCTCGCGTTCTGCCATTTGCCGCGTCAGCAGGTCGAGCATCTCATTTGCCTGCCGATCGGTTTCTTCGAGGTAGGCGTTCAAGGTGCCGTCGAGCAGCATCGCGTTGAACAGGCACGCGCGATGATCTCTCAAACGGCGAAACAGAATCCGACCGTATTTGCCGATTTTCGGATCAGCCGGTACGGTCAGATCGGGCAGGGAGTAGCCTCCGACCTGCGCATAACTCAGACCGCTGCGTTCATTGGTAGTTGGATTTTTCATTATAAAACTTCTTTCATCTGCTATCTTGAATAGCGTTCAAGATTGATTTGCTTCGTAATACGAAAAAAAACCTGTGCACTCTTGAATGATAGTTATGCAACGGCGGCTGAATTCCTATCTCCTATCTATCTTATATCTTACAAAAATGCAAAAAATTGAAAATTACAATCAATTCAAGAGGCGCAAGGGCTTGCGGCCGCAACGTGCGGGAAACCCTTGATTTTGCTGAAAAAACTGTGGTATTTGATGTGCCGGAAAAGCACACCAAATTACCCCGTGTGACGGGTTAACGGTCAATGGCATTCAAGAGGGCAGCGGTTCGAACACAAGGATTTCTTTTGCGGAGCAAAAGCGACGCGGAGCGGCAGAACGCCGCAGGCGGTCAAATCCGCAGTGTCACGGAGGCGCTTGCCGCCGGAGTATCCCGCTTATCTCCACCAGTCCAAAGCCCTTGCAAGCACTACGTTTGCAAGGGCTTTTCCATATCTGTTCAAGAGGCTGATACATAACGATTTTGCTTCCGTCGACCGTCTGCCTTCGCTGTTTCGGGGTCGCCTCGGTGCTGTATCGTCTTTTTGCATAGAGGATGATTAAAGCGTACCGGCCTTACGGCGCGCCTGCTGCCTGCGGAGCAACACGGTCAGATAAACGAGGAATAAGACGAGCGCGGCAGACGCGCCGATGAGATAGGAAACGGTTTGGCTTAACTGCAAGCCCTCCTTCGCCATCAGGATGTAGGTCACGCTGACGGCGGTCATGAAGGCCGCAGGGAAGGCGGTCAGCAGGGAGCCGAAACGGTACTTGCCCTTTTTGAGCAGATATGCAGTAGACACCCAAAGGGCGATCATTGCCAGCGTTTGATTGCTCCACGAGAAATAGCGCCAGACCGTCTGGAAGCCGTTGGCGTTGACGATGGCGAACCAGGTCAGCAGTCCGCCGACGCCAAGCAGCGGGATCGTCAGCAGCAGACGGTTTTTGATCCTTTTTTGATCCAAATGGAAGATTTCGGCAAGGATCAGACGCGCACTGCGGAAGGCAGTGTCGCCCGAGGTGATGGGGCAGACGATGACGCCCGCGACAGCCAGCACACCGCCGAAGACGCCGAGCACGCCGGTGGAGATTTCATAGACCACGTTTGACGCGCCGCTTGCAAGCGCCTCGTTCAAAAGCTGCGTCGTGCCGTAAAAGGCTACGCCCGCCGCCGCCCAGACGAGGGCGATGACCGATTCCGAGATCATTGCGCCGTAGAAGATCTTTCGCCCTTCCTTTTCCGAGCGGATGCACTTGGCGATCATCGGCGACTGCGTCGCGTGGAAGCCGGACACCGCGCCGCAGGCGACTGTGATGAACATGTACGGCCAGATGGGCGTGCCGTCCGGGTGAAGGTTTTGCAGAGAAAGCTCCGGGATGGTATATTTCCCGCCGGAGAACAGAATGCCGCCGATGACCGCGGCTGCCATGACGATTAGCAGCACGCCGAAAACAGGATATAACTTGCCGATCAGCTTGTCGATCGGCAGCAGCGTCGCGAGCAAATAATAGACGAGGATCACGATCGCCCAGAAGGTGCCGTTCATCCAGTCAGGGGTCAGCTTGTCGAGCAAACCTGCCGGGCTGGTGACGAACACCGTGCCGCAGAGCACAAGCAGCACCACCGAGAAGATGCGCATGACCCACTTGGCAACCTTTCCGAGGTATGTGCCGGAGAGCTCTGCAATTGACGCGCCTTTGTGGCGGGAGCTGATCATGCCGCTCATGTAGTCGTGCACCGCGCCGCCCAAAATGGAGCCGAATACGATCCACAGAAATACCACCGGCCCGAACACCGCGCCCATGAGCGCGCCGAAGATGGGTCCCGTTCCCGCAATGTTCAAAAGCTGCACCAAAAACGCCTTCCACGGCTTCATGGGGACACAGTCCACGCCGTCGTTGATCGCGATAGCGGGCGTCTTGCGGTCATCCGGGGCAAAAATCTTTTCCGCAACCCTGCTGTAGAGCAGGTAGCCAACCAGCAAAACAGCGAATGAAATCAATAAAGAAATCATGGAATTCCTCTTTTCTTTGTTCTTCTATCGTTCGGTACTGTCCGGGATCGTCAGCGTTACCACGGTCCCGCCGCCGTCGTTGGGCGTAATCGTCATGCTGCCACCGCACATGCTTTTGAGCCGTTGCCGAATATTGTTGAGCGTAATATGCGGCACACTGTCATCGGAAGAATCAAAGCCCCGTCCGTCATCCGCAACGACGATCTCGCTGCCGGCGTCCGTATGCCGTGTCCGGATGGAGACGTGCAGCGGACCTGCGTAGGGATCCATGCCATATCGTAGTCTACGACGAGCAACTCCTCAAATTGTGTCTGCTCTACGGCAAGGTAGGCGCGGGTGTGCTCCAATTCCGAAGAGAAGGGAATACAATGCAAAAATGACACAAATCACGACCATTTTTTATCTGCGCGCCGTCCCGGCGCTGAACTTATTCCCTATTGGGTCGGCTTAACGGTGATGAATCTGACCTCCAAAAGATCGAGCATTGCGTCGATGGATAGGCTATGCTTTTCGGCTTTGGTATGGTACTTGCTTTGCAGCGGGACGGAGAGGGCGGAGAGAGTATCAAGCTCCTGCCGACTTTCCGGCTCCAAAGCGCCCATCTCGAGCCATCTATCGAACGCGCTGCCGTTTTTTCGGTTGACGACCGTTTCATGCACAGTGTAGCTGCCGTTCGGCACCTCGTCGAGTACGATATGCACGTCCAGCGCCTGTTCAGGGGAAAACGGCGTGTAACGATCTGTATAAGTCATATCGAATCGCTCTCCGATTGCATAAAGATGCGAAAAATGCCGATAGTTGTACAGGATGATCCGGTATTCGTTCCCCGTCTTGGTTGCAAACCAGCCATTGCCCTTTCCGATCAGCCGGTCTCCCAACTGTGAAAGCAGCCGCAGCGCGTAGTAGCCTGCTTTTGGAATGCCGTTCTGCGTAAAAAGTCCGAGCCCTCCGAAGAAAAGCTCCTGCGGCAGAGCGGCTTCCGCCATCAGATCCGTGACCGACCAGACGCCGAAGGAAGCAATGCGGTCGTAGTTCTGCAGAATGTTTTTTACAAGATAGCAGGCACGGAAGCAGGTGTCGTTCAGAAGATCCTGCTGACTGGGCGTGTGATTCCACTCGGTCAGATAAATCGGCAGTTGAGGCAAACCCTTTGCCTTGCGCTCGGACAGCGCCTCATCGACAAACAGCTTCAGCCCATCGCCGTCGCTGCGCAGCACCATCGTCTCAACAAAGCCAAACTCTGCCTGCCCGCCACGCTCTGCAGCGCTTTGCTCCACGTCGTAAAAGACAAAGTTCAAAAAATCCGGCAGGCAGTCGTGCGACTTGCACCAATCCAAAAAGCCGAGATACCACATCGGTTTTTCACTTCCGGCAAGGTAGAAGGTCGCAGGTGCGCCGAATTGCAGCCCACTGTCAAAGGCTTTGACTGCCGCGTATGTGTGCTGATAGAAGGCAAAGTACTTTTCGTCGGAGGAAAAACCGAACAACGCTTCCGGCGTATCCGGCTCGCGCCATACGGAAAACTGCCATTGCCGCAAAGCGCGTATACCGTAACGCTCCGCAAGATGAGACATCAGCGCGTTTATCAGTCCGACCCAGCTGTCAAGATTTGAGGGCTCGCTCACAAGATAGTGGAAGAGCAGCCGATCCGGTCGCTTTGCCAGCGCAGCGGGCATGAAGCTCAGCTCCAGCATCGGCAGCAGACCAAGCGAGAGCACAAAATCCAGCACCCGGTCGAGAAACGTGAAATTATAGATCTGCGTTCCGTCGCTGCGCAGCGAATAGACGTGAAGCACGTCGGAAAAAATGTTGTGCAGCTTCGCGTAGCGGAAGCCGATCTCCGACTGGATGCGGCGGAACATCTGCTGCACGTCGGCAAGCAGCAGATCCGGCGCGCTTCCGGCAGAGAGAACGGTGCGCCACGTATGGGAGAGCTGCGCCGTTTCCCGCGCAGCGTTCAGGCGGACGTTGCTGGACACTGCGTGTTGAAGAACGGAGGCTGCGTCCGGCGTCTGCTCCAAATACTTCTTGAGACCTGCCATATAATCGTGCTGCTCCACCTCGATCCGCGGGGTGGCTTTTTCTTTTTCCAGACGAAGCTTTCTGCGATAAACGCTCGGCAGCAGAGCATATTCCTTTTTGAACGCCTGTACGAAGGCGTGCGTGTTGGGGAAGCCGCTGCCCGCAGCGATGTCGTCGATGGTCTTCTCTGTGTGCGTCAGCGCATTGACCGCGTGATCCAGACGGATCTGCGTCAGATAGCTCAAGAAGGTCATGCCGAACTGCTGGTCGAAAAACTTGGACAGATAAGGAGCAGAAAGATGCACCTTGTCTGCCAGCATTGACAGGGAGAAGTTCTCGGTATAATGGGCGCGAACGATCCGGGCAATTTCGGCGATACGCGCAGCATAACGGTGGCTCTGCTGATCCTGCGCCTTGGTGCGAAGAATGCGGAAGTTATTATAGAAGACGTCCATGATCTCGTAAATAAGCGAGAGATTTCGAAGCTCGAAGCCCTGCTGCTGGTCGGCATTGTTTTTGACCAGCCGGGCAATCAGCCGCCGCAGCTGGGTGAAGGCGGCGCTGTCTCCCTGCACGGCGCTGTTGCAGAAAAAATGCGGATGCTGCGGAGAAGGCAGCGTGTTTTCAAAGAGCGACTGTTCAAATTGTACCGTGATCAGCACACTGCCGGAGCTTCGCAGCTCATGGGGAACATGGGCGTCGACCGCAAAGATGTCCTCCGGACCGAATGCGTAGACCTGCTCGCCGATCGTGGCGCGGAGGCGACCGCTGAGTACAAAGTCGATCTCAAAAAAGTCGTGCTGGTGCGGCGCAATGTAGCCGAGCTGCTTCATTTCACAGCGTAGGGGCATGTGGGAACTGAAATCAAGGATTTCGTAATCACTTCTTGCCATAAAACCGCCTCCTCCATTTCATTGTATTCCAATCAGGTTAAAAAATCAAGGATATAATGGAAGTTTTAAATCAGAGATTTACAAAAAACTGACCGAAAGCGGAGGAAAATAGAAAAGATTAAATTTTTGCTTTCATCGAATGCGTGCGACATTGTTGCGAATTTATACAAATCCTAACAGGAAAACACAGCGTTTCTCACAAAAAGCAGATGTTTTTTCTGCAAATCCGCTTGCTGCGTCGCTGGTGAAGCAAGAAAACGAATCACTTGGAAAACGGATTAAAAAACCGAGGTTATTTGGAAAACAATCGCATTGTGAGATCCGGATCCGCTCGCGTAAGATAGAAGCACAAGAGAGGTGAGCAGCATGGAACCCATCCTTGCGATGAAGCACATCCGCAAGACCTTCTCCAGCACGGTTGCACTCGGCGATGTGTCGCTGGAGGTTTATCCCGGCGAGGTACGCGGGTTGATCGGAGAAAACGGCTCCGGCAAATCCACAATTTCCTCCATCGCTGCCGGAATGCAGAAAGCGGACTCCGGCGAGATGATCTTCCGCGGGAAGCCCTGGCGCCCGAAGAGCATGATCGACGCTCTGCAAAACGGCGTGGGTATGATCGTGCAGGAGAGCGGGACGATTTCCGGCGTAACGGTTGCGGAAAACATTTTCCTGGCGGAGCTGGGGCAGTTCAAGCGTCTCGGCGTCATTGACCGAAAAGCCATGAACCGAAAAGCGGACGAGGCGCTTGCAAACATCGGCGTCAAGGACGTTCGCGGCAGCACGCCGATGGCGGCACTGGATTTTCAGACCCGGAAGCTCGTGGAGATCGCCAAGGTCGTGATGAAGCAACCGAGCATTCTGGTGGTGGACGAAACCTCGACCGCACTGTCACAGACAGGTCGCGATATCCTCTACGGCATTATCAAACGCTTCCGGGAGGAAGGTAAGGCGGTTTTGTTCATCTCTCATGACCTCGAGGAGATCATGGAGGTCTGCGATACGCTGACGGTACTCCGGGACGGCGCCCGTATCCGGGACTTCAAAAAAGAAGAATTTGACCCGGACGCAATCCGCACCAGCATGATCGGGCGCGAGCTGCAGGGGGATTACTACCGCAGCGATTTTACGCCGTCGAGACTGGATGAGGTCGCGCTCAAAGCGGAGCATCTGCAAAGCGGAAGCGCGCTGAAGGACGTGTCCATCGACTTCTACCGGGGAGAGATCGTCGGCGTCGGCGGCTTGTCCCACTGCGGTATGCACACGCTGGGAAAGATCCTCTTCGGCGCGGAGCGACCGGATTCCGGCAGAGTCGTCACGGCGGACGGCACAAAGATCACCAATGAGACCGTCGCCATGAAGCAGGGGATTGGCTACGTTGCAAAGGATCGCGACGTCGAGTCGCTTGCGCTGAATACCGGCATCCGCGATAACATCGCCGTCGCCGGTATGGAGCGCTACGCCATCGGAAACGTCCTTATCACGAATGCGAAAGAAAAGCGTTACGCAGATCAGCAGATTCAAAGCCTGTCAATCAAATGCGCCGGACGCGATCAACTGGTTTCCCAACTCTCCGGTGGCAACAAGCAGAAGGTCGTCTTCGGCAAGTGGATCGGTCGCGGCAGCGACATCCTGATCCTCGACTGCCCGACGCGCGGCGTTGACATCGGCGTGAAAAAAGCAATGTACGAGCTGATGACCTCGCTGAAAAAAGAAGGGAAAACGATCGTCATGATTTCGGAGGAGCTGCCGGAGCTTATGGGCATGGCAGACCGCCTTATCATCATGAAGGACGGCGTCATTATGAAGGAATTTCAGCGAAGCGAGGATCTCTCCGATGCGGAGATCATCCGGTATATGATTTAAGGAGGCAGCTATGGCACAGTCAGAACTTGTAAAAAAGCATCGCGTGCGCGAGCTCCTGGTTGCCCTGCTTCCGATCGCCGCGCTCGCCGTCCTGTTCGGCGCGCTCTGTCTCGTGGTAAATATCAAGGGCTACCGGCTGGATATGTACCTGAAAATCGTCTTCAACGAAGGCGTGGTGCTTGCCATTGTCGCCACGGGCGCGATCTTTATCTACTCTCTCGGCTCATTTGATATTTCCCTCGGCGCGTCTACGCTGTTCAGCGCAACAATCGGCGTTATGGTCTACAACGCAAGCGGCAGCCTGCCGCTGATGATCCTCACGATCTTCGGCGTTGCGATCGGCTGCTCTCTGCTGAGCTCCGTGCTTGCCTCTGTTTTTCACATTCCCGTGTTTGTCACGACGGTCGCCATGATGTCCGTGCTTTCCGCTGTAGCGGCGCAGATCATCACAACGAACGGCGGCGCGCTCGGCGGCATCGGCATCCCGGCAACGGTGGTCGCACCGCTCGACAATGTACCCTTTAAGCTGATTGCGCTTGCCGCATTTGCGCTGCTGTGCGTATTTGTTTTCGACTTCACAAAGATCGGCAGACGCTTGAAGTTCCTCGGCAGCAACGCGGTTTGCGCAAAGCTCTCCGGCATCAAGGTCAATGTCTACGCGATCATCGCCTTTGTGATGGCTGGACTGGGTGTGGGGCTCGGCGCGTTTCTGACGCTGGTCTACACGCCATCCGTCACCCCGACGACCGCAGGCTCGATTGGCATGAACATCTTGGTCGCCATCGTTTTCGGCGGTATGCCGATCTCCGGCGGCTCGCGTTCGAGAATCTACGCTGCTTTGGTCGGCGGCTTCTCCTACATTCTTCTGAACAATATCCTGAAAATCGTGATCGACAGCGGCGCAGGCTACGGCATCTCGCAGATTGTCAGCGCGGTATTCTTCCTCGCAGTGGTATACGTCACAAGCATGAACTACCGCACCAAGCTGCTGCCCAGATAATCAAGTCATCCAACGCATTTGCGTAATAAATTATTGGAGGAAAAGAAAATGAAAACCCTGAAAAAGCTCTTTGCGCTGCTGCTCACGCTGGCGATGGTCGCCTGCCTGTTCGTCGGCTGCGCAGGCGACACCCCCGCAACCGACAACACCCCCGCGACCAATACCCCCGCAACTGACGCACCGGCAACCGAGTCCGGCACAGACGACGTCGAGCCCATCAAGATCGGCGTTCTGGTCGCAGACGTCTCCGGCGAGGAAGCCCTTGCATTCCGCAGCTACTACGAAAACTACATCGCAAGCAACTACAACGTAACCTTCTCCTACACCGAACAGCTGGAAGATGCGGCTGCCGAGAAGTCCGCGATCGAAAAGTTCGCGGCGCAGGGCTGCCAGGCGATCCTGTCCTTCTCCAGCGCGGACCGTGCGACCCAGCTTGACACCTGCATTGCCAACGGTCTGTACTACGCAGTTGCCTCCGGCATGCTCGACGACGCACAGTTCGAGACCTATAAGGGCAGTGAATACTTCGTCGGTCAGATCGGACCGAGCATGGACACCGAATACGAAGCCGGCTACGCCATGGGCAAGTACTTTGCCGACAAGGGTGTAAAGACGGTTGCTATGTACGGCGCGTTCATTCCCAACCCCATGCACGTCTACCGCGCAGCCGGCGTTCTTGCCGGTCTGGGTATGACCTACGGCGGCGCTTCTGAGAAGGACGCCATCGTCGGACAGATCTTCGGCGACCAGGGCATTGATCCGAGCAAGGTCGGCGCAAACGGCGTCGAGCTGATCGGCTACTTCCAGGGCTTCGGCGACACCACCTTTGACGAGCTGTTCGCAATGCTCGGTCAGGGTCCCGACGCGTTCTTGAGCGTTGGCATGGCGACCACCTTCTTCACCGACGCGCTGAACGGCGCGGGCGTGGAGTTCTCCGACATCGACTCCTTCACCTCTGCCAACGGCGAAGCCATGGCAAACGGCAAGCTGGTCTATCTGGCAGGCAAGTACTCCTCCAGCATCGGCCCCATTTTCGCGGCTGTTGTGAACGCCGTGAACGGTCATCCCGTCCGTGACGCGGAGGGCAACGCGCTCTCCATCAGCCAGGATTATCTGGTCGCAACCGACGCAGACTCCTTCGCGCAGTATTCTACCACTGATCAGGGCGACAGCCCCATCTTCAGCAAGGAAGTGCTTGACACCGTCATCGGCGAGAACGTCAGCTATGACGACTTCGCAGCGCTCGTAAGCGCAGACAGAAGCTGATATAACTCTTCTTGTTATTCTCCTTACTTTCCAAGCGCCCCGCCGGAGCGGCTCGCTCCGGCGGGGAAGACAAAGAATCGGAGGCGGCAGCCATGATAAAACGACAATCCATCGGAACGAAACTGATCGGCACGCTGGCAATCCCCGCAGCGTTTGCGGCGATTCTGTTCGGCTTGTGCGCGGCGGAAGGGAAGACCATGTTCGCCACACCCATCAGCGTGAACTACTTTGTGCTCTACGCAGCGATCGTGATGATTACGACCATGGCGCTGTCGATCAACTTAAACAGCGGTCGTTTTGACTTCTCTCTCGGCGCAATGGCGGTCTTGTCCTCCGTATTGAGCGCAAAGATCACCTATGCGCTCCTGCAGGGCGGCAGCGGCTCGGCTGTTGTGATGCTCCTGCTCGGCGTCGTGATCGGCGCGGTGCTGGGTCTGCTCTCGGGACTGCTGTATGTGGGACTGCGTATCCCGCCCATCATTACCTCTCTCGGCGTGACGCTGATCTATGAAGGCGTCACCTTTACCGTGACCTCCGGAAAATACGTGAACACCGAGGTCCGCAACGCCTCCATGTCGGCTTTTTCCGGCACGTGGATCTGGCCTGCACTCGTCATCCTCGTCGTGCTCGCACTGATCTGGTTCATCTTTGACCGCACAAAGTTCGGCTATGACTACAAAGCCCTCCAAAACGGGCAGAAGGTCGCCGTCAATACCGGCATCCGCGAGGTGCCGAACGCGTTGGTCTGCTACGTGATCTGCGGCGCGCTGATGGGCATCGTCGGCTTTTTAAGCGCAACGCGCAGCTCCACGATCAACGGCGGCTCCTTGAATTTCGGCTCCATCGGCATCATGTTCACGGCGTTCCTGCCGATGTTCATCGGCGGCTACATCGGCCGCTTCAGCAATGACAAGCTGGGCTATCTGATCGCAGCCCTCTGCATGTCGCTGCTCAACTCCACCTTCGCGGTGTTCTCCAATCAGATCAGCGCCTCCATGCAGTCCATTATCAATGCGCTGCTTTTGGTGATCTTCCTGATCTATCTGAGCAACGAGGGATTGCTCAAAAAACTGTTCCAACGAAAACAATCCGCATCATGCGGTGAAAGATAACACTTCCAGCCTCTTTCCCGCAAAAGGAAAGAGGCTGTTTCAAAAGGAGGAAGCTCCATGATCGAACTCAAGGCAAAACCGTTCTATCTGGACGATGAGGCTGCGCTTTGGGTGCAGCAGACGCTGGAGGGCATGACTGACGAGGAAAAGCTCGGGCAGCTCTTTGTGCCGATCGGCTATTCCGGCGAGCCGGGGTATCTGGATCAATTCATCAACCGGTTTCATATCGGCGGTATCATGTACCGCTGCGGTGAGGCGGCTGAAATGCAGAAGACCCACCGCTATTTGCAAGAACACAGCAGAATACCTCTGCTGATCGGCGCAAATCTGGAAGAGGGCGGCACCGGCATCGCTGCCGACGGCACCTGTTTCGGAAAGCAAATGCAAGCTGCGGCGACAGGCGACCCGGAAAACGCTTACCGTCTCGGAAAAATCAGCTGCGGTGAGGGTCACGCCGTTGGCTGCAACTGGGCGTTTGCGCCCGTTGTGGACATCGACCGCAACTGGCGAAACCCGATCACAAACGTGCGCACCTACGGCAGCGATCCCGACTTTGTCCTTGCCTGCGGCAGACAGTATCTGAAGGCGGCAAAGGAGGAGAACGTTCTTGTCGCAATCAAGCATTTTCCGGGCGACGGCTGCGACGAAGTCGATCAGCATATTCTGACCTCCGTCAACGATTTGAGCTGCGAAGACTGGGATCAAACCTACGGAAGAATCTACCGGGGTCTGATCGAAGACGGTGCGCAGACGGTCATGGTCGGACACATCGCCCAGCCTGCCTATCAAAAGCGATTCAATCCGCGCCATCCCGATCGTCTGATTCCCGCGACCCTTTCGCCAGAGCTCCTGCAGGGGTTGCTGCGCGAACGGCTCGGCTTCAACGGACTGATCGTCACAGACTCCACCTGCATGGTAGGCTTCTCCTGCGCGATGGAGCGACGCCGCGCAGTGCCGTACGCCATTGAGGCGGGCTGCGATATGTTCCTGTTCAATAAGGATCTGGCAGAGGATTTCGGCTACATGAAGGACGGACTGGCAAGCGGCGTACTCTCGCGGGAGCGGTTGGATGAGGCGGTCACAAGGATCCTGGCTGCGAAAGCGTCTCTCGGTCTGCACAAAACCGCAAAAACAGACATCGTTCCGCAAGCGGATGCGCTGTCGGTCCTCCGCGACCCGCAGCACCTGCGCTGGGCGGAGGAATGCGCCGATAAGGCGGTCACGCTGGTCAAGGACACGCAGGGGCTCCTGCCGCTGAACGCGACGAAGACGCCGAAGGTTTTGCTTGAGATTTTGGGCGACTTTCCATCGAATGAGCGCGTTCTCGAGGAATTTGACGCGCTTTTATGCAAGGAAGGCTTCCAAGTGGAGCGTTACGTCCGCGAGGATTTCGCAACAGCCGACTTCCGCGTAGAGCGTTTTAAGGAGCAATACGATCTTGTGATCTACCTCGGCAACGTCGAAAATGCCTCCAATAAGGTCACAAACCGATTGAACTGGTTTACCTTTTGGGGCAACGGCAATAACGTGCCGTGGTTTGTCGAGGAACGCCCCGTCCTGTTTATCAGCCTTGCCAATCCGTATCATTTGGTCGACGTACCGATGATCAAAACCTATATTAACGCCTATTCCAATCACAACACCGTGCTGCGGGTTGTCGTGGAGAAGCTGATGGGAAGAAGCCCCTTCCTCGGACAATCTCCCGTCGACCCCTTCTGCGGCAAGGAATATCTGACCTGGTAGGGAGGAGAAAACATGGTTTTTCAAGCGATCATTTTTGATTTGGACGGCGTGATCTGCTTTACGGATGAGTACCATTATCAAGCGTGGAAACGCCTTGCAGACGAGCTCGGCGTGCCGTTTGACCGCCAAAAGAACAACCGGCTTCGCGGCGTCAGCCGTATGGCAAGTCTGGAGATCGTCCTCGAGGACTACACAGAGCCGCTGGCGGAGGCAGAAAAGCTGGCTTTAGCAGATCAAAAGAATGAAACCTATAAGACCCTGCTGGCGCAGATGTCTCCGAGCGATCTGCCGGAGGACGTGAGAACGACGCTCCTTGCATTGAGAGAGCGCGGCTTGAAGCTGGCGATCGGGTCTTCTTCGAAAAACACGCCGTTTATTTTGCAGCAGATCGGTCTTGCAGATTTCTTTGACGCGGTCTCCGACGGCAACAATATCACCAAGAGCAAGCCCGATCCCGAGGTCTTTTTAAAGGCGGCGCAGATGCTCGACGTCGCGCCGGAATGCTGCCTTGTCGTGGAGGACGCCGTTGCAGGCGCCGAGGCTGCCCATCGCGGGAATATGCGCGCCGCCTGCGTCGGCGACGCGGCGAAGGCAGCCGCCGGCGATTATAATCTGTCGTCCATTACGGAACTTTTAAGTATCATTTGACTGCGTTAAGCGAGAAAAACTTGACGTTGTCAACGTATTAGGAGCCTGTTATGCGAAATGAAGCATTTTTGAGTACCGCGCTTTCCTGCCTGCCGACGCCGAAGGAAACGGAAGCTTTGTGCAAGCGCAGTCTGCGCCTGACCGGAAACGCGGACGATATTCGTACGGAGGTACTGCAGCGCGCCCCAATGAAAAAGGGAGATCGGATCGTCCTTGACTTCGGCGATCATCAGGTCGGCTATCTGACGCTCAAGCTTGGGTTTGTCGGCAGCCATCCGGATGCGCCGGCTTGGATCCGTCTCCAGTTTGCCGAGCGACCGGTCGAGCTGTTTGAATCTGCCGAGGAGTATCACGGGTGGATCAGTACGGGCTGGATCCAGCAGGAACAGATCCATATTGACACGCTGCCCTGTACGCTGAGGCTGCCCCGCCGATACGCCTTCCGTTACGTGCAGATCGAGGTGCTGGACGTCAGCTCGAAATACGAGCTGACCGTTGAAAACGCCATCTGCACGGCGGTTTCCTCGGCGGACAACGCGGACTTGCAGCCGCTGAAAACGGATGATCCGCTGCTGGCGCGCATGGATGCCGTTGCCTGCCGGACGCTGCACAACTGTATGCAGCGGGTTTTTGAGGACGGACCGAAGCGTGACCGCCGCCTTTGGCTCGGCGATCTTCGCCTGCAGGCGCTGGCAAATTACGAAACCTACAAAAACTACGATATGGTCAAGGGTTGCCTGTATCTCTTTGCAGCGCTTCCGAGGGAGGACGGTTTGCTCTCTGCAGCCATCTTTTTAGAGCCGGAGCCGGAGGCGGACGACACGTTCCTTCCGGACTACTCGATGCTCTTTGTTCCTGCGCTGCTGGACTATTATGAGGCAAGCGGCGACGAACAAACGCTGCGGGAGCTCTGGCCGACCGCCTTACGGCAGCTTGAAATCGCAAAAACGCAATTAAACGGCGGCGTATTCCCCGACTGCGAGCGACTGGGCTGGTGCTTTATCGACTGGTCGCTCGAACTGAACAAGCAGGCGTCTCTCATGGGCGTATATCTCTATTGCCTCAAGGCGGGGCAGCGGATCGCCGCGCTTGTGCAGGACCCCGTGCTTTCCGCGCTCCAAAGCAGATGGCAGGCAGGGGCAGACGCTATGCGCACCTGCTTTTGGGACGATGCGCTATCCTGCTTTGCCAGCGGCGAAGCGCGCCAAGTCTCATGGGCAAGTCAGATCTGGGCAATTTTGGGCGGAGTTCTTTCTGAACAGGAGGGAAGCGCACTGCTGCAGCGGATGGAGCGTACAGATGCGGTCGGTATGGTGACGCCCTATCTTTACCATCACTACGTGACGGCGCTTTTGGAGGTCGGAGATCGCAAGAAAGCGCTTTCCGTTCTGAAAGCGTATTGGGGCGGTATGGTTGAAGACGGTGCGGATACCTTCTGGGAGCTCTACAATCCGAAAAATCCCAACGAATCCCCCTATGGCGGAACCATCGTCAACAGCTACTGCCACGCCTGGAGCTGCGGACCTGCGTATTTTCTCCGAAAATTTCACTTGGATCGTGACGGGCAATGAAATACTATCTTGCAATTGATATCGGAGCTTCCTCCGGTCGGCACATTGTCGGCTGGATTGAGAACGGAGTTCTGAAAACCGAAGAGGTCTACCGCTTTCCAAACGGTGTGACGGAAGAAAACGGTCATCTGGTTTGGAATATGAAGGCGTTGCTCGCCTGCGTGAAGGCAGGAATCAAAGCCGCTTTTTCCAAGTATCCGCGTATTGAAAGCCTGTCCGTTGACACCTGGGGCTGCGATTACGTCCTCATGGACGGCGACAAGGAAATAGAACCCTGCTATGCCTACCGTGATAAACGGACGGAATCGGTCGTCGAAGCTGCGCACGCCAGAGTGCCGTTCTATACCCTCTACCGGCACACCGGCTGCCAGTACCAGCCGTTCAACACCGTCTACCAGCTCTGCGCCGACCGGCTGACGGGTCGCCTTGACAGAGCGACAGACTTCCTCATGGTGCCGGAATACCTGCTTTACAAGCTGACCGGCGTGAAGAAAAAGGAATATACAAACGCTACCACGACAGGATTGGTCAGTGTCGAGACACGGGAGTTTGACAAGACGCTCATCTCTGCGCTGCAGCTGCCAGAGCGCTTGTTCCCGTCCCTATATCGATCGGGCGAGCCGCTCGGACGCTTGACGCCGGAACTGGAAAAGGAACTCGGCGGAAACTGTGCGGTCGTGCTATGCGCCACGCATGACACCGCCTCGGCGGTGGAGGGGATCCCGATGAATGAATGGATGCCCTATATTTCCTCCGGCACTTGGTCGCTGCTGGGCGTAAAAACCCCGAAGCCCTTGACCGACGACCGAAGCCAGAGCGGCAACTGGTCGAACGAGGGCGGCGTTGGCTACAATCGTTATCAAAAGAACATCATGGGCTTGTGGCTGGTAAACCGCCTGCGTGCGGAGCTCTGCCCCGATAAGCCCTTTTCGGAGATCGTTGAGGATGCCAAAGCGAGCAGATTTGATGAGCTCGTCAATGCCGATGCGGAACTTTTTCTCTCTCCCAGCCGGATGAAAGCAGCCTTTGATATGTCGCTGGAAACAAAGCCGTCGCGTCCGGCAGACTATTTTCGCTGCGCCTACCGCAGTCTGGCATTGAGCTATAAATACGCCTTGGATGAACTGGAACGGAACACAGGCAAAACCTATGAAAGACTGTGTATCGTCGGCGGCGGTGCAAAAAACCAATTCCTGAATGATTTGACCGCGCATTTTACCCAAAAGCAGGTGATCGCCCTGCCGATTGAGGCGACGGCGATCGGTAATCTGAAAGCGCAGATGGAGGCAGACAAATGAGTTATACCGACGCGAAAACCAAATACGCCCAATACGGCGTCGACGCAGACGCTGCAATCGAAAGGCTGAAGACCGTTCCGGTTTCCCTCCATTGCTGGCAGGGCGACGACGTGCGCGGCTTTGACACCGATCCCAACAAGCCCCTCACCGGCGGCATTCAGACCACCGGCAACTATCCGGGCAGAGCACGAACGCCGGAAGAACTTATGGCAGACCTCGACGAGGTCATGAAACTGATCCCGGGCAGACCGAAGATGAATCTGCACGCCTCCTACGCCATCTTTGAAGACGGCGCATGGGCGGATCGCGACAAGCTGGAGCCGAAGCATTTTCAGAAATGGGTCGATTATTGCAAGGCGCGCGGACTCGGCTGCGATTTCAATCCGACCTTTTTCTCCCATCCCAAATGCGACCCTTTGACGCTGTCCTCACCCAACGCAGAGACAAGAAAATTCTGGATCGACCACGGCAAAGCCTGCATTCGCATTTCCTCTTATCTCGCCGAGGAATTAGGCGAGCCCTGCGTCATGAATATCTGGACCGGCGACGGCTTCAAGGACATTCCCGCAGACCGTATGGGTCCGAGAATGCGCTACCGGGAGAGCATTGACGAAATTCTCTCCGAGCCGTATGATTTCAGGAAGGTCAAGCCCTGCATCGAAAGCAAGGTCTTCGGCATCGGCGTAGAGGCGTACACCGTTGGCAGCGGTGAGTTTGCGCTGTCCTACGCTGCAATGAACAAGGATAAGTGCATCCCTCTGATGGACAACGGACACTACCACCCCACCGAGGTCGTCAGCGACAAGATTCCTGCGCTGCTGACCTTCTTCCCGGAGATCGCCCTGCACGTAACCCGCCCCATCCGCTGGGACAGCGACCATGTGGTGCTGTTTGATGACGAAACGCGGGAAATTGCCAAGGAGATCGTCCGCTGTGGCGGTCTGGAGGGCAAGGTCAACATCGCGCTGGACTATTTTGACGCCTCCGTCAACCGCATTTCTGCATGGGTCACCGGCTACCGGAACGTTCAGAAAGCCCTGCTGTTTGCATTGCTTCAGCCGAACGAAGAACTGAAAGCCCTGCAAGACGCAGGGAAGCTCAGCAAGCTCATGGCGGTGCAGGAGGAGCTGAAAACACTGCCGTTCGGCGAGGTATGGGACGAATACTGCCGCCGCTGCGGCAAGCCGGTCGACGGAGCGTGGTATCCGGAAATCGAACGATACGAAAGAGAAGTACTGGAGGCGAGAGCATGAAAGACATTCTGACCGCTCCTGTGGTTGTGGAGCTGATCCGTACCGTCACCAATATGTATGCCCACGGCTGGGACGAGCGCAACGGAGGCAACGTCTCCGTGCTGCTGGATGAAAACGAATTGACTGAATACCTGGATCTGAACGCTGTGATCCGCACGATCCCCACGGGCTTCGAGGCACCCGAACTGGAAGGGAAGTATTTCCTGGTCACCGGCACCGGCAAGTATTTCAAGAACGTGCAGTACGAGCCCTGTAAGAATCTCGGCATCGTGCGGCTGATCGAAAACGGCACGAAGGCGGAACTCCTTTGGGGCTTCACGGACGGTGGGAAGTTTACATCCGAGTTTCCTGCCCACATGATGAGCCACATCGCCCGCCTCAAGGTTGATCCGGACAACCGCGTGGTCATGCATTGCCACCCGGCAAATCTGCTGGCGATGACCTACGTGCATACGCTGGACGAGCGGGCGTTCACCCGGACTCTGTGGCAAATGTGTACCGAGTGCATCGTGGTCTTCCCAGACGGCGTGAACGTGCTGCCCTGGATGCTCTGCGGTACCAACGAGATCGGCGAAGCCACAGCGAAAAAAATGCAGACGGCGCGTCTCGTCGTATGGGCGCAGCACGGCATCTACGGCGCGGGAAAGGACCTGGACGAGACCTTCGGACTGATTGAGACCGCAGAGAAAGCTGCAGAAATCTACATGAAGATCGCTCATTTGCCCCTTGTCAACACCATCTCCGACGAGGCCATGCATCAGCTGGAAGCCCACTTCGGCGTCAAGGCGCGCAAAGGGTACTTAAGCGAATAAACCACCACTGGAAAAGGGACATCCATTCGGATGTCCCTTTTCCAGTGGTGGAGTTAAGCCCGAGAGAGAAGCAACGGTTGCTTTTTCTCTATATTGTCTAAAAGTCCGCGACGACGGATTCGCCCTGCTTTTCCAAAGAGAAAGCGATGGTTTGCATCAGCTTCATAACGGGCAGGTGCTCCCTTAATGTGCTGACAGTCTCCTCGTCCCGCAGCCAGCGGGTCATGATCCGCTTATTGCTGGTGCTGTTGTAAACCTCGGGATAGACCTTTTTCATTTCGTATTCCTCGTCGGGCAGCAGCTTGGGATTGGCTCTTGTGATGATATGCGGCTTGACCGGAACGTGCTCCACGAATTTTCCGTCGTCACGGGGGATCTTGTAGCACTTGACGCTGGCGGCGAAGAGGGTAGAGAGCTGGATCTCCATATCCAGATTGGACACTCTGCCGTTCTTATTGTATAGCTTATCCGGGAATTCCTTCCAGGTCCGGACGGATGGCGTCGTCTGCTCCATGGCAATCGTGCCCAGCGTGATGACCCGTTTCGTTTCCTTGTCCCGCAGGCAGAACGTCGAGGTGATGTCCGTCTCGCCCCATGCGATGCCCTTTCCCTCGTTCTGCCACCAATCCGGACAGTTGTCGTCGAAGCGCTCACTGATCGGCTTCGGGATCCGGTCATTCTGATCGGTCGGATACGCCGCGTAAGAGGTGAAGGCGATCTCAAACTGCTTCTCGGGGAAGATCATCTTGTTCAGCAGCAGAAAGCGTGCCAGCAGGTCCACATAATGATAGCCTCCGTGCATCAGCATTCCGTAGCCATAGCGATAGGGGTGATCCTCCCGCGTCAGGTATTCCCGGTGCAGATTCCAGACGCCGCCCGCGTGCTTGATATGAAAAGAGGTCAGCGGAGCCTGGTATTTCAGCATTTTCTCTTTGATCATATTATACACGACGTCGGCGTATATCTCGTGGCATCTGCCCAGCGTCATGACCGAGACGTTGCAGTGGTTCTTTTCCGCCTGTTCCACATAATAGTTCATCTGCTCGGTCATAACCTCCGGGCAGTATTTTCCGTCCTTTTGCGGCAGAAAGACCGGCTTTTCTATCAAACAGGAGATGCCGTGCTCCACGCAGTATTTCAGGTATCGCTCATGATAGCTCACTTCCGTCGCGATGTAGACCTTGACCGCACCGTGCCTGCTCTGGATCTCCCGCGCAATGACGTCGAATTCCGCCAGCTGCTCCGCCTCATGCAGCAGATCGGGCGTTTGCAGATAGTATGTTTTTTCCGGCTGGATGAGGGCCCTTGCCAAACGTTTTTCGATCTCATCCCTTTCCTTCGCAAGGTCGACGATCGAGAACCCGTCAAGCACCTCTTCTTTGATTGCTTCGTCCACAAGACCCAGATACTTGTTCAGAACGATCTCGTCAAACCCCACAACGATCAGATGACATTTTTTTGACATGCTAAAACTTCTCCTTGTCAGTTCTTTCCGGTTAGCGCTTTTTCTTTTGTATGAGAATACGACCCTTTTGCTGCGTCCAGCCAAAGGACCAGATTATTGCTGTTAAAGGCGTTGAAATAGCGGATATCCTCCGCAAGCGCCATGACCACACGGATTCCCGTTCCCTCGTCGAGCGCTCTGTCCGAATTGGCTTGATGCCACGCGATGGGGTCGAAGGCTTTATTATAATCACGCAGCGTCAGGCAGATTCTGTTATCGTTGACAAACAGGCGGTATTCCGCGCCGGATGCTTTCTGTGTGTCGGGGTTACTGTGCTCAACGATATTGCCTGCCATTTCCTCCATAAACAGCATCATCCGCATTGCGCTTTTCTTATCGGTTCCCTGCTTAAGGCAAAATTCCTGGATCTGCTGGCTTTCACGCATAACGTCTTCGATCGAATTGACGCTACCGTAAAGATTCGCACTGCTGCCGCCGCCGAAGTTTTCGGGCAGAAGCATAAACTGCTCCACGCTTCGGGGAAACTGCTTGTTTTTCAGGCAGAGGATCAGAAGAATCGTTCCGGACAACAGGAGTTTGCCCAGCGCAATGGAGGCGAGCAGCCCTTTCGAGCCGAATAAGAATGCCAGTGCCACCGCAGAGGCTACGGGGAGAACGAACCGGTCCAGGATATTCAGGAGAATCACGATGCGGTGTTTGCGGATGCCCTTCAGATAGTTAATATAGATGCAGATCGGGATATCCGCGAGCTGGGAAAGCGCCATGCAGCAGATCGCAAAAATACTGAACGAAAGCGTCTCCTCGTCTGACGTATAGAAACCGGCGATCTGTGGGGAAAGGAGGAAAACAGCGGCGAACGTTACGGCGGCAAAACGCGCCGAAAGGTTAATGCCGTATTTAAAAACGCGCCGGAGTCCGACCCTGTCGCTGGCACTGTGATAGATGCCCGACATGGAGACCATTGTATTTGCGATTCCGTCTGAAATACAAAAGAGAACCATGTTGAAATCATACTGGATGCCTCTGGCGACGATTGCCGCCGTGGAAACGGCAAAGAACAGGTTGAGACGGTTAATGGTGACATCCCGCAAACTGACAGCCAAACTCTGCACCAGCGTCGGCGAACCGGCTTTCGCAAGCTCGGCAATCTCCTTGGGGCGAAATGCTTTCAGAGTAAAGTGTGAACGACCTTCCTTACGCAGCAGAAACGTAACAAGCATCAGAAGCTGGATTGTCAAGGATACGGAGGTGGCAATTCCCATTCCGAAGGTTCCGCCGTGCAGAACCAGCGCATTGAGAAGATCGAGCGCGATGTCTGTTCCGCACATAACAATCGCCGACAAGCTGAAAACCTTTTTGCCGTTGTCGAGAATGACGATCGGACCTATAATCTGCACAGCGATCAGCGCCGGGATACCAAACAGGTATCCGTGCAGAAAGGAGCGCATGTTTTCGTAAATGACGGGATTGCCGCCCTTTGTCACGCCGCAGAACGCCAGCATCGGATCCGGGATCACAACACAGAGCAGGATCAGAAGCGCGGCAGTCACCAGTCCTGCCAGAATGCAGAAGGAGAATACGTTGTTTGCCGTATCCTTTTTCCCTTCGCCGATATAGCCGGCGCAGATGATCTGATTCCCGGAGGCAATGAAAGCCGCCAGCATAAGGAATATGCCGTTCAACGGTCCGAACAGGGCGATTGCGGAATATGCGTCATTTCCTAAAAACCTGCTGGTTATGACCCCGTCGAAGAACTGCGCCGCCGTGCCGACAAGCACCGTGAACATCATGGCAATCGAAGCAGAGAAGAACATTTTGGAAATGACATCTTTTTGCCGTTTCATTCTCGATCCGATGGAAGCTTTCAAGGTCAAGACGATCCCCTTTCCTTCATCTCACAATTATGATAAACCGCCGCGAAGGAAAAAGCAAGAGTATGAAATCAATCTGATTTGACAATTTGGAACAACGCCTTGACGATATTACGAAGATGTATCAGGAGTTGACCTCGAAAGAATAATTGCGCGTACCCCGCCGCGTCATTGCCCGGCTTGTCCGGGCAATCCGTACATCTCAATGCGGGACACTTTTCCGAATAACGGCGGGCGCGCAATGCGCGCCCCTACGGCGACTATCGTTCGTTATTCGTAGGTGTCATGCCCGCGAGGGACAGATTGCACCCGCAGGGGGTATGCCGCATCCGTTCCACCTCATCAGTCAGCCTTGCGGCTGACAGCTTCCCCTCCAAGGGGAAGCCTTTCCGCCGGAGTATCACACTTATCTCAACAAGATGAAAAAGCCTTGGAAACACTGCGTTTCCAAGGCTTTTCGATATGTGTTCAAGTGGGAGGCAGCGGATATAGCGCCATTTTTCATGGGGCTTATTCAACCGTATCCAATCTCTGCCGTTCGACCAGATCGGCAAAAACGCCATTTTTTGCAATCAGTTCATCGTAGCTGCCGTCTTCCACGATGTGGCCGCCGTCGAGCACGAGGATGCGGTCACAGCGGAGAATGGTGGAAAGCCTGTGGGCGATAACCACGCGGGTGCAGCCCATGGCGTCCAGCGCCTCGGAGATCCGGCGCTGGGTCTTGTTGTCCAGAGCGCTTGTCGCCTCGTCAAAGATCAGCAGCTTCGGCTTCTGCGCAATGGCGCGGGCAATCATCAGGCGCTGGCGCTGACCGCCGGAGATGCCGCCCTGTCCATCGGAAACGACGGTATGCATCCCCATTGGCATGGCGCGGATGTCGTCCGCGATGCCCGCGATTTCGGCTGCCTCCCATGCCGCCTCCACCGTCAGCTCCGGAGCGGTGATGACGATGTTGGAGTAGATATCCCCCTGGAACAGACCGGAATCCTGCATGACCGTGCCGATTTTCCGTCGCAGGGACGGAAGATCCAGATTCTCAATATCCCGCCCGTCGTAGTAGACCGCACCTTTTTCCGGCTTCTCAAAGCCCAGCAGCAGACGCACGAGGGTGGATTTACCGCAGCCGGTGCGTCCCACGACGGCGATGTATTCTCCCGGCCTGATCTTGAGGGAAAGGTCGTTCAAAACGTATGGAGAAGCCTCGTCGTAGCGGAAGGAGACGTGATCGAGCTCGACGCCGCCGTTTAAGTGCGTGACGATCTCTTTTCGCTCTGCCGTTTCCGGCTCTGTTTGCAGAAATGGCTCCGCCATCTCCAGAATGGGCTGGATCTGCGCGACGGACAGGGCAATAGAGGATACGGACATAAACGCGCCCATCAGCATTCCGTAGGCCGCTGTAAAGGCGAAGTAATTGGATTGATCGATTTCCGCCTTCACTGCCAGATAGTACAGCACGATGTTGGACAACAGGCTGACCGCAGTGGCGATCACACCGTTGAGTTTAAGAAACATCGGAGGGTTGTACTGAAGCTCCGCGCCGTCGGCATACAGACTCAGCCACTTGGCGAAGGCGCGCTTTTCCGATCCGGAGAGCTTGAGCTTCTGCACACCGGTGATGAGACTGTAGCTCATGCCGGCCTCCTTGGCGCTGCATTCCATCTGCCTGCGGTTGATCCGGATTTGGATCAGCGTTGAGATTATGGAGAAACCCACCGTTACCGCAACGATGACAAGCGACGGGATCACCAGCGCAGGGGCAAAGCGGAAGATCTGCCCAATGTACAGCAGTGAAATCAGCGAGGTCAGCCCGGTGCTCATGAGCATGCTGATCAGCGTGGAGCAGAGCTGATTGACCGACATGGCACGGCTTTTCAGCTCGCCGGGGCTGTACTTTCTGAAAAAGTTTGCAGGAAGCGATATGAGCCGCATCATCATGGAGGCTTGAACGCCCAAGGACGTCTTGGTGTTCAGGCGGCTTTGCACAAGGCTTTTCGCGGCGGAGATCAACTGGAAGGACAGCAGCACGCAGATCATACAGACAGCCACGCCGATCAGCGCGTTTGCCTGCCCGGAGGCGAGTATCGGCCCGGTCAGAGCGCGGATGATCCGCGGCAGCAGCAAGCCTACCAGCGTCAGCGCGAGGGTCGCCGCAAGGATCATCACACCGTCGCTGAAGGATACGCTGCGCTTCATATAAAGCAGCAGATCGGGTATCCCCAGCTTTTTCTGCGGAAGCGGACGGTAAAAACACACAGCCTCGCGCTCAAACAGCGCGGCGGTTTTGGCGCAGAGCCGTATCCGTTCCCCGGTCTGCGGATCGGTGTAAACATAGCCGTAGATTGCGCCCGGTAACAGCGCAACCGGAAGCCCGTCCTCTTTTTTAAAAGCGAGGATGGGGCCGTAGGCGTCCTTGTACCAGCCGTCCGTGAGCTCCACGCTCCGGCGCATGATGCCGTAAGGCCGCAGGCAGTAGTCCAACTGCTCCTCGGCACTTTGAAGCTCGTCCGGAACCTCCACCGGCTTGCAGTGATAGTATTTCAAAATCTCGTCGATGGTGCTCTTCGTAATAATGCGCGCATCACCGATTTTTTCGGCAGCCCGATTTCCGAGAACGACTCCGGCAATTTTGACAAAGGAGTCTTCAAGGAGCTGCTGATCGGCATTTCTGCGTTCTTCAATTTGGCTTTCAAACCAACCCATGCCGCCACCTCCTCATTCGCTCGCAACAAGGTCGGCATAAGCGCCGCCCTTGGCGATCAGCTCGTCATGGGTGCCACGCTCGACAACCTTGCCTTGATCGAGGACAATGATCTCATCGCAGTCCCGAATGGTAGAGAGGCGGTGGGCGATCACAATGCAGGTGATACCGCGATCCCGAATGGCATTCACGACCTCGTACTCGGTTCGGGCATCCAATGCGCTCGTCGCCTCGTCCAGAATGATGATCGTCGGATCCTGTGCCAACACCCGGGCGATCTCCAGCCTTTGTCTCTGACCGCCGGAAATATTTTTGCCGCCGCTGACCAGCTTGTGCTGATAGCCGCCGGGAAGCGCCGTGATTTCGTCGTGAAGCTGTGCGTCGCGGGCGGCAAGGATCATTTCAAAATCCTGGATGGAATCATCCCACATCTTGATGTTGTTGGCGACCGTATCCTCAAAAAGGATGATGTCCTGATCAACCACGGCAAGGGAACCGACCATGACCTCGCGGGGATAGGCAGCTCTCGGCTTGCCATCGAACAGGATCTCACCGCTCCAGGGCTGATACAGCCCGGAAATGAGCTTGGAAATCGTGGATTTGCCGCAGCCGGAAGGACCGACCAGCGCCACCCGCTGACCTGTTTTCAGGGACAGGGAAAAGTCCTCAATGAGCGGCTCTTCCAGCCGGGAATAACCGAAGGTGATGTTTTTCAGCTCGACGCTGCCTTTCAGCTTTGACAGCTCCGCCACGTCGATATCACGTTCAACCGCGTTTTCATCTGCGGGGTATTCCATCACATCCTCGATGCGCTCCATCTGTGTGCGCATCTCCTGAATGACCTGCCCGGCGCTGACCAGCGTCATGGCGGGCGACATGAACGCGCCGAGGAAGCCCTGAAACATCAGCACCGCGCCAAGCGTCAGGCTGCCCTCCATCGTCATCCATACACCCACGATCAGTACGGCGTAGTTTGCCAGTGCGGAGAAGAATGCCGGAATCATGCCGATCAATTGATCGGTTTTGGTGCTCTTGACGTTCTGGGCGTTAACGGATGCCTGATAGCCCGCCCACTTCTGGAAAAAACCGTTTTCGGCGCCGCTGGCCTTAATGGTCTCGATCATGCTGATGCCTGATGCTACCGTGGCTTCGAGCTTTCCGGCGTCACGCATCTGCACACGGATGATGTTCATGCGTTTCGTGGAAATGACGCGGGCCGCAATGGCGTTGATCACCAGCGTCACGATACCGATGACGGTCAGCAGCGGACTCTGCCGCAGCATCAGCACCAGATAGAACACCATCATGACGGAGTTGAACAGCAGCGGCGCAAAGGTGTTTACCAACGTCCCGGCGATGGATGCGTTCATTCCCGCGCGGAACTGGATGTCTCCCGCCAGCCGCTGGGAGAAAAACTCCATCGGCAGCCGCAGCACCTTCCACATATAGGATGTACTGCCGATCACCGCCATTTTTCCATTGATCTTCAACGAATAGATCGTCTGCACCCATGCCACAATGAGCTGTATCACTGCCAGCAGGGTCATCACGGAAAGGAAGGGATACAGCCAATCTGCGTTGATTCCGGTCAGCAGCCGGTCCATGAAGATACGGGAGGTGACGGAATTGGCGATCCCGAACAGATAGGTGATCGCCGTGGTCAGCATCACGAAAGCTGCCGCTGCCCCCGCACCGATCAAACGCCTTCGGGCAAAGTTGACCGTGCTTTGCCGTTTGCCGCCGGGCTCAAAGCTTTCGCCCGGAACGGGGATGATCGTAACGCCGGTAAAAGCCCTGTCGAATTCCTCCCAGCTTACTTTGACCTCACCTCGGGCAGGGTCGTTGAGATAGACCCATTTCCCCTTGAATCCGTCCAGCACCACAAAATGGTTCATGTCCCAGTGGATGATGCACGGAAACTGTCCTTTTTCCCTGATCGCCTCGGGCTCCATGCGGAAGGCCTTCACCTTAAAGCCGTAGTGCTCGGCGGCACGGTAGATATTCTTCGCCGTGGAGCCGTCCCGGCTCACGCCGCAATCCACACGCACCTGCTCCAGCGGCACCCATTTCCCGTAATACGCCATGACCATGGCGAGCGCCGCCGCGCCGCACTCCAGCGCCTCGAGCTGCATGACAACGGGAACCTTGGCAACGCCGCTTGTCCGCGTCGGTTTCACTCTGCGTTTTCCCATATGGTCACCTGCCTTCCAGCAGGAAGCTGATGGGATGCAACGTTTCCGTTACAACGACGCCGTCATAGGTTCCGTCCGGGAGCTCGACCTCCGCCGTACCCACGGATCGACCGTAGTCATCCGGCGCGGCGGAGGCAATCCGGCATTCCTGCCCGGAAATGCGCAGTGTCATTCCGTCCGTCAGCGTTTCCGATCCGAGCGGAACGACCACCGCCGTGTGATCCTCCACGATCACCTTGACCTCCGCAGTGGTTTCCAGTGTTCCCATCATAGACCAGGCAAAGATACCGCCCAGAAGCAGGAGCACAGCGGCAAGGATCACCCAGACCCCCGGATTTGTCACGCGGAGATAATCCGTGAGCTTCTCCGGAGAGGAAATGCGGTCTATCGTTTTTTGGCGAAATACGGTCCGGTTATTATCAGCCATCAGGGTATCCTTCCTTTCGGGCGGCAGGGGGGGCGTTTCACACCCGGCGCTTCGATCAGTTTTTGCGAACTGTATATTATATTTATTTTAGCTTATTTCGCGGTTTTTTTCAAGTCATCTGCAGGGATTCCCCGATATTTTTTGCCCCTGCAGGAGCCTGTTCGGAACTGTCGGGTTTCCCCAAAAAAACGCTTAACAGTTTTCCACCCAAAAACGCTTAAATATTCTTGCGTTAAATATAGTTTTATGATATTGTAAAAATAAGCGCAGGCAAAAACAGCGCGATAAGAGTTGAGGAAGAAACGACATTTTCGAGAGAGAAAAGCGCCTTGCCGCCGCGCATTACACCCGACTGGAGGAACCATGATATGAACAGAACCCTGAAACGAATGCTCTGCCTGATGTTGTCCCTGGTGCTGCTTTGCCAGGCAGCCCCGATCCTGCAGGTAGATGCGCGGCAGCTCACTTTGCCGGAGGTCGAGCTCGGCGAGGAGATCCTGAACAGCGACGTGTTCTACCTTGCCAGCACCTCTGCCACGCTGCAGGAGGGCGCGAACGCGAGCTATCTGCTCCGCGTCGGCAGAGGCGGCGCGGCGGAGAGCGAAGCCTCCGTTTTGATCAAGATCTCCGACATGACTGCGCAGTACGGAACGGACTATACCGTCGCTGCGGCAGACGGCTCTGCCGAGGTGGAGGCGCCGGAGGAGAACTTCTCCCTGATTGACCTCTTTCTCGGCACAGAGTACGAGCAGAGCGAGCTGAAGCCGGAGGACGAGGCCGAGGCGCTTCTGGAGGAGGATCCGGAGGCAATGGAGCAGGCACAGCGGAGCTACGCCGCTGCGTTCAACGTGCTTGCCGACATGGCTGGCTTCGACGCAGGAACGGAAATGGCGGAGCTGGATGAGGTTTCGCAGGCGCGCAATCTCTTCACCGGCGTGGAGGGCACGAACCAGCACCTCACGACGACGGGCGACACGATGCAGAAATTGCAGGACGTGGCGGACGTTATGACGGAGCTGGTGCCGGGCGCAGGCATTCGGCTGACCTTTGCCCCCGGCGAGAGCGAGAAATTCCTTCTGCTCACGCCCCATGACAATCAGGAGGGCGACGGCGACCGGACCTTCTATCTGATCCTCTCCGATCCGACGGGGACCACCACCAACAGCGCAGCCTCCTCCTGCGCCTGCACGATCGCGGACGACGAGGAGCAGACGCCCTCCGTCGTGCGCTTTTCGCAGGACACCTACACTGAAATCGTGGACGGGATGCTCCGCGTGACGGTCGAGCGCGAAGGCGCGCTGAACACGAACATCAGCGTGACAGTCCGAACCGCCGAAGGCTCTGCGCAGGCGGGCAGAGATTACGCCGAGGTGGATCGGGAGCTGTTCTTCCCGTTCGGCATTACCAGCCAGTACATCGACATCCCGGTGCGCACGGATTTTATTGAAAGCGAAGCCGACTTCACGCTGGAGCTGCTGCCCGGCGTCGACTGCACGGCAGAGGGCGAAGCGAGCGCCGTGCTCAACGCGGCGAACGCACGCGTCACCGAAACGGACGGCGAAGCGCCTGCGCTGCGCGACGCGCCGCAGGCAACCGGCAACAATCTGCTGATGGTCCGCACGCTTCCTGCGATCAACATCGAAGAACCGTGCTATACCAGTAATACCTATCATACCAACTACGCAGGACACAACGAGTACGACGCCTCCAAAGGCGCATGGGCGCTGCAGTGGGACGAAAACGACTTCTTCTACGATCCGACCGGCGAGGTGTCGGCGACATGGAAGCTCACAGACGATGAATTCCCTGTCTGGATCGCCGGCGCCCACGTCAAGCTGGAAACGACGGAAAACCACGGAAGTGACAAGCATCATTCCTCCATCGGCGTTTATCTGATGAGCACCCACAAAATAGGGGAGGACCGGGAAGCCGCATACAAGGCGCAGCGCTCCTTCGGGAAAAGCACCATTGACTTCTATATGACGGAAGCGGCATGCAACGGCTTGTTCGGCAATGAGACCAAATATCTTTCCGTCGTGAACGACGCCCGGTGCGAGGACTGCAACTGGCTGTACATCTACAGCATCGAGCCGATCCTGCGTCCCTTCCAGGGACGGCTGCTTGACGCCGAGCCGATGCTCTTTCTCCAGGAGGACGGCACCTACAAGGCGATCGAGAAGGACGTCGCCGTCGAGGCACATATCAAGGGAAACATCGACGGCAAAGCTGTTTACTTCCTGGACGACACTGTGACGGTCCTCCAGGACGGCAAAGAAAATGTTATTCGCTACGCAGCGCTGACGGGACTGGACTACATCCCCGGCGGCGACCCGAGCAGAGGCGTCATTCGCGTGGCAACTGTCACGAACAAATCCATGAACACCGTCGAGCTTGATCTGACGAAAGGCATGCTGTCGCAAATGTTCGTCTTCAACTCCGGCGTGTTGCTCCCGAACGATAACCTGCTGAATACATACAAAAGCGACCCCAACATTGAAAATTTCTATAAGAACAACGTCAGCTTCAACTATCCCACCTACGGCGACATCGCCTTGCGACCGGTATTTGAATATATCGACGCGAAGGTTACACTGCAGAATCCGCTGGACTTCCCGATCTGCTACACGATCAGCGGCACGGATTACTGGCTTGCGGCAAAGGACTCCCTTGACATTCCCGGCATCCACGTGGGCGATACGCTCGCGATCACCGATCTGCGGGTCGGCGCGGGCTATGAGACTGACTACCAGCGCGTCGGCGTAAACTATGATTTCAAGTTCGACAAGGCTGACAAAAATTTCACCCACGGCTCACTGTATTTCAGTAACGACCAGCCCATCTATTTCGCCAGCAAGGGCAAACGCCTGAGCTACCAGGAGCTGGTGATCCAGCCTGTTTTTACCGAGAAGGACAATCAGATCATTGTTCAGGTCAAGACCACCGACGTCTCCAAGTTTGAAGACAGCGGTCTGTTCAAGCTGGAAGGCACCCGGAACGGCGCATACACCGAGTATGTGATCGCTTCACCCGAGAAGACCATTCCGGGCAGGGTCTACAACATCGCCGCCACGCCGAAGAACAGCAATCTGGTCTGCATCTGGACGGTCTACAGCGGCTACCGCTATGTGGGCGACAGCTTCATCTTTGAAAGCGGCGTCGCCGGTAGGCCCGAGGAGAATGTCATCCAGCTGACGCTGGCGACGGCAGCCTCGGAGACAAGGCTGACCGGCACACTGACCTACATGGACTATAATCTGCGCTCGCGGGACTCCGGCGGCGCCTCGGCCAGACCTGCCGCCGGCGCGGCGATCGCAGCCGGAACGATGTATGCAGTGACGGACGAGGAAGGTCATTTGAGCACCAATACCATGAAGATCCCGACCAACCCCACGCGCTACCGTGTGCGGTGCCTGATCTCTGCCAACGGCGCATCCGTGCTCAAGGACGTCGTGCTGGCAAAGAAAAGCGAGATCGACATATCGCAGACCTTCGATTCCGGCCTCAGTCCGGTGCTTTCGCCGATTTACGGCTCGGTGCGCGTGGTTTGCGACCAGGCGGATTATGACGGGCTGATTCCCATGAAGACCACGAGCAACGACAGGATGACCTTCAAGGTCTATGCAAAGCCTGTGGTATACACCTCGCAGATCACCGACAAGGATGGACAGCTGATCAGCAAGACCATGTATGAAAAGCCGCTCTCGGTGCAGCTGGTGACCCGCGACGCTGCCGGCAGGGAGCGCCGCGTCTGGGACGTGTCGACCAAGGCAACGGTGGACACCGTTACGGGCGAGTATGAATTCACGTGTACGCTGCCCTACGTCGTGCGTGTGATGGATATGGCCGTCCCCACGCAGCCGGATTACGAGCAGGCGAAGAAGGATGAAACAGTCATCTTCGCCGTCGAACCGGGCGACACTTACTATCTGCGCTTGACGACCGACCTGCTCGACGAGGTTGGCCAGATGGAGTTCCCGCAGGAGCTGCTCAACGAGTTGAATGCAAATTATCTCGACCCGGTGACGACAACGAAGGTCAAGGAGTTCACCTACTCCGACGTCAACACCGGCTTGACCATCTATCCGCCCCCTGAATATGCGGTCCCGGTCAAGCAGGGACTGACCGATCCGATCCAGTTTGAATTTGCCAACTTCGATCTGCTCTCGAATGTGGGCATGAATTTCCAGTTCCCGTTCGTGAACATCGGCTACATGCAGGTCGACCGGGGCTACCGCATCTACATCGGCGTTTCCGTGACGCAGATCCTGGACAAAATCTTTGCAAAGGATATGGAGACACCGATCTCAAAATACAAGGGCGACGACGGCACGCAATGGGGAAGGCTTTTCTCCATGGCGCATCCCTTCGACACCTTCCTCAACGGGCTCACGGAGACCTGGGATATGGCGTTCAACCAGATCGGAGAGCAGGTCAAGAACGGAACGAGGGATGTTGCCAGCCTCGGCGCGGCGCAATGGCGCTTTCAATTCGTCGTGGGCGTCTACTTCGATTTCTTCTATATGAACTGCACGGACAGCAGCGGAACTTCGGTCGAGGACTTTATTTTCAGCGGCATCGGCGGCTATGTCAGCATTACCGTAGGCTTTAAGAAGGCATGGTACACGATCCTGCCTGTGATCTTTATTCCCGCCTATTTCGGCATCGAGATCACTGTCACGGGCTTGGGCTTCTTCGGCGTTCAGCGCGACGAAAGGCCGCCCGAGATCATCACCTTCGACGACGCGACCACAAAGCCGCAGATCAAATTTGAAAGCCAGTTCAACGACGAATTCAACTGGTCCATCATGGGCTACGGCACCGTTCAGATCAGTCTGGGCGTCGGCCTGTGCGGGACGATCGGCATTCGTGTTGCCCTCGCGTTCGACGCCATCGTGAACTACGAGCCGTCCGACGTGGAGGGGATCCGCGACTGGGGCGTTTTCCTGGATCTGAAGGGCGGCCTGCTGATCGACGCCTTCCTTACCACCATTCCGATCTGGTATAAATTCCACCACTGGAAATTCGGCAAGTTTGAGGACTTCGAGAAGCGCTCCGACACCAGGGGCATCCCGATGGAGGAGAGCCGTGTCGTCGGCGACTTCCGCCTGCGGAGCGGAAGCGACGAGACCTCCGAGTGGGTCGGCGAGAGCACTGCCAAGCGCGGCGCCTTTACGCCGAAGCAGACCTACACGCTGGTGGAGAACGGCTACGAGCACGCAGAGCCGCAGCTCATCACGCTGAAAAACGGAACCGTCGTGCTGGCATACCTCGCCAACGATCCAGCCAAGGGACCCTATCAGCGCACGACGCTGATGATCACGACTTACAAAGACGGCGTATGGAAGGAGCCGATCCCAGTCTCGAACGACGGCACCGCCGACTTCCAGCCCTCGATCGCCGAAACCAGCGACGGGCGCGTGCTGCTCGCCTGGGTCTCCACCGAGGCAAACGACATTGACGAAGAGACTGCCATGGCAGACTATCTGCGGCAGATGGAGATCTTCGCGGCCTTTGCTGAAATCGGGGAGGACGGCACCGTGACGGTCGGCGAAACGCAGCGCCTTACCAAGGATCAGCGCGTTGCTGCCGGCGAGACTGCGGCGCGGCACTACTATGACGCCAACCCCACCGTCGTCTGCGATACGGAAAGCGGCGACGCCATCGTCTACTATATCAAGTCCGGCTCCGCCACGGCGGACGGCGCAGAGCTCGCCAATCCCTATGTCAACGACTCCGTGATCTGCTATCTGCCCTACGACGGCGCGAAGGACAAGTGGATGACCGATGAGTTCTATGAAGGAGAGATCAGCGATCCTGCATCCCAGCAGTATCTGATCGACAACTTCTGCGGGCAGCGCTTCCTCGACGCTCCGACCTTTGAAACGCCGGACGGCGGGCGCGAATACTACGCGATCCCGGACTTCACCGCCATCGGCTACAACGGTCTTGCCGTCTATGCCTATACGGTGGACCGCGATTCGAGCAACGATACCGATACCGACAAGGAGCTACTGCTGCAGGTATATTCCTTCCAAAACCACTACACCTACCGCCGCATCAATCTGACGAACGACGTTGTGGCGGACGCGCTGCCGCAGTTTGTCCGCACCGATCGCGGCGAGGAGGGAGCGGCGACCAAGCTCTTCTGGTACCGCAACGGCAACGTGTGCTATATCGACGTATCCAACCTGCTCCGAGAGGGCATCAACCCGGACGGCACGCTGATTGTCAAGGATGACGGCTCCGGCGCTACTGCCGCGACCCCGGTCCTGGTCACAACCGCCAAGGAAACCTCCGAGCAGAACAACCAGATGGCAAACTTCCGCGTAGCGCAGGATGCGCAGGGCAGAATCTACGTTCTGTGGACCGAAGCGGTTCGCGGCAGCGCGGACGACGTCGTCGGTGCGCAGGAGGTCTTCGCTGTCGGCTACAACGTAGTTGCAGACGCCGAGCTGGACAAGACGACGAGCTGGTCCAAGCCCTATCAGCTCACCAAATCCGGCGTACAGAATGACGAGGTCGCGATCACCCTCGTGGGAGACGATCTGCTGCTCGTTCACAATCAATACAAAATGGAAGTGACCGACGACGCGGATGAGCCGCTGAAGGTCTCCGATATGCGCCTTGCCGCCACCACGCTGGCGCCCTGCGGCTCCGTCGTGACCGACAAGGTGACCCTGACCTTCGCGCAGAGCAAGACAGACGAAAACGGCACGTTGATGCAGACGCCGGTGACACAGGCGCAGCCCGGAGATAAGCTGAATGCAACGCTGACGATCGGCAACAACGGACTTACCACCGCTGAGGGCTACAGCGTCGACGTCTACGCCGTCAGGGGCGAAGACGAGGAGAAGATCTGGAGCTATGCATCTGAAACGCGGCTGCTACCGAACGAAACGGAGGATCTGACCTTCGAGTGGACGGTGCCGGGGCAATTCGACGGTATGACCCTGCGCGTCGACACCAAGGAAAACAAATACAGCGACGTATACAGCTATGAAACAGAAGCCTTTGAAGCCAGCGCCAATTACCGGTTCACCGAGGTGCGGACCTATCAGGCAGACGACGGCTTCCACCTGGTCGGAACGCTGACCAATATCGGCAACGCAGCGACAAAAGCGGATGAGGAGCTTTCCGTCGTCCTGTCCGGGCCGTACGATCTGCCCGATGCCTTTACGGACGAGGAGTGCGTGCTCTATCGTGAGAACGCGCCGACGCTCCGCCCGGGCGAAACCTGTGCGCTGGATCTTGTGCTGGACGTGCCGGCTGCGGTGCTTGCGCGCTTCGGCTATATCAAAGCCGTTGTTGACGTGAGCCATGTGGTTCCCTTTGCAGAGCCTGCCCTGCGCGAGACGGTGCGCAGAACGATCGGAGCCGATGCGATTGCAGAGTTCAGCCTGACACGCCCGCTGCACTTTACGTTGCTGGACGGCAAAGACGTGACGATGAACGTCGGACAGCAGCTGCAGCTCAACGCCTCTCTGGAGCTGCCCGATTATGTGGGCGGCAGCGACGTGACCTACAGCGTGGCAGATCCTGCTGTCGCTGCCGTGGAGGGGAAGACCCTGACCGCAGCAGCGGCGGGTGAAACGGAGATCTATGCGACCCATGCAGCCACAGGTGCCACGGTTGCGGTCCATCTGACCGTGAAGGACGGCGCACAGCCGCAGAATAATCCGTTTACCGACGTGGCAGAGGACAAATTCTACTATGATCCCGTGCTGTGGGCGTATCACCATGACCCGCAGATCACGGCGGGCGTAACGGAAACGACCTTTGCCCCCGACGGTGAGGCAACCAGAGCGCAGGTCGTTACCTTCCTGTGGAGAGCCGCAGGCAAACCGGAGCCTGTGGGCAGCGGCACTGCGTTTACAGATGTTGCAGAGGGCAGCTATTATGCCGCAGCGGTACGCTGGGCGGCGGAACAGGGCATCACCCTCGGCACCTCCGAAACGACCTTCAGCCCGGAAAAGACCTGCTCGAGAGGCGAATTCGTGACCTTCCTGCATCGCATGGCAGGCAGTCCCGCTGCTTCGGCGAGCAATCCGTTCTCGGACGTGACGGAGACCGCATTCTATTATCAACCCGTTCTCTGGGCGGTGGAGCAGGAGATCACAACGGGGACCTCCGAAACGACCTTCTCGCCGGATAAGCGCTGCACGCGCGGCGAGATCGTGACCTTCCTTTACCGCTATTCGGAAGAAAAATAGCATACCCGCGCCCCGGGCTTCGCCAAGCTGCGAAGTCCGGGCGCGGAAGCCAAAAAACGGACGTGAGCAAACAGTAGTTCAAAGCAATCGAAAGGAGATTTTAACATGGATAGCAAGAAAACAAAGCTGAGCACACAGGCGCAGATCGCCGTGCAGAAGGCGACCGAGGCGCTGAACGCTGCAAAGGATGCGCTCAACGAGGCAAACGCCACGCTGGAGAGCATTCGGGAGCTGGACCCGAACGAGCTGGAGCAGGTCGTCGGCGGGACCAGCGAATGGGAAGAGAATCCTACCGTCGAAGAGCACGACTATCCGGTTTTCCCCAATCCGTGATCCTTGTTGTCTGCGGGGAAATGAAGCAGTAAAGAAAACTACCTTCAGGAGGCAACCTTTATGAAGCATTTTAAGCGCGTCTTGAGCCTGGCGCTGACCCTTGTGCTCGTGCTTGGCTGCCTGTCCGGACTGCATCTGCCTGCATATGCAGAAACGGCCTATGATCTCTGGATCAGCGGGCAGCAGGTGACGAGCGAAAACAAGGATGATGTAATGGGTGACGGCACGGTGTCCTTTGACCCGGATACATTTACGCTGTACCTGAATAACGCTTCCTTGACGAGCGGGACAAAGTCCTCGGCAGTCATCTACAATGGCTCCGGTCAGGAGCTGATCATCGTCGTCGGTGGCGAAAATGAGGTTGGCGCGATCTCTGCCGGTACTCCCTACGGAATCAAATCGGATTACAGAGACTTCCGAATTCGCGGCAGCGGAACGCTGCATGTCAGCGGGAGCTATGCCGGTGTGATCAGTCAGACAGGTTACGTCTATTTTGACGAGCCGACGGACTGCACGACGGTACTTGTCGAGGGCGGTCAGTACGGTATGCGCGTGGGAAGCGTCTATCTCGGCAATGCAAAGCTCACTGCGGTGAGCCGGTGCTCTGCCTATGACTCCAGGGAAAACTCTACCGCCGTGTGCAAGTACGCCGCCATCTGCGCCTACAGCTATGCCGGCGGCGAAGAGCCCAATACGATCAGCGTCGGTAATCTTTCCGGCGGGACGGACAGCGTCGCCGAGCTGACGGCAGTCTGTGACGCCGGAGCGGCAGCCGACTGCTGGGCGCTGTACGCGAAGGGCTCGATCCTGCTTGCCGAGGATGAGCTGCTCGCCCAGCCGAACGGCGGCAGGATATACGGCACAGAAGGGGAGTCCGTAACCGTACTGGACAGCACCGATACCCGCGCCGTCAACGTCAGCATCCGTCCGCGTTCCTTGATCCCGTATGATCTGGAAAGCTATGATCTGTGGATCAACGGCGTACAGGTGACGATGCAGAACAAGGACGGCATTCCCGGCCTTTCGGGCTGCTCGTTTGACGCACAGACCAATACCCTGTACTTGAGCGGGGAGCTGACGCTCGATCAGTCCATGCCCGACGGGATGCCGGACTGCGCGATCTACAGCACCCTGCCGGAGCTCTATATTGATCTGGCAAGCGGCAGCACAGTCTCTTCGACCGGGATGCAAAGCGGGATCGTAACCGCGAACGCAGGAAATCTTCACGTCCGCGGCAGCGGCGCGCTGCAGCTCGGCGGTTCTTCCTTCGGCATTCAGTGCGACGGGAACGTTTACTTCGACGAAAGCGATACCTCCTTGCAGCCGACGCTGACGCTCAACGCCGGGCAGAATGCGCTCCTTGCGCGCAGCGTCTACCTCTGGAACGTGGATCTGAACGCTTCGGTCACAGGGACAGCCGACGCAGAGGAAGAACCTTCGGACTATGCCGCCGTCCGGGCGGCAGGAGACGGGCAGAGCGACGGCATCCTGCAGATCGGCTCGAACGAAACAGAATGGAAAAATAACGCGACGGTCTATGCCGCCGCTCCCGGCGGCTGCGGCCTTTATGCGAAGAGCAGCCTCGATATTTCCGGCGCGATGCAGGTCCTGCTGCCGGAAAGCTACCTGCCGTATAACAGCAGCCATAACACGATCCGCGATGCGGAAACGGGCAGCGCGGCAACGACGGTCTCTCTGCGCCCCGGAACGGAGTCGATCGGCACGACCTATGAAATCTGGGTCGGCGGTGTGCAGGTCACGGTCGCAAACAGAAACGACGTTTTGGGCGACGGCACGGTGCGCTATGACCCGGGCGCGCATACCCTCTATCTGGACGGTGCAACGATCCGGTCCTATTATGGCAGCAGCTTTTACGGAAACAGCCATATTTTCTTCAATGAGAATGCAACGCTGACGCTTGTGGTCAGCGGCGAGAACATCGTGGGCGCAGAAAGCGGCAGCGGTCGAAGCGGTGATTACGGCGTCAACCTGAACAAGGGCAACCTCCGCATCATCGGCGACGGCACGCTGCGGTTTGAAAACATTACCCTGACGGGCATTGAATGCAATTATGACGGCGACCTCTATTTTGACGACCCCGTCAACCGACCGACGCTTTACATCAGCTCCCTGCGGTACGGTATTCACGCAAGAAATGTCTATATCGACCGGGCGGAGCTTTACATCAATTGCAGCGGATATATGAGCGTAGACAGTGAAGACAACTGCCGGGCTGCCGCGATCTATGCGGAAAGGTCTTCCGACAACGGCGGCACGCTGCGGATCGGAAAGTCCACCGGAGAGGACAATGTCATTCTGGAGGCGACGATCGGAAGGCAGCAGGATAAGTTCTACGCTCTGTACGCAACTACAACGCTCACCATCACCGACACAGAGCATATCGTTACGCCGGAGGGCGGAGGGATCGGCAATAACCGTACCGTCATCGACCGCTACGGCGCGACCGCCGGAACGGTCCGCATCGAGCCGCAGCAGGCGCCTGCGCAGGTGCAGAGCTATGATCTCTGGATCAACGGCGAACGCGTGAGCGTGAATAACAAGGACGATTTGCCGGGACTGGAGGGCTGCAGCTTCGATCCCGCGACAAATACGCTGCATCTTACCGGCGAGATCGCGCTTGACCGACCGATGGTAGTCAACAGTATCGCCTGCGCGATCTACAGTAAGCTGCCTGACCTTTATATCGTGCTGGAGGACGACTGCGTTGCGAGTGTGTCCGGTCACGGCAACGGCATATTTGCTGCCTCCGGCTGCAACGTACATATCCGCGGCGGCGGTACGCTGCAGATGTACGACATCACCGGCGCTGGCATCTCCTGCGTCGGAAGGGGAGGCAAGATATACTTTGACGGTCAGGATCCGGATACACAGCCAACCGTGGAGATCGAAGCACAACAGAATGCACTGATTGCCAACTTTATCTATCTTTGGAACGTCAAGCTGCAGGCAGTCGTTACAAGCGGCGGCTTGAGCAGCGGCAAGACGCCGATCAAAGCGGTAAGCTATACTTATTACACGAACGTCGCCGTATACGACGGAGGCGTGATTGAGATTGGCTCTGACGATCCGGAGGCAATCTGGAAGAACAACGCTGTCGTTTACGCCACGTCTCCCTATGCAGACGCCATCCTGGCGGAATATAAGCTGTACGGCAGCACAGTGTGCTCCGGCAGCCTCACCCTCTCTGCCGGTGAACGGGTCTGGACGCCCAATAACACTTCGATCGAGAGGGAGGTAGGCAGCCTCTACTGCTATTATTTCAAGAACACCACGACCGGCGGCCATTGCTCCACGGTCTACATTGCACCCTCCGGGGAGATCCCCGATACGGAGATTGCTTACGAGCTTTGGATCAACGGCGTGCAGGTGACCAGCGAAAACGCCGATTTCCTGCCCGGCATGGGCGGATCCTACTACGATCCGCTTGAAAACACGCTCTATCTCTCCGGTCGAATCACCGCCAACGGCACAACCGACGGCAAGCCGGACGCGCCGATCTACACGACGATGCAGAACCTTACCATCGTGCTGGACTTCGGCAGAACGGAGCTGTGCAGTGAGGAGCACAACTACGGCATCTACGCTACCGGCAATCTGCGCATCATCGGCGGCGGTATGCTGACGGTCAGCAACGCAGCGAGAGAGGGCATCCACGTTGGCGGCACCCTGACGATTGAGGATCCGGAGAGCGCGCCGTCTGTGAATGTCTACGCCCGCCAGTATGCGATCCGCGCAGGCATGCTGAATCTCAAGGCATGCGATCTCAATGCCATCGTTCTTTCAACGAACACAGCCGGCAGTGATTCGTCCGTGTCGAACGCTGCGATCCTGGCAGATAACATCACGATTGGCACGTATTCCTCGGAAGTGTATGAAAACAACGTTACCGTCTATGCGAGCTGTGACGTCAGCGGCGGTTATGCCATTTATGCGAAAAACAGCGCGCTGATGCTCTCTTCGTATGTGGACGTCATCAAGCCGGTGAGCCACAGCTGGTCGGGCGGGCACTATGTTCTGGACGGAAACGGCGATCCTGCACGGATCGTAAGCATCGCGCCGAAGACCTACTACATCATCGAGATCGACGATTCGACAGACGGCGGCGTCATTGAGCTGGTCGATCATATCGACGGCAGGGCGTTCCCCGGCAGCACGGTCACGTACCGCATCGTCCCGGAGGACGGCTGCCGCCGCGAAAGCGTTACGATCTATTACAGCGACGAAGCCGCTACCTCCTATATGCTCACAGGCGACAGCTTTGTCATGCCGAGCGAGGACGTATTTCTGACGGCGACCTTCTACGTCTACGGTCATGCGGTCAATGTGGAAAACGTGGTCGGCGGTACGGCGCAGGCAGATTGCCGCAGGGCAGACCCCAATACCACGGTCACGGTGAGCGCAACGCCGGACACGGGCTATCGCTGGGTCGGAATGACCGTGATCGGCGAAAGCGGCAGTGAGATCCCGACGCAAGGCAATCACTTTACCATGCCGGACGAGGACGTCACCGTTACCCCGATCTTCCAAAAGATCAACTACAGCATTTCAATTTACGACGGAGGCAACTCCTATGGGATTGTGACTGCGGACAGGTCGACTGCCACAATCGGCGATACGGTCACGCTGACGCTTAATATAGAGCCGGGCTTCCAGTTAGAGTATATCACGGCAGAGGCACCTCTGATCGACCAGACAGTAACGCTGAGAAGGACCGGGGAAACCACGTATCAATTTACAATGCCTGCCGCTTCGGTCAATATCAGAGCCGGATTTGAGAGAGCTACCTTCGAGATCGCTGTCGCTCCGATGGAGCATGGCGCCATGTCCGTCAAGTACAACAATCAGGAGACGACTGCGGTGGCCTACGAAAGAACGGTTTATCTGACCCCCTCGCCAGAGAGCGGCTATGAGCTGAAGAGCCTGACCGTCACGCGGGACAATGATCCGCAGACAGCAGTAAATCTTTACAGGGAGGGCGGCATCAGCAGACGCTACTACTTCTATATGCCTGCGTCAAACGTCACGGTCACCGCAGTGTTCGGACCGATCGGGCAGCCGATCACGGTAAACGTCACCGGCAGCGGCACGGTCGTGCCGAACAAGGACGTCGTACCGGCAGGCGAGCAGGTGACGCTGACCGTTACCCCGGAGGACGGCTGGGCGCTCGGCACACTGCACGTCTTTAACAGCGGGTCGGAGGAGATTACCGTTTCGGAGGATTACACCTTCACGATGCAAAGCCTTCCTGCCACCGTCGAAGCGGTCTTTGTCCACGTGGATCACAGCTATGCAGAGCCGGTCTGGACATGGAACGGAAACAGCGCAGCGGCGAGCTTTACCTGCACCGTCTGCGGACAGGAAGAGACTGTGGAGGCAACCATCACCACGCAGGAGCTTCCCGGACAGACGGACGTTACCGCGACCGTCACCTTCGCAGGTGAGGTCTACACCGATACGAAAACCACTTATAAAACCTGGAACATTTACGTCGGCGGCGTCCGGATCACCGGCACGAACTACACGGATATTCTGGGCGACGGCACAGTTGCCTACGACCCTGTGACCAACACGCTGTCGCTGACGAACGCGCAGATCGAGGTGCAGAAGATCTCCGGTGAGGCCTTCGGCATCCGCTACAACGAGAACACCAATGACACAACGCAGCTTCCGCTGCGCATCGAGCTGAACGGGAGCAACACGATCACAGACGCGCAGCCGGATGAGGAAGTGACCGAGGTCTACGGCCTCTGCGCATACGCCTCCTCGCCGGGATACGTCATCACCGGCACAGGCTCGCTGGACGTTACGATACAGGCGGACAACGAAGCGATCCGGTATTACGGCATTCACGTCCGCAAGGCGCTGACGGTCGACGGCGCATCCGTCACGGTCAACGTCCCCGGCACTGCCTCGAGCGTCGGCGTAGACCTGATCTATAACGACAGCATTTTGCACCTGGTCAACGGCGCCTCGATGCAGATCAGCGTCGGCAGTCATGCCGATACCGCCGCGATGGCAAGCAACCGCAACGTTGCCTGCCTGGATGTGACGGCGGGCTGCACCTTCGTCGCGCGCGCGGACAGCCGCGCCTTCCATGAGCGCGTGGGCGACCAGATCGAACGGGTCAATCTGACCGACGAAACGAAGGCCTGCGGTGTGCTGGTCAGCGAGGAAAACGACCGCGAGAGCGCCGCTGCATGGGATGAAAGCACAGCGTTGAGCTCTTACAAATACGTCGCTATCCCCGCGATCGCCCGCACGGTCACGTTTGCGGCGGCGGAGGGCGGCACTGCCGGTATGGATCGGGAAACGGTCTACGACGGCCAGACTGTCACCCTGACAGCCGCCCCGGCAGCGGGCTACACGTTCAGCCATTACACCGTTACCGACGCGCTTGATCAGACCGTGGAGCTTGCAACGGAAAACAGCTTTGTGATGCCGGCAGCCGACGTCACCGTTACGCCGAGCTTCACACCCATTGACTACACGGTGACCGTGCTGGAGGCTGCCAACGGCACTGTCAGCGTCAGCGGCGATCCCAACCGCGCCCATGTCGGCAACACGATCACCCTGACCGCCGGTCCCGCAGTCGGCTACATCCTGCAAGGCTATACCGTCACCGATGAAAACGGGCAGCCGGTTGCGCTTGCCACGGAAGACAGCTTCATCATGCCTGCCTGCAACGTTACGGTCGAGGCAGCCTTCACGCTGGCGGATTATACCGTTCAGTTCAGCACCGCCCCGGGCGGCAGCGCCAGCGCGACGCCGAATCCTGCGCACATGGGCGATACGATCACGCTGACGGCTGACGCAGCAGAGGGCTACCGCTTCAGTGAATTTACTGTTACCGATGCAAGCGGTCAGCCGGTCGAGCTTGTGACGGAGAATACCTTCGTCATGCCTGCCTCCGACGTCACTGTTACGCCGCGCTTTGCCGCGATCGACTATACGATCTCGGTGCTGCCGACAAGCAACGGCAGCGTCACGGTCAGTCAGTCTACTGCGCACATCGGAGACGCGATCGTATTTACCGTGACCCCTGCCGAGGGCTGTGCGCTGCAAACGCTGACTGTTTACGATTTTTCCTATCATACCTATGAGCTGACCGACAATACGCTGGTCATGCCTGCTGCCAACCTCATCGTAGTGGCAACCTTTACTCCCGCGCCCTACAGCATTACGATCGCCGAAACGCAGCACGGCAGCGTAACGGCAAGCCAGAGCATTGCAGCGGCAGGCTCGCGCATCACCCTTACGGTCACGCCGGAGAGCGGCTATGTACTGGGCGGCCTTACGGTCGCAGACGCGGAAGGCGCTGCGCTGGCGGTTATGAATGATCAGTTCACGATGCCTGCCTCCAACGTCACCGTCACGGCAAGCTTCCTTGAGGCAAATCCGACGGTCAAGTACTTTGTCGGAAACTCCCTGACGCTTGCGGGCGACATCGGCATCAACTTCTACGTGCAGCTGAACGACGTGCCGCAGGACACCGCCAAGATCGTCTTCACATGGGGCAGGGGACTGACGAAAACCGTGACCTTCGACGATCTGACACCGGACAGCAGTCTGCGCTATAAGACGTCGGTGCAGGTCGCCGCGGCGGAAATGACGGATACTGTCACTGCAAAGCTATATGACGCACAGAAGCTGGTCGCAGAGCAGCAGTATTCTGTCGCACAGTATGCAAGGTATGTTCTCGGCGCGAAGGACGAGGCGCTGCTCCCGCTGGTGGAGAATGATCTGACGAAGGTCGGGCATCTGCGGGCGCTCTGCAAGGCGATGCTGATCTATGGTGCAAAGAGCCAGCTCCAGTTCGATTACAACGTGTACGCGCTGGCAGATCAGGGACTTGCCTATTCACTCGACGATGTCAACACATTGAACACTACCACCTTCCCGGACGGCTTTGCAGAAGCCTGCGGCATCCGCTACTACGGCTCCTCTCTTGTGCTGGATTCAAAGACATCGTACCGTCTGTACTTCACTGTGACAGATCAGCAAAAGCTTGACGCGCTGACGGTGAAGCTCGGCAGCGACAAGCTGACCTATGGCGTAAGAGACGACTATATCTATTTTGAGATCCCCGACATTGCGGCAGCGTACGTGTTCAAGGATCACACGCTGACCTTCGGAGACATCAGCATCACGGCCAATGCCGGAGAGTATCTCATCAATGTGTTCGACAGCGGCGATCAAACGCTGCAAAATGTGGTAAAAGCGCTGTATTGGTACAGCATGGCGGCAAAAACCTACTTCGACGTCGAATAACGAAAAGCGGTGATTAAAATGAAATTTGAAAAACCTGAAGTAACCGTTACGGCACTCGTCCTGCGCGATGTGCTGACAGCCTCCGGCAAGGATTGGGATCTGCCGGTCGTCACCGAAGCCGATGCGCCGCAGCCCAGCGGCTGGGAAACGCCGATCTACCCGTGATCCTGCTCTGACAAGGGCCGTAACGCCCTCCGCAGGGACCGCCGACTGCGCCCTGCGGAGGCGATCCCGCACGAAAAACCCGACAGAGAAACAAAACGTGAAAAGATCCTGAAATCGTATGGTTTCAGGATTTTTCACGTCAGCTGTCAAAATACTGTACAAACGCCCCTGTTTTCTGTATAATAGAAAAAACAGGGCGTCTGTAATGGAGCAGTGGAGGAAGACGCACAAAGAAAGCACGGTCAATGTTGAGATTTCGTATGAAATTGTTTTTAGTGAGATCCTACATCTCGAAAGCAGGAGGGTTATAACCAAATGAAAAAAGATACATCCAAGACGCTGCGCGGACTGCTGATCGCAGTTTCGCTCATACTGGTTTGCGTTCTGATCGTCCAGTGCTTGTTCTGGGCGGGCCTTTTCCGCAATAATGCAGGTATTCCATCAGATACTGCAGATGCAGTTCCTGCCGGCGTCGGCAGCCTGTCCCGGGAGGGATATGAACTGGAGCAGGTCGTGGTACTCAGCAGGCACAACATCCGCTCCCCCTTGAGCGGCAGCGGCTCGGCGCTCGGCACCATCACGCCGCACGAATGGTTTGCATGGTCCTCCAATCCCAGCGAGTTGTCCCTGCGCGGCGGCGTGCTGGAAACAGAGATGGGACAGTATTTCCGCAAATGGCTGGAAGCAGAAAGCCTGTTCCCCGAAAACTATCATCCGACGGCGGACGAGGTTCGCATCTACGCCAACTCCAAGCAGCGAACCATCGCCACGGCGGAGTATTTCGTTTCCGGACTGCTGCCGACGGCGAACACACCGATCGAAACCCATGCGGAATATGACACGATGGACCCTGTGTTCCACCCGCAGCTCACCTTTGTGTCCCCGGCGTATAACACCGACGCGACTGCCCAGGTCTGGGAGCTCTACGGCAACGCCGTGAACGATCTTGCGGATAACTACGAGCTGATCGCAGACGTGATCGACATGGAACAGTCCGAGGCGTGGAAGGACGGCAGCGCGACCGCCTTTGTCACGGACGACAGCCAGCTGACGCTGGAGCTTGGAAAAGAGCCCGTCGTGAAGGGCTCGCTGAAAACCGCCTGTTCGGTCAGCGACGCGCTGGTGCTGCAATACTTTGAGGAGCCGGACGCGGTTAAGGCCGCCTTCGGTCACGAGTTGACCGACGAGCAGTGGCAGGAGATATCCGAGATCAAGGACGTCTACGGCGACGTGCTCTTTACCGCGCCGCTGATCGCGGCGAACGTCGCTCATCCGCTTTTGCAGGAAATCGAAGCAGAGCTGACCGCAGACGGCAGAGTCTTTACCTTCCTGTGTGGCCATGACTCCAACGTGGGTAGCGTCCTCGCCGCCCTTGGCGTCGAGGACTACGAGCTGCCCGGCGCGATCGAAAAAACGCCGATTGGCTGCAAGCTGGTCTTCTCCCGCTGGAGCGGTCCGGACGGCGGCAGCTACTGCACTGTGGACATGGTCTATGAGACGGTCGATCAGCTCCGTGCAGCCCCGCTGCTGGATCTGGCGCAGCATCCTGCCATCGTTCCCATGCGCTTTGCGGGAATCGCGCCAAATGCCGACGGCATGTATGCGGAAGCCGATTTCATAAATCTGCTCCGCAGCAGCATTGCGGAATATGACCGAATCGTGGCGACCTACGATATTGCGAACGCGGCGTAGCAGCCGGAGTATCCTGGTTAGCTCCACAAGAAGAAACGCCTTGGAAACGTTGTGTTTCCAAGGCGTTTCTTCAGTTATTGATATGATACAGGCTGCTGGTCTGATACTGCGGGCTTTCCGTCAGATGCATCCCGAGCCGCTTGTAAACAGAGGCGTCCGCGTCCGGAACAATGACGGAGCTGTGCGCCTCACAGTCTCGCAGCGCAGGGACCTGCTCGAGCGCCTTTGCGGCGTATTCGTCCTCCGACGCGGAGAATGCCAGCGCGATCAGAATCTCGCTGCAGCGAAGACGCGCCGTCTCGCTGCGGAGGAAGTCGGTTTTCATCCGTTGGATCGGCTCGATGGCGCTGCGGGCGATCAGATGACGCTTGCGGTCGATGCCGGCAAGCTCCTTCAGCGCATTCAGCAGCGCGGCCGACAGCGGCTCCATGAGCTCGGAGGTCTTGCCGCCGATCAGCCTGCCGTCCGGCAGCTCGATGACGGCCGCAGGCGCCTTCGTTTCGGCGGAGAGCGCGTTTGCCGCGGTGATGCAGGGACGGATAGCATCCGAGATCTCGGCCTGCTTCATCAAAAGCTCCAGCTTATACACCTCGTGCTCTGTGCCGCTGCCCCTGCGGTAGGCGCAGGCTGCGGCATAATAGCGCCGAATGATCTCCTGCAGCGCGGCGTCGGAGACGGCCTGCTCATCCACGATGCAGTCTCTGATCGTGTTGACGCCCATATCCGTCGGCGACCGGTAGGGACTGCTGCCGAACAGACCCGTGAAGATCGCCTGCAGGACAGGGAAGACCTCCACGTCGCGGTTGTAGTTCACGGCGGTCACGCCGTAGGCCTGCAGGTGGAAGGGGTCGATCAAATTCACGTCGTCCAGATCCGCCGTGGCAGCCTCGTAGGCAAGGTTGACCGGATGCTTGAGCGGCAGATTCCAGACGGGGAAGGTTTCAAATTTGGCGTAGCCCGCGTGGACGCCGCGTTTTTGCTCGTGGTAGAGCTGCGAGAGGCAGGTTGCCATCTTGCCGGAGCCCGGGCCGGGACCGGTCACGACCACAAGAGGGCGTTCAGTGACGATGTCGTCATTCTTCCCGAAGCCGTCCTCCGAAACAATGCGTCCGACGTCGTGCGGGTAGCCGGGGATCGGGTAATGCAGATAGACCTTCATCCCGAGAGAGATCAGATGCGCACGGAACAGATTGGCGGCAGGCTGCCCTGCGTAGCGCGTAATGACGACACTGCCGACGTATAGACCCTCCTGCCGGAACTGGTCGATCAGACGGAGCACGTCTTCGTCATAGGTGATGCCGAGGTCGCCGCGCACCTTGCTCTGCGCAATATCGGCGGCGTTGACGGCGATCACGAGCTCGACGCTTGGCGCAAGCTCCTTGAGCATGTGGATCTTACTGTCCGGAGCAAAGCCCGGCAGAACGCGCGCAGCGTGGAAGTCGTCGAACAGCTTGCCGCCAAACTCAAGATAGAGCTTGCCGCCGAACTGCTCGATCCGCTGCCGAATCCTCATCGATTGAATGCGGCGGTATTTTTCGTTGTCAAAACCGATTTTACCAAGCATGTTGTTTTCTCCTTTGCAACAAAACACGAAACCATTTTACTCCATTCCCGGAAAAGATGCAAGGCGGCTTTTCAACGAAGTATTCCGGGCGGGCGAGCAGACCTGCCTCCGAAGCGCAAATCCGCGATCTGCCGCTCTACGCAGTCTGCCGGTTGCATAGAAGCCCACAGTGTGGTAAAATGAAAGCGCAAGGAAAGGGAACGGTAAGTATTCCTGCATTGACAGGCAAAGGACTGCTGTGATAAAATCGCAGCGAAGTTGAAACAAGTGCGGCATGCGCTGTACTTGTTATGTTATGGGGATCGTGATTATCTCGTGAAGATAACACATTGAGGGGGATCGCATGAAACTCGGCAAGGTAGGCGGGATCATTGCGGCGGCGAGCAGGAAGGTTGTAAAGCCGCTGTTACGTGTCGGCGAAATATCGATCATCCGCAGGATCGTGATCACGTACCAGCAGGCGGGCATCTTTCCGATCGTCGTAATCACCGGCGCGGAGGAAGCGGAGGTCAAAAAGCAGCTTTCCAGCTGCGGCGTGATTTTCCTGCAAAATAAACAGCTGGAGCAGCCGGAGCTGATGGACTCGGTGCGGCTTGGACTGCGTTATCTGGCAGGTAAGTGCGAGCGCGTGGCGTTCACCCCGGTCAACGTGCCGATGTTTACGCCGGCGACGGTTTCCTCCCTGATGCAGACCGAGGGCGATCTGGTCGTACCGTCGTTTCGCGGAAAAGGTGGGCATCCGGTTCTGCTTTCCGACCGTATCATCCCGCAAATCTTGAACTATGACGGCGCTGACGGACTGCGCGGCGCGATGAACGCCTGCGGCGCAGACCGCGTCTGGGTGGACGTGGACGATCGCGGCATCACCGCAAGCGTCAATGATGAAAACGAGCTGCGCGAGCGGCTGAAGGAGCATAACAGCGCGATTTTGCATCCGGTGCTGCACATGCGGCTGGAGCGGGAAGTGCCGTTCTTTTCCGACAGGGTGAAGCTCCTGCTGTTTCTGCTTGCCGACACGGAGAATATGCGCGCTTCCTGCGCCTTATCCGGTATTGCGCGCAGCAAGGCGTGGGTGATAATCAACAACCTGGAGCAGACCCTGGGCTGTCGGATCGTCGAGCGCTCTCGCGGCGGAAAGAGCGGTGGCAGCACAAAACTGACCGAGGCCGGTTTGGATTTCTATCTGCGCTATCTGCGCTTTGAATCCAGCGTCCAGCAGTTTGCGCAGGCGGAGTTCAAGCGGGAGTTTGCAAAGTAAACGGAGTGCTTTTTTGACTTTTTGCACAAAAAAAGGACTGTAATCTTCTGCGAGTTCCCCACAAGAGGATTTTGCTATTTGATAACGGTATATCTATAATAAAGATGTACCGTTATACTTTTTTTCAGAAGGATGAAAGCGGGGTGCTGTGCATCGAAACGATACGCGCGCTGATCCTTGCAGCGGGGCTTTCTACAAGGATGCAGGATTTTAAGCCCCTGATGCCGCTGTGCGGCAAAACGCTGATCGAAAACACCGTGGACAGCGTCCTGCAAAGCGGCGCCGGTTCGGCTGTCGTCGTCACGGGCTACCGGGCAGACGAAGTAGAGCCGCTTCTGCGGGAGCGGTACGGCGAGCGCGTCCTCTGTGTGAAAAACGAAGTCTACGCCGTGACCGATATGCTTGCGTCGATCCGTACCGGCTGCCGTGCCATGCCGCCGTGCGACGCCTTTTTCCTGCTGCCGGGCGACATGCCGGTGATTCGGGAAACGACCTTCCGCGCCCTGCTTGCAAAGCGCGACGGGCAAAAACGCATTATCTTTCCCACGCTTTCCGGCTACCGCAAGCATCCGCCGCTGATCGACAGCCGCTACATTCCGGAGATCCTGTCGTTTTACGGTGAGGGCGGTCTGCGGAGCCTGTGGAAGCGGCACGAGGACGAAATTGTCGAGGTGCCGGTAGACGATGTCGGCATCTGGGTCGATCTGGACACACAGGAACAATACAAAACTTGTAAGTCAAAATACGAATATATGCCAATATGGAAAGAATCAGCTAGTCTGTCGTCAAAAAAGACCATACCCCGAAGATCGAGGGCTGAAGCCTCTACGTCTGTGATTACGTCACGGCGAAGGACGGCAGACCCATTCTGACGTGCAAGCTGCGGCTGATTCCAATATTTGACAAGAGGGTGACACCATGTACGTTGTCAATATCAACGGAAGGGAATACGAGTCTGCCCACGACAAGAAGCTGCTGCGCTTTTTGCGCGACGATCTGCATCTGACCGCCGCAAAGGACGGCTGCTCCGAGGGCGTGTGCGGAACCTGCACGGTGCTCGTCGACGGCCAGAAGGTCAAAGCCTGCGTGATGCCGTTGAGCAAGCTGGCAGGGAAGAAAATACTGACCGTCGAGGGCATCGACCCAGCGGAAATGAAGGTCTACGAGCACTGCTTTGCCGAGGCAGGCGCGGTGCAGTGCGGCTTCTGCATCCCCGGCATGATCCTCTCCGCCAAGAGCCTGCTGGACGTCAATCTAAACCCCACCCGCGCCGACGTCAAGAAGGCGATTCGCGGCAATCTTTGCCGCTGCACCGGCTATAAGAAGATTGAGGACGCCATCTTAATGGCGGCGGATTTCTTCCGCGAGCAGCGCGAGATCCCCTCGCCGCCGAAGCAGCTTCACATGAACGAGCGCGCCCAGCGCATTGACGCGAAGGAGAAGGTCAACGGGACGGGCCTTTTTGCTGACGATCTGTACCCCGAGGGGATGATCTACGCCAAGGGCCTTTACTCCAAATATCCGCGCGCGCGGATCGACCGCATCGACGTTTCCAAGGCGGCGCAGCATCCCGACTGCGTGGAGATCCTCACGAAGGACGCCGTGCCATGCAACAAGATCGGGCACATCAAGCAGGATTGGGACGTGATGATGGGTGTGGGCGACGTGACCCGCTACGTCGGCAACGTTCTGGCGGTGGTTGCCTCGACGAAGCAGGAATCCCTGCAGGAGATCTGCGATCTGATCGAGGTGGACTATACCGAGCTTCCGCCGATCACCAGCCCTGCCGACGCCCTGCGCGGCGACGCGCCGCTGATCCATGAGGACGGCAATATCATGAGCCGCGCCCATCTCGTGCGCGGCGACGCCGACGAGGCGATCCAGAGCTCAAAATATGTCGTGACCCGCAAGTACAAGACCTCGTGGCAGGAGCACGGCTTCATGGAGCCGGAGTGCGCCGTGGCGATCCCCGAGGGGGACGACGGGCTGCTGATCTACACCTCCAGCCAGTCCGTCTATGACGTGCAGCGCGAATGCTCCACGATGCTCCGCCTCCTGCCGGAAAAGGTCCACGTCCGCGCTCCGCTCGTGGGAGGCGGCTTCGGCGGCAAGGAGGATATGAGCGTACAGCCATACGCCGCCCTGATGGCGTGGTATACCAAGCGCCCGGTCAAGGTCAGGTACAGCCGGCAGGAGTCGCTGGACTACCACGTCAAGCGCCACCCGATGGAGATGGAATTCACCACCGCCTGCGATGAAAACGGCAAGCTGACTGCCATGAAGGGCGTCATCATCGCCGACACCGGCGCCTACGCCAGCCTCGGCGGGCCGGTGTTGAGCCGCGCCTGCACCCACGCGGCAGGCCCCTATAACTATCAAAATCTGGACATCTTTGGGATGTCTGTGTATACGAACAACGTCGTCTCCGGCGCGTATCGCGGCTTCGGCGTCGCGCAGAGCTGCTTTGCCACGGAAATGAACATCAATCTGCTGGCGGAAATGGTCGGCATCGACCCGTGGGAGTTCCGCCGCCGCAACGTCATCAAGCCCGGCGATACCCTGCCCAACGGTCAGACTGCCGATCCCAATACCAATCTGGCCGCCTGCCTTGACGCGGTAAAGGACGAATACTACAGGCATCCCTACGCCGGCATCGCCTGCGGCTTCAAGAACTCCGGCACCGGCATGGGCAAGAAGGACGTCGGCAGAGTGCTTTTGAGCGTGGAAGACGGCAAAATCCATATCCGCACCTCTGCTGCCTGCATGGGGCAGGGGATCGGGCAGATGGCACTGACCGAGATCTGCCACGTGACCGGGCTTGATCCGGCGCTCTTCTTCTTTGAGCGTTCCGACACCGTCCGCACGCCTGATTCCGGCACCTCCACCGCTTCCCGTCAGACGGTCGTGACCGGCGAGGCGGCAAGGCGCGTGGGCGAAAAGCTGAAAAAGGCGCTCGACGCGGGCAAAACGATCGCTGATTTAGAGGGGCAGGAATTCCTCGGCGAATACTCTGCCAAAACCGATCCCCTCGGCGCGATCAAGGACAATCCGATCAGCCACGTTGCCTATTCCTACGGTACACAGGTTGTCATTCTCAATGAGGAGGGAAAGATCACAAAAGCCATCTCCGCCTTCGACGTGGGAACACCCGTCAATATTCAATCCGTTGAAGGACAGATCGAGGGCGGCATGGTCATGGGCATCGGCTATGGTGTCACGGAGGAATTCAAGTGCGAGGACGGCTATCCCAAGAGCCGCTTCGGCACGATCGGCTTTATGAGAGCCGACGCTGCGCCGGAGCTGGAAGTCATTCTCTGCGTTCCGGAGGAGAAGGACAAGCTGCCGTTCTCCCTCGGCGCGAAGGGCTGCGGCGAGCTGTGCATGATACCCACCGCGCCCGCCTGCGCCCATGCCTACTACCGCTGGGACGGCAAATTCCGCCAGCAGCTTCCGCTGGAGGACACGCCCTATCGGAAGACGAAAAAGTAATCATTAGATCGTAAAAGGAAATACGCTCATGAGAAACTATTTTGATCTCAAGGGACAGGTCGCCATCGTCACCGGCTGCTCCACGGGGCTCGGCGTTCAGATGGCAAAGGCACTGGCGAATAACGGCGCGAATATCGTCGCGGTCGCACGGCGGCAGAATCTCATCGAGGAGGTCGCTGCACAGATCGCAAATGAGTACGGCGTTGAGACGATGCCCATCCGCTGCGACATTACGGACACCGCAGGCGTTGATGCCATGGTCAAAGCTGTTCTGGAGCGCTTCGGACGCATCGACATTCTGATCAACAACGTCGGCACCGGCGCGGTCGCGCCCGCCGAGGACATCACCGACGAGCAGTTCTCCCATGAGATGCAGATCGACCTCTTCGGCTCCTTCAAGGTTGCAAGAGCCGCCGCAAAGCAGGCGATGATCCCGGCGAAGTACGGACGCATCATCAACATCTCTTCCATGTACGGCCTGGTTGGCAATAAGATCGCAGGCTCCGCGCCCTACCATGCGGCAAAGGGCGGCGTCGTCAATCTGACGCGCGCGCTCGCCGCCGAATGGGGCAAATACGGCATCACGGTCAACGCGATCTGTCCCGGCTATTTCTATACGCCGCTGACGCAGGAAATACTGGACTCCGATTTCTTCCAGCAGAACGCGAGAACGATGATCCCCGAGGAGCGCTATGGCAATGAGGGCGAGTTGGACACATCTGCGCTGTTTTTTGCCTCTCCGGCATCGAGCTATGTGACCGGCGTCAATCTCCCCGTGGATGGCGGATACACATGCATGTAATATTAATCTAATGAAACAGGGCGGAAGCGATCGCTTCCGCCCTGTTCAGCGTGTCGAAAAACCCTTTTCGACACGCTGACAGACGGTCAAAAAGTTCGGAAGACAAGCAACTCACGACTGTAGGCGTATATAGATACGGTAAGTCGTGAGTTGCGCAGTAAGTCAAAATCCTTGCGAAGCAAG
>JAFQZN010000006.1 GCA_017405865.1 Oscillospiraceae bacterium | reverse complement strand
TGCGGCTTCGCCGTCCTTGACCCCGATCTCCCGGCCCACTGTGTGGATGACAAGAGGGCTACCGCCCTCCCGATTATATCAGGATTGCTTCGTTGCTATCAGTTTCTGCAAACTAATTTGCGCATAATACTTGACACTACCAGCAATCTTGATGTTTCTTATCTTGATGTTTCTTATGTAATACGATACTTTTCTTTTTGATATAATTAGCGCCTCACAAGAAATGCTTGCGAGGCGCTAATTATTATTCACTATATAGCAAGATAGAAAACAATGGAATGTTTTGAAAATACTTTGTATTCGCTAGTGGTTCTCCGCATTACGTTTATTTAATATATACAGCTTGAGACGGTTATTATCGCCCATTCGTCTACAAAAATACTGAGCTCTTTCATATCTTTTGCTCCTTAAAGGAAAAGGCGGGGAACTTCCCCGCCTTTGGTGGACCCGGGTCTTACGACCAGCCCGTTTACCTATGCAAATTATATGCGAATTTGTTTATAAAATCAAGTGGTTTTGCAGAAACAATTGAAACAATTATTTGAAGATGGGGCTACGACGTCACAGCGAGCAGCTCCAACGGCGAAAACAGCCTCACAGGAGACAGGGAAGAAAACAGTTCGATTCCCATGTAACTGAGGCAGGCGGGGAGAACGAGCACGGCGCAGCTGAGAAGAATAGCCGTATTTGTGTTTTTGCAAAGCCTGGAGCAGATTAGAACAACACCTGCTGCGGCGAGCATACCAAGCAGCCGAAGGAGCAGGTAGAGCAGGACGCCGGTGCCAAGGCTGGCGGAATACGGCAGCGAAGCAAAGGCGTCAAAGCTCTGCAGGGGGGCAGCAAGGGCGGGGCTGCCGTAGCTTTCGATCAGCTGATGCAGCTCCCCTGCTTCAAAAAGCAGCCAGACAAGAACGGTCAGCCCAAGCGCCGCAAGGAGCTTTTTCCGAAGCAGGTTGCGACGTCCCCGGGGTGTGCCGTGCAGAAGCTGAGTCATCCGGTTTTGCTTTTCTTGTGCAAATATGCCGGAGAGCAGCAGGGATAGGCTTAGCAACAGGACGACCGCGTTTTGTCTCTGGTAGTTTCCGACGTTTTTCCCCATGAGCGCGGCAAAGGGTGCTTGGTTGATCAGCCACAGGCCGTCGTTTGCCGCTAAGCTCGCAGAAGCCTTTTCCCGCAGCCGATCCAGAATCTCCAGTTGCCGCAAAACCGCCTCGGAGGGCTCCCATGCGGAGTACTCGGCGTTCCTTTCGTCAATCCCTGCGAGCGTGTCCTCCGTGATCGGCCCCTCCATCGAAGCGGAGAGCCCTGCCAACTCTGTGTCGTAAAGCTGTGTATCCGGGTACGGCGCTTCCAAGGCAAAAAAGGAAAACCATGCGACTGCCAGCAGCACCAGGATGCCCTTTTGCAGCCACAGAAGCTTATACAGCTCATAACCAAGCAGCCGCAGCCGCCCGACCGCTTTGGAGAACGGAATCCGCAGGCGATCAAACAATACAAGCAGCGAATTTTGCCGGGAGACCGGCTTTTTTCGTACCGTAAGAAAGAGATTCGCCGCAAGCAGCAGCCCCAACAGCGGAGGGATCAATCCCAGCGAGAGTAAAAAGCCCTGCACCGGCCAGCCAAAGAAGTTGAGATTCAGATAGTGCAGCGCGATCTTCGGTACGTCTACCAGCGCAAACAAATTGACATACCGTAGAACAACAATGCCGTAACTGTCAGGAATCGCCCGAAACAGTGTATATTCCGCCACCAGTACCGCACCCGCTGCGCCGATTGCCAGCGGCAGATGGTTGACCGCTTGCAGGATCGCCCAAATCGCAAGCCCGACAAGCCACATGCCGAGAATCTTCAACAAGAAATAGCCAAAAAGCGCCTCCCAGACCGGAAGCACCCAAGGGAAATCCGCAAAGGCAGAAAGAGACTGGACGTTGCGCGTCAGGTCGCCGAGGCCGCCGTAAATCACTGCGCCAAATGCCAGCTTGCAGCCCAGCAGCACGAGCGTGCCAAGCGCGACGCCGGCAAGCAGGAGCAAGGACCGTTTTCCCGCAAGACGGGCTCTGCCCTCCGGCGCGCCGTGAACGAGGCTCCACAGGCCGCGCTTCCGTTCTTCCAGGAATTGCAGTGCCAGAAAGAGTGTAAAGATCAGCAGGCTGTAGCCACCGAGCTCGTCCGTCACAAGCATCGTGACCGCGAAATCATTGCCCAGCTGCAGCTCGACGGAAGCAGGAAAGTCCCGTCCGGTTTTCTCGATGTTGCGGGAGGAAAAGCTGCCCTCCTGGTTGAAAAGCGACAAAGCAGACATCTGCCGGACATTTGCCTGCACTTGTTCCAGATAGGCCGGGTATTCCCGCAGGTGCGCAAGCTGTTCTAACAGCGTCTGCAAAACCTCTCGCCGTTTATAATTCTCCTGTATTGCGGCATCGCTCAGGTCGAACTCGCCTGCTTCCAGCCGTGCTTCAAAGTCTGCGCCGAAGGCATCGGCGCAGTCCTCGCGGATCAATGCCTTGATTTCGGGGTTTTCTTCATCACGAAACATGTGGAGCAGACCAAGCTCCTGCAGCTGTACCAGCTCCTGCTCGGCTTGTATCTCTGCCTCCTCCGGGGGCAACGCCGAGAATTCCGGCAGCGCAACCTGATAGGCTGTATAGAAGCCTTCCATGTGCGTATCCTGCGACGCCAGAAGCATACAGTTTAACGCCAACAGCATGGCAAGCAATCCCCAAAGCTTCGGGGCAAGGAGCACTCGTTTTGCCTCTCTCATGACGCGTGCAGCCGCTTGATGTAAGCGTCCTCCAGATCCTTCGCCCCGCAGCCATGAACAAACGCTTCGCAGCCGGACGCAAAAAGAAGCCGTCCGTTGTTCATCAGCAGGATCTCATCCGCAATCGTTTCCACGTCGCCGGTAATATGGGTCGTAATCAGCACGATCCGTTTTTGTGCCAGCTGCCCGATGTACCCGCGCAGGCGGATCCGCTCCTCAGGGTCAAGCCCTGCTGTAGGCTCGTCCAGCAGCAACACCTCCGGACTCCCCAGCATCGCCTGCGCCAGCATCACCCGCTGCCGCATGCCGCCGGAAAACCCGCCGACTTTGCGATGCGCAGCGTCTTCGAGATTGACTAGCATCAGCAGCTCCTGAATCTGCGATAGCGCAGCTCGCTTTTTCATTCCCTTCAGCTCTGCCACGTAGCAGAGGAAGTCAAAGGCGGTCATCTGCTCATACATGCCCTGACTTTGCGGCATAAAGCCGAGCTTCTGCCGGAATGTCTTGCCAAGTTTCAAAATGTCAGTGCTGTCATAGAGGATCTCGCCTGTCTGCCGCTTCACGCAGTCGGTGATCAGATTCATCAGCGTGGTTTTTCCTGCGCCATTCGGTCCCAGAATTGCCGTCACGCCGGGATGAAACGTGTAAGTAAATCCATCCAGCGCCAGCTTCTCACCGTAGGATTTGGTCAGTTCTCTGATCGTCAGTTCCATCGTATGATCCCTATTTCAGCGGTTCCAGCGTCAGATTCCCGCTGCCGAACTGCGACTTTTCCAGCCGGCAGTCTGCACCGTAGTACCCGGCGCAGAAGTACAGGTAGTCGTCCGTCACATAGAACAGGTTTTCTCCGTCCGGCAAAAAGATCTGATCGATCAGCTCATAGTCCCTGGTGAGGATGTACAGCGTATGATCACTTTTATCCGGACCGCTGTAGGGCGTCTGGGTCTTTGCCGCTTCTGCCCATGCGTCCATGGCAGGATCGTGGCCCATCAAATAAATGTAGTCCTCGTCATAGCTTGCCCATTTCGCATCTGCGACAGGCAAGCCACGGTCCACTGTCTCGCCGGTGGACAGATCATATTCCCGGAAGCCCGTGTCTTCGACAAGATAGTACAGTGTATTGTCGTACACCGCCCAAACGGCGAAGTAGTCCTCGATCGGAAACAGCATCCGCCATTGATCCGTTTCCGGGTCCAGCTCTGCCATCCAGAGTTCCCGCGCGCCGTCTGCCTGCAGCACGTCAAAATGGCAGTATAGCCTTCCCTCGGCATATCGCATTTCTCCCGGCTGCAGATGGTATTGCTCGTTCAGGGAAGTGAAAACCTCCATCGTCTCGCCTGTTTGCAGGTCGATTTGAAAAATCGTGCAGCGCTGTTCTTCGAACGGTCTGGACAGATTCGGCTCGACAAAGACAAGCAGCTGATCTCCGGCGGCAAAGCAGGTCCCACTCCCATCCGCGCTGCCGTCCGGATACCGCACCGTGGGATAGTCACAGACGGTTTCGTGATCGGTTCCGTCCGGATTCATCCGAATGATCTCGCTTTTCCAGTCGTAGCGCTCCGTATAGATCTTTTCACCGCATTCCGCGAGCGTATAGCCGCCCCAGGCGTTACAGTAATCCCCCAAATGCGCGCAGTTGGGTTTGCTGCACAGAAGAAATGCCTGCATGCCGTCCTTAGGCAAAAAGTAAAGCTGTCCGCCGATGCTGTTCCCTGTGGCTTTCGGTACGGTATAATAGATCCCCTGTGTGGTTTCCAGATAGTCCTGCCGCAGACTTGCCTGCGAAATTGGCAGCCATTCACCCTGCGTCTGCTGTGACTGCGTGTGTTCATGCGTACCTTCCGGGGCAGCTGCCGCGTTTTGACTCTCTTCCGGCGAAACTGCGCAGCTTGTAAGCAGCAAGGCGATCATAATAAGTATTCCGAACCATCGTTTCATTGGAATCCCTCCTTTTTCCCAACGATACCATACCGGTGTTTATTTGTCAACAAATAACTTGTAAAGAATAGTATTTACACAAAGATATTTTTGCCGTATAATAAAAATATCCAAAGAAAAGGAACGGGAACGATGAAACAAGAAGGTATGCAAACGCATTTTAAGAAGGGCGTGACAACACTTTGCATCCTGTCGCTCCTGCAGCGGCGGGAGATGTACGGCTACGAGCTGGTACAGGAGACCGAGCGCATCAGCGGAGGTCTTTTGACGTTCCAGGACGGAACGCTCTACCCGGTGCTCTATCGGCTGCTGGAGCAGGGCTATATCGCCGACCGCAAGGAACTGGTGGGCAAGCGGATGACCCGGGTCTACTACCGGCTTACCGACGAGGGCGCGGATTATCTCGCGCTGATCCGGAGGGAGTACGAGCAGGTCAGCGAAGGAGCCAGACGGATTTTGCAGTTCGGCGAGGTGCACCATGAAACAGCTTGAGCAGCGGGCTGCTGCCTACTGCCGCAAGGTCGCAAAAAAGCTCCCCTTTTCCGGGGAGCGAAAGCGGGCGTATCTCGAGAATCTGCGAAATGACGTGCTGGGCTATCTGTCCTCTCATCCCTGGGCAAATGCGGACGAGCTTGCAGAGCAGTTCGGTACGCCGGAGGCCATTGCGGTGGCCTTTGTCTCAGAGATGTCCTATGCGGAAATCAACGAACGCTTCCGGGCGAGAAATCGGGTCGTGCACCTGGTGCTGCTCGCACTGGGGTTCTCGCTGCTTGCCTTAGTCGGGATGATCATCTATCTGATCATCCGCAATCAGCAGGACATGGACGGACATTTCATTGTTACGGCTGCGAAGCATGCCGCCGGGAGGTGGTTTCTGTGAGACAGATCATCCGGATTGTACTGACGATCTGTGCGCTGTTTGTTCTATCGCTCGCTGTCCATGCTGAGGACGCACAGGAAAGTCTGGAGCCAGCGCTTGCACTGGAACCCGATCCATGCGAGCAAGCCTGGGAAGCACGCATCGAGGATGATTCTGTCAGATTTGCGTTCTCGCTGAACAACTGTGGAGAGACGGTCGCCTTTCAGCCGGAGCGCGGCGCGCTGGAGGTCAGTTATCGGTTTGCGCATACGGATTGGTCGCACTTTTCCGTCTGGTATGACGAGGAAGGGGAAAACGGCGGCACGACCTACGGCTTTGATCCCTTTGGGGACGACGCAGTATTGCACGCCCGGTGCTTTCTCATCGAGGAAGACGGCAAACTGCTTGTGTGTCAATGCTTTGAGATCACAACGAAGACCGGTACCACAATGCATCGCGGCGTCCATTTGCGTGAAATTTCAGCCGACCAGCAGTCGTTCTGGATGCGCTTTGAATCCTTTCCTCTGGAACCTATCCGGTCGGAGGAATCGGCTCCATCTGACGATGATCCCGTGCAAAGCGGTGACGTTACGGAATCTATCGATGTGACGCGCTGCTGGACCTACTGCAGCAGCGACGACCGCCTGCTGTGGCAGGTTGAACTGACCGGCAGCTTTTCCGGCGACCTTTGCGAAAGCGCCGCCGGATGTGTCACTGTCATAGATGACGCGTGGAGCTGTGAACAGGCTGAATTCTTCCCGGACGGTGCTTGCGCCGTCTCGCTTGTCACGCTCCGCCGCTACACGCTCGGAATCCCCGTCGCTACCCAAATCTATGAATTCCGCCTCCCGCCGCCATAAGGCCACGGAAGGCGTCTTTTCTTTTGCTTGAGCCTGCGTTTTTCGATTCATTCTGCTGTTTTGGTATCAACGAGGTTTTGGGAGGGGACCTTCGCCCAAGTGCCAGTGGTATCGTATTCCGGGTAGTATCTGCGCCAGCGATCGTAATCGGCTTGGGTGATTTCACCGGATTCGAGCTTGGCGGCCTTCTGCTGCCAGGCGGAGAACATTTCATACATGGCGTGATAGCGCGGAGAGGATTTATCCAGGCGGATGCAGAGCTCGCCGTCGATCTCGCCGATCTTGAGGGCAGAAATGTCCTCCAAAGTAAATAACGTGTGCATCAAGCCGATGTTGGTGTCAATATCCGGCACGGTGAGCGCGGAGGTCGAGACGTCCAAAACCCTGGCTAGGGCATTGACGATCTCGGCCTTTGGCGATCTAACGCCGGTTTCGTACTGCGCGATCCGCACGTCAGCGGTGCTCTCCTTGAATCCGATGGCATTGCCAAGCTGCTTTTGCGTCAATCCGCGCTGCATACGAAAATAATGAATTCTTTCCCCGATTGCCATAGTACTTCCCCCATTTTCATACTGTACAACCATGGTAACAAAAGCATCTAGCCGTGTCAAGCACACGCGGCTAAATATTTTTGTTTAATTTTTTGTAAACACCATTGACTTTAACATATATGTTTAATATAATAATGGTATTGAATCATTTTACCAAAACTACATTACCGTCCAATGGAATATGCCCTCCGGAGAAGTGCGCGGCAACCGTCAATGCGAGCGTGCCAAGAAGGGCAAAACGTCGGGGCAGAGCCGGGCAGGAACGACATTGGAAGTGAACGGAATCAGAATCGGCAGCGTGAGAAAAACAAACGTGTCTTTTTCACCCTCGCCCGGACGCTGGAAGCTGTGCTTCCGAGGGAGGCTGCGGAAAGACTGCAGTGCAGTTTTGACGCAGAGGGCAGAGAGATTTTTCGGGGATTCTCTCTGCCCGCACCGGGGATTTGCTGTGGCAAAGCACAGCGAATCCCGGTGGAGGTCGTCGCAACGACCGCATCCGCCTCGAAGAGCCCACGGTACTTTACAGCCAACGGATGAAAGTACCATAGTGGGTTAATACACTTTCGTAAAAGTGCTTCTCCAAGGTCCCGCGTCCCAAAGAAACGTGCTATCCGAATTAAAACATACTATGTTATGTAAATTGGGGTTGGCATTTTAACGGGGGTGATATATACTAAAAGCAGATAGGAATTGGAGGTGGGCCTATTGAGTACAGTCTATCAACGAATGCGGAGCGTCCGGGAAAAGGCAGGACTCTCACAAAACCGTCTTGCTAAAACGATCGGCATCGGGCAGTCGTGCATCTACCGTTATGAGGCCGGTCAGACGGAGATTCCGGTCAGCGTCGCGATCAAGTACGCGGATTTCTTTGATGTATCGCTCGACTATCTCTGCGGCAGGTCGGACAACCCCAGAGGCGGCAGCTATGAGGAGAAGATCAAGCTCGAAAAGGCATATCCTGAAATGGATAAGTTTATCGAAATGTGCTTTGATCCGAATTCGGAAATGAACGCCCGATTGAAGGAAACCCTGCGGCAGATGCTGAAAGAAAGCAGGGGCGGCAAATGAACGCCGTCATCTACGCTCGCTATTCTTCCGACAATCAGCGAGAGGAAAGCATCGAAGGTCAGCTCCGTGAATGTAAAGCATTCGCAAATAAGAAAGGCCTTCAAATTGTCGGGACATATATCGACCGTGCGCTCTCTGCAAAGACCGACAACAGACCGGAGTTTCAGAAAATGATCCGCGACAGCGCACAGAAGAAGTTTGAACTGGTCGTTGTCTGGAAACTCGACCGCTTTTCCCGCAACCGCTATGACAGCGCAAGATACAAAGCGGCGCTAAAGAAAAACGGTGTGCGCGTCGTCTCCGCAACGGAGGCGATCTCGGATGGCGCCGAAGGCATCATTCTGGAAGCAGTGCTGGAAGGAATGGCGGAATACTATTCCGCAGATCTTGGCGAAAAGGTCCTGCGTGGTATGACAGACAACGCTCTGAAATGCAAATACAACGGCGGCGGCGTCCTCGTCGGATATACGATCGATGCGGAGCAGCACTTTCAGATCGACCCGGTGGTCGCCCCGATCGTCCTGGAGATGTTCCGGAAGTATGCAGACGGCTGTACGATCAAAGATATCGTCGTTGAACTCGAAAGCAAAGGCGTGCGAACCGCAAAGGGCAATCCCTACAACTACGAATCCGTGGCAAGGATGCTTCGCAACCGCCGCTATTTAGGCGAATACCGTTTCAATGACGTGGTCGTCCCGGGCGGTATCCCGCAGATCGTACCGGAGGAGCTGTTCGACCGCGTCCAGGACCGTATGAAAACAAACAAGGCAGCTCCTGCGAGAAACAAAGCCAAAGAGGACTTTATTCTGACTACGAAACTCTATTGTGGCAAATGCGGCAGTTTTATGGTCGGCGAATCCGGCACAAGCAAAACGGGCGTGACGCACCGCTATTACAAATGCGCAAAAGCAAAGAAAGACCATACCTGCAGCAAGAAGCCGGTCAAGAAGGAATGGATCGAAAACCTCGTCATTGAGAAAACCAAAAAGATCATCTGGGATGACGCCCTCCTTGAGCGAATCGCAGAGCGCATCGTTGCCTTATTGGGAGAAGAAGACGCGACGCTTGCAGCCCTCCGCAGGCAGTATGCCGAGGCAGAGAAAGCGATCGACAACATCCTGAACGCGATGCAGCAAGGGATCATCACCCCGTCAACGAAGGAACGTCTGCAGAAGCTGGAAGCAGAGAAGGAAGAAATCAGCATACAGATCACGAAGCAGGAAATTGCGCAGCCGAGCGTCAGCAAGGAGCATATTCTATACTTCATCCTCCAACTTCGGGAACTGGATCTAAACAAGTCTGCCCACCGGAGAAAGCTGGTAGATTGCTTCGTCAACGCGATCTACCTGTACGACGACAAACTGGTCATCACCTACAATTACAGCCGCAGCAGCGAGACAATTCCGCTGTCGGAGATAACTGAAAAGGAAAACGGTTCGGATTTCACGGCAACCGGGTCACCAAAAGCAAGAAACGCTGCAATCGCAACGATTGCGGCGTTTTTCTTGTATTTGCAATGGTTTCCGCCGTTTTACCATTCTCGTTTTTGCGATTTTGCAATTTATATTTGATACGATTTTTACACTATATGCGACACAAAAAGTGTCACAAAAGTGTCATGAAATTTGAGCGCATACAAAAATCAGCCCTGCCGGGGAAGTGAAGCCCAGCAGGGCGTTTCTTATTCTTTGACAAATCCGAACTTCTCGGCGATCGCCCCGCCTACGACCTTATCAGTCGAAAATGCCGGCGCGGTCCAGCACGACCAGCATACGGATCACGTCCTCGCCGAGGTCGATGATCATCCGTTCGCCTTCTCCGCCCTTCCCGCGCAGGATTCCCATTTTAATCAACTTATCCACAGTCTTTCGATATACTTCTTCCGTGATATCGCCAAGATAGTAGTATCGCTTTTCTTCCGATACCGGGCTGCCTTCCATATACTTAACGCCGTAGTAATTGCAGACGCCTCGTGCGATCGCCTCCGCAATCTCCGGCTTGTGCACAATGATCCACTCCGCAACCGCCGGAACGTCGTGGAACTCCACTTCGATATAGCAGCACGGAGCGTAAGTCTCACGCTCTTCGTAAAGTTGCGGATATGCGGAAACCCCGTCGCTGCCTCCCGGTGTGATCGGAGCAAGCGTCGCCATAACTGATTTGCAGACCTCGTACCCCGGCGTATCCAACTTATAACAGAAGATTCGCGTCCCGGATACATTGCCGTTATATGCGTTCGTATGGATGCAGATATGCAAATCTGCGCCCCATGCGTTGCTTTCTGCCACGCGATCATACATGCCATCGGTCACGTTCGTGATCGCATCAAACCCGCAACGGTTTAATGCGGCGACAAGAAGCTGGGCAATCGCACGGCACTGGATCGCTTCAGTCGTGTTGCCTGCTGCGTAAAAGTTGCGCTCTTGATCCGACGGCGAAATATAGACTTTCTGCGCCATTAGCTCTTTCCTCCTTGCTTTTCAAATTGCGTCCCAAAGTAAAAACTCACGACTGACGTCACGATGATCATCACGTTGTCCGAAGCAATATCCCCGCGCAGGGCAAGCACTGCGAACACGGCAATCACCGTAAATGTCACGACGGTCTTCACCTTGATAAGGTTTGCGAGGTTGATCATAAACCGTTTCATTTCTTCCCCTCGTTATTTTATGCGTTTCTGTATCAGTTCGTGCAGATAGCAGTCCTTCTCTGTCGCTGTCCCTGTTTGCAGCAATACGGTCTGTAAACCGACGAAAGAGATATGCAAACACCTCCGGTATGATGTTGGCTCTTTGCTGAATGAACGCAGAAGAGGCTGCCATTTCTGGCGAGCAGTGAAAAAACCATAAGCTCATTGTTAAGGCTGCCTGATACTTGACATTGCAGCAGCCTCCTTGTAGTGTTGTGACTCGCAGGTCTACCTACAACAAGGGGCTGCTTTTAATAATTCAAAAGCAGCCGCACATTTTTCCTCAATTGTCATCCTTTTTTCGCTTTTTTTCGAGTTTTCTGTAAAAAAAGAAATGCCCGCCACATTTCTGTGACGAGCACTTCTTAAATTGACATTGGCTAAACGGCGGACGCTCTTTTCGTCTGTCAAAAATAGAAGATTTCCTCAAAGCGCTTGTCCAGCGCGACGCAGAGGATGAGCGCGAGCTTTGCCGTGGGGCTGAACTGACCCGTTTCGATCGAGCTGATCGTGTTGCGCGAGACGCCGACCAGCTTGGCAAGCTCCGCCTGCGACAGACCCTTTTCCTTCCGAATCTGCGCGAGCCTGTTTTGCAGTACCAGTCTGTCGTCCACGTCAGAACACCTCGACCAGCTGCAAAATCCACGCCACGAGCATCAGCGCTGCTGCGAAGCCCCAGAGGATCGCCACGATCAGCTCGTGCTTCTTCCGAAGCTGCCGGTATTTCGTCACAAACAGCGTCGCCATCATGGCGTTCAGCACGAAGTTTGCGCCGAAATCGACGCGCCGGAGCACAAGGTGGTTCACCAGATCGACAACGGCGAGCAGGGCAACGCCCAGCAGATACGCCCTCCATGCGCCGTCTCGCTGCGCCTCCCGATCCGGCAGGTCGATCTGCCCGCCCTCCTCCTGCGCTTTTTCCAGTATTTCTTCTCTCGTCATTGCGATACTCCTTTCTGGTTGCCAAGTTTACTTGTCATACCAACAGTATAGCACTGCCAAGTAAACTTGTCAAGCCCGTAAGCAGAGCTTTTTTAGCCGCAGGCAGTTCGCGCTGCATGGACTGCGGCGGATGCACACGCCATTTTTTTGGAAACAGATACATTTTGGCATTGCCAAAATGTCAATTAAATGTTAATATAATACCATGTAAAATGCAGAATTCCCGCGCGATGGACGGAGAAACAGGGCCCGATGTGCTCCTTGCGCGCGAGAATGAAAAAGAGGAGGGACGTTATGTCGGACAAATCAAAAGTGATCTTCGGCAATCCGATCAGCGGCAAGGCGCAGAAAAAGGCGGTAAAATCCAAGCGAAAGTACCAAAAGAAGTACGGTGACGACAGCAAGGCGAACTACAGCGTGAAGATCGTTGAAAACGCCTGCCTGCACAAGCCTCTGGGCGTGTATGACATTCGCGTGGACGAAGGCGCGGGAGAAACGGCGTTCGACCGCGAAAAGGGCCTGATCGTCGGCAACATCCGCATGGGCTTCGGACACTACCGCATCTCCATTGCGATGGCGTCCGCAGCACACGCGCTGGGCTATACGCCCTACTGGATGGATCTGAACTCGTTCAAGACCACCACCTGCACGAAGGTCATCGGGGCGCAGAACGATCTTTATTCGATGGGCTCGCGCCTTTCGCAGAAGAGCAGACTCTTCAACAAGCTCTACTGGGAGCCGCTCAACTACGAGGGTTTCCGCCAGCTGACCTACAATTCGTCCGACCAGAAGAACGCGGAGCTGATGGCGGCGGTCTTTGAGAACGTGCCGAAGGATATTCCCATCATCGGCACACACGTCTGGCCGGCGCAGGCGGCGCTGCATGCGGGCATGCAGTACGTCGTCAACGCGATCCCGGACAACTGGCCGATGGCGCTGCATCTTGCCGAGGGCAGCGTCCACACGATCCAGACGCACCAGTCCTACATCGGCTACCGCATCCTCAACGGCATGCAGAAAAAGGACGTTCTGAAGCCGATGCCGCCGGAGAGCCTCGTCTATACGGGGCATTATATCGACCATGAGCTGGTCAAGGACCTCGCGGCGGACTGCGACCGCAGGATCGCCCGCAAAAAGGACGGCAAACCGATGCGCTTCTTAATGACCATCGGCGGCGCAGGCGCGCAGCGCGAGCTGTTCGCGGCGGTGATCTCCCACCTCATCCCGCAGATCAAGGCGGGAAAGGCGGCGCTGTACGTCAACGTCGGCGACTATAAGACCGTCTGGGAGGAGCTTTGCGCCGGCATTCCGGAGCTGGCGGACATCAGCACGGCTCACTTTAACGACTGGAGCGACACCGCTTCGTTTGCAGAACAGGCGATCGAGGGCGAGGTCAGCGGCGTACACGCCTTCTGGCACGAGAACATCTTCGAGGCGGTCTACTGCACGAACCTTCTGATGCGCTCGAGCGACGTGCTGCTGACAAAGCCGAGCGAGCTTGCTTTCTACCCGATCCCGAAGCTCTTCCTCAAGCGGATCGGCGGCCACGAGAAGTGGGGCGCGATCCATTCAGCCGAAGTGGGCGACGGCACCTTGGAGTGCGAGGACGTCCCGCACACGCTGCAGATGGTCGACCTGTTCCTGAACGAGAGGGAGCTGTTCGAGCAGATGTGCGAGCAAATCAAAGTCAATCAAACCATCGGGCTCTACGACGGCGCGTACAAGGCCGTTCAGATCGCGATGGGATTAAAGAACAAATAGGAGGATAACATGAAAAGATTAACCAAAAAACAGATGCGCATCTTCGCCGTCGGTCAGCTCGGCTGGTCGACCCTCAGCGGCATCATCAGCGCGTGGCTGGTTACGTTCTATCTGCCCACGCAGACCGACATTGCAAGCGGCGCGAAGCAGTACATCATGCCGGGTCTGATCATCGGCGGCTTCCTGACCATTCTCGGTCTGATCACGGCGCTGTCGCGTGTGTTCGACGCGGTCACCGACCCGTGGATCGCCTCTCTGTCCGACCGCAGCAAGAACAAGCGCGGCAGACGCATCCCCTTCATGCAGTACGCTGCGATCCCGCTCTCCGTCGTCACGGTCCTGCTCTTCTGCGCGCCGGTCGACACCATCAGCGGCATTAACGTGGCGTGGATCTCCGTCATCATCGTCCTGTTCTACCTGTTCATGACGATGTACTGCACGCCCTATAACGCCCTGATCTCCGAATTCGGCAAGACGCAGGACGACAGAATGTACATCTCCACCGCGATCTCCCTGACCTTCTTCGCAGGCACGCTGCTTGCCTATACGCCGTTCGTCTTTGCGGGCATGCTGCGCGAGAGCGTCGGCTTTGCCTGGAGCTACCGCATCTGCTTCATCGTGCTGGCGGTCATCTCCTGCATCTGCATGCTGATCCCCACCTTCTTCCTCAAGGAAAAGGACTTCGTCGAAACGAAGCCCTCCAACTCCAATATGTTCAAGTCGCTGAAGGCGACCTTCAAGAACGGCAGCTTCCGTACCTTCGTCTCCTCCGACATCATGTACTGGGTCGGCCTGACGCTCTTCCAGACGGGTCTTCCGTTCTTCGTCAAGGTCTCCATGGGGCTGGATGAATTCTATACCATGGTCTTCCTCGGCGGCATGACCGTCCTGTCCGCCGTGTTCTATCCGTTCGTTCCGAAGCTCGTCAAGAAGCACGGCAAGAAGAAGCTCGTCATCTTCGGCTTCCTCGGTCTGGCGGTCGCTTATGTGATCGCGGCGCTGATCGGCATCCTCGGCACCACGGTCATCCCCGGCGTCGTCTTCGGCGGTCTGATCTGCGTGATCGCCGCCTTCCCGATGGCGCTTCTGGGCATCATCCCGCAGTCCATCGTCGCTGACGTCGCGGAGGCTGACGGCATCGAGACGGGCGAAAACCGCGAGGGCATGTTCTTCGCGGCGCGTACCTTCGCCATGAAGTTCGGCCAGTCCCTTGCGATGCTGGTCTTCACCTCCCTTGCCATCATCGGCACGAGCCAGAACACGAACAGCAACGACATCACCGCCTCCGTCCTCGGCATGACGATCGTCGGTTTCGTCGCCGTCGCATTCTGCGTTCTCGGCGCGGTCCTGCTCGGCTTCTATAATGAGAAGAAGATCATGGACACGATCGAGAAGAAAAACGACAAATAAGCTTGGTGATATAAGTGATTAGAAAGCTAAACGGCGAGCGCCCCGCGTTCGTGCTGGATACCGAACGCACGACCTACGTGTTCTCCCTTGCCCCCTCGGGGCATCTGGAGCACCTGTACTACGGCGCGAGGATCGCGCTGCACACGGCGGAGGACTGCGAGGTGTTCCGCGAAAAGCGCGAGTTTGAGCTGGGCAACAGCATCGCCTATTCCAAAGAGCATCCGACGGTGCTGCTGGAGGATATGTGTCTGGAATTCTCAACGCCCGGTCACGGCGACGTGCGCGAGCCGTTCCTTACGCTGATCCATCCGGACGGCAGCCGCAGCGCGGATTTCCTCTATGAGAGCGACCGGATCGACAGCGAGCCCTCGGACTTCACCACCCTGCCGTCCTCCTATGCAGAGGACGGCAAGGCGGAGCATCTTTGTCTCACGGCGCGCGACGGCGATCTCGTTCTGGAGTTGCACTACCGCGTCTATCCCGACTGTGACGTGATCACGCGCTGCGCGCGGCTGCGCAACGAGGGGAAAGAGCCCATCGCGCTCGAGCGCATGCTGAGCACACAGGTGGATATTCCCTTCAGCGGCGCCTGCGTCACCTCCTTCCACGGCGCGTGGGCGCGGGAGATGAACAAGAATACCGCTTCGATCACCGCCGGCAAGTTCGTGATCGAAAGCCGCACGGGCTGCTCCTCCAACCGCGCCAACCCCTTCTTTATGGTCCATGCGCCGTCCGCGACCGAAAACGCGGGCAGCGTCTACGGCTTCAATCTGATCTACAGCGGCAACCACTATTCCGCCGCAGAGGTCAACGCCTACGGCAAGACCCGCATCGTCAGCGGCATTCAGCCGGACGGCTTCCGCTTTATCCTCAAGGAGGGCGAGTGCTTTGAATCGCCCGAGGCGGTCATGACCTTCTCGGCGCAGGGCTTTACGGGGCAGAGCGTCAATATGCACCGCTTCGTCCGCGAGCACGTCGTGCGCGGGCAGTGGAAGCACAAGGCGCGTCCCGTCCTGCTCAACAGCTGGGAGGCGTTCTATTTCAAGGTGAGCGAGAGCTCGCTCGTCTCGCTCGCCAAGGCGGGCAAGAAGCTCGGCATCGAGCTGTTCGTCCTCGACGACGGCTGGTTCGGCGAGCGCGACAGCGATACCAAGTCGCTCGGCGACTGGGAGCCGAATAAGAAAAAGCTCCCCGACGGGCTGAAGGGGCTTGCCGACAAGATCAACGCTCTGGATATGGGCTTCGGCATCTGGGTCGAGCCGGAGATGGTGAACGTCGACAGCGAGCTGTACCGTCAGCATCCCGACTGGGCAATGGAGATCCCCGGCAAGCTCCATTCCGAGGGCAGAAATCAGCGCATTCTCGACCTTGCCAATCCCGCCGTGCAGGAGCACCTGATCGAAAAAATGAGCGAGGTCTTCTCGTCTGCCAACATCAGCTACGTCAAATGGGACATGAACCGCGTCTTCTCGGACGTGTATTCCCCCTACCTGCCCGCCGAGCGGCAGGGCGAAACGGCGCACCGCTACATCTGCGGCCTGTACCGCGTGATGCGTGAGCTGACCGAGCGCTTCCCGGCGACCCTCTTCGAGGGCTGCGCCTCGGGCGGCAACCGCTTCGATCTGGGCATTCTGTCCTATTTCCCGCAGATCTGGGCGAGCGACAACACCGACGCGATCTGCCGCGCCACGATCCAGGAGGGCTACAGCTACGGCTATCCGCAGTCCTGCATCGGCGCGCACGTCAGCTCCTGCCCAAATCACCAGACCCTGCGCAAGTCGCCGATCAATACGCGCTTCGGCGTGGCGGCCTTCGGCGCCCTCGGCTACGAGTGGGACGTGCGCGACTTCAACGCCGCGCTGAAAGAGCGCGTCACGAAGGAAATTGAGATTTACAAGCAGTGGCGCGAGGTCTTCCAGTTCGGGCAGTTCTACCGCGTCCTTACGGGCGGCGTCCACGAGTGGGTCTGCGTTTCCGAGGACGGGAAGCGTGCCGTCGGTCTGCTGCTGCAGGAGCTGACCACGCCGAACATGCAGGCGATGCGGTTCTTCGCAGCGGGGCTTGACCCGGAGCGGACCTACCGGCTTTACAACATCTCCGACCGCGTGGACATTCTGCAGTTCGGCAGCCTGATCAACACGGTCGCGCCGATCCACGTCAAGCAGGATTCCTTTGTGCATAACGTCATCGCGAAGGTGGTCAAGATGGGCGAGGAATCCGAGGACGTCACCGCGACGGGCGACGTTCTGATGCGGACGGGCGTTGCCCTGCGCCCCGCCTACGCCGGCACGGGCTTCAACGAGAACACCCGCGTCTTCCCCGACTTTGCGTCGAGGCTCTACTATATGGAGGCAGCCGAGTGAACGCGATCGCCGTGTCCTTTGAAAACGTATTTGAAAAGCAGCCTTCCGTCGTCGGCTTCGCGCCGGGCAGAGTGAATCTGATCGGCGAGCATACCGACTATAACGGCGGGCATGTCTTTCCCTGCGCGATCCAGATGGGGATCGCCTGCGCCGCCGCGCGCCGCGCTGACGGGAAGCTCCGCTTCGTCTCGGAGAATTTTTGCAGTACCGGCGTCGTCGAGTATTCGCTCGCGGACTTATCTCTGCAGGACGTCTGGGCGGACTATCCGGCGAGTGTGATCCGCGCCTTTGCCGCCTGCGGGCATCCGCTCGAATGCGGCGCAGACTTTTATTTCTCCGGCGACCTGCCCGACGGGGCGGGGCTTTCCTCCTCCGCCGCGCTGGAGGTCGTCACGGGTACGGTGCTTAAGGAACTGTTCTCCATCCCCGTGATGAAGCAGGAGATCGCCATGATCGGGCAGCTTGCGGAAAACCGCTTCATCGGCGTGAATTGCGGGATCATGGATCAGTTTGCCAGCGCGATGGGCAAGCAGGGAAGCGCGATTTTGCTGAATGCGGGAACGCTCGCATATGCTTACGCGCCGCTCGGTGACAGCGCGCTCGTGATCGTCAACAGCATGGTCAAGCATTCGCTTGCAGCGTCGGCGTACAACGACCGCCGCCGCGAGTGTGAGGCGGCGTGCAGCAATTTGGGCGTTTCCGCGCTGTGCGCGCTGACGGTCGATGAATTCGAGCGCAGGAAGCACTTGATTTCCGACCCGGTCTGCCGGAAGAGAGCGAAGCATGCGGTTTATGAAAATCAGCGCACGCTGGACGGCGCTGCCGCGCTCCAACGCGGCGATCTTACCGCCTTCGGCGCGCTGATGAACGCCTCGCACGCCTCCCTGCGGGACGATTATGAGGTCTCCTGCGCGGAGCTGGATTTTTTAGCCGAAACCGCGCAGCGGATCGAGGGCGTCTACGGCTCGCGCATGACGGGCGGCGGCTTCGGCGGCTGCACCGTGAGCCTTATGGAGCGGGCGGCGGTCGAAGGCTTTGTTTCTGCGATACAGACCGCCTACTGCGAACGCTTCGGCGTCACCCCGGAGGTCTATCCGATTACCGCCGCAGACGGCGCGAAAGGTGAGAGGGTATTATGATTTACAACGCCATTGAAGCATTGGTACAGTATGCTTTTGACAGAGGACTGATCGACGAAAGCGAGATCGTCTATTCCCGCAACCGCCTGCTGGACGTTCTGCGGGAGGACGGCTTTGCAGCGGCGCAGCCGATGGACGGCGCGCTTTCCGAGCTGTTAAAAATCCTGACGGATCACGCTGTGCAGAAGGGGCTCTGCGCCGACACGACGGAAAGCAGAGACATTTTTGACACGCGGCTGATGAACTGCCTCACCCCGCGGCCCGCCGAGGTCAACCGCCGTTTTGCGGAGCGCTATGCCGTCTCACCCGAGGCGGCGACGGACTGGTTCTACCGCTTCAGCGGGGACGTCAACTATATCCGCCGCGACCGGATCGCCCGCGACCGCCGCTGGAAGGTGGACAGCGACTACGGGCAGATCGACATCACGATCAACCTCTCCAAGCCCGAAAAGGACCCGCGCGACATCGCCGCCGCGGGGAAGACGGTTTCGGTCGCCTATCCCGCCTGCCAGCTCTGCGTCGAGAACGTCGGCTACGCGGGCAGAATCGGGCATCCCGCCAGAGCGAATCACCGCACGATCCCCCTGACGCTGAACGGCGAGAGCTGGTTTTTGCAGTATTCTCCCTACGTCTACTACAACGAGCATTGCATCGCGCTCAACAGCCGCCACGTGCCGATGAAGATCGACCGCAGGGCGTTTGCGCGGCTGTTCGACTTCGTGCGGCTCTTCCCGCACTATTTCATCGGCTCGAACGCCGACCTGCCCATCGTCGGCGGCTCGATTTTGAGCCACGACCATTTCCAGGGCGGCAGATACGAGTTCGCCATGGCAAAGGCGGGCGTGGAGCACGGCTTCACCGTTCCGGGCTATGAAGACGTACAGTGCGGCACCGTCAAGTGGCCGCTGTCCGTTATCCGCCTGCGCGGAAAGGACAGCGCGCGGCTGGCAGACCTTGCCGCCCATATCCTCGGCAAATGGCGCGGCTATACCGACGAGAGCGCGACGATCTTCGCCGAAACAGACGGCGTACCGCATAACACGATCACGCCGATCGCGCGCAGAAGGGGAGAGGACTACGAGATCGACCTGTGCCTGCGCAACAATCTGACCACGCCGGAGCACCCCTTGGGCGTGTATCATCCCCACGCGGAGCGCCACCACATCAAGAAGGAAAATATCGGCCTGATCGAGGTCATGGGACTTGCCGTCCTGCCCGCCAGACTGCAAAAGGAGCTGGAGCTTTTGGAGCAGTTCATCGCCGAGGGCAAGGACATCGCCTCCGACGAGGCGATCGCCAAGCACGCCGCGTGGGCAAGCCGCTTTGCGCCTGCCTTGCGGTCGCAGCCGCGCGAGGTCATCCGCGCCGCGTTGGAAAACGAGGTCGGCAAGGTCTTTCTTGCCGTGCTGGAGGACGCGGGCGTCTTCAAGCGCGATGAAGCGGGCAAGGCCGCTTTCCTGCGGTTTATCGCCGCGCTTTGACGGCACAGCCTGCACCCAATACGCTACAATCAATCCTGCTGAAATTGCAAGGCTCCGCCGGAGCCTCGCAATTTTTGTCGCTCGCCGTGGGACACTTTATCGAATGATCTGCGCGAAGGCTCCCCTGTGCAAGGGGAGCTGGCACGGCGCGGCCGTGACTGAGGGGTTGTGGTTTCCTATGGCGAGGGAGGCTTTGGCTCGACCGTAATACACAGTAGCCGCGTAGGGCGGCATGCCCACATGCCGCCGCGAAGAATGAAACGCGTTCGACAACGGCGGGCGCGCAATGCGCGCCCCTACGGTGCTCATCGTTCCTCGGCGCAGGGGCGACCATCGCTCGCCCGCTTCAACGGTACACGTGCCATACCTGCAACGGATAGATTGCCCGCGTAAAGCGGGCAATGACAAGGATGGGGAAGTGCCTTCGTCTCTGTCATTGCCCGACTTGCTCGGGCAATCTGTGCCTGTCGATGCGGGACACTTTACCAATGAACGAACCCGCGTAGGGCGGCATGCCCACATGCCGCCGCGAAGAATGAAACGCCTTCGACAACGGCGGGCGCGCAAGGTGCGCCACTACGGTGTCTGTCATACCTCGGCGTTGGGGCGACCATCGCTCGCCCGCTTCAACGGCACACGTGCCATACCTGCACCCCCGCAATGACAAAACGGGGCATTATTTGTGTAACCGACATCAGTATTCACGGAGAATCTCACGTAGCTGTCATTGCAAGAGGCAGTGCCGGGGGGCTGCGCGAAATGTGACTTGACTTTTCTTTTCTCTTATGGTATTATTTGTTATACAAGTAATACACAAGGAGGGGCGAGATGGGCAATCACGTATTCCCGGAGGGGAAATTCATGTCGCCGGTCAAGGTCGGACCGAAGGGGCAGATCGTCATTCCGGCGGAGGTGCGCGAAATGTTCGGCATCCGTCCCGGCGACACGCTGCTTTTGCTGGCGGACAGGGTCGAGGGCATCGCCATCCCCGAGCAGACCAAGGCAAGGGAGTTCTTCACCCGATTTGCGGCAAACTTTACGACGGGAGGCAATCCATGAACGCGATTGAAACGAAACAACTGACGAAATGCTTCGGCGCGCTGACGGCGGTCGATGCGCTCGACCTGACCGTAAGGGAGGGCGAGCTGTTCTCGCTTTTGGGCGTGAACGGCGCGGGCAAGACCACGACGATCAAAATGCTCTCGGGCCTCCTGAAGCCGACGGAGGGTACGGCGCTTGTACTGGGTCACGACCTGCTCACCGAGCTGAACGCAATCAAGCCGTACGTCGGCGTCTCGCCGCAGGAGACGGCGGTCGCGCCGAATCTGACCGTGCGGGAGAATCTGGAGCTGATCGCGGGGATCTACGGCAGCGACCGGAGCAGAGTGCAGCGCATGCTTGACGAGCTGGGGCTGCAAAAAGCGGAAAAAATCAAGGCAAAGCGCCTGTCAGGCGGCTGGCAGCGCAGGCTGTCTATCGCCATGGCGCTCGTCTCCGATCCGAAGCTCCTCTTCCTCGACGAGCCGACGCTCGGGCTGGACGTGCTGGCGCGGCGGGAGCTTTGGAAGGTCATCGAGGGACTCAAGGGCAAGGTCACGGTCATTCTGACGACCCATTATATGGAGGAAGCGGAACAGCTTTCCGACCGCGTCGGCGTGATGAACGGCGGCAGCCTGAAGCTCACCGGCACACCGAAAGAGCTCATGGAGACGGCGGGAACGGAGAGCTTTGAAGAGGCCTTCGTACGGCTGGCAGGAGGTGAAACGGCATGAAACGGACGTTCTGCTTTGCGAAGCGCAATCTCAAGGAAATGGTGCGCGACCCGATCAGCGTCGGCTTCGGCATTGTGCTGCCGATCACGCTGCTGGTGCTTCTGACGATCATCAACAGCAATATCCCAAAGGAAGCGCAGGAAAACATGTTTGCGATTCGTCTGCTTGCGCCGGGCATCGGCGTGTTCGGCTTGAGCTTTATCGCGCTGTTTGCCGCCCTGCTGCTCGCCAAGGATCGCGGCAGCTCCTTCATGCTGCGGCTCTACACCTCGCCCATGACGGGCGGCAATTTCATCCTCGGCTATACGCTGCCGCTCCTGCCGATGGGCGTCGTTCAGCTCGTCTTCTGCTTTGCGGCGGCGATCGCGCTCGGGCTGCCGTTCAGCGCCAATCTTCTCGTTTGCATTTTGGTCTGCCTGCCGATCATGGTGGTCGATATCGCGATCGGCCTGATCTGCGGCACCTGCCTCAATGAAAAGGCGGTCGGCGGATTGTGCGGCGCGCTTCTGACGAATGTGACCGCCTGGCTCTCCGGCTGCTGGTTCTCGCTCGACCTGCTCGGCGACGGATTTCGTAAGTTTGCCTACATGCTGCCCTTTGCCAACGCGGTGGACGCTGCCCACGCGGCGGTCGACGGAAGCTATGCCGACATCCCCGGGAAGCTCTGGGTCGTCTGCGTGTGGGCGGTCGGCCTGATGGCGCTCGCCGTCGTGCTTTTTACGCACAAGAAGAAACTGAAATAAGAGGGAATGACATGGTGATTGCGGTTTTCGGCGAAAGCTGCACGGGGAAAAGCACCCTTGTAGACGCACTGAAGGAGAAGCTGAGCGCGGAGGTCTATACCGGCAAAGACTATCTCCGCCTGCACGGCAATGAGGCGATGGCGCAGCGGCTGTTTTCGAAAAAACTGACCGAAGCGGTCAACGGTGAGAACATCATCTTCGTCCTCACGGAGCCGGAGCTTTTGCAGATGGTCCCTTCCGGCGCGTACCGCATTCTGGTCACGGAGGAGCTGGACGTGATCAAGGAGCGCTTTGCCGCGCGGATGCGCGGCGTGCTGCCTCCGCCGGTGTCGATGATGCTGGAGCGGAAGCACGGCTGCTTTGACGCAGAACCGTGCGATCTGCGCGTCCATGCGGGGAAACCGACTGCCAGGGAAGTCTTCGATATAATAATGAAAATGAAATAATAAACGGCGGCTGCCTTGATCGGCAGCCGCCGTTTGCATATTCTGCTGCGGGCGCAATGCGCGCCCCTACGGAGTAAAAACGGGCGGGATAACATCGCAGGGGCGGTCATCGGCCGCCCGCAAATTCTGACAAAATTCCATACCTTCGAGATAGAAGCTTCATTTCGGCGGGTACGGCGTTTTGACGTCGGTTCTGCCGAGCAAATAGTCGACGCTGACGCCGTAAAAATCTGCAAGCTTCAGCAATGCTTCGATCGGATAATTCAGTACGCCGATTTCATACTGGGAATATGTGTTTTGCTTGATGTGCAGATATTCTGCGATCTGCTGCTGCGTGTACCCGCCATCAATGCGGAGATTGCGGATCGTTTCAAATTTCAATACCTCATAGCGCATGATCATCACCCGCTTAGAGCATAGTATATCCGATAATCAGATATTGCATTATATCTGATTTTAAGATATACTATCCATGAGAAGGAGGCGATACCGTGCCGGACTATGAGAAGCTCTATCACGATCTGTTCAACGCGATCACGGACGCGCTGGACGCCATCGAAGCGGGGAGCATATTGTGCGCGAAAAGCCTGCTGATCCGCGCGCAGCAGGCGGCGGAGGAGACGTACCTTGCCGCAGGGGAATGAAAGGAACGGCGCGTTTCACGCCGTTTGAGCCTGCCGCGCAGCCGGATCGTCACGTTCCCGTACCGTTTTATGGATCCGCAGATCCCTCAAAAAAACGACCGCGCTGTGGTTTCCCACAGCGCGGAAGCTTTTCTCGTTACTTCGCGATTTCGGTCGCCTTGGTCTCGCGGATGACGTTGACCTTGATCTGGCCGGGATATTCCAGCTCGGCCTCGATCTTGCGCGCCAGCTCGCGGGCAAGGAGCACCATGTTATCCTCGGAGACCTCCTCGGGCTTGACCATGATACGGACCTCGCGGCCGGCCTGGATGGCGAAGGACTTCTCGACTCCGGGGTAAGAGCCGGTGATTTCCTCGAGCTTTTCCAGACGGCGGATATAATTCTCCACGTTCTCACGGCGCGCGCCGGGGCGGGCGGCGGAGATGGCGTCGGCGGCCTGCACGAGGCAGGCAATGACGGTGCGTGGCTCGACGTCGTTATGATGCGCCTCGATGGCGTGGATGACGTCGGGAGACTCGTTATACTTTCTGGCAAGCTCAACGCCCAGCTGGACGTGGCTGCCCTCCTGCTCATGGTCGACGGATTTGCCGAGATCATGCAGCAGACCCGCGCGCTTGGCAAGGGGAACGTCGACGCCCAGCTCGCTTGCGAGCAGACCGGCGATGTGCGCCACCTCGATGGAGTGGTTGAGCACATTCTGGCCGTAAGAGGTGCGGTACTTCTGACGACCGAGATACTTGACCAGCTCCGGGTGCAGACCGTTGACGCCGGTCTCGAAGACGGCGCGCTCGCCCTCCTGCTTGATCACACGGTCGACCTCCTTGCGGGACTTTTCGACCAGATCCTCGATGCGGGTCGGGTGGATGCGTCCGTCGGCAATGAGCTTCTCCAGCGCCAGACGGGCGACCTCGCGGCGGATGGGATCAAACGAGGAGACGGTGATCGCCTCCGGCGTATCGTCGATGATCAGGTCGACGCCGGTGATGGATTCGAGGGTGCGGATGTTGCGGCCCTCGCGGCCGATGATGCGGCCCTTCATCTCGTCGTTCGGCAGGGCAACGACGGAAACCGTCGCCTCTGCGGCGTGATCGGCGGCGCAGCGCTGAATCGCGATTGAGATGATCTCCCGGGCGAGCTGATCGGCGTTGTCCTTGGTCTCCGCCTCGATCTCCTTGATCTTCAGCGCGGCCTCGTGACGGCATTCGTTTTCCAGCGATTTCAGAAGTTGATTTTTTGCGTCCTCCTGTGTCAGTCCGGAGATTTTTTCCAGCATTTCCAGCTGGCTCTTTTTGATCAGATTGACCTCCTCCTGCGTGGCGGCAACGGCGGCCTGCCGACGGTGGAGATCATCCTCCTTGCGCTCGAAGGCGTCGAGCTTCTTGTCCAGAGACTCTTCCTTCTGCTGCAAACGGCGCTCCTGCTTCTGCAGGTCGGAGCGGCGTTCCTTGACTTCCTTTTCGTATTCGGTACGGTTTTTATGGATTTCTTCTTTGGCTTCCACCAGCATTTCGCGCTTCTTATTTTCGCCGCCCTTGATGGCTTCGTTGATAATGCGCGTGGCTTCGGCTTCTGCGCTCTTGATCTCGCGCTCGGCGACCTTCTTGCGGTAGGTAAAGCCGATGAAGAAGAACAGCACTGCGGCTGCGGCTACGATGATAGCCCAGATATACCATTCCATATTCCGTGAATACACCTCCTTGTTCATTAAAATTCGGGTATCGGCGCAATGCGCCGGAGAAAAAGCAACGCCCGTCCGGACTACCCCAAGCCCGGAAAGACCATACTAATCCAGAAATATTTTAATGTCCATTTTGGCACTTGTCAAGGCATTTTTGCAAAGATTATGTAAATCTTGTATAGAACCTTGCTTGACAGGCGGGTGGGGGAATGGTAAAATACTTCTGAATCTGCGGGCATGATGGAATTGGCAGACATGTAGGATTTAGGTTCCTATGGAGCGATCCGTTGGGGTTCAAGTCCCCATGCCCGCACCAAAAATCCGTCGCGCCCTATCGGGCGCGGCGGATTTTTACGTAAGCGCCGGGACTTGAAGAGTTAAAAGCACCACGGGCGGGGAGGCAAGTGCATTTATGCGGCGCAAACAAAACAGTCCGGTGGACTGTTTTGGAGGGGTACGCCCATACCTTACGCCAAGTCCCCATGCCCGCACCAGGTGAGGCGTACAAAAAAGATACTGCCCCGAAAAACCCTGATTTTATCAGGGGTTTTCACATCTCAAGCGATGAAAAACTACAATGTTTAACTATAGATACCAAACCCTGTTTTTCACCTTCTGACAGGACTTGAACCTCTACGTTTTCCCGATTGCCCACAAAAAAGATGACGGAGACAGAAGTATTATTCTGAAATCCTGTATGCTTTTATATATCAAGCCCCGGTCGTTTTGGATTGATTTCACAAAACGGCCGGGGCTTTTTCTATTCCTATGCAGAATCACTTTCAAAAGAAACGGAGGAAAAAACTATGTTAGGCGCCGTGATCCGATACGGCAATAATACGCTGGTTGTCGAGCTTCCGACCGGCACGATGGATCTGCAAAGCAAACTCAGCTCCATCGGTATTCAGATCATTCCGGAGGACATCCTGCTGGCGGACGAAGACAGCAATCCCATTCGCGTGAAGTTGTACGCCGGCAGCCCTGAGGAGGCGCACCTCCTCACGCTTCTCACACCGGAACGATCTCTTGCGGACGCAAACGGCAGCATGATCGTGCTGAACCATTCCGCACCGGAGATTCAATCTCACCTGCGGTACGGTTTAATCGCCGACCGGTACTCTTCGCTGGATGGCTATCTGGATGAAGCAAAGCAACTGCTCCAAAACAAGCGGGAACCAGCTAAAAATGAGGAAACGAAGGAGAACCCAAAGCTCGCAGATGCGCTTCGACTGTATGAGCACAATCCCAATATTCGTCTTGTTGTCTCTGCCGCATATGACGGTGAAACCGAAGTATTCACGTTTCCGCTGAGCGAGCGGGACTGCTCCTCTGCCTGTGTGCAGTTGGATGAGCGCGGCGCTGACGCCGTATTCAAGATCGAAGCCTGCCGCTACGGGCGACCGTGGGATGAGATCTTCGATACCGTGCTTCAGAAAGAAGGACTTCACGCCCTGAATGCCTTTGCTGCAGCATTTCCCTATATGGAAGACCTGCAAACCTACGAAGCTGTTATCGAGTACGCCGGAGTTACCGACAGCAAGTCCCTCATTTGTCTGGCAGACCATATTGACGAGTTTGAATTCTATCCGGGCTGCAACGACTGCGAAGACGTTGCTCAGGAATGGATCAGTCAACGCGATGATCCCGATGACGGTCGTGAACACCAAGGGCTTCGACCTGCCACAGACCGGTGACAACGGCGTTTGGCGCTACAGCGTCTACGGGATTCTTTTGATGGCTGCCTCGGCCGCCGTTGTGATCGTACTGGTCACTCGCAGAAAGAAGTCCGCGCAGAGCAAGTAAGCGGTAAGCCAAATTTCAAATGCGGGAGCTGCTTTCGGGCAGCTCCCGCATGATGATGACTTGCGGCTGCTACGACATCCACAGACGTCGGAGCAGATCACTTTTGAGAAACATCGTATTCTTCTCGCTTGCCTTGATCGGAGTCAGTTTTCCTGTCTTGACCAGTTCGTTGATATATTGACGGGAACAGCCAAGCAGCTCCGCGGCTTCCTGCGCGTTTACGATCCGCTCCGTCACAAAGAGCCTGAAATCCTCTGCGGCCAGAGGGATTGCCTTGCCAATGGAATACAGTTCGTGATCCGCAATCATAAGCCTTTCGCCCCACGCAACGCCGTACCCTCCGGTCTGCATCTGCACATTCCGGAAATACGCCGGATTCTTCTGCAGAACGCCGAATTCCGGATGCTTTCGAAAATATGCATAGAGGTCGCACTTCTTGACCTTCCCGTTTCGGAAAAAGACCAAAAGCTGACCGTCCTGCAGGGGGACAACGTCCTCGACGCGCAGCTCGAAACGCTTTTCAATCTCCTGCGGGAGCTGCCCTTCGGAAAGAGGGGCGAGATAGTAATCGTCCTGCGCGCAGCGACCCATCGCATTCAACAGAAGCGGGAATTCGTCATATTCCTTCAAGTGAAGCTCCTTCAGGATCTGCTGAATGTTCTGACGGTCGGGCGGAACGATCCGCTGCCGTACCCAAAGCTCGCTCCAATAGGAATTGACGGAATGCACGCCCTGTTTTGCGAACGAAGACAGAAGCAGAGGCGTCTCCCACGGGTCGGCATCATCGGGAAGCTCTATATAGAACTTCTTTGCTCCTTCGTAATAGAGCAGATACGCAAGATCCCGAGCGGCAGGATCCGCGCCGTCACGAATTGCAAAAATCTTCATACGCACTCCACCTTTTCCATAGCATATCCCAGATTGCGTTCTGAAGCCTGTCGGAAATGACGCCGTCCAGATCAGCAAACAGGACTGCCCTATCTTCCTCCTGAAGCGGATGCAGCTTCGGCAGCTCCGCCTTCGGGATCAGCGACAGATTCTCCCATGCAGAGCGGCTGCCGAGATAGGACTGGACCGGAAGATCCTTCATGACACCAAATTGCCCGACGCTCTCATCGCTATGGCAGCTGAACAGAAGCGACACGCCGTGATCGAACAGGGGCGCCAGCCGGACCGTGCGCTTTCGCTTGTTCCGGAGCACCTCGATGTTTGCTCCGTGCCGGTCTCGATTCAGGATCAAATAATCCACGACAAACATCTGCCAAATATAATCTCTCCATCCCATACGCAGGCAAAAATCCATCGCCGTCTCGCCGGGCAGATGCTCCGCTTCGTAATACATATCCAGAGCGACCTTGTCCTCGCCGCGCTCCTTGAAGTCCTCCGAGGCGCAAAGCCAGACTTCCTGCGGAGTTTCCCGAACAACGATATCCGCATGGATCAGCCGGTAATGCAGATGCTCCACACCGAGGATTGTCAGAAGACGGTCGACGATCAGCTCGTTGACGCACTCGTGCCCGACCACCCCGTGGACATTATCGTACTTGGAGAGCTTGTAGTAGACCTTTCGACCGGAGACTTCGGACTCCGCTTTCAAAAAACTGCCCGCGGTTCCGGAAGAATGCCGCATCCTGCTCCAGGAGAGATACGTCAGATCCTGCTTTTCACGAATCACCTTTGTTTCCATGAAAATCACCTCAAAACGATTGTACGATATTGCTTGACGTATGTCAAGTAGAAATTGCTTCCGCAGAGACGTTTAGAAACGAAGGACAGACTTGATGTGAAAAGCACATGGGTATTTTGCGCAGGGCTTGCCGGCTTTTTTCAGACCATAAGTTTATCTCGCCGCCGATGTTACTGCGCGGTTTTGGAGATGTTTCCTTGAAAAGAATTATTATCATCGCGCTTTCCGTCCTGCTGTTCCTTGCAGCGGCAGGCGTCACGGTCTATCCGCTGATTTCCAATTACGTTAATGACAAATACCAGAGTAAAGTGCATACGAACTATGTCACGGAAGTTGAGAAAATGAATGCTTCCGAGCTTGATGCGCTGAAGGAGGCGGCGCAGGCGTACAACGACAGTCTCTCTCCCTTGCGCTACAAAAGAGAATACCACCAGGCAGATACTCTAACAGATAAGAGACCTTCCCGCTAAGGAGGCGGGGCAGCAATGCCCTTGAGCGTTTCCCGCAGGGACTAGCTTCGCGTCGCGAGCCGCTCTCACTCCGCCAATATGCGCAGATGGTGAAATGGTAGACACATCGGTCTGAGGGGCCGACGCCCATAACGGGCTTGCGAGTTCGACTCTCGCTCTGCGTACCACGTCGGAAGAAGCCTGCTGCATTCCGTTTCCGCGGTTTGCGTAAGAGCCGCGAAAACTGCATATCCGCAGGCTCCCTCCTCCTTTTCCCCATCGAACCACGCTTCGATGGGGACCCACAAAACACACGGCTGGTGGAATCGGTAGACATGCCAGTCTCAGGAACTGGTGCCCGCAAGGGCATGGGAGTTCGAGTCTCCCGCCGTGTACCATATGCGCAGGTGCCGGAACGGGTATACGAGTCGGTTTCAAAAACCGACGCCGAAAGGTATGCGGGTTGATTATCTATTTGGACGGATAGAAGAAAAGTGTCCGAATGTTGAAGTGCTTGACATCAGCAAAAAAACGGGCCTTTCCGTTGAGGCGGTAAAACGACTGATGTTTTGCTGGATTTCCCGCAAAGAATGTGGTATGATTCAGTTATTCCATCCGTTCGGAGGCGTTCCCATGGCAAATCTCATGAAGAAGGAAATCAAAACGACGTTTCTGCGGCTGCTGGAAGAGCGGCCGTATCATCAGATCACAGTGAAAGAAATCGTGAAGGAATGCGGCATCAATCGGAATTCCTTTTACTATCATTACGCTGATCTCCCTGCTCTGGTGGAAGAGGTGATTGATGAGGAGATCGGCCGCTTTGTGCGGGAACAGAACTCTTTCTCTTCCATGGAGGAAAGCTTAACAGATGCGCTTTCCTTTTTTCGTGAGCACAAACGCGCTGCCTATCACGTTTACAACTCGGTCAATCGGGATATCTTCGACCGCTATCTGATGAAAAACTGCGAATCCGTCAGCATCGGCTACGTCAATTCGATCCTGGCAAATGCGCCGCTCTCGGCGGAGGACCGCCAGGCAATCATCCATTTTAACGCCTATGTGTGCTATGGCGCCGTAACCCGATGGCTGGAAAGCGGCATGACCTATGACCTCCACGAGGATTTTCGCCGCATGTTTCAGCTGATGATCGAGCCGGCGATGAAGCAGCAGGGCATGACGGTGGAGCCTCTGAAATAACGTTTTTTCTGATGGTCAAAAACAGTCTCGTGTCTGAATTTCAGACGAGAGACTGTTTTTGACTGTTTTCATTTTCCCGGAAAGGATGTAAGGTATGGCCGCAAATAAGAAAGATTCTCTTTGAAAAGGAGCGCGGATCATCCATGCGTATCGCAAAAAAGATCGTACAGCTTCGAGTGCCGATCCTGGTACTCGCGGTGCTGCTGCTCATTCCGTCCGTCTTCGGAATGGCGAAGACCAGAATCAATTATGACATGCTGACCTACCTGCCCGAGGATATGGAGACCGTGGTCGGGCAGGATGCGCTGATGAAGGATTTTGGCAAAGGCGCCTTTTCCCTCATTGTAATAGAAGATATGCAGCCGGAGGAGGTCTCCAGACTCCGCAAGTCCATCGAGAGCGTCGATCACGTGGATTCTGTGATTTGGTACGACAGCTTGATGGACGTATCAATCCCAATGGAGCTGCTGCCGGAGAAGGTCTACAAGGCCTTCAATGCCGGAAACGCCACCTTGATGGCCGTCTTCTTCGACAGCTCCACCTCCGCCGACGTCACCATGAACGCCGTAGCGGAGATCCGGGATATCTGCGGCAGGCAGTGCTTTGTCGCGGGAATGTCTGCCCTGGTGCTGGATCTGAAAAACCTCTGCGAGAAGGAGGAGCCCGTTTACGTGGCGCTGGCTGTGGTATTGGCTGCAGCAGCCATGATGCTGCTGCTCGACAGCTGGCTGGCGCCTCTGGTCTTCCTTGTCTGCATCGGCATGATGGTACTGCTGAACTTAGGCACCAACGTCTTCTTCGGTGAGATCTCCTACATCACCAAGGCCCTGGCCGCAGTCCTGCAGCTGGCGGTCACGATGGATTATTCCATCTTCCTGTGGCACAGCTACAACGAACAGCTGAGATCCCATCCGGAGGATCACAAGGAGGCGATGGCCTGCGCGATTCATCAGACCTTTACCAGTGTGCTGGGCAGCTCCATCACCACGGTGGCCGGCTTCATCGCGCTGTGCTTCATGTCCTTCACCATGGGCAGAGATCTCGGCATCGTGATGGCCAAGGGCGTCGTCCTGGGCGTCATCGGCTGCGTGACCGTTCTGCCGGCCATGATTCTGCTTCTGGATAAGCCTTTGCAGAAGACAAAACATCGCTGCCTGATCCCGGATATGACGAAGGCCTCCAAGAGCCTTTTGAAAATTGCGCCGGTTCTGCTGGCTGTGTTCGTGCTGATTGCGTTTCCGGCCTGGTACGGATATCAGAAGACCAATGACGAGGTCTATTACGATATGGGCGAGTGTCTGCCGGAGGATATGGAGTATGTGATCGCCAATTCCAAGCTTCAGGATCAGTTCGACATCGCCTCCACCCATATGATCCTGGCGGACGCCTCCACGCCAGAGAAAGACGTCCGCGCCATGTGCCGCGAGATGGAGTCCGTCGAGGGTGTAAAAACCGTTCTCGGTCTGGAGACACTGGTGGGCGAAGACGTGCCGCTGGAAATCCTTCCGGACCACCTGCGGCAGATCCTGGAGAGCGACCGCTGGAAGCTCATGCTGGTTGTCTCTGAATACAGAGCGGCCAGTGATGAGGTGAACGAACAGATCACAGCACTGAACGGCATTCTGAAAAAATATGACAAGGGCGGCATGCTGATCGGCGAGGCCCCCTGCATGAAGGACCTGATTGAAACCACCGGCCACGATTTCACCGTAGTGAACGCCATTTCCATCGCGCTGGTCTTTCTGATCATCTTCTTCGTGGCGAAGAGCGTCACCCTTCCCATCCTGCTGATCTCGGTGATCGAGGTCGCCATCTTCATCAACCTGGGCCTGCCGCATTATCTGGGAAGCACTCTGCCCTTTATTGCGCCAATCGCCATCTCCACAATCCAGCTCGGCGCCACCGTCGACTACGCGATCCTGATGACGACGCGCTATAAGAATGAGCGGATTGCCGGAGCTGATCGGAAGGCCGCGGTTTTGACTGCTCTGTCCACCTCCATTCCGTCGATCCTCGTCTCCGGCATGGGCCTGTTCGCGGCGACCTTCGGCGTGGCGGTCTACTCCGACATCGACATCGTCAGCTCCATGTGCATGCTTATGGCCCGAGGCGCGCTGATCAGCATGATCTGCGTCATCCTCGTCCTGCCCGCGCTGCTGCTGGTTTTCGACCGGCTCATCTGCGCAACGACAATCGGCATGCGGCATCTGAATCATAAAAATCATTCCAACCGTAACGATAATGATAGTAAAGATCTCAAGGAGGGTGTTTTGGTATGAAAACCAAGAGAAATCGCGTTCTGGCCCTTGTTTTGTGCCTGACGCTGGTATTGGGCTGTGTCGGCATCGCCTATGCCGACAACAGCGTGAAACAGACCACGGAAGCAGCGGAAGCTCCCGCAGAGACGGAATTGCCGCCGGATACAATCTCCGATGACGAAGCTGTGTATGTGCTGACAGATGCCGCCGGTACCGTGGAAAACATTATCGTCAGCGACCGCATCCGGGAAGCGAACGGGGAAGAGAGCGTAACAAAGACGCAGGAACAGAAGGACCTGCCTGTGGATGTGCGCTTCACCTATCGGCTGGACGGACGGGAGACCGCTCCGGAGGAGCTTGCCGGGAAAAGCGGCAGAGTCGAGATCCGGATCGACTATACAAATAACGCCTGGGCCGTAAAGGAAATCAGCGGCAAGGAGGAAAAGCTCTGCGTTCCCTTCCTGACCCTGTCCGCCCTTCTGCTGGACAACGAGCATTTCTCCAACGTGACCGTAGAGAACGGCAAGCTGGTGAATGACGGGACCCGCACCGTGGTCGTGGGCTATGCCCTCCCTGGCATGGGCGAAAGCCTGGCGCTCCCGGAGGAGCTGGATCTGACGATCCCCGATCACGTGACAGTCACTGCGGATGCAAAGGACTTTGCCCTTGGCTCCGTATATACCCTTGTTGCAAACAACCTGTTCAAGGACTATGACGAGAAGGACCCCGACGCCCTGCAGAAGCTCATCTCCTCCATGAACGAGCTGACCGATGCGATGGACCTGCTTCTGGACGGAGCCCAGGCGCTGAATGACGGCCTTGATACGCTTCTGGCAAAATCCGAGGATCTTACAAACGGCGTCAGTGCGCTGTGCGACGGTGCGGATCAGGTGGCAAGCGGCGCAGGCACGCTGAAAACCGGCGCGGAAAAGCTTGCCTCCGGCACGAGAGACGTCAAAAACGGAGCGGACCAGTTGGCAGCCGGTGCGGGCAGTCTGCTCTCCGGCGCGGATCAGCTGGCAGGCGGCGCGGCCCAGCTGAGCGCAGGGCTGGATCAGCTCAGCGCCAACTCTGCCGCAATCAACAACGGCGCGGAAAACGTATTCGCCTCTCTGCTGTCGGCTGCGGAAGCCCAGCTCAAGGCCAACGGGCTGAGCGTTTCCACGCTGACCATCTCCAACTACCAGACCCAGCTCAATCAGGTGATTGCATCCCTGGATCCTGACGCGGTATACGCCCAGGCCCTGGCACAGGTCACGGCAGGTGTTGAAGCAAAGCGTCCGGAAATTGAGGCCCTTGTCACTGCTTCGGTACGAGAGCAGGTCACGGCAGCCGTTACGGCCTCGGCTCGGCAAACTGTTTCCGAACAGGTGCATGCAGCTGTAACGGCTCAGATCCAGGCTGCGGTGGAAGAGAACCGCCCGATGATCGAAGCCGGGGTGAGGGCCGCTGTGGAAGCGCAGGTCGGGGAACAGGTCACCGCTGCGGTGGTCGCCCGGGTCCGTGCTGAGGTCATTCAGACCGTTACCGGAATGAGCGTGGATGACTACGAGCAGGCTGTCTCCGCAGGCGAGGTCAGCAAAGAAATCCAGGCCAAGATTACGGCGACCATTGAGGCACAGATGGCATCCGATGAGGTGGCCGCCGCCATTGACGGGCAAATCACCGCAAAGATGAATTCGGAAGAGGTCAAAGCTCTGATCTCATCCACCACAGAGCAGAAGATCGAGGAAGCCGTTCAGGCAAAGCTGGCCTCCTCTGAGATCCAGGCACAGATTGATGCAGCAATCGAGGAACAAATGGCCTCTGATGAAGTTCAGGCGCTGATTGCGCAGAACATTGAAGCGCAGATGGCCTCGGAGGAGATTCAGAAGGTCATTGCCGACAACACCGAGGCCCAGGTTCAGAAGGCCATCGCCGACACCATGGCGGGGCCCGAGGTCCAGGGCAAGCTGGCCGCAGCTGCGGAAGGCGCAAAATCCGTCATCGCGCTGAAGACCTCTCTGGATCAGTACAACGCATTCTATCTCGGAATCCTAAGCTATACTGCCGGCGTGGACGCCGCGGCCAAAGGAGCAAAGGATCTCAGCTCCGGCGCAGCTCAGCTGAAGACCGGTGCGGCAAGCCTGGCTGGCGGCAGCGCGACGCTTGCGTCCGGAACCGAGACCCTTTCCGAAGGAGCCGACGCCCTGTCAAGCGGCGCGGCGACGCTCTCTGGCGGAACCAACCAGTTGGCCGCCGGCGCACATACGATGAAGGACAGCCTTCCCGCTCTGATCGATGGCATTGCGCAGCTGCGGGACGGTTCCGACGCGCTTCGTACCGGTATGGAGCAGTTCAATGCGGACGGTATTCAGAAGCTGTCCCAGCTCGTCACAGTAGACGGCGCAGGCTTTGCGGAACGTCTGAAGGCAATTGCCTCG
>JAFQZN010000005.1 GCA_017405865.1 Oscillospiraceae bacterium | reverse complement strand
TCAAAATTCTTGCGAAGCAAGCTTTTTGCAACCTAAATTGTTAGAAAAACCTGAATAAAACAGAAAAACGTTTAAACAGGGAATAATCCAAAAATTGTTTTAATAATTTTGACGGTTACGGACTTTTTTGACAGTCTGAATAAAAGCGTGCGCATTCAGCGCACGCTTTTATTATGGCCTTCTCTATTTTGCGCCGCGCAGCTCGATGATGCGGTCGCGCAGGACGGCGGCGTATTCGTACTCCATCATTCTTGCCGCCGCCTTCATCTCCTTCTCCAGCCGCGCAATCTCGCGCTCGCGCTCCGCCTTCGTCATCTTCACGCCATCGGCGCGCGCGGCCTGACTCTCGGACTGCGTGATCTCCAAAAGCTCGCGCACATCCTTGATGATCGTCTTCGGCACGATGCCGTGCGCCTTGTTGTAGGCGTCCTGAATGCCGCGGCGGCGGTTCGTCTCGTCGATGGCGGCGCGCATGGCGGGCGTGATCTCGTCGGCGTACATGACGACGCGGCCTTCTGCGTTGCGCGCGGCGCGTCCGATGGTCTGGATCAGGCTCGTTTCGCTGCGCAGGAAGCCCTCCTTGTCCGCGTCCAGAATGGCGACCAGCGAGACCTCCGGCAGGTCAAGACCCTCGCGCAGGAGGTTGATCCCCACCAAGACGTCGAATTTTGCCATGCGCAGGTCGCGCAGAATCTCCATGCGCTCCAAGGCGGCGACGTCGGAATGCATATAGCGCACGCGGATGCCCGCCTTTTGCAGATAGCTCGTCAAATCCTCTGCCATCTTCTTCGTCAGCGTCGTGACGAGAACGCGCTCCCCGCGCTCTACCACGGCGTTGCACTCCCCGATCAGATCGTCGATCTGTCCCTCGATCGGGCGGACAAAGATTTCGGGATCGAGCAGTCCGGTCGGACGGATGACCTGCTCGGCGATCTGCTCGGCTCTGCCGCGCTCAAATTCCGCGGGCGTTGCCGAAACGTAGACTGCCTGATGAATCTTGCTCTCAAATTCCGGGAAGGTCAGCGGTCGGTTGTCGAACGCGCTCGGCAGGCGGAAGCCGTAGTCGACCAGACTTTCCTTGCGGCTGCGGTCGCCGCGATACATGGCGCGCACCTGCGGCAGAGTCACATGGCTCTCGTCCACGAAGAGGATGAAATCGTCCGGGAAATAGTCCAAAAGCGTCATCGGCGGCGTCCCCGGCGCTCTGCCGGAGATCACGCGCGAATAGTTCTCGATGCCGCTGCAGAAGCCGATCTCCTGCAGCATTTCAATGTCGTACATCGTGCGCTGGCGGATGCGCTGCGCTTCGAGGAGCTTGCCGTGCTCCTTGAACCACGCCTCGCGCTCTTCCATTTCCGCCTCGATCTCGGTTATGGCGCGGTTGAGCTTCTCGCGGGAGGCGACGTAGTGCGAGGCGGGATAGATGGCAACGTGATTGACCACGCGCTCCGGTACGCCGGTCACGGCGTTGATCTCGGAAATGCGGTCGACCTCGTCGCCGAAAAATTCGACGCGGATGGCGCGCCCCGACCAGTAGACGGGGTAAATTTCCACCGTGTCGCCGCGGACGCGGAAGGTGTTGCGGGTGAACTCGATGTCGTTGCGCTCGTATCGAATTTCGACGAGCTTGCGCATGAGCTCCTCGCGGTTTTTCTCCATGCCGGTGCGAAGCGAGATCACCATATTCTTATAGTCGATCGGGTCGCCCAAGCCGTAGATGCAGGAAACCGACGCGACCACGACGACGTCCCGCCGCTCAAACAGAGAGGACGTCGCGCTGTGGCGCAGGCGCTCGATCTCGTCATTGATCGCGGAGTCCTTTTCGATGTAGGTGTCCGTGTGCGGGATATAGGCCTCGGGCTGATAGTAGTCGTAATAAGATATGAAATACTCCACCGCGTTTTCCGGGAAGAATTCGCGGAATTCGCTGCAAAGCTGCGCGGCGAGGGTCTTATTGTGCGCCAGCACGAGGGTCGGGCGGTTAAGGTTTGCGATGACGGACGCCATCGTGAAGGTCTTGCCCGAGCCGGTCACGCCGAGCAGCACCTGCTCCTTCAACCCGCTGCGCAAGCCCTCCGTCAGGGCGCGGATCGCTTCCGGCTGATCGCCGGTCGCCGAATACGGTGCGTGTAGCTTGAAATCCATGGGGCCTCCGTAAGGTCAGTCGTCCCGGATCGCGGAAAGCAGGGCGTCGCGGAAGGCGGGGCGGTCGATGTCCAGAACGACAAGGGTGTTTTTGACGTCGAATTTTTTATCGCTGAAGAGGTCGGTGACGGTCTTGCCGAAGGTCAGATCGCTCTGCGTTTCGACGAAGACGCCCGCTTCCCTGCCGGAAAAGACCTCCGGTCTTGCACTGTAGAGCACCGGGCAGGCGTCGTGGACGCACCAGCCGCCCTGCCCGACCGCCGTATTCTTGCGCCAGAGGTCTGGCGTCGCCTCAAAGAAGAAGCGGCACATCGGGCGGTCGATTTCGCCGAGGCTGTCCAGCTCCTCGCGCGTCAAATACGCCTGCTCCGTGACCTCCAGACCGCACATCACCTTTTGAACGGGGCAGCGGAAGACGATCTGCGCCGCCTCGGGGTCAGCGTGGATATTGAACTCCGCCGCAGGGGTGCAGTTGCCTCGGGTGGCAGAGCCGCCCATGAGGGTAATGCGGGAAAGATAGTCCGGCAGATCGGGGTGCTTGGCAAGGGCGATGGCGATATTCGTCAATGGACCGAGGGTGATCAGCTCGAGCTTGCCGACGCAGTTTTTCGCAGCCTCGTAGATCGCGTCCCACGCTGGGATTGCCTCCGCCTTGCGGGTTGGATCGGGCAGCTTCGCCCCGCCCAGCCCGTCCGCGCCGTGGAAGCTCTCGCCGTACTCATATGCGCGCAGCAACGGCTTGTCCGCGCCGGGATAAACGGGGTAGCTTCTGCCCATCAGGTCGCAGATCTTCAGCGCATTTTCCGTCGTCAGCGGCAGCGGCGCGTTGCCTGCCACCGTGCTGATCCCGAGCAGCTCCAATTCCGGCAGGCAATCGGCGAGCACCAGCGCCGCCGCATCGTCCACGCCGGGATCACAGTCAATCCATACGGGTATTCTCTTCATACTCTCGCCTCCCCATAGGCGCGGACGGCTTCCACTAACAGATCGGCAAAGCCGTCGCGGTCGATGCCGAGATTGACCCGCGCGTTGGCGGGCGCTCTGTCGTGACCGACCGTCGCTCCACGGCAGTATTCGCCCTTCGTTTCGATCTCGACGCAAAGGTCCTTCGATTGCAGCAAATCGGGGCGGATCAGCGACACGACCGCGACCGGATCGTGCAGCGGTGCGCCGGGATAGCCGAGCTTGCGATGGAACTCATAGAAGAACTCCAGCCAGTCCGCCACCACGCGCGCGACCTCGTTGCCGACCGCGCGCACGCGCTCGAAGTCCGCAGGATAGATCAGCGCCTGCTCAGTCACGTCCAGACCGCTCATGGTGATCGGGACGCCGCTCTTCATCACGACGTCCGCCGCCTCCGGATCGACCAGAATATTGAACTCTGCGGCAGGCGTCCAGTTGCCGTGCGCGATGCCGCCGCCCATGAAGCTGATTCTCCCGATCTTGGGCTTCAGCTCCGGATGCGCCAGCAGGAGGGCGGCGACGTTGGTCTGCGGGCCGGTCGCAATGATCGTGACGGGCTGTTCACTCTCGCGCAGCACCTTCGCCATGAGCTCCACGGAGCGCAGCTCGCACAAAAGCATGGCAGGCTCGGGCAGCTTCGGCCCGTCCAGACCGGACTGGCCGTGGACGGAGGGCGCGTTCATCGGCGGCGCCATCAAAGGCGTGGGCTTTCCCATCGCAATCGGGCAGCCGACGGAGAGCAGCGTGCAGACGCGCATGGCGTTATAGGTCGTTTTCTCGATCGTCTGATTGCCGCACACGGAGGTGACGGCGCGGATGTCGAGCATCGGGCTTGCCTTTGCCAGCATCCACGCAATCGCGTCGTCGTGACCGGGATCACCGTCGAGGATAACGGGGATTCGATTCATTTTTGACACCCCTCTTTCTTTGGTTTCATTTTAATCTATCCACGCAGCAAAGTCAATTCGCAGCTCTTGCATTCTTTTCCGTTTTGCGCTACAATGTAGCAAAACTTGGAAAACCAACAGCGGAGGGGAATACATGAAAGACTTTTTGGCAAAGAGAAATATCAGCCTCTCGTGGAAGACCTATTTCGTCACCGCGATGGGCGCAATGGCGCAGGGGCTGTTTGCGTCGCTGCTGATCGGCACGATCTTCGGCACGCTGGGCAAGTGGTGCGGCGTCCCGTTCCTGGAGGACATCGCCTCGTTCGCGCAGAACGGCTACGTCGTCGGCGCAGCCATCGGCGTTGCCGTTGCCTTCGCGCTCAAGGCGGAGGGGCTGCTCCTGTTTTCCTGTGCCGTCGTCGGCGCGATCGGCTACAGCCTCGGCGCAGACGGCTATACCTCAGGTCCTGCTGGCGCGTTCCTCGCCGTGCTGGTCGCCTGTGAGGTCGGCAAGCTCGTCTTCAAGCAAACCAAGGTCGATATCCTCGTCACGCCGATCGTCACGATCCTCGTCGGCTACGGGATCTCCCTGCTGCTATGTCCCCCGATTGCCTACGGCATGCACTACGCAGGCGAATTCATCAACACCGCCACGGAGCTGCAGCCCCTCGTCATGGGCATCATCGTCTCCGTCACGGTCGGCATTCTGCTGACCCTGCCGGTCAGCTCGGCTGCGATCTGCGCCATGATCGGCATTACCGGTCTTGCAGGCGGCGCGGCGACTGCCGGCTGCTGCTGCCAGATGGTCGGCTTCGCCGTGATGAGCTTCCGCGAAAACCGCTGGGGCGGCCTGACCGCGCAGGGTCTCGGCACGTCCATGCTGCAGATGGGCAACATCGTCAAGCGCCCCGTGATCTGGCTGCCGACGATCCTGTCGTCCGCGATCGTCGGGCCGATCTCCACGCTGGTCTTTCATATGCAGAACACCGGCGTCGCCGCCGGTATGGGCACCTGCGGCCTCGTCGGCCCGCTCGGCGTCGTCACCGCGATGGGCGCGGGGGAGATGGGCGCAACGGGCTGGATCGGGCTGCTGCTGATCTGCATCGTCCTGCCAGCCGTGCTGACCCTGCTGTTCAGCGAGCTGATGCGCAAGCTCGGCTGGATCCGCCCGGGCGACCTCAAGCTGGAGCTGTAAGAAAAAATTCGCCTGCCGGGGAAAAGCGATTGCTTTTTTCCCCGACAGGTGTTATAATGGCGATAATGCAGGTGTAGTTCATCGGTAGAACATCAGCTTCCCAAGCTGAATAGGGGGGTTCGACTCCCCTCACCTGCTCCAAAAAGGACGGAGGGCTGTTGCCCTCCGTCCTTTTTGGAGCAGGTGAGGTCGAGGGGAGTCGAAGAATTAAATACAACAGCCCTGCGGGCTGTTGGCGCCGGCGTTTCTGCCGGCGCTACCTTTATTTCTGCCGCAGGCAGAAATGCAAACGACTCCCCTCACCGTCCTCTTTGCCCGATCCGCCTCCACCTCATCCGGCTCGCTTGCGCTCGCCACCTTCCCCTCAAGGGGAAGGCTTAAGAGCGGCGGCGACTGCCGACGATGACTGATGAGGTGGAACAGGATCGTCCGTCTTGCCAACCCGCGCGGTATTTGCTATAATGATCAACAAGAATTCAAGCTGCCTTTTGGAGGAATCCCTATGCCTTACAATGAAAACGATCTTGTGAATGATTGGCTGGCGCGGCTCGGCGGGCTGAACGTCGCGGCGAAGAAGATGTTCGGCTGTTACTGCCTGTACTGCGACGGGCAGGCGGTCGGATGGATCCACGACAGCGTGCTGAGTCTGCGCGAGGTCGGGCTGGACTATCTGCCCGCGGAGATCAAACGCCCGGGGAAAGAGGACAAAATACAAGAGCTGGTCATCCCGTTCGATTACATCGACGCGGACTGGCTGGCGCGGGCGGTGCAGGACACCGCAGACCGCAGAAAGCATACATAAAAACGGACTGCCGACAGCAGTCCGTTTTTATTTCTTCTTGCATTTTTCAATAATCTCCGCGAGCTTTTCGCAGACGAGATCATAGTTCTCCGGCAGGTGCGGGAAGAGGCAGGCGGAGCAGTCCTTGACGCCGCTTTCCGTATAGGTGAAGCCGCCGCCGCAGCGGTCGCCCAGCGCGTAGAGTGGGCAATAGCAGAACAGGCAGTTGAACCGCTCCGGGTCGGCTCCCTCGTGGCACGGGAAGAATTCGCAGTCCCGATTTTGAAAAAAGCGGCTGCTCATGCCTTCACTCCGATGCGCTCGCCGAGGCGCACCTTCGTCTCGATCCCCTGCGCGGAATAGGTCAGAATATCCTCGTCGATGCGGACGGTATCTTTTTTCAGAAGCAGGATCACCGTGGAGCCGCCGTAGGCGAAATAGCCCTTCTCCTGCAGCTTGGAGAACGGCACGGCGCCCTCCTCGTGATTGACGATTCTGCCGACCAGCAGCGCGCCGACCTCCATTTGCAGGACGTCGCCGAACCGCTCTGTGTGCAGGCGCTGCACCGTGCGGGCGTTCCGGCGGTAGACCTTCATATCCGCCGCGATCGGGTTGACCGTGTGCAGGACGCCGGGAATATGGCGGCACGGCTCCTGCGTACCGCTGTCGGGGTAGACATAGCGATGGTAGTCGTCCGGCGAGAGACGGAAAATCAGGCACAGGCCGCCCCGGTATTCCTCCGCAAGCGCCTTATCGTCCAAAAGCTCCGCTGCCGTATACGGCACACCCTTGATATGAAAGCGGCAGCCCGCGCTGATCGGCAGCGCCGTCAGCTTGCTGTCCGCGACGGCGGGCAGCTCGTTTTCCGCCGTTTGGTTTACATAATTCTTCCTCTGCCGGGTGAAGAAAGCGTTGAAATTCGGAAACTCCTGCGTGGTGCAGTCCTCGGTCGAAATGCCGTACTGCGCCATAAATTTTTTTACCTTCCCTTTGGAAAGGCCGGACTTCTGCCATGCCGCGTAGAGATTCGAGACGAATTTTCTGCACAGGATCGTCTTGGCAAGAAAGCGCCCGAACGCATTGCCGTAGGCAAAGCGGATCGCGCCCGCGCCGACCTCCGGCTCGTCAATCAATTCTGTTCTGTTCCAAATTTGCATGGCAGCTCCTTTTTAACGGGCAATGCTCAATGGCGCACACACTCATTGAGCATTGAGCATTGTATATTGAATTATTCCAGTCCGTTGGAGTACTTTAATAACAGGATCCGCAGGACGCTTTCGTTGATCCGTTCCTCCGTCAAAATCCCGTTGTTGACCGCCGTAAGGATCGCCTGCGCCGCACGGTTCAGATCACTCGGCTTGTAGATGACGTCGCAGCCCGCCTGAATTGCCGCGACCGCCGCGACGTCGACGTCGTAGTTGTAGCTGATTGCGCCCTTTTCAAAGGAATCGGTTATCACGACGCCATCATAGCCGAGCTGCTCTCGCAGAAGGTCGTTCACGATCTGCGGGCAGAAGTCTGCGGGTCGGTTGTCGCCGACGATATTCGGCAGGCACAGATGCGATACCATGATCATATCCGCGCCGTTTTCGATGCCCATGGTGAACGGGAGAAGATTCTCCTGAATGTCCTCCATGGTCTGATCGGAGATCGCCATACCGTAGCGGCTGTCCATATTGGAAGCGGACAGGCCGGGGAAGTACTTGATGCAGGACATACAGCCGCTGCTGTGAAGACCCTTGACCATCTGCGTGACCAGACCCGCCGTGATGAGCGGGTCGCTGCTGAAGGCGCGGCGGGCAATCTCCGTGTTATACGGATTGACCAGCGTATCCGCCACCGGCGCAAGGTCGATATTGAAGCCGACCTCCGAGATCGCCGCGCCGATCTCGGTTCCGATCTCGTAGATGCGATCGGTCTCGTTGTCGTCGCCGTAGTCGCCCATCTCGCTGTAGCGGCCGGTGACGCCGATCGTATTCAAATATGTGTTGAAGCCGCCCTCTTCCTCCACGCCGATGAACAGCGGAATCCCGGAATAGGACTGCGTGTCTGCGATCATCGCCGCAAGCTGCTCACGGCTGAAGATATTCTCGTTGTCAAACACGACGCCGCCGACCGGCATGGTCTCCAGCGCCTCACGGGTCGTCTCCCCTGCTTCATTGGCGTAAAACTCGCCCGTCAGCTCCCGGTGCGTCACGAAGAAGAGCTGATAGACCTTTTCCTCCAGCGTCATGTCGTCAAGCGTCTGCTGCGCTGCCGCTTGAATCGGATCGACCGGCTCGGTCGGCTCCGTCGCGGCTTCCGTCGCCTCGGTCACCGTCGTGGTCTCCGTCGACACCCAGGTTTTCGTCACGCCCTCTGCAGTCGTCGGGTCGGTGCTGCTGTGGCGGAGCGTATAGACCACCAGCACGGTCATGCAGATTGCGATCAGCGACAGCAGGATCGCCAGAAACCTTCTGATCTTGGTGTCACTGTGGCGGCGCTTCTTTTTTTTCTGATTTTGGGGCTTTTCGCTCATGCCTTTGCCCTCCTCGTTCGTCTTTCTTTTCATTTTATCCGAAAGACGGCGAAATTACAAGACCCGATCTGCAAAAAGGGCGGCGGACGGAGGCGGCACGCTTGACTGCGCTGTCGCCGCTTGACTTTTTTGCTTTTGGGAGATATACTATATATAGTGGAATAATATGCGATAATGTACACAAAATGTGTGAGGGATCATATGGCAAAGAAACAAGTTTACGGAAACGAAAGCATTACGACGCTCAAGGGCGCCGACCGCGTCCGCAAGCGTCCGGCCGTCATTTTCGGCTCGGACGATCTGACCGGCTGCGAGCACGCCGTGTTCGAGATCCTCTCGAACGCGATCGACGAGGCGCGCGAGGGCTACGGCGACCTGATCGTCGTGACCCGCTATGAGGACAAGAGCATCGAGGTCGAGGACTTTGGGCGCGGCTGCCCGGTGGACTGGAACGAGAAGGAGCAGCGCTACAACTGGGAGCTGGTCTTCTGCGAGATGTACGCCGGCGGCAAATACAACAACATCACCGGCGACAACTACGAATATTCACTGGGTCTGAACGGTCTTGGCACCTGCGCGACCCAGTACGCCTCGGAATTCTTCGACGCGCGGATCTACCGCGACGGCTTCAAGTATACGCTCCACTTTGAAAAGGGCGAGATCGTCGGCAAGATGACGAAAGAGCCTGCCGACCGCAAGAAGACCGGCTCCTGCTTCCGCTGGCGGCCGGATCTGGACGTCTTCACGGACATCAATATCCCGGTGGAATACTATCTGGACGTGCTCAAGCGGCAGGCGGTCGTCAACGCGGGCGTCACCTTCCGCCTGCGCAATCAGGTGGGCGGCAGGTTCGAGACGACGGAATTCCGCTATGAGCGCGGTATCCTTGACTATATTACCGAGCTGACCGAGGGCAATTCCTTCACGATGCCGCAGCTGTGGGAATGCGAGCGCAAGGGCCGCGACCGCGAGGACAAGCCCGATTACAAGGTCCGCATTTCCGCCGCGCTCTGCTTCTCCAGAAACATGAGCCTGCTGGAATACTATCACAACTCCTCGTGGCTGGAGCACGGCGGCGCGCCGGACAAGGCGGTGAGAAACGCCTTCGTATTCGCGATCGACGCCTACCTCAAGCAGGCGGGCAAATATATCAAAAACGAATCAAAGATCACCTTCCAGGACGTGGCGGACTGTCTCGTGATCGTCACCAACTGCTTCTCCACGCAGACCTCCTACGAAAATCAGACCAAGAAGTCGATCAACAACCGCTTCATTCAGGAGGCGATGACGGAGTTTTTACGCAGCCGCCTGCAGGTCTACTTCATCGAAAACAAGCAGGAAGCCGACCGGATCGCCGATCAGGTGCTGATCAACAAGCGCAGCCGTGAGGACGCCGAGAAGGCGCGCATCATGGTCAAAAAGAAGCTGTCCGGCTCGCTGGACATCTCCAACCGTGTGCAGAAGTTCGTCGACTGCCGCAGTCGCGACGCGTCCATACGCGAGCTGTATATCGTCGAGGGCGATTCCGCCATGGGCAGCGTCAAGCAGTCGCGCAACGCCGAATTTCAGGGCATCATGCCCGTCCGGGGCAAGATCCTCAACTGTCTGAAGGCCGACTACGGCAGGATCTTCAAGAGCGAGATCATCACGGATCTTCTGCGCGTCCTCGGCTGCGGCGTGGAGGTCAAGGACAAGCGCGTGAAGGATCTGGCGGAGTTTGACCTCGGCAACCTGCGCTGGAACAAGGTCGTCATCTGCACCGACGCCGACGTGGACGGCTACCAGATCCGCACGCTGATCCTGACCATGCTCTACCGTCTCGTGCCGACCCTCATCCGCGAGGGATACGTCTATATCGCGGAGTCTCCGCTGTTTGAAATCAACACGAAGGACAAGACGTGGTTTGCCTACAGTGAGGCTGAAAAGGCGGAAATCCTCTCAAAGCTCGGCGATCAGAAGGTCACCGTTTCCAGAAGCAAGGGTCTGGGCGAAAACGACCCGGAAATGATGGCGCTGACCACCATGAACCCCGCGACCCGCCGCATGATCAAGGTCATGCCGGAGGACGCGGAAAAGACCGCGCTCTACTTTGATCTGCTGCTGGGCGACAATCTGGCGGGCAGAAAGGACTATATCGCCGAAAACGGCAGCCAGTATCTTGATCTGGCGGATCTCTCCTGATAAAGGACGGTATTTCCATGGCAAGAAAGAAGAAAGAATCGACAAAGCAGCTTGCGCCGGACGCCTCCCGCGTGGAGGGTCTGCGCGCGGAGGTGCTGGAGCAGCCGATCACCGACACGCTGACCGTCAACTACATGCCCTACGCCATGAGCGTCATCGTGTCGCGCGCGATCCCCGAGATCGACGGCTTCAAGCCCTCGCACCGCAAGCTGCTGTATACCATGTATAAAATGGGGCTGCTGCGCGGCACGCGCACGAAGTCTGCGAACATCGTCGGCCAGACCATGCGCCTCAATCCGCACGGCGACGCGGCGATCTACGAGACGATGGTGCGCCTTGCGCGCGGCAACGAGACGCTGCTCGTCCCGTTCGTGGACTCCAAGGGCAACTTCGGCAAGATCTACTCGCGCGACATGGCGTACGCCGCCTCGCGTTACACCGAGGCAAAGCTGGACGGCATCTGCGAGGAAATCTTCCGCGACATCGACTGCGAGACCGTGGATTTCGTCGACAACTACGACAACTCCACGCAGGAGCCGACCCTTCTGCCCACCGCCTTCCCCAACGTGCTGGCGTCGGCGAACATGGGCATCGCCGTCGGCATGGCGAGCAATATCTGCGGCTTCAATCTCCGCGAGGTCTGCAAGGCGACCGCCGCGTGGATCAAGAATCCCGACTGCGACCTGCTGGAATACATGCCCGCGCCGGATTTTTCCACCGGCGGCGAGATCCTCTACAATCCGGAGGAAATGGCGGAGATCTACCGCACCGGCAGAGGCAGCGTGAAGATCCGCGCCCGCTGGCGCTACGTCAAGGAAGAAAACCTCATCGAAATCTACGAGATCCCCTACACCACGACCATTGAGGCGATCATCGACAAGGTCACGGAGCTGAATAAGGCGGGAAAAATCCGCGAAATCAGCGACATTCGCGACGAATCCGATTTGAGCGGTCTGAAGCTGACGGTCGACCTCAAGCGCGGCGTCGACCCGGAGAAGCTCATGCAGAAGCTGTTCCGCGCAACGCCCCTGCTCGACTCCTTCGGCTGCAACTTCAACATTCTGATCGCCGGCATGCCGCAGGTGCTCGGCGTGCGGGAAATCATCGAGGAATGGACGGCGTGGCGCACCGAATGCGTCCGTCGCCGCGTCTACTACCAGAAACAGAAAAAAGCGGAAAAGCTGCACCTTCTCAAGGGTCTCAAGCGTATCCTGCTCGACATCGACAAGGCCATCCGCATCATCCGCGAGACGGAGGCCGAGGCGGAGGTCGTCCCCAACCTGATGATCGGCTTCGGCATCGACAAGGTCCAGGCGGAGTTCGTCGCGGAGATCAAGCTGCGCAACATCAACAAGGAATACATTCTCAAGCGGACGCAGGAGGTCGACGACCTCGAAGCGGAGATCGCCGAGCTGGAGGAGCTGCTGAAGAGCGAGCGGAAAATCCGCGCCGTGATCGTCCGGGAGCTTGACGCGATCGCCGACAAGTACGGCGCAGAGCGCAAGACGGGCATCGTCTACGACCACGAGATCGAAACGCCCGAGGAGGAGGACGACGCGCCGGACTATCCCGTCACCGTCTTTGTCTCCAGAGAGGGCTACTTCAAGAAGATCACCCCGCAGTCGCTGCGCATGTCCGGTGAGCAGAAGTTCAAGGAGGGCGACGCCCTGCAATTCTCTCTGGAAACGACCAACCGCGCCGAATTCCTCGTCTTTACCGACAAATATCAGGTCTATAAGACCCGTTGCGCCGATTTTGAGGACTGCAAGGCCTCCCTGCTCGGCAGCTACCTGCCCGGCAAGCTGGGCTTCGACGAGGGAGAGAACGTCCTTTCCGTCTGCTTCCCCGGCGACTATGCGGGCAGCGTCATCTTCGTATATGAAAACGGCAAGGTCGCCAAGGTGGAGCTTTCCGCCTACGCGACCAAGTCCAACCGCCGCAAGCTGACCGGCGCATACTGCGACAAGAGCCCCCTGAAGGTCGTCTTCCTGCTGAAGGAGGATCGGCAGCTCGTGCTGTACTCCACCGAGGGACGCGCGCTGATCTTCTCCACGGCGCAGCTCGCGCCAAAGACGACCCGCACCACCCAGGGCGTCAGCGTTATGACGCTCAAGCGGAAGGCCGTCCTGCACCGCGCCGCGCTGCTGGAGGACAGCGGCATCGTCAACGTCTCCCGCTACCGCACCCGTACCATCCCCGCCGCGGGCGCTCTGATCAAGGATGAGGACGCGGAAGAAAAACAGATCGTGTTGGAGCTGTGACGCCATGAAACACAATATCGGTAAAATTCTGATGATCGTCGTCGGCAGCGCCGTGTTTTCGCTCGGCTTTGACCTTTTCCTCGTCCCCAACGGCATCAACTGCGGCGGTGTTTCGGGCATCGCCATGCTGATTAACCAAGTCGCAGACGCCAAATGGGCCAGCGTCGGCGTACTGACTGTTCTGATCAACGTCCCCCTGTTCATCCTCGGCTATCGGAAGATCGGCAAATATTTCTTTTTCAGCTCTCTGCTGGGCATGGCGGTCACCTCCGTGTGCTTCGACCTCTTTGAGGCGATCCTGCCCGTCCCGAAGTCCGAGCCGCTCGTTGCGGCGATCTTCGGCGGCGTGATCATCGGCGCAGGCATTGGCGTCGTCTTCCTGACCGGCGCGTCGACCGGCGGCGGCGACATCGTGGCGCGCGTTATGAAGCTGCGCATGCGCAACCTCCCGATCGGCAGGCTCATGCTCTGCCTCGACGTCAGCATCGCCATCGTGACCGGCATCGTCTACCGCGATTTTAACAACACGCTTTACAGCATCATCACGCTCGTCGTTTCCTGCACCGTGCTCGACCGGGTCGTCTACGGCATTGACTACGCCAAGGTCGCCGTGATCGTCTCGGACAAGCACGCGCAGGTCGCCGATGCGATCGCCGAGAAGCTCGACCGGGGCGTGACCCTGCTGGACGGCGAGGGCTACTACTCCCGCACCGACAAGACCGTGCTTCTGACCGCGATCAAGAGAAAGCAGCTGGCCCAGCTCAAGGAGATCGTCATGACGGTGGACCCCAACGCCTTCCTGATCCTGCAGGACGCGCAGCAGGTCCTCGGCGACGGCTTCAAGACCTATGACCGCTACGAGCTTTGAACGGATCTGAAAGGAGGTCTGCTCCGTGAAAAGAATATGCGCCTTTGCGCTGATCCTGTTGGTTCTCTTCAGCGGGCTGACCGCCTGCGGTCTGTGGGTCAGCGACGAATACCGCTCCGTCACGCCCCACAGCGAGGAGCCTTATACGGAACCAGAGCCGACCGAGGAAGAGCCTCCTCCCACGGTGCATGACCGCGAGGAGCTGCGCAGCGCCGTGCTTTCCATGATCACCGACTGGGCCGAGCACAGCGTCATTTTGGTGGAGGATTACGACGGCGATATCGCAGACGACCTCGCGCAGGCCGTGCAGTACGCGACCAGAGAGGACCCCGTCGGAGCGTACGCCGTGGACTACGCCGACGCGGAGCTGACCGGCGGCGCAGACGCCGGCAGCATCGCGCTGAATATCGTCTTCCGCCGCAGCGCGGCAGAGATCAACTCGATCGCCGCCGTCAGCAACGACGAGGGCGCGTGCAGCAAGATCATCGAGGTGCTGACGAATTACGCTCCCGCGCTGACCGTCCGCATTCGGACCTACGGTCAGACGGATTTCGTCTCCTTTATCCGCAGCTACTGCATCGAGCATCCGGAGAAAATACTAGCCCTGCCGGATTTGTCCGCGCAGGTATATCCCGAAACAGGGCAAACGCGCATCGTGGAGCTGCACTTCCTCTATCCCGATACGCGCGAGGAAATGCGCGTCAAGCAGGACGCTGTCAACACCATTCTCACCTCCGCCTCGAACTACGTCCGCGCCCGGACGGACGACGCAGAGCGCGTTGAACGGCTGTTCCGCTTTCTGGCGACCCGCTTTTCCTATACGCTCTGCGAGGACGATCCGGTCACGCCGGCCTACAGCCTGCTCTGCGAGGGCAAGGCGCACAGCTTGTCCTTCGCCTCCGTCTTCTTCGCCGAATGCCGCAGCGCACAGATCGACTGCCGCATCATCCAGGGCGAGCGCGGAGGCGCCGTGCATTACTGGAACATGATCCTGCTGGACGGACAGTATTACTACGTCGATCTGATGCGCGCGATCGAGCAGGTAGCCTACGATCCGGCGCTGCTGACGACGCAGGAGCTGGAAGCCGAGGGATACGTCTGGGATCGCACCGATCTGCCCGATACTCCGCTGCCGACCGAGCCGACCGCTCCGACCGAGGCGGCAAGCGACCCCACCGCGCCGACCGCGAAGCCCAGCACGGAAGAGCCGACCGAATCCACAGAGCCGACGGAACCCACGGAGCCGACCGACGCTCCCACCGAGCCGACAGAATCGCCAGACGAATCGGACGTTCCCGGCAGCAGACGATAAAACGAATCGAAAAAAACGAAAAAAGCTCTTGACAAACCGGATCGGAGCATCTATAATAACACCTGCACATGCGGGTGTAGCTCATCTGGTAGAGCGCCACCTTGCCAAGGTGGAGGTAGCGAGTTCGAGCCTCGTCACCCGCTCCAAAAGAAAACAGGTCATCAAAAGATGACCTGTTTTCTTTTGGAATATGTCGAACTCGCCGCCTCCGCCTCTAAAATGCGGCTTTGCCGCATTTTTTTCAAATCCGAGGTCTTTAAGGATCCCACAGAAGGCACTTCTGCAGATAAACGCAGCCGTAAGGCTGCGTTTTTCAACGAATAACTCCACTGCGTGGATTTATTTCACTTCACTTTGCGGCGCCGCCGCAAAACTTCACGCTCGTCGCAAGGCGAACACTTCACATCTCGCGTAAGCGAGATACTTCACTTCCGGAAAAAGAACGCATTCCGACTGATTCATCCCTCTGCCGCAAGATACAACTCCTCTGCTTCCTGTTGCGCGCGGATCAACAAAAAGCGGGCGGTTTGAAGCTCTCCTGCCTCCAAGTATTCCAGTGCATCCGTAATTGCATTGTAAAACCTGTAGTACATTTTTTCATAATCCGGCATAAGATCACCCCCCCTCGTCCCTATTTTAAGGGATATTCCCATAAAAATCAATATGGGAATACTCCATAAAGTATCATGGTTTTGGTGATGCTTTATGATTGAATTGAAACTGCGGGCGTTGCGGGAGGATCACGACCTGACGCAGGCCTTTCTCGCCGGATTGCTGCAAGTGCATCAGACAACCTATTCTGACTACGAGCGCGGCAATCTGAATATCCCGCTCTCGGTGCTGGATACGCTCGCGACGTATTACGGCGTCAGCGTGGACTACTTGCTGGGTCGCACCGAGGAAAAGACGCCTTACCCGCTGAAATAACCCCCGGCATGAAATGCGTCCTCTTCCCTTTGTGTGCGGCAGGGAGGACCATTGCAAATCCCGGCATTGACAACGCCGCGCCGTTCCGCTTATAATGGTTTTATCACCGAGCGCCGTATTTACGGCACCGAGCGGCGCCGCCGCCCCTCTGGGAAGCCACGAGAAAGGAAGCGATCTTATGATTTGCGGCAATTGCAGAGCGCAGATTCCGGACAACTCTCCCGTCTGCCCGTACTGCGGCGCACCGCAGGCGCAGCCGACCTACCAGCCGCCCTATGCGCAGCAGCCTTACCCGCAGAATTATCAGCAGCCGAACTACCGGCAGCCCCAGCAACCGACTTACACGCAGCCCCAACAGGGTTATCCCCAACAGCAGGGTTATCAGCAGCCCGTCTATCCGCAGCAGCCTTACCGGCAGCCCTATCCCCAGCAGGGCTACCAGCAGCCTTACGCTCCGCAGGGCTATCCGCCCTACCGGCAAAACGGCCTGCAGAACACGCTGCCGATGAACTGGCATAAGTTCCTGGTCTACTTTGCCCTCTGGGCAAGCGCGGTGTTCAGTATTATCAGCGGCGTTCTGACTCTGATCGGCGCGCAGTACGAGGAATATGCCGAGCTTGTCTACGCCTTCATCCCGGCGCTGAAATACACCGATCTGGCCTACGGCATCCTGCAGATCGGCGTTGCCGTGCTCGCTTTCATAACGGCCTTCCGGCTGCTCAAGTTCAAGCGGGGCGCGCCGAAGCTCCTGACGGCCTACTACGTCATCTCGGTCGTCATTTCCGTGCTTTACGTCGTCGCCACCGTTCTCATTCTTCTGGACTACGGCGCCGATCTCAGCGAGCTGGTTGGCACGCTTGCCACGGTCTTCGGCTCGATCGTATTCTCCATCGCCATGATCATTGCCAACCACAACTATTACAAGAAGAGAGCGCATCTGTTCGTCAATTGAATGCGTCTTTATCAAGAATCCCGCATGCTGTACGGCATGCGGGATTTTTGTTAGGAACGGCAGCAAGCAAGTTGGGAAGCAATACTAAAATTCAATTAAATAGTTTAATTGAGTTTTTAGTATCAGTCTCCGTAATAGCGCGTGTAGGTGCCGCCGGAGCCGTCGGCGTAGGTGTTGTTACCGTCGTCGTCCCAGCCGCTCCAATAGTGGTAATAGTAGGACGTGATCGTGTCGCCGCGGAGGGTGAAGGTGAAATATTCCGCCGTCGTCGCCTGCCACGGGTCGTTGCAGCTGACCTCGCGCAGCGTCATCACGCCGGTTGCCGGATCGAAGGTGAATTTGTTCGTGCTTCTGATCGTGCCGTCCGCGCCCGTTTCAAATATCTTGCCCGGGTATTCAATGACCAGCGTTTCATCGTCGACGACGGTGAAGGTCTTGACGACGTTCCCCCCCAGATCGTTGGTGAAGAGCCACTGCCCGTTGAACAGCTCCGCCACGCTCATGCTCTGCGTTTCTTCGGTCTGCTCCGTCGCCTCGGTCGGCTCGGGGTCGCCGATGCCGGTATAGACGTTGACCGGGATGCCGTTGAACAGGACAGGCTCCCCGTTCTTCAGCAGGTTTCCTTCCCCGTCGGTCGTATAGTCGTTGTCGTCCGTCGAGATCAGTATCAGCTCTCCGTCTTCGTCGTGCGTCCACATGAGCTTTGTGCCGTTCTCCTCGTCGACGAGGACGCCGGTGCCGTCATAGAAGTTGAAGCTGCCGTTCCCGGTTTCGCTCTGCGTCTGCGGCAGCTCACCGTTGTAGGCCTCCTGCTCCAAAAGCTCGGTCACGATCTCGTCGTACTTTTCCCGGATCGCTTCATCGTAGGCGCTCGGGTCGAAACCGGAATCCGGCGTAATGCCGGAATATTCCTCGATGATCTTCTCGGCCTCGGAAAGCGGAACCTCGTTGGGTACGGGCGGCTGCGGGTTTTCCGTCTGCAGCGCGGTTTGGATGTCCTTTGCGGGAACGCCGGCGTTCTCCAGCGCGGTCTTCACGTTCTCCTTCTGCTCCTCGGAGGATTTGCCGGTCAGCGTGTCCCAAAGCGTGAATTTCAAGCCGTCGTCCGTCTTGGTCATTGTGCCGCTCAAAATGCTGCCGCTGTCAGCATAGTCGTATGCCGACGTCGCAAGATAGGACGTCGCACCGAAGACGTCGTTTTTGACGCCGTCGAGATACTGGGCGTAGGTACCGTTGGCAGCCGCCTCAACCGCGTCCTTGCCGTAGCCGCCGGTCATCAGCTTGTGCGCGTTGAGCCCGAGGCTCATCACGTTGAACACCTGCCCGATCGGCGCCATCTGCGCCTCGGTCTTTTCCAGCGCGGCGGTGTATTCGTTGCCCTCGCCGTTGGTCGTGATGATCGTGCCGGCCTGCCCGATCTCGAGGACCGTATTGACGCCGTTCATCACGATGCCGCCTGTCTGCGCGACGGCGGCCAGTCCCGTCGCGGGGCCTGCCACCGCGACCGAGGCGACGAAACCGGCCGTGGTACCGGCGGCCTTGAGCACAACCGCCGTCTGATAGCACTTGTTCGCGTAGTCGCCGAAGTCGTCATACGCCGCGCCTTCCAGAATCGCCTGTGCCTGCTTGAGCTGCGCGTAGGCATGCTTGGCGTCGGTGCCGAGCTGCTCGGCCAGCGTCCGTACGCCCTTCATCGGGGGCGCGCCGTCGTAGATCGCGGTGATCTCCTTGGCCCACCGGAGCGCCGGGGGATCCTCTGCGGCGGACGCCGTCAGCAAGAAGAGGCCGCTCTGCGCCCCGTATGAGGCAAGCGACTTTGCCTTGCTCTTGCCGAGATAGGCGGCTGCGCCGACTGCTTCGGACAGCTCCGCCATATCGGCAGCCGTATCGAGCGTGGCGGCAAGCTGCTCCGCCGTCTCAAAGGCCGTGACAGTATCGGCAAGGAGCTGATCGTAGTCCTCCTTGCTGCCCTGCGCGACGTCGTACTGCAGCAGCTTTTCCAGATACATCCGGGCGACCAGATACGAGCCGACCGCCATCGCCTGTGCGTCGTCAACGAGGGCGCGCTGCGGCGAGGGAGCAGGCAGGGTCGCCTCTGCTCCGTGCAGACCGCCCGCTGCGGCGTCATCCAGACGCAGCAGCGCCGGAACGTTGACGCAGCCGAACAGCGACGCCAGCATCGCCAGCGCCGTCAGGAAGGTCAAGAGTCGAAAAATGCCTCTTTTCATAGCATTGCTCCTTTCTTCAGGAAGAAAAATGCTTTCCAATTATTACTATATCCGATATTCCAGTACAGTCAAGTATAAAAAACAGGACGACGGCGCATCTGCGCCGTCCAGCGTGTCGAAAAACCCTTTTCGACACGCTGACAGGCTGTCAAAAAGTTCGGAAGACAAGCAACTCACGACCGTCGGCGTACATAGGTACGGTAGGTCGTGAGTTGCGCAGTAAGTCAAAATTCTTGCGAAGCAAGCTT
>JAFQZN010000004.1 GCA_017405865.1 Oscillospiraceae bacterium | reverse complement strand
TCCCTGTTTAAACGTTTTTCTGTTTTATTCAGGTTTTTCTAACAATTTAGGTTGCAAAAAGCTTGCTTCGCAAGAATTTTGACTTACTGCGCAACTCACGACCTACCGTACCTATGTACGCCGACGGTCGTGAGTTGCTTCTCTTCCGAACTTTTTGATAGCCTGTCAGCGTGTCGAAAAGGGTTTTTCGTCACGCTGAGGAAAGGCACGGCTTTCGCCGTGCCTTTCCTGTTTTTATGACTGGCTGCTGCTCATATAGTCCAGCAGGCGGCAGAGCATCGCGGCGATCTCCGCGCGCGTCGCGTAGGCGCGAGGTGCAACCGTTGTGGGGCTCTTGCCGTTGATGATCCCTGCGCCGACCGCCCAGGAGATCGCATCGCGGGCGTAGGAAGAAATCTGTCCTTGATCGGCGAACTTGCTCAAATCACCGTCTGCCTTGCACTCGATGCCGCAGAGGGTCGTGAAGCGGTAGAGGAAGGCGGCAAGCTGCTCTCTCGTGACGGGAGCGTTCGGGGAGAAGGTCGTGTCGGTCGTACCGGTGCTGACGCCGGTGGCGTATGCCCAGCAGACGGCGCGGTAGTACCAGTCATTGAACTTCACGTCGGTGAATACGTCCCAATGCCCGACCTCTTCGCCTGCGAAATTGAACAGCACCTGCACGACCATGGCGCGGGTGGTCGTTCCGTTCGGCTCGAAGGTCGTCGGATTCGTGCCGCTCATCAGACCGTACCAGTACACGTCGCGCACATACGGGAAAAACCATTCGTTTTCCGGCACGTCTGTAAACGGCGTCTTATCCACAGCGCCGAACTGCAGATGATGCTCCTTCGCATATTGCTCTGCATAGCTGCCGCTCGTTCCGAGCATCGTAACGACCGTCGGATAGGGGTAATAATCTGCGGGCAGGTATTCCACGCTGTCCGGGACGTAGATCGTGCGGACCGCCACCGCGCCGGTCGAATCGTAGCCGTTGAACACGCCGTCCTCCACCACGCGGATGTTCGCGCCGAGATAGACGTACGACGTGGTGAGCACGCAGCAGGAGGCGATACGGGTGACGGGGATGCCGTTGATCTCATCCGGGATGGGGTAGGTGTCGATCAGAAGGATCGCCGTATACTCCTTGTCGTCCAGACGGTATACGCCGCCCGGCGTCAGCATGATCCGATCATCGGCGACGCCGTCGATCGTGATCAAATGCTCTTCGTTGACGTAGGCCAGATGCTTCTCATAGCCGACGCTGCGGGTGTGGTTGACGTTGAGGATCTGCCACAGCCAGTCGTTGCATTCCGGCGAAATGGCAAAATGCTCGGGCAGGAAGAAGTAGCCGATGTTGCAGTCCTGATAACCCTCTTCAAAATAAACCTCGTTATCCGGCATGCAGAGGAACATCGGCAGGCTGTCGTCCCAGGCCGTGATCGCTTCCTTTTCAATATAGGTCAGCGCGTCCGGCAGGATAAGACCTCTGCACGGCAAATCGTGAAGAGCGCCGCTTGCGATCCTCGTCACGCTGCAATCGTCCACGGTCTCCGGCAGCAGGAGGAAAAAGTCCAGCTTTTCCGGGTCACAGCCGACGACGGTTGCCGTTTTTGCGGCGGGGTCGATCTTGTAGATGACGCTGTCGACAGTTTTTTCATAAGGCTCGCTGCCCTCTGCAAAGACCGCCGGGACGACGGAGAGCAGAAGAACGAGCGCGAGGAACAGGGACAGGATTCTCTTTTTCATGTTGGTTCTCCTTTGATGTAATATTGCGGCAGCGCCGCATGCACAAAGCGATCGCACAGCGGAAAAACCGCTGTGCAGCCGCAGTTTGCCGAAATGATGTTTGACCGTCCCGGTCTGCCCGGACCGTCGTGGGACACTTTGCCGAATGACGTGCGCGAAGGCTCCCCTGTGCAAGGGGAGCTGGCACGGCGCAGCCGTGACTGAGGGGTTGTCAACGCTGAAGATAAGCGCAATACTGCGAGGAGCGGTAACAATCCCTCCGTCAAAACCTGCGGTTTTGCCACCTCCCTCAAGGTGAATTGCCCCGAAGGGGCAAGAGAGGGTGGTCTGGGTCACTACACGAGGGAGGCTTTGGCTCGACCGTAATACGCCGCACATGCCATACCTGTGTGAGACTCTTCATCGTGTTCCGTGCGCAGTTCCTGCGACTACCTCATCCGTCATCGGGCGCTTTGCAATGACAGAAACGGTGGCGCGGGGTTTATGCTTCCGCGACGGCGCGGTAGAGGAAGGTCACGATCTGACCTCTGGTGCAGGTGTTGTCGGGGCTGAAGGTCGTATCGCTCGTGCCTGCGGTGATCTTCTTCTCCACTGCCCACAGGACTGCGTCGTAGTAGTAGCCGCCCGTTACGTCCTTGAAGGGATTTGCGGAGGAGGTCGGCTTCGGCTGCCCCTCGGCTCTCCACAGGAAGGTCACGACCTGCGCTCTCGTGCAGCCTGCGTTCGGAGAGAAGGTCGTCGCGCTTGTGCCTGCGGTCACGTCGTTCTCCTTCGCCCAGAGGACGGCCTTAAAGTAGTAGTCGGTCGCGGAAACGTCCGTGAAGGGGTTGTCCGTGCTCTTCGGCTCCGGGCAGCCCTTCGCGCGCCAGAGGAAGGTCACGACCTGCGCCCTGGTGCAGGTGTCGTTCGGGCTGAAGGTCGTATCGCTCGTGCCGGCGGTGACCTGCGGCTTGGCGTTCACCGCCCACAGGACGGCGTCGTAGTAGAATTCGTTCTCCTTGACGTCCCGGAAGGGGTTTTCCTGCACGGGCGGCTTGTAGTCCGGGTCCTTCGCGCCGCAGACCGTGCAGACGCCGTCCTTGAAGCTGTGCGCGAGCATAGGGATGATCTGCTGCGCGACCGTGTAATCACAGCGCAGGCAGTGCTTGCCCTCGGTCAGACCGGTCGCGGTGCAGGTCGGTGCGACCGCCGCGTCAACGACGAGGTCGTGACCCATAGCGGGAAGAACCGTTTCGGCGATCACCTCGCCGCAGTCGTCGCAGACCTGCCTGTCAAAGCCGTCCTCCGTGCAGGAGGGATCCTTGTGCTCGGGATGCCCATGCTCGTGCCTGCACTCATCCTCTCCCGTGGCGGGAATGACCTCGGTCATCGTTACGCCGCAGCGGGTGCAGGTGTAGGTCATCTCGCCGTCCGTCGTTTCCGTGGCGGGGACGGTGATCACGCCTTCGTCCCAGCTGTGTCCCAGCGCGGGCGTCCATTCAATGTAGTAATAGTCACATCTGCTGCACGTTCTTAAAACGCTGAAGCCTTCCATCGTGCAGGTCGGCGCCATCGGTCCCTGCTCGATAAAGTCGTGACCGACGGCAGGAAGCTCTGTTTCGGAAAGCACCGTGCCGCATCTGTCGCAGACCGTTCTGTCGTAGCCCACCTCCGTGCAGCCCGGTTCCGTCCGTTCGGGATGTGTGTGTTCGTGCGCGCAGTCGTCCGGCGAAGCAAAGTGAATGTTCGCATCGGTCAGGTAATAGTTGTATTGCGAGATGTTGATCTTGCTCCACATCGCTTCCGTTCCTTCGTAGTAAACGTCGGTCAGCGCGGCGCAGCCTCGGAACGCGCCGTAGAAGACGTCCGTCACGTAGGTCGGGATCGTAACGCTTGCCAGCGCAGAGCAGCCGTCAAACAGATACTCCTCGAGTTTCGTTACGCCGCAGGGAATCGTGATGCCTGTCAAGCCGGTGCAGCCGTTAAACGTCCCGTCGCCCATGGTCGTCAGGCTCTCGGGAAGCGTAATGCTTGTCAGACCGGTGCAGTTGCCAAAGGCTACTGCGCCGAGCTCTGTGATGCCCTCTTCCAGCGTGACGCTCGTCAGGCCGCTGCATCGAGTGAACGCAGAACTGCCGACCGTCTTCACGCTGCCCGGGATCGTGATGCTCGTCAGACCGGTGCAGTGGAAGAACGCAGAACTGCCGATGCTCGTCACGCTCTCCGGGATCGTGATTTCCGTCAGGGCGGTGCAGCGCGAAAACATCGACTGGGCAATGCTCGTCAAGCCGTCCGGCAGGGTGACGCTTTTCAGCCCGAAGCAGTTATCGAATACGTTGTAACCGATGCTTGTCAAGCTTGCCGGAAGAACGAGGGTTTCCAGAGAAGAGCAGGTGGTGAACGCACTGGCGCCGATCGTCGTCAGATGCTCCGGCAGGTCGAGCGCAGCCAGATCGCTGCAGAACGAGAAGCTGCCACTGCCGATGCGCTGCAGCGTGTCCGGAAGGGATACGCTCGTCATGAACGCGACGTTCTCAAAAGCGTAATCGCCGATGCTTGTCACACCGCTGCCGACGACGACTGTTTTGATCACCTCATTGTACTTGTACCACGGCGCATTGATCGCAGGCTCATAGTCGTCCATCGGGCCGCTGCCTTCGATCGTCATTGCGCCGGTGTCGAGATCCAGCGTCCACGTCATGTTTTCGCCGCAGTCGCCGCAGACGGTATTTTCACCAAATTCGTCGGGCGGCAGCACGACCTCTGCGCCCACAGTCAGAATGGACGCGGGCAGCAGGGCGCAGAGCAGCGCGACGGCAAGGAACAGTGCTGTAAAACGTGTTTTCATTTCTTTTCCTCCTGATCATATGATTCGCGCGCATCAACGCAAAAGGACGAAGTATAAGCCAAAGATACAAAGGATGGCGGACACGAGGATCCCGAGGATGATATTCCGCAGGAACACAGATCCGTTCGACTTGTGCTTCAGCCCAAAGATCAGCGACGCCAGCGGGAACGGCAGCATCAGAAAGAAGACCCACAGGCTTTTTACAAAGCTGCCGTTACTCTTCGCCATCCACGCGCTCAACGCCACCGCGCCGAACAGGGACAGAAGCGAGGCGACAGATAACACCGCAGACGTGACGCCCCATTTTTTCGGGATCTGCTTTTCGACGATCTTCGAGGGGTTTTGATACATGTACGAGAAGAACGCCGAGGATTCCTTTAATTCATCCCTGCGCAGGATGAAGACGTCTCCGCCGAGCTGCAGGTACAGCCAGCGATCCAGCTGCCGGATCTTCTCGATGTCTGCAAACGTGTACCTGCTTTCGCCGGTCTTCTCATCTTCGCGGTATGTGCTGACCTCGATCTCCTTCTCGAAAACCTTGAATTCATAGGTCGACAGAACCAGCCGATCCGCAATACCCTTCCACAGCTTTCCGTAGATACACGTGAAGATCACAAGGACGATGAGCAGGAAGACGTTCAGACCGATCACAACACCCAGCAGAACCGGGTGCTTTGCGGTCAATAGCAGGAACGCGATCAGCAAACCGGCGAACACGAGAGTAAAGGCATACATTTTATAAACGCGACCTACTTGCAGGCGTTTCAGCTTTTGCAGCTCGTCTTGGGTATAGGAGAACCGGTACGTCTCCTTCACCGCGGTTTCATCGGGGGTCGCTGCGGCGTCCAGCCCCAGCAGCTCGTCGACCGAAATGCCGAAGATTTCAGCCAAACGGATCAGATTGCTGATTGTGGGCGCCGTCTGATTCTTTTCCCAAAGACTGACGGTCTGCCTGCTGACGAAGAGCTTTTGTCCCAAATCGTCCTGTGACAGTCCGAGCTGTTTTCGATAGAATTGGATTTTTTCGCCGACGGTCAAATGACCACCTCGTTTCTCTTTCGGATGGTTTCATTATAAATGCGGCGCACGGAAAAAGAAAGAATATCTTACTTGACTTTGTCAAGCAGCGCTTGCATTCGGGAGAAAAGCGATATTTTTCCCCGAACGGCTTCCGCTGCGGCTGCGGTTGTGCCGCAAATCGTGGCTGCGCACCCCGAGCAAGTCGGGCAATGACAGAGACGAAGGCACTTCCCCCTCTGTCATTCCCGCCTGACAGCGTCAGGCAGGGAATCTGTCCCTTGCAGGTATGGCACGTGCGGCGTTTTACGGTCGAGCCAAAGCCTCCCTTGTGTAGTGGCCCGGGCCACCCACTCTTGCCCCTTCGGGGCAATTCACCTTGGGGGAGGTGGCAAAACCGCAGGTTTTGACGGAGGGATTGTTACCGCTTCCCCGCAGCATTGCGCTTCTCGTTGACGTTGACAACCCCTCAGTCTTTGCCTTCGGCAAAGCCAGCTCCCCTTGCACAGGGGAGCCTTCGCGCAGATCATTCGGTAAAGTGTCCCGCGTCGACAGGGACAGATTGCCACGCCGCTTCGCGGCTCGCAATGACACGGATGATGGTGCGGTGCAGAATTACGGCACAATGACAGGAACGGGGAATTGCGCAGACACGTTCTGCCGCCGCGTGGGAAAATGCGATGTATTACCTTACATATGATATTATAACGCAATAAAAAATTATTGCAAGTCAATTTTGCTTTCGCCTGCACAGAATTGCCTGAAGCAGCGCATGGCTTCGGAAGGGCGCGGCGTGAGGCAGGAATCGCTGCGCCGATCGTTTTCCCCCGAAAAAACAAAAAGTGCGCAGCCGAAGCCGCGCACGAAAAACGCACAGCTCCGATTGCTGCAACACAAACTAACGCTTACCAACAAGTATGCGAAAATGAGCATGCGTTTTTACCGAAATGGAAAAAGCACGCTTGTTGAGGCGTATTCAGTTTGTGTTGCAAGGACAGTGTAGCACAACGCGCCGCATTATGCAAGCAATTTGCGTCGATTCCCGCGAAAAAATACGTTTCTGAAGCAGACGCGCCGTCGGCCGCTCTTTATATATAGAGGATATGACGGGCAGTTTTGCAACAGAGAAAAACAAAAAAATACCCGCCGGATAGCGTGCATTTTTCTTGTATTCTGCAAATAACGGTGATACTATATGGATAGACGGGACCCCGTCAAATCAGAAGAAAGCGAGACGGTAGTATGCAATATAGAATTCAGGGCACGCCCATGCCCGTCGTGATCTGCGAGCTGGCGCCCAACGAGCAGATGATCACCGAGCGCGGCAGCATGAGCTGGATGAGCCCGAACATGAAAATGGAGACGACCAGCAACGGCGGTCTCGGCAAGGCATTCGGACGCGCCTTCGCCGGCGAGTCCATGTTCCAGAACCGCTATACGGCGCAGGGCGGCCCCGGCATGATCGCGTTTGCCTCCAGCTTCCCCGGCGAGATCCGCGCCATTCAGATCACCCCCGACCATCCGATCATCGTCCAGAAGCGGGCCTTCCTCGCCTGCACCCCGGGCGTCGAGCTGTCCGTCCACTTCCAGAAAAAGCTGGGCGCGGGCTTCTTCGGCGGAGAGGGCTTCATCATGCAGCGCCTGAGCGGCAGCGGCGTCGCCTTCGTCGAGATCGACGGCTCGGTGGTGGAGTACAACCTCCAGCCGGGGCAGCAGCTGATCGTGGACACGGGCTACCTCGCCATGATGGACGCGACCTGCCGCATGGACGTGCAGACGGTGTCCGGCGTCAAGAACATGCTCTTCGGCGGCGAGGGGCTGTTCAACACGGTCGTGACCGGACCGGGCAAGGTGCTGCTGCAGACCATGCCGATCAGCGCGATCGCAGGTCTGCTGGGACCGAACAAATAGCATAGACAACCGGAGCACGCAATGCAATAACGCAGCGGGCAAGCTCTGTCACCCGCCGGTGGAGTTTACAAAAGACGGAGGCGGTTTCATGCGCAAACCGCCTCCGTCTTTTTCATACTAAAATTCAATTAAAATATTTAATTGAATTTTGCTGTGCTACGCACAGCCATTTCAGCGCGTTGCGCTGAAATGCCGTCTCATGCAGACTTCGATGCGCCTTCGGCGCTATAAAATGCTTTATAAAGCATTTTATCGAAGTCTGGTATCAGCTTTCCATCTGCTTGCCGAGGAAGCCGGCGACCGTCTGCGCCAGCTTCTGCTCCGACTCGGTCGGGGCGCTGTCGTTCTCGTTCAGCAGGAGCATCACGCAGCCCATCAGATCGCCCTCGGCGATGATCGGCGCGGCGACGCCGAGATGGTAGCGCTCGACCGCCTCCGCCGGCTTCAGACGCGCCTCTCCGGCACGGTAGCGGTAGCTCTTGCGCTGCTCCATGAGCTGCTCGAGCTCGGCGGAGTTGCGCTTTTCCAGCAGATCGCGCTTCGGCGCGCCCGCCACGGCGATGATCGAATCCCGGTCGGACACGGCGGCGATGTGCCCGGTGTTCTTCCCGATGGACTCGCAGATCTGCGCCGCAAAATCCTGCAGATCGCCCATCGGCGAATATTTCTTAAAAATGACCTCCCCGTCCTTCTCTGTATAGATCTCCAGCGGGTCACCCTCGCGGATACGCAGGGTGCGGCGGATCTCCTTGGGGATAACGACGCGCCCGAGGTCGTCGATGCGTCTGACAATTCCGGTTGCTTTCATATCTCAAACTCTCCTTTTCCGATCACGTTTGCTGATCTTTCTTGCGTTTCTATTGTCTGCAAACAATGGGGAATTATGCAACCGCGAATCAAAGCCGGAACGGAAAAAGGGGAATGCCGCAGAGGTATTGCTGCGGCATTCCAAAAAAAGAAAATATATCTTGTAATTTCTGTAATTTAACGGTATGATAAAAGTTGCATAAAGCGCCATCAATGCCCCGCGCAAGCCGCGTATGCTGACGATTTTTTATGAATGGAGACACAGCACATGAAAAAGCGACTCGTTTCCCTCCTCCTGGCGCTCGCCCTCTTTGTTACCCTCCTCCCCACGGTGACGCTGTGGGGCTCTGCCGACGCGGTTGTCGGTTATCACAGCACAGACGGACAAACCTGGACTTCCTATACCAACACGAAGACCCTGATCAATACGATCCACAAGCAAAACGGGACCCACTATGTGAAAATGGACGCAGACTGGAATCTGAAGTCTACGATCGATGACCGCATCACGATCAATTCCTCCGCCGATGTAACGATCTATATGCAGGGGCATGTCATTGACCGCGGACTGACCGCTCAAGCGAATTACGGAAACGTATTTCTTGTCGAAGCAGGCGCGTCTTTGGTTCTTGACGGCGGAACAGAAGCAGAACAAGAGACAAGGCATTTGGACAGCAGCAATCAGCCGACGATCAAGGGGTACAACGTGAACACCGCCAGTCCGGGGACTTTGACAGCTTTATCCGGCGCAAATGAGGTGAAGGGCGCTGTGCTCACCGGCGCCTACACAAAGGCAGACGGCGGCGTTTTCGGGGCAGGCGCTTCCTATTACGGCGGCGCCATTCAGATGCTCGGGGCAGATACCTCGCTCAAGCTGATCAACGTGACGGTCGTCGGCAACCGTACCAATTTCGGCGGCGGCGCGATCAATGTGGATAACACGGGAAACACGGTCACGCTGGAAAACAGCAGGCTGATTTATAACTATGCCGGCGAGCACGGCGGCGGCATTCGTATGAACGGCGGCCAGGTCAGCACCTACGACTGTACCCTAAAAATGACGAACAGCTCCATCAGCCACAACTACGCCGGACGAAACGGCGGCGGCATCGAATCGGACGCTGTTTTAACGCTGCGAGGCGACGGCAGCAGCGAAATATCCGACAATGTCTGCGCCGGGTACAACAACGGCAGCAATTACGGCGGCGGAGGCGGAATCGACGTTTATAAGGGCGCGGCTTCGATCAGCGGCGTCATCATCGATAACAACAAGACGAACAGCTATCAGGGCGGCGGCGTTTTGATCGAAGGCTCTGCCGACAGTGAAATCAAAAACTGCACGATCACAAACAATCAGGCTTCGGGCAGCTACGGCAAGGGCGGCGGCGTTTTCCTGAAATACGGCGGGAGCACGATCTCGGATTGTACCGTTACCGGCAACAGCGCCTCCTTGGGCAGCGGCGTGTATCTTGACAGCACGGACACTGACGCGACCGTGAATCTCGGCGGCATGCTGCAGATCACCGGGAACGCGACCTCGAATCTTTATCTCTCCGCCGGTACCTATATCAGCCCGAACCAGACCGGCTCCTCCGTCATCGGCATCACCGCCGCCGGCATCAGCGGCGAGCGGCAGCTGAGCAAGGACGCCGGGACCTATGCCACCGCCCCTTACGTTTACGACGGCGGCGGATACGGCTTCCAATGGTTCAACGATCCGACGGATGCACGGCACCGTTACCTTTATATCGTCTCCTCCGGGGCGGACACAATGCCCGCCGATCAGCCGCTTGCGCCGGATTTTGCGGAGGAAGTCAGCGGCGGGTACAACGAGGGCGCGTACAAGCTGATCAAGGCGGCGTATTCCAGCTCCTCGGCAGCCGATTCCTTAAACGAAAACGACGCGGTCTGCTTCTATTCTGACGGCTATTTCTTCGACGATCCCACGGCATACAACGAACATCTTGCCTCCATGTCCATGGCGCTGGTCACCTCCGGCTTTACGACCAACTGGGGCAGCCTGCATACGCAGTATTATACCGGAGCAACACCGGACGCCGCGCTGACGGCGGTGCGCTACAACAACAAGCATGCCCATATCCGCCAGCTTCTGGCAAACCTCGGGTTTGCAGACGCGGCTTTCTACGCAAGCGAGATGGAGCTCTCCGAGCCCATGATGGACACTGTCGGCGTGGCGATCTCCCATAAGGCGCTGCAAACCGCCGACAACACGGACACCGGGAAGATCCTGGTGCCTGTCGTGGTGCGAAGCAACGGCTATGAGGACGAATGGGCAAGCAACTTTACGCTCGGCTCCGGCGGCGAAATGGCGGAAGGGGAATCCCTCGGCTTTGCGATGGCTGCCAACATGGTTTACAGTGAGCTTCTGGACTATATCGACCGTTACTGCTTGACCGCCGCGGCGCAGGAGGGCAGACTGATCCTCTGGGTCGTGGGCTATTCCCGCGGCGGCGCAACGGCCAACCTCGTGGCAAGACGGCTGATCGACGGCTCGAGCCCGACCATTGACGTCAGCACGGTATTGTCCGACACAAACGCCGCCGCAGCCCTCTCCAAATACGTTACGGGCAGCTGCATGACAGGCCGCTCCTTTGCCATCGGCGATAACCGGGTGATCAGCTACACCTTCGAGGCTCCGCAGGGCGGCACCGACGCGGCGCAGGCGTTCCTCGCCGAACATCCGGAAGCGTATTTTACCCTGCATAACGTCATCAGCGCGATCGACCCTGTGCCTTATGTGGCAATGACCGCGTTTGGCTTTAAGCGTTACGGCATCGACCACTATGTGCCGGGTCTTCCCACTTTGACGACGACCGACCTGCCTGCGGAGGAAAGCGCGTACACCTTTACTTATACGGATTACACCCATACCGTTGTCAAGAAGACGGTCACTGCGGGCGGCCGGACCGTCACGACGTACCGCGACAACGACTGCCTTGAGGTCCCGGTCGACCTGACGAGCAGCAGCGCGGAAAACGCCGCCTATCTGGCAAAGCGGGCAGAGCTGCTGCGGCAGTATCAGCTTCTGAACCCGTATATGATCTATGACGACTATTTTGCTTTTGCGGAAATCAACTATTCCAGCGCGGTCTTCGGCAGCGGCTTCAATCCCACGGTGACCTGCGCCATGTCCCGTGAGGACTACACTGCCTATCTCATTCAAAAAATCGTGGATTGGAAAGCAAGCAGTCGGACGGTATATACAAGCCCCTTTGTCCTGAACAATAAAACGCACAGCTCTTATCAAGGGGCAATTCGTGATGTTTTCAAAACCATCTACGGCATGACGCCGCAGCAGACCGAAGCGTTCAGCGACGCACTGCGCACGACCATGGGCGGCGCAGGCATCTTCGGGAGTAACGTCGGCCTGTTCGGAAGCGCAATCAATGTGACAGACATCGGAACGATCATCAATACACTCGAAAACTACGGCAGCTTGGATGAGGCCGGCAAAGAGCAGAATCTGGAGGATCTCTGGTCGAAGCTGGTAAAACTGGGGCTGCTGGACGCCGTTCCGGCTGACGCAGCGGCACGGCTGGAGGAGGACTGGTACACCCTTGGCGATCTGCTTCTGACGATGCTCTATCAGGATCGAAACGATCCTGACGTAAAAACCAAAATGGGCGATAACCGCCGCGTGTTGGGAACTGCGCTTTACAATTACAGTCGCATGTTCCTCAACCACTATTCCGAGACGGTCATGGCGTGGCTGCGGACGTATGACGACTATTATGCGGGCGAAAGCGTCCACTATGTCGTCACCCGCCCGACTTCTGTTGCGCAGCCTGCGGGTCAAGCGGTGAATGCGAACGGGATCGCTTTTGCGGTGACTGCGGATGCGGCGGTGACGGAGGTGCCCGGCACCGGTGCAACGCTGTATCTGGACGTTGCCGACCTCGGCGGCGAGGCGATCTATTACACGGTCAGCGGCCTTACCTCCGAAGAGCAGACCTACAGCGGCCGCGACGGGATAGCCCTCAGCGGCAGCATCGGCGATACCGTGACAGTCAGCGCCTACGCCATGTCCTACGGCGTCAAGAGCCCGACCGGGGCCTATCGGATCACGTTCACCGAGCCTGTCTGTCTGCACGAGAACACCACGCTGACCGGCTGCGTCGCCGCGACCTGCACGACCGCCGGCTACTCCGGCGACTATATCTGCGACGACTGCGGCGAGACCGTCACGGCAGGTGCCGCCATTGCTGCCCTCGGCCATGATTACATCTACACCGACAGCGGCAACGGCACGACCCATGCTGTTAACTGCTCGCGCTGCGACTATAGCGTGACAGAGAATCACGCCTACGTGGGCGGCACCTGCGTCTGCGGCGCGGTGGAAGTTGTCGAAACGCTGAAGTTCGTTTCCGCCGCTCCGGTTCTGAACGACAAGATCGACATGATCTACGCCGCCGAGGTTCCCGCGAGCTACAGCGATCCTTACGTCGTCTTCACCTTCAATGGCAGCGAAACGACCGTCACGGAGTACACGACCGACGAAAACGGCAGGCTTCTCTTCGTCTTTACCGACATCACCCCGCAGTGCATGGGCGACGAGATCAGCGCTACGTTGTACGCGACAAAGAACGGCACGCAGGAAAGCGTCAGCGTCACAAACTACTCCGTCCGCGACTACTGCGTGAACAAGCTGGCGGATAACACGATCTCCGCTTCCCTGCGCACGCTCCTGTCCGACCTGCTTGCCTACGGCGCGGCCGCGCAGACCTATATGAATTACAAGACGAATGCGCTTGTCACCGATGGAAACGACATCAACAACCCGAACTACACCACGTTCAGCGCACTGTCCGGCAATGCCGCGAGCTTTACGGGCGAAGCTGACAGCGACGTCTACTGGACGGCGGCAAGCCTGACCCTGACGAGCAGCGTCGCAATGAACTTCCGTTTCTACGCCGAAAGCACCGACAACCTGTCCGTCACGGTCAGCGTCAACGGCAGATCGCAGACCTTCACGGAGTTCACCGCGATCGGCGGCGGAGTCTACGAGATCTCCTTTACCGGCATACAGGCCGACGAGCTTGCCCAGCCCGTGACTGCGAGCTTTGCAAGAAGCGGCGCGGCGATCGGCAACACGCTGACCTACAGCGTCAACGCCTACGTCCAGTCCAAGCAGAACGACAGCAACGC
>JAFQZN010000056.1 GCA_017405865.1 Oscillospiraceae bacterium | reverse complement strand
GCTTGCTTCGCAAGAATTTTGACTTACTGCGCAACTCACGACCTACCGTACCTATGTACGCCGACGGTCGTGAGTTGCTTGTCTTCCGAACTTTTTGACAGCCTGTCAGCGTGTCGAAAAGGGTTTTTCGACACGCTGAACAGACTGACGAAACGTCAGTCTGTTTTTTCTATTTAAGGTTCATCATCGTCGCCGAACTTCCGCTTATACCAGAAGATCAGCGCCCACAGCAGGACGGTGACGATCACGGGAAGCTCCCACGGAAAGCGTGTGCTTCTCGGCAGCAGATCCTTCGCAGAGATCGGCTCGGTCGAGGCGGTCGCGCGCGTCGGCTTCGTCTCCTCCGGCTGCTCGGTTTGCTCCGTCGGCTCCGTCTCCTCGGTGGCCTCCGTTTCCGGCGGCAGAACCGGCTCCAGCGCGCCGAGCGCGTCTTCCAGCGCGCGTACCGCCGTCTGATAGGCGGCAACGCCGTCGCCGCTGCCCATCTTCATCGGAGCAAGGGCCTCCGCCGCGCTGTCCACGGCGGCAAGCTGCTCCTGCTTGTAGACGGAGCGCTCCAGCGTTTCCGCCTGCGACAGGAGATCCTTCGCGTAAGCTGCGAGGTTATAATCGGGCAGCACGGGCGTCGTCCACGGATGCGTCTTCACGTCCGCGATCTGATCGTAGGCGTAGGCGATCTGCAGCAAAACGTCGTCCTTGCCGTACCCGGCGAACATCGAAAGGCCGAGCGGCAGCGCGTGGGTCACGCCATCCGCCGGATCCGTCTTGGACAGGCCCATCGGCAGAACGATCTCCGGCAGGCCGCCCAGCGGCGAGAAGGTAAAGAGATAACGGGAGGGGTTGTCAAACTTTCCGGTCGGATCCTCCTGCGTTTCCGGGACGTCGTTCTGCGAAACGTAGATCACGGCGTCAATGTGATTTTTCTCCAGCACCTGCGTCACGTGCTCGCGGATGGAGAGCATATTGGACGGTGTGCCGTTTCCCGTCACGGAGGCAACGTAGTATTCCGAAAGCTCCGTGGACAGATCGACCAGCTCCGCGCCGCCGTCAATGAGGATCTGCTTCGTGCGGTCGACCATGCCGGTGATCTTCGGGTCGAGCGGCTGCGGCAGCTGGGCGAGCTGATCCGTGCCGACCTGATACAGATAGCCGAAGGAGTTTGCCAGATAGCCGATCCGCTTGCCCTGCAGGCCGTTTTCGTCCAGAACGGACGTGTAGCCGCCGCGCGGGATATAGAGATCCGCCGCTTCGGTATAGGGATCTGCCGGGTCCGTGCCGGCGATCACGTCAAAGACCAGCGCCATATCCTCCGCGTTGCGGCACATGGGGCCGATCACGTCCTGATCGAAATTCAGCCGCTCCATGCCGATCTGGCTGACCATGCCGAAGGAGGAGCGCAGGGTATAGATGCCCGCGAAGCTCGCCGGTCTGCGCAGGGAGGAATAGGTGTCCGCGCCGAGCGCGGCGGCGCAGAAGCAGCAGGCGACCGCCACGGCCGAGCCGCCGGACGAGCCGGCCGGAGTGCGGGAGGGATCGTAGGCGTTGCCGACCATGCCGGCGATCTCCGAAATGGAGTTGCCCGCCGTCTCGGAGAAGGTGGACATATTGGTTTTGCCGAGGAAGACAGCGCCCTCCGCGCGAAGCCGCGCCACGGCCTCGGCGTCGGCGGCGGCAATGCTGTTCTGGCGCAGGTAGGCGCCGCAGGTCGTCGGCAGACCGGCGACGTCGATGCTGTCCTTGACCAGAATCGGAATACCGAGCAATCTGCCCGTCGCGCCGTTGGCGCGCATCTGATCGGCTCTTCTCGCCTCCGCGATGGCGTTCGGGTTGAGGTTGATGATCGTGCGCAGCTCCATCGGAATGTCGTACTTCTCGATGCGGTCCAGATACATCTGCGTCAGCCGCTCACTGGTCAGTCTGCCCTCGTCCATCGCCTCCAGCATGTCCGCGATCGTGGCATCCATCAAATCTGCAGTTGTAAACAGGGCGTTCAGCTGCTGCGCTTCGCTCTCCTCCGCCGCCGCAGCGTACGGAAGCAGGAGCAGCAGCGACAGCATCAGCGCTGTCAGCCGGATGAAATACTTTTTCATGCTCTTCGGTCGTTTCCTTTGGATTTCCATGTGTTTCGACAGAATTACCATCTTAAATCATATCCTATCATTTTCGGCGCAAAAAGTCAATGCGCGGACGGTTTCTCCGCGCGGCAATTTTGTAAAAAAAAGTAGTGCAAAATGTAAAATTTGTGCTATAATAGGGCGGCTATCATCAATTGAGGAGAAAAACATGAAAAACAATTTTAAGTACATCATCCACAACAACGGCGACGTCAGCGCGAAAAACCCCGCCAAGGCGATCGAGATGTTCCCGCTTTCCTGCGGCAGAGACGCGCGGAAGTTCCACCGGCAGATCCCCGACTACCACATGACCCCGCTGGTCGCCCTGCCAAACCTCGCGCATCTTTTGGGCGTCGGCGGCATCTACGTCAAGAACGAGGCGGAGCGCCTGCACATGAATTCCTTCAAGGTCATGGGCGGCTCCTACGCGATCTACCGTCTGGTCAAGCAGATCCTCGGCAGGGAAAACGAGGATCTTTCCTTCGACTACCTGACGAGCAGGGAGTGCCACGAGGCGCTCGGCAATATCGTCTTCTGCTCCGCGACGGACGGCAACCACGGGCGCGGTCTTGCCTGGGCGTGCCAGAAGCTCGACCACCCCTGCAAGATCTATGTCCACAGCGAGACAAGCCAGGCGCGCATCCGCGCGATCGAGCATTTCGGCGCGGAGGTCACCGTCGTCAGCGGCAACTATGACGACGCCGTGCGGCAGGCGGCGGAGGACGCGAAGAAGAACGGCTGGTACGTCGTCTCCGACACCTCCTGGCCGGGCTATGAGCAGATCCCCACGTGGATCATGCAGGGCTATAACTCCATCATGCTCGAGGCGCAGGAGCAGTTCTCCGGCATGGGCATCGTGAAGCCCACGCACGTCTTCGTGCAGGCGGGCGTCGGCGCGCTGGCGGCGAGCGTCGTCGGCTTCTACAGCGCGCTGTTCCCCAACGACCCGCCCCTGTTCATCGTGGTCGAGCCGACCAAGGCGCCGTGCGTCTATGAGTCCATCGCCGCAGGCGACGGCAAGTGCCACAGCGTCAAGGGCGATCTCGACACCATCATGGCAGGTCTTGCCTGCGGCGATCCGTCCCCGGTCGCCTTCGAGATCCTGCGCGACAACGCCGATATTTTCCTGCAGGTGCCGGATAACGTCGCCGCTCGCGGCATGCGCATCCTCGGCTGCCCGCTCCACGGCGATCCGCTGGTCATCAGCGGCGAGAGCGGCGCCGTGCCGCTCGGCACACTGTTCGCCCTCTGCACGGACGAGATCGACCCGGCGCTGAAGGAGGCGCTGCACCTCGACATGGATTCTCTGATCTTCATGATCAACACCGAGGGCAACACCGACCCGACCGAGTTCCGCCGCATCCTCTGGGACGGCAAGAACCCCACCCCCGAGCGCTACCGCGTGAAGGAGTAATTGCATAGGAGCAGTTGCATCGAAGTAATTGCATTGAACCGCCGCGCTGTGGATTCCCGCAGCGCGGTTTTTGTTATGATACTAGACTTCGATAAAATGCTTTAAAAAGCATTTTATAGCGCCGAAGGCGCGTCGAAGTCTGCATGAGATGGCTTTTCAGCGCGCTGCGCTGAAAAGGCTGTGCGCAGCACAGCAAAATTCAATTAAATATTTTAATTGAATTTTAGTATGAGTTGTTGGTTTCCTGGTTCTATGTTATTCGTTATTCGTCTGCGTCATTGCGAGCCGCAGAATGCACGGAGGGATTGTTACCGCTCCTCGCAGTATTGCGCTTATTTTCAGCGTTGACAACCCCTCAGTCACGGCTGCGCCGTGCCAGCTCCCCTTGCACAGGGGAGCCTTCGCGCACGTCATTCGGCAAAGTGTCCCGCGTCGATAGGGACAGATTGCCACGGCTGCTGGCGCGGCCTCGCAATGACACGGACGGGAAAGCCTTCTCCTTGAGGAGAAGGTGGCATCGGGCGTCTCCCGCAAGCCCGATGACGGATGAGGTGATAGCAGGAACTGCGCACGTGTAACGATGAAGGTTCGAATTTGGGCGTTTCCCGTCTTGGGCGGCGGCATGTGGGCATGCCGCCCTACGCAGCTCCGTTCATTGGCAAAGTGTCCCGCGTCGATAGGGACAGATTGCCACGGACGGGAGGGATCT
>JAFQZN010000003.1 GCA_017405865.1 Oscillospiraceae bacterium | reverse complement strand
GAACCGGCGTTGTAGCTAACGGTTTGTCCTTCGTATGCAATGGGAAGATTGTTGACTTTCGTTAGCAAGTCTACCCAGATGCTGTTACCATACGCATAGGTTTGTTTGTCTGTTTTGACAATCGCTCCATCGACGACCGTACCTTCCTCTACCTTCCGAAGGTTACCGGCGGTGTCATAGGTGTAGTAATACGCTTTCGTGATGTTCGAGATCGTCGACCCATGCCCGTTATAATAAACCTCACTGGTCAACTGATTTTGGCTGTCGTAGGTGTACTTTACCAAGGGGTAGTAGTCCCCGGTGCTTTGAGAGATCATCGTGATATTACCCAAAGCATCATACGTGTACTTTGCGCCTTCCAGAATCCTTCCGGTGTCCCCGCCGACACGGACGTTGCGGAACTCGACTTGCGCGGAGGAACGATTATCGGAGATCGCCCGATAGGCATAGGCGGTGGTAAATAACGTTGTTCCTCCGTCTTTTACCTTGACATTCTGCAGCCGTTTCGCCGCGTCATAGGTATAATTCAGGGTTTTTCCTGTTCCCGTGGTCATCTGCGTCAGGCTGCCGTCGCCCTCATCGCCGTCGCTGTAGGAGTAGCTTTCGGAATAGTTGGCACTTCAGAGCACCCATTCAGAGGCAGGTTGCCCTGCCTCCGATTTTGTGTGTCGCTCTGTGTATTGAAATGGTTATGCTCAATCACGGAACCGTCCCCTGATCGTTTTATAAGAACCGGTCTAGATCATAATACTGAATTAAGGGATTATCTTTGTCCTGCTTCTTTTTCATCTGAACTGCCTCGCGTGCTGAAATCTGTCCCAGACGGACAACAATGTAGATACCCGACACAAGCATCAGACCGCGGGCGGCATATAAATACCACGGGTATGACAGGACTGATGTCTCCAGAGATGCTGTAGAAAGGGTCAGGACATACGCAGTATCCGGCATGAATGACAGTTCAACATTTTCGCCAATGACAGATGCACGAAGTCCCGTAAAATACAGTTCTTTCCCTTCGACCACCACATAGGAGCCTGCCGAGGTCGGCGCCCACAGGTATGGTCGCAGATACTGCTCGGAGACCGTTCCCCGCAAGACATCTGCGTGCTGTTCCACCTCCGAAAAACGCAGCGCGTTTTGCGGCGTCAGCAGCAGAACGATAGACACTGCAAAGAGAGAAACAAATATCCCTCCAAAAACGAGATCCAATACGATGGAAAGCCGACGCGACTCTGTCTCTGCACGATGCCACGCACGACGCTTTATCGCCACAAAAAGATATACGAGAAAAACTAATACAAACAAAAACACTATACAATGTTTTGCAAGCGCGGCAGATTCCACTTCGCAGAGCGTCGCAGGTGTCCATTCGGTCATATTGCTGGTTCCTTTCTAACGCGTTGATAGAATCAATTTGTATTCATCACAACATACTCCAGCAGATGCGCCTTTCCCAAAAGTTAAGCACGTTGCGCTTGTTCTGTTTTTGTAGTTTCCTTCTGGTGCGTAGCAATGCTCTGCACCAATGACAAACCCTGCAGAATAGTCATAAAATGTCCCTTCATAACTTTCAGGGGTTGGCGCGTTTCTAACAACTCCTGTGCTGAAACTAAACCCTGCGGAAAAGCCTTCACCGTGCCCATCATGCGTATAAAGAGCAGCATAATCGTTGCCGAAATCAAGTACTAATGATGCGCCATATCTTTTATACTCGTTTCCTCCGGTTGGTACTGAGAAAGATGCATCAATAACCATTGCTTGATCCGTTGCCGCTGCATATGCCATAGTAGTTCCCGTTGCGGTTGCAGCTAGACCTACAACCGCTGTGGTTGTAGCGGATAAAGCTGCAGCCGCCAAAGGAGTAGCCGCACCTAGCGTAGCTACACTTGCTGCTACCATCACAATCCCCATCGCAGCAACAGCAAGCCCTGTAAGAAAGCCGCCCCAACTCCATTCACCAGTTGGATCAGTTCTTGATACTGGATTATTATTGCAATATGCAAACATATTGCAGGAGATAGCATCGGTAGCATCGGTGCTAGCGTAACTGTCAGCATTGATGAAGCGGTGGATGACCGGGTCATAGTAACGGCTCTGGAGGTAATACCATCCCGTTTCTGGTGTATGTTAGTAGCTGTGACCATATTAGAGAGGTTTTGCAGCTATAACTAAGCCGTTTTCAGAACAGCTCAAGTGGTTCACTTAATGCCCAACTTGCGCACGTCTTTTGATGTAGGAGGCAGGTTCCCCTGCCTCCATAGTATTGCTTGCCGAATTAATACACGGACTGCTCCTAGTGCCTTCTGCTTCAGCGTAAAACTGGAATTCTGTAGTTCGTAATTCTTTCCAAGTTGCGTTGATAGTTTTGCTGGATGTAACTCTGAATTCTTTCTCTATTCCCTCCAGCGATCATTCCCCAAACCTTAAACAGTTCTTTGGTTTCGGCTGTTACATCTGCATTCAGATGCCAAAAATCTTCCGGAAGGCCACACGCTTCATACGTATCCAGTTGGCGATAAAACTCTTGCCACAAACTGAATACTCTTGATTCTATACGCATTTCCGCCTCAAAGGGTTGTTCACTTTTAATGTAAGCTTCAGCTAGGTCTACTTGGCTTCCAAGCAACTGATGAAACTCAACCATTGAAAGGCGCTCTACCGCCTCACAAACTTTTGCTTGCGTGTTGATAGTGTTCAAAAACGGCATACCATATTCTTCCATTAAGCGCCGATCTTCGGCATTCCCCATAAACGGACCAGGCTGCCATCTTTTGCCTAGCAGATTAACGGGAGCAAAGGGACCACCGCCACATTCGCCATTGATAATAAATTCTGGTAGATTAGAGTAGAGCGACCAAATTCCAAAGGTGATATACCTAGCCTTTCGTTGCCGCTCTGAATACTCAGGCGAGGATGGATCAATATACCTTTTTTTGCACTCAAAAATCCCTTGAAGAACCCCGTCACCAACACATCTGAAATATCGTCCATTGTTATGCCGAAAGCCATTTTGTAAGCATAACTCTTTGAAGTCCATTTGCTAGAACCTCCCTCTCCAATTAGCAATTATTACGCAACGGCCAGCGCTGGAACAGAGAGAAGCAATAAAAGGCACATCACGATTGCTTCAGCTGCCACTACAGATTCTTTAACTTCAACCTTTTGCGGTCGTATAAGGTGATAATCGTAGTTGATTATTCCGTCTCCTGCATCCCAATAGGTGATTTGATAAAAGCCACCACTGGTGAGGTCAGGTTTATAAAAGGTAAAAGTTTCAATATCCGTAAACGTTCCGCCTTTGACATAGCCACTCTTTTGCTCTTGATGCTTAAAGCTACCATTGTTAACGTAGTTTTCCAATTGCCTGGTCGCATAAGGCTTCGAGCAAGAATAACTCGATCCAAAACGTTTTACTTCCCAGATTTCATGTGTACTTATGTCATACAAGTCGCAGAATCCATACGTATGATTCCTAAAGGTTTCGGCATATATCATATATGTCTGCTCTCCGGTGATTGTTGGGTGATGTGAGCATATCTCTTCAACGACGAAATTATGAATTTGCCAAGGCGTATAAGTACTACCTGTTTCATCAACAAAAGAAATCGGATTATTCCCACAATATGCAAACATATTGCAGGCGATGGCATCGGTAGTATCGGTGCTGGCAAAGGCGTCGGCATTGATGAAGCGGTGGATGACGGGGTCGTAATAGCGGCTCTGGAGGTAATACCATCCCGTTTCTGTCTTGTATTAGTACCTGCAAGGTCAAAAACGGGGCAATTTTGCGACCATATTTAGCTACTTTATATGCGGTTGCAACCGTCGCTTGCAGCTCAACAACGCAAGCTACTAAACCCGCCAAAGGTTAAGCTTTCGCGCTCCGCAGGAGGCAGGTTCCCCAACCTTCTACAGCGTCTTATCGGCCTAACTGGGAGAATTCCTCTCTGTGGTATACTCTCTGATCAAGTATCGGATAGCAGCGATTTGAGATAAGCACCAGTCAGTGCTTCCCCTCCGACGTATAGTGTGTAGGTGTCTTCCATGTCCTCAATCACGAAAAGATGGCCGCAATCCCCTGATAACAGTGCTTGACTGGAATAAATGTCTTGACTCGACGAGTCCGTAACACTCATGATCCATATGTCTTGAAATGCGGAGGTATTCTTTGTTTCATCCGCAATGCGAAGCGGCACCGTAGCGCAGTTATCATAAGGCATTTCCGTAATCTTGTTCATGAGCAGATCATCGGATCCTATGCAGATAACAGTTGTATTCCCTACCTGCTGGACAAACGAAAGGTTGATGGGACTGCTACACCAATCAGGCGTAGTCGTCAGAAGAGGCTGGACGTTCCTGCCGAGTTCTGTCGCGTGGATTTGCCCATCTTCTTCATAGAGCAACACCGGCTGCAGCCCGTTTTCATCCGCCAATTTCCACTGTGCTATCGCAATGAGACAGCGTTCGTTCAGGCGGCAACTCCATTTCGAGGGGGTTTTAAGCGTTGCTTTCCCGGATAAATAAATGCGAGTAGAATAAAGGAAGTCGTTTAGTGCGCGGCTTTCTGGATCGGTCAAGATGTCCGTATACGATGTGATCAAGCGTTCTGCAGGTGTGTTGTCAATAGTATTATCATCCAGCGCTTCGCTTTTGCATGCACAAAAAAGTAAAATGACCACAACTAGTATAAAAACAATTCTTTTCATATTGCCTCCTATTTCAATTGCATTGTCCAAGGGAAGACATTGCCAGCCGCTGTAGTAACTGGGCTAACTCCATAGAACAATCCATTTTGAAGGTGCCCATTACCTCCATAAGGATTTGCTGCACCAGCCAATGATTGCGCTGCTTTTTTAAGAATCCTTTTACCAATAGCCCAGGTGGAGTTACATCGCAATGATATAGTAATGTCACATTCTATATTGCCTAGGGTAGTAGTATACTGTGCACCGACTGATTCTCCCATCATATCTGCTTTAACAAAGAATCTTTTGTTTGCAGTTCCCCATGAACCCTTGACTTGCGGATCATCGCTAAAAGAAAAATCAGCTTTGAACGATGTGTTCTCTCCTGTTGCTGCATTAGCCGTAACTGTAAAAGAACCCTTTCCAAAGGTTAAATTAACTGCATCATTTCCGAAAGATGCATCCCACGAAACGCTGACAACAATAGCCCACTCATCGTTAATTTGGATGGTATCTGTTACTGTTGCTATCTCAACAGACACAGGGACTGTTCCAGCAGAGTCAGAAAAAGACGACGGATTATTATTGCAATACGCAAACATGTTGCAACCAAGAACACCTTTACCGGTAGACGCCAATCCGTCGGCGTTGATGAAACGGTGGATGACCGGGTCGTAATAACGGCTCTGGAGGTAATACCATCCCGTTTCTGGCTTATTACTGATACAGAGAAACAATTTCAGTGTCTCGCGATCAGCGCAGCGCGACGCGCGGGATGCGGTATAGGAAGAGCGCTTGCTCGTACGGCTCCGTCAGCTCCGGCGCGCAGGTCCACTCCATCCGCACGTCCGTAAACGGATAGGGGCGCACGACCGTGCCGTCCCACGGGTCAACGGTTACGGCGTCAATTCGCTTTCCGACGATAACAATATAGGTATAGTGTTCAAAATCATACTCCTGCGCGCCGAGCCACGCCTGCTCGTCCTCGTTCGTCCAGCCGTTTGCCTCACCGGGCAGGAAATCGGACTGCATCCGAAGAAATCCGCTGCCGTACTGATAATACGTCGCCCGGAACGGGAAAGATTCCTCCTTTTCCGTCTCATACGTGCCGACGAGCTCCGCCTCATACTCGGTCACGCTGCGCGTATACGGCAGCAGCGAGCAAAACTGCATGGCAAGCAACACCGCGATCACAGCGATCAGGCAGCGGGCCATTACCTTCCACCGCTTGGTCCGCTTCGCAAAAATAATGAATGCAATGCCAAGCAGAAGTATGATAACAGACGATGCAATAATGGCAAGCAGGATCGCGTTGTTCCTGTCGTTTCGCTGTGTCTGACCCAAGGAATAAATGGCCGCAAATATCGGGCGGGGCAGCAGAAACACCAGGTGCAGCACAAACAACAGCAGCATCGGCACCAGTAGCACGCAGCATTTCTTCTTTCCGAGCTTTCCCGCGAATGCGAAGAACAAAAGCGCGGCAAGAATTACCACTGCAAGCGCGATTTCCACCGCAAGGACGATTTTGCTTGCCGTCTCCGGATCACAGGATTTGCAGTATTTGATTATGACAGAGTTGACCATACTAACCACCGTTATACGTGTAATTCCTAATCAGCGTTTTTATATCTCTGCGGATAAATGTAGTGCCGGATAAGCTCCATCGTACAGCAAATCCTTGTCAACACTGGCAACTCTGACCAGTGCTTGCGCAGACGTCTGCATTGAGAATCTCTTACTTTTTTCTTCGTTACGGCATCGGGTAGGCGTTGCAGAAGCGGTGGAGAATCGCGGCGATTTCACAGCGGGTGGCGTGATTGCCCGGATAGAGGAACTTGCCGTTTGCCTCGTCGACACCGGTGATGATCCCCTTTGCGAACGCCCAGCTCAGCGGCGTGAGCGCCCAGTCGGAGACCTTGGCGTTATCCGTGAAGCCTGCCAGCATGACGCCCTCGGAGACGTCTCTGCCGAGGCCGTCGGCAAAGCGGTAGAGGATCGCGGCAAGCTGCTCGCGCGTGACGGGAGTGTCCGGCTCGAAGGTCGTTTCGGTGACGCCCTTGACTACGCCCGCGTTATATGCCCACTTGACCGCCTGCGTGTACCACGTATAGTTTTCGCCGTCCGGCACGTCCGTAAACGGGCAAGGCACCGCGCCGCCCGGCTCGCCGAGCAGGCGGAACAGGACCGTGACGACCATCGCTCTCGTGCAGGTGCCCTGCGGGTCGAAAACGCCGTCGTCCACGCCGTTCATCATCATGTTCTGATAGGCGAATTCCACGTCCTGATAGAACCAGTCGGTGGGCTGAACGTCCTCGAAGTTCATCGCGATCGGCACGGTCTTCGGGTAGCCGAGGTAGAGATTGAAGTACAGCGCGCCGTCCTCCTTCACGCTGACGTCCTCGACCTTCCAGTTCACCAGACCGTCTACGGCTATCGTCGGAGGATTTATGCCGTCAAAGATCTCATACTTGTTCGCCGGGTACAGCCACAGCTCATAGCGGTACGCGGTTTCAAACTCAAAGGTGGGGAGCACCGTCTGTTTCCAGCCGCCGCCGTTGTCATAGTAGATGTTCATGCCCTTGATCTCGTAGTCGGCGTCCTTAAAGGTGTGCAGATCGAGCGCGTCAATCTCTGCGCCGACCTCGAATTTGCCGCCGCAGAACAGCTGAACATCCGTGATGATGTCCACCGCAGAAGCGGTCATCGCAAAGAGAGCGCACAGAATGCCGATCATTAACAGAACACTGACGACTTTTTTCATTGTAGTTTCTCCTTTTCTTCAAAGTGAGGCTTTGCCTGCCTTTATTATAGAGGAAGCGCCCGATAATTGCAAGCAAAAAGCAGACTGCGCTATGCAGTCTGCTTTTTCTTCAGGATATGTGCGCTCAGGAAGGCGACCAGCGGCACGGCGAGAATCATGCCCAAGCTGCCCGCGATCGCGCGGATCAGCTCCATGGACAAAAACTCCGCGTTCATCAGCTGCTCGAAGGAGGCATCATAGGCGTAGATCAGCAGCATGGTGTTCAGTCCCGTTCCGGCAAAGGCGAGCACCAGCGTATTCGCCATCGTGCCCATGGCGTCTCTGCCGATATTCATGCCGGAGCGGAACAGCTCCTTCGCAGAAAGCGCGGGATTGACGGCATGCAGCTCGTCGACTGCAGAGGCAACGCTCATGGAGATGTCCATGATCGCGCCCTCCGCCGCGATCAGAATGCCGCAGATCAGCAGCCCCTTGACCTTCAGGCCGCCGTCCGCCGCCGTCAGAAGGAGGCTTTCCGCCTCGTCCATGTTCAGCCCGGAGATACGGACGATGCGGCCTGCAAGGAAGGCAAAGAGTCCCGCCAGCAGGACGCCGCCGAAGCTCCCCAGCGCAGCCACCATGGACTTGGTGTGCAGTCCCCCGATGAAGACGAAGCTGACGAACATGGTCAGCGCAACGATCAGCAGCGTGGTCGGGACGGGCTGCCAGCCGCGCTGCACCAAAAGCGGCAGCAGGACGAAGATCACGCCGCCCATCGTAAACAGCAGCCCGAAGACCGCGCTGATTCCCTGCCGTCCGCCGATCAGGATCAGGGCAAGCAGGAAAACGCCGATGAACAGCAGCAGCCACGGCGTGCGCTCATAGTTGTAGACGGAGACGTCATATCGGTTGTCCCCCGTCGTGATGATGCGCACGGAGAGGGTCATCCCCTCCTCCGCGTGGATGCTGAAATACGGGCTTAAATAGTGATTGACCGCCACCTGATCGCCGGTATAGCGTCCGCTCACGATCTCCAGCTCCAGCTTCTGCGTGCCGACGAGGGTGTTTTCCACGTCCGGATTGACCTGTGTACTGTCCTCCAGCACCTCCAGCACCCGCGCCTTTTCGTATTCCACGCCGCTCGTCGGCGTGATCTCGTAGACAGACCGTCCCTGCACGGCGTAGAGCCGCAGTCCGAGCAGCAGCGCAAAGCCGATCACGCCTACCAGCAGGCGCGTCAGCAGTTCCTTTTTGTCGATTCTCTTTTGTTTCATAGCCTTGATTCGTCCTGCCCGAAGCGCCGCTTCGGGCAGGACATCCTTCCGATTATTCCTTTGTCAGGAAGCGGGCGAGCATCGTCGCGCACTGGGCGCGGGTCGCGTTGCCGACCGGGTCGAGAACGACGACGCCGTTCACTACATTGCCGTTGATCACGCCCTCCTGCACTGCCCAGATCATCGCATCAACGGCATAGCCGCTGACCTTGGCGGCGTCCGGGTACTTGGCAAGGCTGCCGCTGACTGCGACGCTGCCGGAATAGCGGTAGAGGATCGCCGCAATCTGCTCGCGGGTGATGGCGACCGTCGGCGCGAAGGAGGTCGGGCTCATGCCCTTGACGATGCCGTTATCCGCAGCCCAGATGACCGCGTCGGTATACCACTGCCCCGCAGGCACGTCCTTAAACGGATTCTTCAAACCTGCGACAGACGGGCTTCCCTCCTGCCGGTAGAGGATCGTGACGAGCATCGCGCGATTGAGCGTACCGTTCGGATCGAAGCGCTTGTCGCCGACGCCGTTCATCAGACCGTTTGCAATGACGAAGTCCGTGCCCTCGTGGTACCATTGGGTCGGGTCGAGATCCTTGAACTGTCTGGACGGACACGGAACGACCTCCGTTCTCGTCTCGCCGCAGAGGGTGCAGGTGTAGGTGACGATGGGATCGTACGCGACCGTCGCGGGTCTGGTGACCTTGCCCTCGTCCCACTGATGACCGAGCGCGGCGATCTGTTCGTAGGTGGTGTAGTCGCAGCGGCTGCAGGTCTGATAGGCGGCATAGCCGGAGGCGGTACAGGTCGGCTCCTTCGCCGCGTGGTCGATCAGATCGTGACCGAGCGCGGGGAGGATCGCCTCGGAGATCACCTCGCCGCAGTCGCTGCAGATCATTCTGTCATAGCCCGGATCAAGGCAGGTCGCGTCCTTATGCTCGGGACGGGCATGCGCATGCGCACAGGCCACCTCACCCGTTGCGGGGATTACTTCGGTTCTCGTTTCACCGCAGCGCGTGCAGGTGTAGGTCTTTATGCCGTCCGTTGTCGCCGTGGCAGGCGTCGTCACCTTGCCGACGTCCCATGTGTGCCCGAGCGCCGCAAGTGCAGCATAGGTGGTATAGTCGCAGCGGCGGCACTCCTGATAGGCGTTCCAGCCGATCTCCGTGCAGGTCGGTGCCTTTGCCGCGTGGTCGATCAGGTCGTGACCGAGGGCGGGGATCGCAGCGAACGTTGAGTAGTCGCAGCGGCTGCAGGTCTGATAGGCGCTCCAGCCTGCTTCGGTGCAGGTCGGCGCTTTTGCCGCATGGTTCTCATAGTCGTGACCGAGGGCGGGG
>JAFQZN010000083.1 GCA_017405865.1 Oscillospiraceae bacterium | reverse complement strand
AGGCTTCCCCTTGAGGCAGCGAAGCGTCCGCGCGGGAGTGAATGACATGCCGGTGGCATGTCAGAGCCGCGCGGTGACCGAGCCGCAGCGAGACAGCTGTCAGCCGCAAGGCTGACTGATGAGGTGTAACGGATGCGGCGTACCCCTTGCGGGTGCAGTCTGTCCCTAAAGAGTTAGGAAGAGGTAGAATTTATTGAATATTTCGACTTACTGCGCAACTCACGAACTACCGTACCTATGAGTTGCTTGTCTTCCGAACTTTTTGACCGTCTGTCAGACAGTCAGCGTGTAACGGTGCCGGAGGCGGTCACCTGCTCCAGCGTTTCGCCGGCGTAGGTACCGCGGAAATCCCACGCCACGTCGACGGCTGCCGAGTCGCCGGACATTTCCATCGTGCAGCTTGCAAGCAGGTTGGTGGTTTTACTGCCCGACCAGGTGACGTCCACGCTGTCGAAGGACTTGGTAACGCCGTCCATCGTGATATGGATGCCGTCGATGCGGGGACCGACGTTGATGGTGAAGGAGCTGATGGAAACGTCAAAGCGAACCATCTTCGTGCCGTCGGAGGAGGTGTATGTCTTCCAGTCGACGACCAGCTCCAAGCCTGTGCCGGTGTTGGAGGTGAACTGGCCGGAATTCGTCTGCTCGCCTTCGATCGGCGCAGCAGTCTCGGTCGGCTTCTCGGTTTCTTCGGTCGCCTCGGTCACGGGAGCGGGCGGCTCGGTCGGTGCTTCGGTCGCTTCCGTCTCGGTGGGCGCATCGGTCTGCGTCGGGGCTTCCGTGGCTTCCGTCGTCTCGGTCGCTTCCGTGATAGCTTCGGTTTGTACGGTCGTGCTTTCGGTCGGCTGCTTCGCGTCGTTCTTTTCGCGAATCAGGAAAAATGCCAAAAGCCCTACGAGAATAGCCAGCACGATCGCCAGCGCAATAATAATCTTATTCATGGTGCCTCCTTGGAAATTCAATCGTGCATTTATTATACAACGGTACGATACGAATTTCCAGCATATTTTACAAATTTCTTTCAAAACCGTCTCTTTGTGCAGCGCGGCGGATTTTTTCGTCGAAAAGCGAAAAATCATCTCGCAAAAGGGCGAAGAACGCGGTATAATAGAAACGACTATTACGTTGGGAGGTTCCCATGGGAAGATTTGAAAAGAAAAAGCGCAGGCATTGGCGCTGGATCGTTCCGCTTGCCGTATTGGCAGCCGCACTGATCTTCTGCTTCGTGATCAACCGCTGGCAGGTCACGGTCGAGCTCAACGGCGCGGCGGAACTGACGGTCGAATGCGGCACGGCCTATGAGGATAAGGGCGCGGTCGCCTTCTTCGGCGGGACGATCTTCCCCGCCGATCTGAAAACGCTTGAGATCACCACGGAAAACAGCGTGGACACGGCAAAGCCCGGCGATTACTCCGTCGTCTACAGCGCGGAGTATCTGCTGTTCAGCGGCCGTGCCGAGCGCACCGTGCATATCGTCGATACGACCCCGCCGGAATTGACGCTGGAGGGCGATCTGATCTGCTACGACCTGCCCGGGCAGCCCTTCGTCGAGCCGGGCTATACCGCGTGGGACAACATTGACGGCGATATTACCGAAAGCGTTACCTGTGAGGAAATCGACGGAAAGCTGGTCTACACCGTCTCCGATCTGTCCGGCAACACCGTGCAGACAACCCGCGACATTTTCCACGAGGACAACCTCGCGCCGGAGATCGTTCTTGAGGGTGGCAGCGAGATCGAGCTGCACGCCGGCGTTCCCTACGAGGAGCCGGGCTTTGCCTGCACGGATAACGTCGACGGCGATCTGACCGATCGCGTCAGCGTCAGCGGCGAGGTAGACTGCTACCACAAGGGAGTCTACAAGCTTACCTACACCGTGGAGGACAGCTATCACAATAAGGCGGCAGTCACCCGCACCGTCAACGTCGTCCCCGTGCCGCAGCCGGACAAGGTCGATCCCGGCGACAAGGTCGTCTATCTGACCTTTGACGACGGCCCAGGGCCTTACACCGAGCAGCTTCTGGACGTGCTGGACGCCTACAACGTCAAGGCGACCTTCTTCGTCGTGAATACCGGCTATACCGATCTGATCGCGGAGGAATTCGCGCGCGGTCACAGCGTCGGTATCCACTCTGCAAGCCACGATTACGACAAAATCTATGCCAGCGAGGAGGCCTACTTTGCAGACCTGCAGTTCATGCAGGATCTGATCGTGGAAAAAACCGGGCAGCGCACCACGCTGGTTCGCTTCCCCGGCGGCAGCTCCAATACCGTCAGCAGGTTCAACCCCGGCATTATGACCACGCTTGCAGCGGATCTGACGGACATGGGCTACCAGTACTTTGACTGGAACGTGAGCAGCGGTGACGCAGGCGAAACGACGGAAACAGACCGCGTCTACGAGAACGTGATCAGCGGCATCCAGTGGCAGAACGTCTCCATCGTCCTGCAGCACGACATCAAGGGCTTCAGCGTGGCGGCCGTGGAGCGGATCATCATTTGGGGCCTGAACAACGGCTACACCTTCCTCCCCCTCGACTCCACCAGCCCGACCTCGCACCACCGCATTGCAAACTGATTTCGGCGCAGCCGTCAATTCATAAAGAAACAAGCTGAGACATGTTCATCTCAGCTTGTTTTTATGTTATTTTTTCTTTACGTCCTTCGTCGCGATCAGGGCAACGCCCGTTCCGGCGACGTCCGGCAGAATCACATCGCCGATGGCGGCCGGCGCCTCAACAGACACCGCCTTGATCTGCTCCATGCAGGCGAAGATCTTGTCCTTGGGAATATCGGTCTGTGTGCGGACGGAAAGGCGGTTGACCGTGCCGCCGTGGATCGCCACGGTGGAGGTCACCGTACGCTTCGGGCAGAGCACCTCGTTCTTCGCATATGCCTCGCCGCGCGGGCAGGTATTGCCCTCCACGCGGAGCTGTCCGTTCTCTTCAAAGACGCGCAGGCTGCAGCCGAGCGGGCAGCCGATACAGGTTAGTTCTCTCATCTCATTCCACCTCCGTGCAGATGCGGAGCGACTGGAGCGGCTGCGGTAATTCGCTCTTCTTTAAGATGACCTGCTCCATCTCGCCGGGGGCAAGCACCCGCTTTTTGATCCTGCGGATGCGCTCGCCGTTGCAGTACACGCAGACGAAGCGGTCGCGGTAGACGTCCGCCACGCGGAATCTCACCGTTACTGTATCTGCCATGTGCTCCGGGTCGAGCTTCTGCGGCACGGTATAACGCACACCGCTGTCTGCCGTGATCTTCACGACGCTTCCTGCAGGCTGCCGCGACAGAATGTACGCCGCAGCATTTCTGCCCGCAAGCGCCGCCTCCTCGGAAACGTAGTCCACGAGGTCATGCACGTGCAGCACGTTGCCGCAGGCAAACACGCCCTCGCAGTCCGTCTGGAGGCGGTCGTCGACCTCTGGGCCGTTCGTCACGCGGCTCATGCTCACGTCGAGCGCGCGCGTCAGCTCGTTTTCCGGCAGCAGGCCGACCGAAAGCAGCAGGGTGTCGCAGGCGTAGTATTCCTCTGTCCCCGGAATCGGGCGGCGGTTTTCATCGACCTGCGCGAGCGTCACGCCCGTCAGGCGTTCCTTGCCGTGGATCTCCACAACGGTGTGGCTCAATTTCAGGGGAATCCCAAAGTCGTCCAGACACTGCACGATGTTTCGCTTCAAGCCGCCGGAATAGGGCATCAGCTCCGCGACGACCTTGACCTTCGCACCCTCGAGCGTCATGCGGCGCGCCATGATCAGCCCGATGTCGCCCGAGCCGAGGATGACGACCTCCTTGCCGACCTCGTAGCCCTCCACATTCATCAGCCGCTGCGCCGTTCCTGCAGAGAAAATGCCGGCAGGGCGACTGCCCGGGATGTTCAGCGCACCGCGCGGACGCTCCCTGCAGCCCATTGCCAGAATCAGCGCCTTGGCCTGCACCTGCACGAGACCTTCCTCGCGGCTGACGTAGGTGACGCATTTCTCCCTCGAGATTGAGATCACCGTCGCGCCGAGGCGGTAGGGAATGCTTTCCTCCTGCACCTGTGCGATAAAACGCGCGGCGTATTCCGGCCCGGTCAGCTCCTCCTTGAAGGTGTGCAGGCCGAAGCCGTTGTGGATGCACTGGTTCAGGATGCCGCCGAGCACGTGGTCGCGCTCTAAAATCAGAACGTCCTGCACCCCCGCGCGTCTTGCGCTCAATGCTGCGGCAAGCCCCGCAGGGCCGCCGCCGATCACGATCAAATCATGCGTTCTCATTTCCGTCCCTCCAATTTGCCGGTCAGCAGCTCCGAGCCGGAAACGTTTTTGCAGATTTCCTCCATCGGTCGGTGCAGCTCCCGCGCCAGAATCTCCATGAGACGTGGCGTACAGAAGCCCGCCTGGCAGCGGCCCATGCCGGCGCGGACGCGGCGCTTGATCCCGTCCAGTGAGACCGCGCCGACGGGTCTGCGGATCGCCTCGACGATCTCGCCCTCGCTGATCTGCTCGCAGCGGCAGACGATGCTGCCGTAGAGCGGATTTTCCGCGATCAGCGCTTTGCGCTCCTGCACGGGAAGCTCCGCGAGGCGCGCAATCGCCTTGCGCGTGGGAATGAAATCGGACCTTTCTTCCGCGTTGAGCTTTTCCGCGATCAGTCCGGCAAGATAGCTGCCGATCGCAGGCGCCGAGGTCAGGCCGGGCGATTCGATGCCCGCTGCCTCGAAGAAGTTCTCTGCGTCTGCCGCCTCGCCGATGATAAAGTCGCCGCCGTCCTCATGCGCGCGCAGGCCGGAGAACGAGGTGATCACGCTGCGCGTCGGCAGATCGCGCACGCTCTGCGCCGCTGTCTTCGTCAGATACGAAAGCTCCGCAGCGGTCGTTGAAGTCTGCTCCCTGTCCTCCACGTCGGTCGCCGTCGGGCCGATCAAAAGGTTGCCGTGCGCCGTCGGCGTGACGAGGACGCCCTTGCCGAGCGCGCTCGGAAGCTGGAAGACGGTACACGAAACGTAGCCGCCAACCTCCTTATCCATCAGGCAGTAGTCGCCCTTTCTGGGCGTAATGTGCATCGGCACGGCGCTGACCATGCGGTGGATCTCGTCTGCATGGACGCCCGCTGCGTTGACGACGCAGGCTGCGCCGATCCGTGCAAGATTCGTGGTGATCACATAGCCGCCCTCACCGCGCGCAATGCCGGTCACGGTCTCGTTCCGGCGGAACTCCACGCCGTTCACGCAGGCGTTTTCCGCCAGCGCGATCGTCAGCTCAAACGGGCAGACGATGCCGCCCGTCGGCGCGTAAAGCGCGGCAACGACGCTGTCGCTCAAATTCGGTTCTTTTTCGCGCGCTTCGTCGCCGGTCAGAATGGCCAGTCCCTCCACGCCGTTTTCCACGCCGCGCTGGTACAGCTCCTTCAGCGCAGGAAGCCCGTCCTCGGACAGGCACAGCACCAGCGAGCCGTTGCGCTTGAAGCGGATATCCAATTCCTGTGCAAGCTGCGGCATCATGCGGCTGCCCAGAAGATTCATCTTTGCCTTCATCGTTCCCGGCTTTGCGTCAAAGCCGGCGTGAACGATGCCGCTGTTCGCCTTCGACGTGCCGGAGCAGACGTCCTCTCCCTTTTCAATCAGGCAAATTCGCAGCTTTCGGCGCGACAGCTCCCTTGCGACTGCGCAGCCGATCACGCCGCCGCCGATCACGGCGACGTCATAGTCCTTCCGCATTTACCTGCCTCCCTTCTGTTCATGTAGTCCTATTATACAACATTTGTCCGTTTTCGCAAGAACAGATTTTCGCAAAGGGATAGCATGCATGAAAGAATTATTGTATAATGGCAGAAAAAGGAGAAGGGGGCAGAAAAATGGAACGCTGCGCATGGGTCAATTTGACCAATCCGCTGTACGTACGCTATCATGACGAGGAATGGGGCGTTCCCCTGCACGACGACCGTGCACTATATGAGCTTTTGATTCTGGAAACCTTTCAGGCGGGGCTGTCGTGGGAATGCGTTCTCAACAAACGCGAGGCGTTCCGGCAGGCCTTTGACGGCTTTGACGTTCAGAAGGTCGCCGCCTACGACGACGCGAAGCTCGAAGTGCTGATGCAGAACCCCGCCATCATCCGCAACCGCAGGAAGCTCACCGCCGCCGTCAAAAACAGCAGGATTTTTCTGGATATTCAGCAGGAATTCGGCTCTTTCGACGCGTATTTGCAGGGCTTAACGGGTGAAAAAACGTATTGCGAGGAATACACGCTCCGCACAACCTCTCCCCTGTCCGACGCTGTCTCCGCCGACCTGAAGCGACGGGGCATGACCTTCGTCGGCTCGACGATCATCTATTCCTATCTGCAAGCCTGCGGCGTGATCAACGGACACGGAAAAGAATGCGACAAATATAAAGCAGGAGGCTAGAATCAGCCTCCCGCTTTTCATTCTCTATTGTTCTTCCCTGTCGGGCAAGTGGTTCATGACCACGCCGTAGTAGTCGCACTCCAGCACGACGTCGGAGAACGTGATCCTGTTGCGGACGATCGCCGCGATCTGGTCCCGATAGTTTTCGCCCACGTTGGAGCCCTCCGACGGGATAAACGCGCCGGTCGCGGCGTTATAGGTCGCAAACTCCGTCTTCCAGCTGTAATCGTTCCAAAGCACGAGCGGCATCTGATCGGAGAAGACGTCTCTGCCGACGAACATACGCGAATCGTACTCCACGCCGAAGAGGTTAGACAGCGTCGGCAGGATGTCGAGGCTGAAGGTCGGCGCGTCGACCTGCAAATTCATCCCCTCGAGGCAGCCGCTCCAGATGATCAGCGCCGTATTGTCGCGGACGAAGCAGGAGCCGGCAGGCTCTCCGTACAGCTCCGTCAGATAGCTCTGCCCGTTTTCCCAGGCATAGCTCGACGCCAGACCGTAGGGATAGTGGTCCGGGCTGATGACGATGACCGTATCGTCCGCGATCCCGGCGTCCTCCAGCATTTTGACCAGGCTCGCCATCGCGTTCTCCAGCTCGATATTGGCCGCGTGATAGCACTTGATCGTCTCCGACCACGGTTCGTTCTCCACGACGTGGTAGTTTTTCTTTGACATGGCGTTGTTGGCCTGACTGTAGTTGCAGTGGCCGCTGATGGTCATATAGTACAGGCTGAACGGCTGCTTGTCGATATACTGTGGGATAGTGTAGTCGAACATCTCCTGATCGCTCTCGGTCCACGTCGACGCAACGCCCTGCTCCAGACCATTGCCCATTGCGGTGAAGGTGTCGTAGCCGATCATGCAATGCGTCCGGTTGCGCTCGTAGTAAGTATACTCGCCGTTGTGGAAGGACGCCGAGGTATAGCCCTGTCTGCGCAGCTGATTGCCGATGGTCAGGTCGTTGTTGTTATAGATCATGTTCTTGATGCTTGCAACGTTGTTGGTCGGCACGATACCGTAGAGGTTGGAAAATTCGCCAGTCGAGGTGCTGCCGCCCCAGGCGGGCTGGTAATAGTCCGTGAAGTAGATGCCCTCATGCGCCATGCGGTAGAGGGTCGGCGTACGCACCGGGTCGATGACCTCCTTGGAGAAGGCCTCTGCGGTAATGAGAATCAGGTTTTTTCCGGCGAACATGCCGGTATACTCATTTTCCGAGGCGGGCGACTGCGAGGCGACATAGCGGTGCGCCGAGGCGATGCGGTCGTCCCATTCCTCCGCCGCCAGCGCAGTATAGTCAACGTCGAATTCGTGCTTTCCGTAGACGATCGGCGCCTCCGTCGGCTCTTCCGTTGCCTCGGTCAACGCCCCCGACGGCTCGATCGGCTCGGTCACGGGCGGCGCCTCGGTCACAGTGACCGTCGGGATCTCGACGAATTCCGCACCGCTGTCGCCGCTGCGGATCAGATCCAGCACCAGTCCCTCGGCCAGTCCGAAGGAGCGGATCGCGCTGTCAAAGGTATATTCTTCGTCGTATTTTTTGGTGTCGGGAGAAACGCTGCGAATAAAGAACATGCCCGCAAAGAAGCTGACGACCAAAAGGGCGGCAAGCACGACCCGCGTGACCCAGCTTCCCGTCTTGCCCCACTTGCCGAGGTGTCCCAGAAAGCCGTAGAGAATGACCGGCAGCAGAACCACGAGGATACGCCAGAAGCCGTGCAGAATCAGCGTCACCAGCGTGTCGCCGAAGCCGCCTGCGACGTGTCCTGCGTTGCCGAAGATGTCCGACAGGATCATATAGGTCTTGAAGGAATCCTGAATAAAGAATTCCAGCAGGGTCAGCACGGCAAAGCACGTAGAAAAAACCAGCGCAAGGATGCGGCTGAGCCGCGCAGAATTGCCGATCGTAGTCAGAAGCGCAAACAGCAGGCCGAAGAACAGCGCGCACACCAGCACGGTGGCGAGCCGGGGCAGCCGGAAGTCTCCCGGCGTCCAGATATGGAGGATGAATTCATCGAACACCACCGCAAACAGCATGAACAGCCACGCGGGAATATTGATTTTTTCCATCCACGTTCTCAATCGTTTCAAAGCACATCCCTCGTTTCCTCACAGATAGCGTATTTTATATTATAGTGCAAACTTTTCCGCAGGGCAAGACAAAAATCGACCTGTTTCGCAAAAAAGCGGCATTCTCACGGAAGCTGCACGGATCATGACTGCCGAAAAGTGAAAATTGCCCTTGAAACGATACGCTTCTTGCTTTATAATCAGATGGAAAGAACGAGCAGATAGGTGGGACGCAATGAAAAGAAAAATCAATTCGTTCATCCAGGCGCTGCGTGACAAGCTGACGCCCGATGAGATGTTCCACGAGACCGAGGTGCAGGCCAACCGCCTCGGCGGGTCGATCCTCTTTAGCAGCGGCGTCATCCTTGCTGTCATTATGGTATTGACCGCCTTCGGCATCTTCCTGCTCCCGTGGGAGTCGGTCGCTTCGCCGGCAATCACGGCGATGGTAGAAATCGCGGTATTGATGGTCATCAGCTTGCTTGTCAAAAACGACGCCTGGTGGCTCAAGTATTTACTGATCTTCGGCCTGATTGTCGTATACGCGCGGCTCGACAGCATGCTGACCCACAAGGTAGCGATCCTCATGGTCATTCCTGTGGTATTCAGCAGCCGCTACTATTCACGCCGCCTTACGATCGTTGCCTCCGTCGTCACGACGCTGGTGTTCCTGATGTCTGCCGCGTGGGGCGCGACGCATGGTATGATCAACGTCAATATCGTCACGCTGCCTGCTGGAACGCAGATGGTTGCGACCGGCGGTTTTCTGGGTGACACGGTCAAAAACGCCGGCGTCACCGATCGGATGCTGACCGTCAATACGCTGCTGTTCGACTTTCTGCCGCGCTGGCTGATGTTCTCCGTCGTTTCGATCATCAGCTGCAACATTGCGCATCGCGGCCGCGAGATGGTGCAGACGCAGCATGAAAAGGACGTTCAGACCGCGCGGATCGAGTCGGAGCTCAACCTTGCCACGCGGATTCAGGCCGATATGCTGCCAAACTGCTTTCCCGCCTTCCCCGAACGGACGGAATTCGACATCTACGCCACGATGAACCCGGCAAAGGAGGTCGGCGGCGACTTCTACGACTTCTTCCTCGTGGACGACGACCACCTCTGCATGGTCATGGCGGACGTGTCGGGCAAGGGCGTTCCCGCTGCGCTGTTCATGATGGCGGCAAAAATCATTCTGGCAAACAACGCGATGAGCGGGAAGCGTCCGGCGCAGATTCTGACCGACACTAACGCCGCAATCTGCTCCAACAACCGCGAGGAAATGTTCGTGACGGTCTGGCTCGGCATTCTGGAAATCTCCACCGGCAGGCTCACCGCCGCAAACGCCGGACATGAGTACCCCGTGATCAAGCAGCCGAACGGTGCCTTCGAGCTTTTGAAGGACAAGCACGGCTTCGTGATCGGCGGCATAGACGGGACCCGATATAAAGAATACGAGCTGCAGCTTGAAACGGGTTCAAAGCTCTTTCTCTATACCGACGGCGTGACGGAGGCGACCGACGCATTCAACACGCTCTTCGGGACGGAGCGGATGCTTGCCGCCCTGAACGCCGCAGGCGACGGCTCACCAAAGGAGGTGCTTCACGCCGTGCGAAAGGACATTGACAGCTTTGTCAGCGACGCGCCGCAGTTTGACGACATTACGATGCTCTGCTTCGAGATGAAGGGCAGCACTCCTCTGAAACGGACGATGCACGTCAGGACGGACAGCGTCACGCCGGAGGACGTGCGGCAATTTCTCGAGAAGATCCTGACGCAGAAGGAAGTCAACCGCTCCGCTGCAGCAAAGCTCTACATCGCCGTAGATGAAATCGTCAGCAACATTCTTGATTACAGCGGCGCAGCATCACTGGACGTCTGCTGCAGCCTTACCGAGAAGGACGTTACGATTTCCTTCTCCGACGACGGCGTCCCCTATAACCCACTGGAGCGCGAGGATCCGGACGTTACGCTTTCCGCAGAGGAACGCAACGTCGGCGGACTCGGCATCTTTATGGTAAAGAACACGATGGACGCAGTAAGCTATGAATACCGGGACGGCAGAAACGTTCTGACCGTCACGAAAAACACGAAATAGATTTGGATAGAAGGGAGAAGATTCAAATGGTGATTACGAAAAATGCAGAAGGCGAAAAGCTGACCTTGCACGTGCAGGGTCGTCTGGACACCACCACCGCGCCGCAGCTGGAAGCGGAGCTGAAGGACTCCGTCGGCGGCGTCAGCGAGCTTGTGCTGGACTTTGCGGGGCTGGATTACATCTCCTCTGCAGGTCTGCGCGTTCTACTCTCTACGCAGAAGGTCATGACCCGGCAGGGCAGCATGGTCGTGCGCAACGTCAGCGGCGATATCATGGACGTTTTTGAGCTGACCGGCTTTTCGGACATTCTGACGATCGAGCGATAAGCTCATGCAAAAAGCGCCATCCGTGTGGATGGCGCTTTTTCAGACTGTCAAAAAAGTCCGTAACCGTCAAAATTATTAAAACAATTTTTGGATTATTCCCTGTTTAAACGTTTTTCTGTTTTATTCAGGTTTTTCTAACAATTTAGGTTGCAAAAAGCTTGCTTCGCAAGAATTTT
>JAFQZN010000082.1 GCA_017405865.1 Oscillospiraceae bacterium | reverse complement strand
TCCTTTGAGGACTTTCAGAAGCAGCTCGCTGTCTGGAATCGTCACTACAACAGCTTCCCCATGCGACCACTCAACTGGCACTCTCCCAAAGACGTCCTTTTTTCTTTCGCAAAAGTGTAACACATCATTGACAAACCTACACAAGGGGAAAAAAGAAGTCAGCCGCGAATGCAGACTGCGTTTTGCGGAGTAAAAAAGCAGCCCGGAAGTCAGAAGACTTCCGGGCGTGCGTTTTGATGGGGTCATCCCGCAAAACCGCGATAGAGGAAGGTCACGACCTGCGCGCGCGTGCAGCCCGCGTCGGGGTCGAACGCCGTTGCGGTGACGCCCTCGGTCACCCCCGCTTTGGACGCCCAAACGACCGCCTTTTCGAAATAGGCGCCGGCGGGAACGTCAGCAAACAGGTTAATCGCGCTCGTCGGAACGGGCGCGCCGGCATAGCGCCAGAGGAAGGTCACGATCTGCGCGCGGGTGCAGGTCTCGTCCGGGCTGAACTTGTCAGCAGCGGTGCCGGAAGTGATCTCGTTTTCCATTGCCCACAGCACGGCTTTATAGTAGTACGCGCTTTCCGTTACGTCAGCAAACGGATTGACGGCATCGGCGGGCTCCGGCGAGCCTGCGGCTCTCCAGAGGAAGGTTACGACCTGTGCGCGCGTGCAGCCCGCGTCGGGGCTGAAGGTCGTCGCAGAAGTGCCGGCTGTCACGCCGTTAACGACCGCCCAGTCGATCGGATCGTGAGCCCAGGTGTACTTGGCGGGCATGTCGGAGAAGACTTTGCCGGGGCAGACGGCGCTGCCGTCGCAAGGCAGGTCGAGCTTCGGCAGGGAGACTTTCTCAATCTGCGTTTCAAACGCCGGATTAGCGAACGTCGCGGTGTAGGTGATCTCGCCCTCCTCCGTGTAGGTCGCTTCCTTCGTCACCTCGTACGTTGCCGACGCCGTTTCGGTTTCAAGGTGCGTTTCATACGCTTTGCAGACATGGCTTGCGGTCACTTCGGAGTAATCCTCTGCCCAGGCGTAGACAGGCTCGTCCCAGTCGTGGACATGCTCGGCAATCTTCCAAAGCTGCGCGCCGTAATAGGGATTGGCAGTGCCGACGTAGAGCTCGCCGCTGCAGATGGTGAACGTTCTTGCGCCGTAGTTGTACGGGTCGTTCAGACCGTCTCTGACAATGGCGTCCCAGGTCTCGCCGTCCTCGGTCACGAATATATCAAAGCCCTGATCGGCGTTTTCAACCAGCGCTCTGGCCTTTGCCCAATACCGCAGACCCTCCACGTCGAACAGCCCGAGAAGCTGATCAACCAGAGCAAGCACGTCCGCGGGGATCCACGGCGCAATCGGTTCCTCGCTGGGGTCGTCTTCGCCGGGCAGCACATCGCGGGCATCCTGCAGCACAGTCATGTCCGCCAGCAGGTCTTCCACGGAAGCCGTGCCGTTCATAAACCGCTGCGCCGTGGCGCAAGCCAGGATCGCAGCGTCTTCCAGTGCGAGCGACGACGCATTCTGCTTCATGCCGCGCGTTTTTGCTGCGGCGAATGCCTCCGCCAGCGCAGCGCCGTAGGAGCCGTCCTGCAGGGCAGTGTATTCCGCGGGCAGCTCGACGCCGTTATCTTTCAGAAGATTGCAGAGCTGGTCCATGGAGCTGAACAGAAAATAATTGAAAGCGGTCGAGGAGTCGAAGGTGCCGGTATAGAGCTTCCCGTCGTGCTCCACGAAGCGCCAGACGTAGTCGTTCGTCGTGCCGTTCAGCAGTTCGTTTGCCGAATCGACCGCGGTAATCTGCTCGTTCTCGTCCATGACCCATACGTGCTGCGGATGGGAAAGCACCTCATAGATCGGCGCGAAGATCTGCGACAGCGACGGACCGGCGATGCCGGTGTCCTTGTAGCCGGTCATGCACTGCAGCTTGACCAGCGCCTTGATCACGGTCTGCGACTGGATGGTGGTGGCGTTGTCAAAGGAACCGATATACATTTTGCCGTTGTAAACGTAGGGCGTCGCGGTGGATTCCAGCAGACCCGTTCCGGTCAGCGAGGGAGCGAATTCTTTACAGCCGTAAGCGGCAGCGTATTGCGTGTTCAGGGCGCCGACTTCCTCGTCCATCGCAAGAGGATAGTCGTAGATACTGTCGTCGCCGACAATCTCCGTCCACTTCCAGCCGAACTCGTTGGCGCCCGGTTCGCCTTTGCCGACGTTCTCGCCGCGGAAAAGCGCCCAGCCGCGGTCATAGGCGAGAATCAGGTACATTTTGCCGTTAAAGCTGCAAAGATCCCACACGTTGCCGCCGCCCGAGGCGTAGACGGTCGCGCGGGCGTACTGCCCGAAGTCGCGGAAGTCGGCGATGATGCCGCTCCAGTCCTCGTTGTCTGTGCCGGCGGTCGCGGGATCAAGCGAGCGAATCACGATCGGCAGGACATTGTCGCCCGCGTTCGCCGGGTCCATCCGATAGGCAAGCCATGGAAGGTAGGTGGTATCTTGCCCGCCAAAATAGATCGTCTCGTCCTCGCCCTCACCGTATTTACAGCAGGCGCGCAGACTGCTGACCAAACCGATGGTCTGGAAGACCACCTCGGCGTTATCTTCTTCGTCCACGCGGACGAGCTGAAGCATGTTGGCGCCCAGGGAACCGAAATACAGATTTCCCTTGAATTCAATCACGGAACGGAAGGACGCGGTTTCCGAGGCGACGTCCGCCTTGGGCAGGATCGCGCCGTCCTTGTCGGCATAATAGAGTAAGCCGTCCTCGCCGCGCTCCGTGCGCGGCTGATAGATGACCTCCGTCGTGTTGTTCTTTACGTTGAACTTGATGATCTGTGGGATATAGTCTTCTTCCGCAAGGTTGACCGGTACGTCGCCGCAGGTGAGCGCCTCGACCATCCTGCCCATCTTTTCCGCCGTAAGGTTCTCGTTCTGCATCTGCTCCGCTACCGCATTGAGCGCGGAGCCGAACAGGGTACGGTTCGTGCCGATGTAGATATAGTCGCCGCGGCTGGCGACCGCCCAGGCGTAGCTGTTCAGACGGTTGGCTTCAAAACCGGTCAGGTCATTTGTGTTGATGCCATCCGGCTCCTTCGAGCCCGCGGCGGGATTGGAGATTTTCGTGAACTCGGTATTTTCGTACAGCAGCCGGATCGCTTCCGTTTCCCCGGCTTCGCCCTCCGCCAGCGCAGCGGTCGGCAGCAGACTCAGCAGAAGGAGAGCCGACAACAATACGCACAGAAGCCTGTTTGCTCTTTTTTTCATAAATAGCACCTCATTCCTTTTGACTCTTTGTTTTGCTCTCTGCTCGAGTTACATCTGCGAACAGTATATCAAAAAACACACTGCGGCGCAAGAGGCAATCGAGGAAAAAGCTCCGGCGTAGTGTAGGTTGTACAATGATGTGTGACAGCGAATAGAAAAAAAGAATAGCGAATGGGAATGACCTGTGTTAAGGTTGAGTTGCTCAGACAAAACCGAAGGAGGTCATTCCATTCGCCATGAAAAGTATAACACAGGATCTATTGTTAAGCAAGCAGCAATTTCGTGTTCTTTCAAATACGGTGTCACAAAGGCCGCCATACGCTACAAAACCAGCCGTCAGAATAT
>JAFQZN010000081.1 GCA_017405865.1 Oscillospiraceae bacterium | reverse complement strand
TTTTCTAACAATTTAGGCTGCAAAAAGCTTGCTTCGCAAGGATTTTGACTTACTGCGCAACTCACGACCTACCGTACCTATGTACGCCGACGGTCGTGAGTTGCTTGTCTTCCGAACTTTTTGACAGCCTGTCAGCGTGTCAAAAAGGGTTTTTCGACACGCTGATGGGGCGCTGCCGACCGGCAGCGCCCCTTGACAATTCTTGACGATTTCGCTACAACAAATCCAACCCGCGACGAAAGGAACGGGCCGCGCTGCCAGCAAGGGTGGCGGTTAGCTCCTCTGTTTTTTGCTGAGGAGGCTTCTTCCTCCTCTGACTTCATCAGAGGAGGTGATGCCGCATGGTTTCTTATCAGGATCTACTTATGTTCTGTATGTTAATCGTCAGTATCATTACTCTGGTTGTAAATAATCAGAATAAAAAGAAGTAACCGCCCAGCTTCCCAACTTCGCGGTTACTTCGTAATCGTATGAGGGGCTAACCGTTACCGGCAGCGCTTTCCTCTATGCTCATTATACCATGCTTTGTGAAAATGTCAAGAAGAATTGGCAGTGTGGCGTTCCCTGTCGGGGCGCCCCGCTGTTTTTTATTCTCGAACCAGAGGCATGCTCATGCAGCGAGGGCCGCCTCTGCCGCGCGATAACTCGCCGCTCGGGATCTTCAGCACCTCTACGCCCTCCGCCTCCAAAAGCGCGTTGGTCACGTAGTTGCGGTCATAGGCAACGACCGTGCCGGGACGGACGCAGAGCGTATTCGAGCCGTCGTTCCACTGCTCTCTCTGCGCGGCGATCTGATCGCCTCCGCCGCAGCGCAGCAGCTTGACGCGATCCACTCCCACCGCCTCGGCCAGCACCTGCTCTGCAGGCTGCTCCAGACGCCTGACCCTGACCGCGCCGCGCTCGCCCGGCTCGATCGAGTAGATGTGCAGCGCGCCCAGAATATTCGGATGGATCACGAATTTGTCGGTATCCACCTGCGTCAGGACGGTGTCCAGATGCATAAAGGCGCGGGTGCTGGGGATATCGAATGCCAGCACGCGGCGGATCTCGGAGCTCTCGTCCTTGAAGATGTTCTGCGCCAGCCGCTCCACCGCCTCCGGCATCGTCCGCTGGGAAATGCCGACCGCGATCGCGCTCGCGCTCAAGTTCAGGATGTCGCCGCCCTCCAGCGTGAACGGCTCGTCGGGCGTGTAGTAGAACGGCACCTTGCCGGCATAGTCGGGATGATAGTGCAGAATATAGTCGCTGTAGATCGTCTCACGGCTGCGGGTGACGGAATACATGCGATGCAGCGACACGCCGCGCCCGATGCAGGCAAAGGGATCGCGGGTAAAATAGAGGTTGGGGATGGGGTCAAGGACGAAGTGCGTGCGGTCAGAGCGCAGCGCCGCAAGCGAGGATATGCCGTACTGCGGCAGCTCGTCGAAGCGGACGCCGGACATGGTTTTTCTCACCAGCGCCTCCGCGCTCGGCTGGGCAAGCAGCACCTCGGTCAGCGCCTCGCGATAGCTGTCGGCCACGCAGCCGCTGCGGCGGATGAAGTCGCGCACAAAGCGCTCCTGCAGCGCACGGTCGCCCGCCAGCGTCTGCGCGGTCAGCTCGCTCAAATAGACGACCTCGACGCCATGCTCGCGCAGGGTCTGCGCAAAGGCGTCATGCTCTGCCTGCGCGCCGCGCAGATAGGGAATATCATCGAATAAAAGCTGCTCCAGATAACTCGGCACGAGCTGCTCTAACTCGCTGCCGGGACGCTGCAGAAGGACCTTCTTCAGCGGCCGGATCTCGCTTCTGACGTCGATGGACATGGCATTCGCCCCCTTCTCTTTCTTACAGTGTATCACAGAAATTCCGATTCTGCAAACATTTTTAAACTTTTTTGTGCCGAAAACTGCTTGTTCTTCCAAAATTATAGTATTATTCCAAATATTTTTAATAATTATGCAGAATAGTGCACTTTCCGCATGCTCCCGCGAAAAAAAATTCAAATGGACTTTGCACCGATTATTTGATATGATATAGTTTACGAAGCGTTACGCCGCATCTGCGGCGAACAGAAGGAGCTTTCTATGGAAAAACTGATTGATAAACTGTCCGCTGCGGTCGAGGCAGCCTTTACCGCCGCAGGGTACGACCCTGCCTGCGGCAAGGTCACGGTTTCCAACCGTCCCGACCTGTGCGAATTCCAGTGCAACGGCGCCATGCCCGCTGCGAAGGCCGCGCACAAGGCGCCGATCCTGATCGCAAACGACGTGGTCGCGAAGCTGCAGAGCAGCGGCGTCTTCTCCGTCGCGGAGGCGGTCAACCCCGGCTTTATCAACCTGCGTGTGCGCGAGGACTACCTCGCGGAACATATTGAACAAATGCGCCGTTCTGAAAAGCTCGGCGTCTGCGGCGATCCCGACCGTCGCACCGTCGTGATGGACTACGGCGGGCCGAACGTCGCAAAGCCCCTGCACATCGGGCATCTGCGTTCGGCGATCATCGGCGAGAGCATCAAGCGCATCTATCGCTACTTCGGTAACCGCGTGATCGGCGACATCCACCTCGGCGACTGGGGGCTGCAGATGGGACTGATCATCGCGGAGCTGCGCCTGCGGCAGCCCGACCTTCCGTATTTCGACGACAGCTACACCGGCGAATACCCGCTTGATCCGCCCTTCACGATCTCCGAATTGGAGGAGATCTATCCGACCGCCAGCGCCAAGAGCAAGGTAGACGAGGACTTTGCAAAGCAGGCGCACGAGGCGACGGTTTTCCTGCAGAGCCACAAGCGCGGCTACTATGCGCTGTGGGAGCACATCATGCGCGTTTCCGTCGCCGATCTGAAGCGCAACTACGAAAATCTGAACGTCAGCTTCGACGTCTGGAAGGGCGAGAGCGACGCCGAGGCGTATATCCCGCCGATGCTCGAACGGCTGGAAAGGCAGGGCGTTCTGGTCGAGAGCGAGGGCGCGAAGGTTATCCCCGTCGCCGAGGAAGGCGACAAGAAGGAGCTGCCGCCGTGCATTCTGGTCAAGAGCGACGGCGCGACCCTCTACGCGACGACCGACCTTGCGACGATCGTGCAGCGCATGCAGGACTACAAGCCCGATAAGATCCTCTACCTGACCGACAAGCGGCAGAGCCTGCACTTTGAGCAGGTCTTCCGTGCCGCGCGCAAAAGCGGCATCGTGCCGGACACGACCCAGCTGCAGCACATTGGCTTCGGCACGATGAACGGCAAGGACGGCAAGCCCTTCAAGACGCGCAGCGGCGGCGTGATGCGTCTGGAAACGCTGATCGCGGACATCACGAATTACGTTGAGCAGAAGATCCTCGAAAACCAGACCCTCTCCCCCGAGGAGGCGAAGCAGACCGCGAAGGTCATCGCCGTCGCCGCACTGAAGTACGGCGACCTGTCCAACCTCGCAACGAAGGATTATATCTTCGATCTGGAGCGCTTCTCCGCCTTTGAGGGCAACACCGGTCCGTACCTGCTGTACACGATCGTGCGCATCAAGTCCATTTTGAGCCGTTACGGCGAGCAGACCTCTGCGCTTTCCATCGCACCGGCGGACAGCGCGGAGGCAAAGGCGCTGCAGCTCACGCTTGCGCAGATGCCGGATCAGCTTGCGATCGCCTACCGCGACTCCATGCCCAACGCGATCTGCGCCTACGCCTACGAGCTGGCAGGCGCGGTCAACAAGTTCTATCACGAAACGCGCATCCTGACCGAGCCGGACGAAGAAAAGCAGCGCGGCTATATCGCGCTGATTTGCCTTGCCAAGCGCGCGCTGGAGGAGTGCATCGAATTATTAGGCTTCTCCGCCCCCGACCGGATGTAGCGATGTTGCGCTTCGCAGCGATATAAATCCCCGTGTGGGGATTTGCGATATACGCTTGCGCGTGCGATATGTCTTCGACGCGATATGCGCCTTCGGCGTGTGACCCGCGTGAGCGCGAAGCGGTCACATATCGCATTTGCGAAGCAGATATCTCGCATTGTCACAGACAATATCTCGCAGTTGCGCAGCAACTATATCGCCATACGAAAACGGTGCATCTCAAAACGAGATGCACCGTTTTCGTATGCCAGACTGTCAAAAAAGTCCGTAACCGTCAAAATCATTAAAACATTTTTTTAGATTATTTCCCTGTTCAAACGTTTTCTATTTTTACAGGTTTTTCTAACAATTTAGGATCCAAAAAGCTTGCTTCGCAAGGATTTTGACTT
>JAFQZN010000080.1 GCA_017405865.1 Oscillospiraceae bacterium | reverse complement strand
TTGCTTCGCAAGGATTTTGACTTACTGCGCAACTCACGACCTACCGTACCTATGTACGCCGACGGTCGTGAGTTGCTTGTCTTCCGAACTTTTTGACAGCCTGTCAGCGTGTCGAAAAGGGTTTTTCGACACGCTGAAAAATGGACGCCCACAGGCGTCCATTTTTTTATTGCTCGTCGGTTTCCGCTTCGATCTGCTTGATCGAAAACTCGTTGCCGCGCAGAAGATACGTCTCCTTGCTGCCGCACTTGGGACAGATCTTGCCGTGCTCGACGGTTCGGTAGACGTTCTCGCATGCGGTGCAGAGGGTCAGAGCCTCAATCGTTTCGACGTAAAGGGGCGCGCCCTTGACCAGCGGGTCCTTTTCCCGAAAATAGTTCCAGCAGTCAATGAGCTGCTCCATCACCACGCCGGAAACCTCGCCGACCTCCAGCGTGACCGAGCCGATGCGCCGGACGCGGTTTTCCTTTGCCACGTCGCCGAGGGTGCGGATCACGTGCTTGACAATTCCGAGCTCATGCATGCTTCCATTCCTCCCACTGCGCAAGCAGCCAGCTCTCCCACGCATCCATGCCCAGCCCGGTCTTTGCCGAAACGGGGAAGATGCGGATGGACGGATTGAGCGCCTTCACTCGGCGCACTGCGGCGTCGAGATCAAAGTCAAAATACGGCGCGGCGTCCATCTTCGTGATCAGCAGGGCGTCGCTTTTTTGAAACATCAGGGGATACTTGAGGGGCTTGTCGTCGCCCTCGGGCAGGCTCAAAATCATCACGTTTTTGTGCGCGCCGGTGTCGAATTCCGCCGGGCAGATGAGGTTGCCGATGTTCTCCAGAAATACGATTTCCGAGCGAAGGGCGGCGAGCGCGTCGATGCCGGCGCGGGTCATGCCCGCGTCCACGTGGCACATACCGTCGGTGTGCATCTGAATGCTCTCTGCGCCGAGCGCGTGGATCTTCGCCGCGTCCACGCTGGATGCGATGTCCGCCTCCATCACGCCGATGTTCACCTTTTCCGCAAGATCGCGGATCGTGCGCGACAGGAGAGTGGTTTTGCCGCTTCCGGGCGCGCTCATGAGGTTGAGCAGGAAGATGCCCCGACGCTTCAGATTCGCGCGCAGCTGCGCCGCGTCACGGTCGTTGGAGTCGGTCACGGTCCGTTTGAGTTCAATTACCTTCATCATTGGCTGCTCTCCCCGCGCTTTTTTTGCAGCGCTGCGCCGATCCGTTCTTCCAAGCGGCGGATAAAGGCATCCATGCCCTCGCCCGTCTTTGCGGAAACGGGGAAGATGTCGATCTTTGGATTCAGCGCGCGCACATGCTGCTCGCACCGCGAAAGATCAAAGTCGAAGATCGGCGCGGTGTCGATCTTGTTCACCAGCATGCAGTCACAGACCGTGAACATCAGCGGGTACTTGAGCGGCTTGTCGTCTCCCTCGGGCACGCTGAGGATCATCAGCTTCCAATCTGCACCGACGTCGAATTCCGCCGGGCAGACGAGATTGCCGACGTTTTCCAGAAAGATCACGTCCGGGAGGGGCCGCCCGAAGGCGTCGAGCCCGCGCAGGGTCATCTTCGCGTCCATGTGACAGGAGGTCCCCGTGTGAAGCTGCACCGTGGCGGCGCCGTGCGCGGCGACGGTGTGCGCGTCCACGTCCGCGTCCATATCCGCCTCCATGACGCCGATGGAATACTTCCCCTTGAGCGCGTCGATCACGCGGCACAGAACGCTGGTCTTGCCCGCGCCGGGGGACGCCATCAGATTGATGAGGCAGACCCCCTCGCGCAGCAGCCGCTCGCGCACAAGGGCGGCATTTCGGTCGTTATTCTCTTCGAGGTCCGCGCGGACCTCGATCACGTCAAAGCCTCTCATTCCTTGTCCTCGGTCTTCCGGAACAGGATTTTCATTCCGCGCTTTGCGACGTAGGGCAGCAGCGCCTTTACCTTCTCTTCGGAGCGGTACATGTTGCTGGCAGCGGGAACGTCACGCGTGAGGTGGATGGCGTCGAATTCGCATTTGGTGGTACACAGACCGCAGCCGATGCAGCGGTGGTCGTCCACGGTGGTCGCGCCGCAGCCGAGGCAGCGAGCCGCCTCCGCGCGCACCTGCTCCTCTGTGAAGGTCAGGCGGAGATCCTCGAAGGTCGCGCCGGCTTTGCCAGCCTTCCTGCCGGGGATCTGCCTCGGCGCGTTGTCGAAGCTCTCCATGGACTTCGGATCGGCAATGTCGTTCTTATCCAGCTCCACAAATTCCCGGCGGTCTCTCGCCAGCGTCAGGCTGTTGCCGGGATGGACAAAGCGGTTGATGGACACCGCGCCCTCGCGGCCGCCCGCGATGGCGTCGATGGCAAACCTTGCGCCGGTGAACACGTCGCCGCCAACGAAAATGTCCGGCTCGGCAGTCTGCCGCGTCACGGGATCGGCAACGACGGTGCCGTTGGGACGGACCTCCACGCTCGTGCCCTTGAGCAGGTCGCCCCAGAGTGCGCTCTGACCGATGGACAGCAGCAGATTGTCGCAGGGGACGGTGACCGTGTCGTTCTCGTCGTACTGCGGCGAGAAGCGACGGTTTTCGTCATAGACGCGGGTGCATTTTTTGAAGACCACGGCCTTGACGCGTCCGTTTTCGGTGAGGACCTCCTTGGGACCCCAGCCGTTTTCCAGCAGGATACCGTCCTCCAGCACCTCGGCGACCTCGTCCTTGGCAGCGGGCATCTCGTCGCGCTGCTCCAGACAGAACATTTTGACCTCGTCCGAGCCTGCGCGCAGGGCGCTGCCTGCCACGTCGATGGCGACGTTGCCGCCGCCGATTACGACGGTTTTGCCCGTCAGGCGGACACCGTGGTCACTGTTGATGCGGCGCAGGAAGCTGACGCCCGTTTCAACGCCCTCTGCATCCTCGCCGGGTACGCCTGCCAGACGTCCGCCCTGCATTCCGATGGCGAGGAAGAACGCCTTGTAGCCCTGCTTTCGCAGCTCCTCGATGGTGAGATCCTTGCCAATTTCCACGCCGAGGCGGAATTCGACGCCCATCTCCTTGATGACCTCGATCTCGGCGTCGATGACGTTTTTCTCCAAACGGTAGGAGGGAACGCCGTGCATCAGCATGCCGCCGGGTCGCTGCTCTTTTTCAAACACGGTGACGGGATAGCCGTCCCTGCGCAGGAAGTAGGCGGCGGACAGACCCGCAGGACCGCTGCCGATCACGGCGATCTTGTATTCGTCGCCCCACATGCCGCCGTCGTGCTTTTCACACAGCGGCACGTAGCGGTTTTCCTTCTTCAGATCCTGCGCGGCGATGAATTTCTTGATCTCGTCGATCGCAAGAGGTGCGTCCACGGTGCCGCGCGTACAGGCGTCCTCGCAGCGGCGGTTACAGATCGCGCCGCAGATCATGGGCAGGGGATTGTCCTGCTTGATCAGGCGCAGCGCCTCTTCATAGCGCCCCTCGGCAGCCATTTTGACGTAGCCCTGCACGGACAGATGCACCGGACAGGCGGTCTTGCAGGGGGCGGTGCCGGAATCATAGCAGTTGATCTTGGCGTCGTCGCGGTAGTTGTAATTCCACTTGTCCACGCCCCATTTGCGGCCGTTGGGAAGCTGCGTTTTGGGGTACTTGACCTCGCTGCCGTCGCGCTTGCACAGCTTTTGACCGAGCTTCGCCGCGCCGACCGGGCAGACCTCCACGCACTTGCCGCAGGCGACGCACTTGCTCTTTTCCACGTGGGCGCGGTAGGCAGAGGCGGAGAGGTTCGGCGTGTTGTAGAGCTGCGAGGTGCGCAGGGCGTTGCACACGCCGGGCGCGCAGTTGCAGATGGCGACGATCTTGTTTTCGCCGTCGATGTTGGTGATCTGGTGGACGTAGCCGTGGCGCTCCGCCCGCTCCAGGATCTCATAGACCTCTTCCTTGCTGATCAGGTGCCCGATGCCGCGATCGTCCATGTATTCCGCCATGTCGCCCATGCCGATGCAGTAGTCGCCCCGGATCTCGCCGGAGCCTTCGCCGCGCATCGCCTGCTGCTTGCGGCAGGAGCATTCGGAAATGCCGTACTTGTCGTACATGTCGATCCAGCGGGACAGATGCTCCACGCTCACGCTCCGGCTCTCGGTGCTGATCGCCTTTTCCACGGGAATGACGTGCATGCCGATGCCGGCGCCGCCCGGGGGAACGAGCTGGGTAATGCCGCCCAGAGGCAGCTGGGTCATCAGGTTGAAAAAGGTGGCAAGCTGGGGGAATTCCTCCGTCAGCTTCGGCTGCATCATCATGAATTCCGCGCTGCCGGGGACGAAAATCGGAAGCTCATACTGCAGATGCCGGTCGGGCGTTTTGGCGCGGTTTTGCTCGATGATGCCGATCCAGCGCAGACGCTCCACCATTTTCTGCGTTTCCTCCAGCGTCATGCCGTTCCGCTCGGCGAGCTCCGGGACGCTGTAGGGGACTCGCGTTTTCTTGAAGTTGAGCAGGAATTTGACCTGCTCCTTGTTGAGGATCATGTCAAGGATCCAGTACTCCGGGTCGCGGTTGTTGATCTTGTGCAGCAGCTTTTTGGGGATGCGGTCGGTGATCATGATCGCCAGCTTTGTGACCAGCTTTTCCTTCTCCGGGTCCTCCGGAACGTAGTTGGGGTCCTGCCAATAATCCCGCTCGTTGATCATCGGATCTCCCGGTTTCCATTCTGCGAAGCTCTTGCCCATCGATGTATCCTCTTTCTGTTGTATTTGAAGCGCGTTACATGTATAATATCAATATACATCATTTTCGCATATTAATCAACGAAAAACTGCGCCGATCATCAGATCGACGCAAGAGAAAGCTCGTTCGGGGAGCGGAGTATGAAATACGAGATCATTCGCAGCAATCGAAAGACGCTGGCAGCACAGATCCGGGACGGAAAGCTGATCGTCCGCGCACCGTTTCGGGCGACTGCAGAGGAGATCGAGCGCTTCGTCCGGAAGCACCGGCAATGGATCGAAACGCACCTTGCAAAAGCGCAGGAGGCCGAAAAAGCGGCACAGAACACGCACAAGTTGACTGACGAAGAAGTGAAAGCCCTTGTCGACCGTGCGCTCAAGGTCATTCCGGAGCGTGTGGCGCACTATGCGCCGCTGGTCGGGGTCACCTACGGCAGGATCACGATCCGCAATCAGCGCACCCGGTGGGGCAGCTGCAGCAGCAAGGGAAATCTGAATTTCAACTGCTTATTGATGCTCGCTCCGCCGCAGGTGCTGGACAGCGTCGTCGTCCATGAGCTTTGCCACCGCAAGGAGATGAACCATTCCGCGCATTTTTACGCCGAAGTGCTGCGCGTCTTTCCCGATTATTGGGAGCAGTACGAATGGCTCAAGCAGAATGGTAGCCGCTTGCTTGCACTGCTGCCGTAGAAATCACATAACGGTCAACCGCTGAACATGCAGCCGGCATGATAAAACCACCGTTTTTTACGAAAAACGGTGGTTTTCATGGTTGCGGGAGAGGGACAGCGCCTGCGCGCATTCTTTCTCCGCTTCGCCCTTTTCCGAAAGATGAATCGCAACAAAGAGCAGAATCCTATTGTCTTTTACGTGAAAAAAAGGTATATTTAGTTTATCAGCATTTCTATTGAGGCAGGTTTCGATCATATGAACGTTTTTTGTGAGCGGAAGTTCCGGTCAATGCTTTTGTCGGGGATTTTTACAAAAGCGGTTATGTACATAATGCTCCTATGCGACAGTATTATCGCGGGTTTTTTTGTCGGCGAGGCGGGGGTCGCGGCGATCAACGCGATCACGCCCGTTACCGGCGTCGTGACTTTTTTCGGCGATCTCTGTTCGACGGGCGTCGGCATCGTTTTCACCCGGGAGGTCGGAGCGATGAGAAAAAAGCGCGCCGACGAGATCTACGGTCAGGGGCTTATTATCAGCCTTTCCATCGGGCTTTTATCGGCGCTTGCGATCTTTCTGATGCGCGGCGTTTATTTCAATCTGAACGGCGTGGCGGGAGCGATCCGGGAGGAAGCGCTCAAATATTATATGCTTATGCCGATCAACGCCTTTCTGACGATCGTGATTTTTTATCTTGAACAGATGGTCTACAGCGACGGCGACGAGCTGTGCAACAACGTCTGCTACCTCTTCCAGATCGGCGGGAATATCGTGTGTTCCGTCGTACTTGCGAAGTTTATGGGGATGACCGGCATCATCCTTGGATCGATCATCGGAAACTCCCTCGGTATCCTCGCCTGCGTCTGGCATTATTTTCGCAAGGGCAACACGCTTCGTTTTACGTGGCATCTTTCATTCAGGGACTTTCTTCGGACGTCGCGATACAGCATCGTCGATTCCTCGGTTTATCTGTGCTGGGCGCTGATGGACTACGTTCTGATCGGATTTGTTTCGAGCCGCTACGGAGATCCCGGACTGATCACCCTTGCCGTTGTCGTAAGTCTGATCGAATTCGGCGTCGTGCTTGACGGCGTCGGTATGGCGATGCAGCCGCTGATCGGCACTTATTTCGGGGAAAGGAATCACCGCCTGATCAAACGGGTCATGAAATCGGGAATTAAGGCGGCATTGATCCAGGGCGTCGCGGCGACGGCGCTGATCTGTATTTTTGCCAAACAGTTCTGCGGTCTTTTCGGTATCACGGGAGGCGCTGCGCTGGAGCCGTCGGTTGCCGCGGTGCGGATCGTATCGTTCGGATTTACCTTTGTCAGCGCCGTGTCGCTGACGACCTCATACTATATGCTGATCGACCGGATCGGAATGGCGACGTGTATCGCCTGTTTGCAGAACGGCGCGCTGTATATGGCTCTTCCGATCCTCGGAGGTATGCTCTTCGGTATAACAGGTATGTGGGCGGGATTTGTCATATCACCGCTTTTGACGCTGATCGCTGCGCTGATCTTCGTATATCTGCGCTTCGGAAAAGACAACTTTCCTTTCCTTTTGAAGAATATGGATTCCGAGATCGTCGTGATGGACGACAAGCTGACTCCCAAGACCTCGGTAAAGCTTTCCGAGCAGGTCGGCGATTCCATGCTTTCTCACGGATATTCGAAGGAGACCTCCAATCGCGCGGCGTTATTTGTCGAAGAGATCGGTCTGACGGTTCTCGAAAAGAACAAAAAGTCGAAAAAGCAGGTGCTGATCGAGCTGTCGCTTTTCTATGATGAGGATTCGGTCCTCATTATCGAGCGCGATTCGGGAAAACTTTTCGACGTCACGGATCCGGATCTTGAGATCGCCGGTCTCAGCAGTCTGACCCTGAACGGACTTATGAAGTCGCATACGGAAAAGGCTTATCTCGTGACAACCGGTTACAACCGTAATATGATTCGTTTCCGCCTTGACGGCGGCGCGGCGGAGGTACGCTGATGTATATTATCATCTACGATTTCGGAACGAGCAGTCTGAAGACCTGCCTGTTAAGCGTCGACAACGGCGGGATCGCCGTCGAGGCGTCTTCAAACGCCTCATACGGTCTTTACGTTCTCGAAAACGGCGGCGCCGAGCAGAATCCCGGGGAATGGTGGCAGGCGATCTGTAAAACGACAAAAGAACTCTTTGACAAAACGGAGGTCAAGCCCGAAGAGATTTCCGGCATCGCCTTCTGCGCGCAGATGCAGGGGGTCGTCCTCGTCGACGAAAACGGAAGAGCGCTGCGCCCGGCGATGAGCTATATGGACTGCCGGGGAGCAAAGGAGTTCAACGACTGTATGGGAAAAGGGATCGTCAAGGTGTCCGGATGCAGTCTCTATAAGCTTCTTCGGAATCTGCGCGTGAATTACGCCGGATCGACAAGCGTCAAAGATCCCGTATGGAAGTATAAGTGGGTCGAAAACAACGAGCCGGAGCTGTTTGAAAAGGTCGACAAATGGCTTGACGTAAGCGACTATCTTGTTTCGCGCTGTACCGGGAAGATCGTAAGGACAGCGGATTCCGCCTTTGCGACCTTCCTCTACGATACCCGCAAGGGCAGGGAGGGCTGGAACAAAGGGCTTTTGAAGATGTATAAGGTCAAGCCCGAACACCTTCCCCCCATAATAAACAGCACCGATCTCGCCGGCGCTCTGACCGAAGGGGCGGCAAAAGACCTCGGTCTGAAGCCGGGCACGCCTGTTTTCGGAGGCGGGGGCGACACGACCTTCGTCAACATCGGCGCGGGATGTACGACGCCGGGCGACACGCATATCTACGTCGGAACGTCGGGCTGGGTATCCACTTTCCTCAACCGCCAGGCGGTCGATATCAACGCCATGATAACAGGCGTTCTGTCGGCGATTCCCGGTTATTTCAACTACTATGCCGAGCTTGAAACGGCGGGCAAGTGCTACGAATGGGTCAAAAACCACCTCGCTTTGGATGAGATCAACGTTTACCTTGAGAAAACCGAGGTCTCGGACGATTTCGAAAGCAAGTTCACCAGTCTGTACGACTATATGTCAGCGGAAGCCGGCAAGGTGCCGCCCGGGGCGAACGGCGTGATATTCACCCCCTGGCTTCACGGCAACCGTTGTCCTTTCGAAGATGCAAACGCCGCCGGGATGTTTTTCAACATCAGGATCGACACCGGCAAGCGGGATATGATCCGCGCCGTTCTCGAGGGGATCTGTTATCACCTGCGCTGGCTGCTTGAATGTGAAGCGAAAAAAGTCAAGACCTCCGACACAGTACGATTTGTGGGCGGCGGATCGCTGTCTCCGGTGATTTGTCAGATGCTCGCGGACATTACCGGCAGGACGGTCGAGACCGTGGATAACGCGCAGCAGGTCGGCGCCGTCGGAGCCGCAATAGTCGTTGCGGCGGGGCTTACGGGAGAAAGCGCCGCGGAGCTTTCCCGTCGGATCGTGAAGGCGAACCGCACCTACCTTCCCGATCAGGAAAACAAGGCGGTATATGAGCGCAATTACAAGGTATTCAAGAATTTATACAAGTCCAACGTCTCGAATTTCAGACAGCTGAACGCCTGACGAAGCGTAATACGCGTCGGGTCTCAACACGCCCGGCGGTCAATACCGTCACCGTTTATACAAAATGCGGAGGTCATCTATGAACGTATATGATTTCGACGGCACGATCTATTACCCGGATTGCGCCGTGAGCTTTGCCCTTTGGTGTATGAGGCTGCATCCGTCTTTGTGGTTTACTTTTTTCCCAAAGGCGATCAAAAGTATCATAGGTCATAAGCGCGGAAAGGTGCCGCGTTATGTTATGGAGCGCACATTTTTCAGCTTCCTTTGCAAGGTCGACGATTTCGACGTACAAATTGAAAAATTCTGGGACAAGCACGAAAAGCGCATCTCCGCCTGGTATCTCGCGCAGAAAAAGCCGGATGATCTCATCATCAGCGCTTCCCCGAAATGCATCATCGAGCCCATAGCAAAAAGGCTTGGCGTAAACTGCGTCGCGACGGAATATGACCGGGAGTTCGGCGTATTTGTGGACAATCTCATGTATGCCAAGGGAAAAGCCGCGTATCTGATCGAACACGGGTTCCCAGTGGTGGATCATTTCTATTCGGATTCACTCGCGGATACGCCTCTGGCGCTTTGTGCGGAAAAGGCGCATCTCATCACCGACAAAGCGCGGAAGGTGAACGACTGGCCGGATCTTGATGAAGAGACCATGAAAAAAGTCCACCAAAAGATCGACACGGGGTGGTCGATACACCTGTGATGAATCGATATCAATCAAAACCCATGAAATACGGGGGGTAAACATATAGTGAGGGCGCTGATTTTATATCAAAATCAGCGCCTTCAGTCTGTCAAAGAACCCCTGCAAATGTTAAGCAAATGCAGGGGTATTTGCATGATTTGGCACAAAAATGAGCAAAATCGTTCGTAAAACGGAGTTATCCCAACTCCAATTTGCCAGCTTTTTCAGATTCATGGCAGCA
>JAFQZN010000079.1 GCA_017405865.1 Oscillospiraceae bacterium | reverse complement strand
TGCTTCGCAAGAATTTTGACTTACTGCGCAACTCACGACCTACCGTACCTATGTACGCCGACGGTCGTGAGTTGCTTGTCTTCCGAACTTTTTGACAGCCTGTCAGCGTGTCGAAAAGGGTTTTTCGACACGCTGAAAAACTGCTGCATGGCGACATGCAGCAGTTTTTTCATGTTCAATTCCCCGCGTTCTCTCCGTGGTGAAGGCTCTCCTTGAAGACATCCATGCCCGAGCCGAACAGCTTCTGCAGGGAGGCGGCAACGTCGCTGCGGCTGCCGCTGTCGACCTTGGAGATCGCTTTGAGAAAGGCGGTGTAGGTCGCAAATTTGTTTTCGCGGATCTCGTGCAGGGTCTTCACGCCGGACGACTGCAGCGAGTCGAAGATCACGTCAAACATCGTGCGCAGCTCGTCCTCGCGCAGCGAGGCGAGCCATTTGGAGAGGGTGTCGTCCATGAAGATGCTCGAGCGGGTGCGCTCGTCCGCCTCCTCGAAGGCAGGCCCCAGCACGCACCATGTAAACGGATTGTGCTGCGCCACGCCCTTTGCGCTGCTTTGGATGACCCTGCGCTGCTCTCTGCCGGAGAGCAGGATCCCCACCAGCGACGAATCCGGAATGATCTTTTCGGTCTTCGGCAGGATCGCAAGATAGCGCGGGTCCGCCGCGACCTCCTGCCGGAAGCCGGGACCGTCGTTGCTGTAGACCCGGTCGATGCGCGCGCCGACCGACGGATCGCAGAAGGCGGCGGCGTACACCGCAAAATTGCCGCCCTTGCTGTGACCGCCGACGGTCAGCCTGCCCGGGAAAAGCGAGGCGATCCGCTCGACGTAGGCGGCAGCGGCGTTCTGCCCGGGCGTCTCGTTGAGAAAGCTCATGTTGAAGTCCTCGCGCCAGCCGACGAGCGTGTTGTCCGTGCCGCGAAAGGCGATATACGCCGCGTCTTCGCTATAGGAAAAGGTCACGGCGGAAAACTGGAGCTGCCGCGCCGCATCGACCTCGTTGACGAACCACCGCACGGCGACGGTGCGAAACCGGATGCTGTTCGCCGCCGCCTGAAGCAGCGCCGCGCGATCCGGCATGATTTCCATCTTTTCACGGCCTGCGCGGAAATACGCCTCGCACAGGGAGGCGAGCGTCTGCGTCTGCGCGCCGTCGGCGCTGACCAGACCGCCCATGTCAAGGTAGGCCAGCGTGGAGAAAATGAGGTTATCCACCTCGTTCAGCCCGCAAGCGGAAAAGGGAAGATCCCCGCGCCATTGGATGTAATCCATCATATTCATACGATCGCCTCCTGCCGCCATTCATTATAGATTTTCCCGCAGCATCTGTCAATACAGGCGATTGTCGGTTGCACTTTTTTGACAGCTGTGGTATAATATCTCCAAATTTGCGAAAGAAAGGGAGGAAGCGCGTGAAAAAGAAGGGCTTCTGGGTCTGGCTGCTGCTGACCGCCGTCTGGATCGGCGTGATCTTCTGGCATTCCTCCCGCATCGCGAGCGTGAGCGACGCCGAGAGCCGCGGACTTTTGTACTACGTGCAGAAGCTCCTCCCGTGGATGACCAACAACCTCCTGCGAAAATGCGGGCATTTCGCGGAATTCTTCGTGCTCGGCGTTTTGCTGACGGGGACGTTTCGTCGCCTCAAGAATTTTATCCTGCTCAAGCCGCTGGCCTGCGCGATCTTCGTCGCCCTGTGCGACGAGACGATCCAGCTCTTCGTCCCCGGCCGCAGCGGCAACGTCCGCGATCTTTGGATCGACCTCGGCGGCGCCGTGCTGGGCGCGCTGCTGCTGTGGCTCCCGTTCCGCCTGCGGGACGGAAAAAAGAAAAGAAAGTAATCCCATTTCGGAAAGAAGGAACGTATCATGTGTGAGTCCTGCAAAAAGAAATTCTATATCACGACCCCGATCTACTATCCCTCGGATAAGCTGCACATCGGGCATACCTACTGCACGGTGGCGACCGACACGATGGCGCGCTATAAGCGCCTGCGCGGCTGCGAGGTCATGTTCCTGACGGGAACGGACGAACACGGTCAGAAGATCGAGACGAAGGCAAAGGACGCGGGCGTCACGCCGCAGCAGTTCGTCGACAACATCGTCACGGGTGAAAAGGGCGTGCTCGATCTGTGGAAGCTGATGAACATCTCCTACGACCGCTTCATCCGCACGACGGACGACTACCACGTTGCCGCCATCCAGAAGATATTCAAGGCGATGTACGACAAGGGCGACATCTACAAGGGAAAGTACACGGGCATGTACTGCACCCCCTGCGAGTCGTTCTGGACGCCCAGCCAGCTCAAGGACGGCAAATGTCCCGACTGCGGAAGACCGTGTCAGCCTGCCGAAGAGGAGGCCTATTTCTTCCGCCTCACCAAGTACGCCCAGCCGGTGCGCAAGCTCCTGACCGAGACGGACTTCCTCGAGCCGCGCAGCCGCGTCAATGAGATGGTGAACAACTTCATCGACGCCGGACTGGAAGACCTCTGCGTCTCGCGCACCAGCTTCACCTGGGGCGTGCCGGTGGACTTTGACCCGGGACACGTCGTCTACGTGTGGGTGGACGCGCTGTTCAACTACACCACCGCCCTCGGCTTCATGAACGACAAGTACGACGATTACAAGGACTTCTGGCCTGCCGACGTGCATTTTGTCGGCAAGGAGATCGTCCGCTTCCATTCGATCATCTGGCCTGCCATGCTGATGAGCATGGGCATGCCGCTGCCGAAGAAGGTCTACGGCCACGGCTGGCTGCTGCTGGATGGCGGCAAGATGTCCAAGTCCAAGGGCAACGTGGTCGATCCGTATCTGCTCGCCGAGCGCTACGGCACGGACGCGCTGCGCTTCTTCCTGATGCGCTCGTTCCCGTTCGGCTCGGACGGCAACTTCTCCAACGAGCTTCTGATCTCCTGCATCAACACCGACCTTGCAAACGACCTCGGAAACCTCGTCTCGCGCACCGTCGCGATGGTGCAGAAGTACTTCGGCGGCAGGCTGCCCGAAGAGCAGGAGGCAGATCCCGCCCTCGACGACAGCTTGATCGCCATGGCGTCCGGGCTGCATGAAAAATATGAAGCGCAGATGGAGCGCTACGCCTTCCAGAACGCCTTGAGCGAGGTCTTCGCCGTCATTTCCCGCGCCAATAAGTATATCGACGAAACTGCGCCGTGGATCCTTGCCAAGGACGAAAGCAAGAAGGCAAGACTCGCCCGTGTGATGTATAATCTGCTTGAGACTGTCCGCATCTGCGCCGGTCTGCTGATCCCCTTCATGCCCGCGACGGCAGAGGAGATCCGCGCGCGCATCGGCGCGCCGGAATACGTCTGGGACGATCTGTGCGTCTACGGCGTGCTTCCCGCCGAGGCGGCGGTCACCGCAGGACCCGCCCTCTTCCCGCGCATCGACGCCGAGAAGGAGCTTGCAGCGCTCGAGGCGCTGAAGGCCGCGCCGGATGCGCCCGTCGAGGAACCTCTGCCCGAGCCTCTGCCGCCCGTCTCCTTTGACGACTTCTGCAAGGTGGAGATGACGGTCGTCAAGGTGCTGACCTGTGAGAACGTCAAGAAGTCCGAAAAGCTCCTGAAATTCACGCTGGACGACGGCACCGGCAAGCCGCGTCAGATCCTCTCCGGCATCGCGAAGTTCTACAGGCCGGAGGAGCTTCTGGGCAAAACGCTCGTCGCTGTGACGAATCTGCCGCCGCGCAAGATGATGGGGCAGGAGTCGTGCGGCATGCTGCTGTCGGCCGAGCGCGGCGACAAGCTGCACCTCGTCATGCTCGACGACGCCGTTCCCGCCGGTTCCAGGCTGGTGTAAAAGCTCCGCGCGCCGCAGGCGCACGGAACTTCACTTCGCGCAAAGTGCGAAACTTCACTGTTCCGCCGAACAACTTCACTTGGCGAAGCCAAACTTCACAAAAAAGGCGCCGTGCTGCTGCACGACGCCTTTTCAGCGTGTCGAAAAACCCTTTTCGACACGCTGACAGGCTGTCAAAAAGTTCGGAAGACAAGCAACTCACGACCGTCGGCGTACATAGGTACGGTAGGTCGTGAGTTGCG
>JAFQZN010000055.1 GCA_017405865.1 Oscillospiraceae bacterium | reverse complement strand
GCTTGCTTCGCAAGAATTTTGACTTACTGCGCAACTCACGACCTACCGTACCTATGTACGCCGACGGTCGTGAGTTGCTTGTCTTCCGAACTTTTTGACAGCCTGTCAGCGTGTCGAAAAGGGTTTTTCGACACGCTGAACGGGGGCTGCGAAAGCAGCCCCCGTTTTCGGCTATTTCAGATATGCGTCGTCCTTCTCCTCCAACGGAAAGAGGAACTGCGTGCCGTCCTTCCAGCGGCTTTCGTGAAAGCGATCCGGGCCGTCCAGCTCGGTAAAGTCGCGGAACACGCAGGGCGGCACCGCCGCGCGGTTGACCGTCTCGGCGAAGGGATAGCTCTGCTGCAGCGAGAATACGTGCGCCCTCGCGCCCCATTTGCGCACGAGATCGTAAAAGACGCCGTCTGCGCTGACCACGCGCACGAAGCGGTAATCCGGGCAGAGCGTAAAGGGATCAAAATTCGGAAGTTCAGTCATAGTCGCGCCTCCTGACAGGTAACTCCATTTTACTATACACTGCCCGCATTGTCAACCGGAACGGAAAATGACCGTTTACTTTTCCGGACATTCCTGCTAAAATAAAAGCAATAGGAAAGAGAGGTCTTTTTGGTATGGAAACAGAAGTCGTGCCGAAAAAACAAGGAATATGGATGCCGATCGTGAAATTCGTACCGCTGCTCGTGTTGGCCGTACTGGTGATCGTGTTCAAGCTGGATCTGCTGATCGCGGCACCGTTTGCGACCTTCGCGGCGGCGGCGGTGTACATGATCACGGAGCGGTGCAGATTTGAAAAGGCGTTTTCGCACGGTCTGAAGGCCGCGAGCAAGATCACGCTGGTCTTTTTCATTCTGATGTTCGCCTACGGCGTGGCCGAGTGCTTTATGGCGACGGGCGTCGGCGCGTCGCTGATCAATCTTGCGCTGCGGCTCGGCGTCACGGCGCGGACGATCGCGCCGGTGGCGATTCTGGTGACCTGCCTGCTGTCCGTGGCGACGGGCTCGTCCTGGGGCACCTTTGCCGCGTGTGCGCCGATCTTCCTTTGGCTGAACCATCTGGTCGGCGGCGACGTGCTGCTGACGGTCTGCGCCATCGCGGGCGGCTCCTGCTTCGGCGACAACATCGGCATGATCTCGGACGTGACGGTGTTAAGCTGCGGCATGCAGGACGTGAAAATCATCGACCGCGTGAAGCATCAGAGCGTATGGTCGATCCTTTGCCTCGCGATCTCCATGGTGATCTTTTATTTCGCCGGCAGACATCTGCCGAACGTGCGCGGCGACGTGGCGCAGGCCCTCTCGCAGATCCCGCAGGAGGCGTATGACGCGCTCGCCGAGCAGCGGCCGTCCGCTCTGCAGCTGCTGGAGCAGGTGCGCTCGGGCGTGCCGTACTACATGGTCATTCCGCTGATCGTCGTGATCGTCTTGAGCTTCCTCGGAACGCACACCCTCCTGTGCCTCGGCGCGGGCATGGTTTCGTCCCTGCTGCTGGGGCTTCTGGCCGGAACGATCACCATTTCCGACTGGCTCATTGAGATGCTCCTCAAGGGCTTCGGCGACGCGGGCAGCTGGACGGTCGTGATGATGATGTGGGTTGCCGCCTTCGGCGGCATCATGAACGCGATGAACGCCTTCGACCCGCTGGCGAAGCTGGTCGTCAAGCTCTCGCGCAACGTCCATCAGCTCATGGGCTGGTGCGGGCTTCTGTGCCTGGTCGGCAACATGGCGCTGGCGGACGAGGCGGCGCAGGTGGCGACGATGTCGCCCATCGTGCGCGACATCGTGGAGAAGAACGTCGAATGCGAGAGCGAGGACGACGCCTATAAGCTGCGCCTGCGCCTTGCGACCTATACCTCCTCCATGGGCATTTACGGCTCGGAGCTGGTGCCGTGGCACTGCTTCCCGGTCTTCTTCGCGGCGATTGCCAACGCGGTCTACCCGATGTATCGCTTCACGAGCTTCGATATTATCAGCAAAAACTACATGAGCTTCATCGTCGTCGGCACCATCCTGCTGCTCAGCTTCACCGGTTGGGATCGTATCATCCCGCTGTTCGGGCTGCCGAAGAACGTCAAGCTGCATAAAGCGAAAAAATAGACGGAGGGACAGACAATGGAAATCGTATGCTTGGATATGGAGGGCGTCGTCGTTCCCGAGATATGGATCGCCTTCGCAAAGGAGAGCGGCATCCCGGAGCTGACGCGCACCACGCGCGACGAGCCGGATTACGACAAGCTGATGCGCTGGCGGCTGGGCGTCTTGAAGGAGCACGGCCTCGGTCTGCCGCAGATTCAGGAGACGATCGCGAAAATCGACCCGCTGCCCGGCGCGCGGGAGTTTCTCGACGAGCTGCGCGAGCTGACGCAGGTGGTCATTTTGAGCGATACCTTCACGCAGTTTGCCATGCCGCTGATGAAAAAGCTCGGCTGGCCGACCCTGCTGTGCAACACGCTCGAGGTCGCGCCGGACGGAGAGATCACGGGCTTCAAAATGCGCATCCGCGATTCCAAATTGAGCACTGTCCGCGCCCTGCAGTCGGTCGGCTACGACACGATCGCGGCAGGCGACAGCTATAACGACCTTGACATGATCCTCGCGGGCAAGGCGGGTTTCCTCTTCCGCAGCACCGAGAGAATCAAGGCGGACTACCCGCAGCTTCCCGCCTTTGAGCGCTACGACGAGCTGCTGGACGCGATCAAGGCGCAGCTCACCTGCTGATTGGGAGGGAAACACAATGCGGAAGGATCAAAGATTGCTCATCGGCAAGGGTGAGAACGAGGCATTTATCGTCCCGAAGATGGCAAATCGGCACGGACTCATCTGCGGCGCGACCGGCACGGGCAAGACCGTCACGCTCAAGGTGATGGCGGAGAGCTTCTCGGAGCTGGGCGTTCCCGTCTTCCTCGCCGACGTCAAGGGCGACATCGCCGGCTGCGTCAAGCCCGGCGAGAAGAATGAAAACATTACCAAACGGCTGGAAAAGCTCGGCATCGCCGACAGCGATTTTCCGATGAAGCGCTTTCCCGTGCGTTTCTGGGATGTGTTCGGCGAAAAGGGGCATCCCGTGCGCACCACCGTCAGCGAGATGGGCGCGACGCTGCTCGCCCGCCTGCTGGGGCTGACGGACGTGCAGACCGGCGTGCTGGCGATCGTTTTCCGCGTGGCGGACGACAAGGGCTGGCTGCTGCTTGACCTCAAGGACCTGCGCTCCATGGTGGCGTATGTCGCCGATCACGCGCAGGAGCTGCTCCACCAATACGGCATGGTCTCCCGGCAGTCCTGCGGCGCGATCCAAAGAGCGCTGCTGCAGCTGGAGGACGCGGGCGGCACGTTATTCTTCGGCGAGCCGGATATTCAGCTTTCCGACTGGATGCAGTGCGACGAGGATGGCAGAGGCTATCTCAACATCTTCCACTGCGAAAAACTCTATCAGTCGCCGCTGCTCTATTCCACCTTCATGCTCTGGCTGCTGGCGGAGCTGTTCGAGCAGCTGCCGGAAACGGGCGATCCGGAAAAGCCGAAGCTGGTCTTTTTCTTTGACGAGGCGCATCTACTGTTCAAGGACGCGCCGAGGGCGCTGACGGACAAGGTCGAGCAGATGGTCAAGCTGATCCGCTCCAAGGGCGTGGGCGTGTACTTCATCACGCAGCAGCCCTCCGATATTCCCAACGCCGTCTTGGCGCAGCTTTCCAACCGTGTGCAGCACGCCCTGCGCGCCTATACGCCGCTGGAGCAGAAGGCAATCAAGGCGGCGGCGCAGTCCTTCCGCGCCAATCCCGCCTTCGATACCGAAACGGCGATCACCGAGCTGGGAACGGGCGAGGCGCTGGTCAGCTTCCTCGACGAAAAGGGCATCCCCTCCGTGGTGGAGCGGGCGACGATCCTGCCGCCGCAGTCTGCCATGGGCGCGATCGACGACGAGCGCCGCAAGGCGGAGATCATGGCGGACGACCTTTACGGCAAGTATGAGGACGCGGTAGACAGCGAATCTGCCTACGAGATCATCACCGCCGCCAACGCGGAGCAGGAGGCAGCCGCGCAGGCGGCAGCCGAGGAGGAAGCGGCGCGCAAGGAGCAGGAAAAGCGCGAAAAGGAGGAGGCAAAGAAGCAGCGGCAGAGCGCCTCGAAGCGCAATTCCTCGCCGCTCGGCAAGGTGGCCAACTCCGCGATGAATTCCATCGGTCGAGAGGTGGGCAGATCCATCGGACGCGGTCTGCTCGGCACCCTCAAAAAGTGGTTCTGATACTAGACTTCGATAAAATGCTTCAAAAAGCATTTTATAGCGCCGGGGGCGCGTCGAAGTCTGCATGAGACGGCTTTTCAGCGCGTTGCGCTGAAAAGGCTGTGCATAGCACAGCAAAATTCAATTAAATATTTTAATTG
>JAFQZN010000054.1 GCA_017405865.1 Oscillospiraceae bacterium | reverse complement strand
GTAGAATATATTGAATATTTCGACTTACTGCGCAACTCACGACCTACCGTACCTATGTACGCCTACAGTCGTGAGTTGCTTGTCTTCCGAACTTTTTGACAGCCCGTCAGCGTGTCGAAAAAGGTTTTTCGACACGCTGAGAACGGCGTCCGCTGCAACGGCAGCGGGCGTCGTTCTTATTCGGGGATGACTGTCGCGTCGTAGCGCGTCAGTAAGGTAAACTCGTTCTTGGAAAAATCAATGATCCCCTCCTGCCGCAGCAGGCTCAACTCGTGCGACAGCGCACTGCGGTTGACCCGCAGAAAAGACGCCATTTCCTCGCGGGAAAAAGAGATGCGGAAGGTGTTCGACTGCGCCTTGTTCGCCTGCATGGTCAAGAATACCATGATCCGCTCGCGCAGACCGCTGCGCGTCAGGATCGCAAGACGGTATTCATTCTGCATATTGACGTTCGAGAGGATCTGCAGAAGATTATTGATGCAGGTCAGACGCTCCGCCTCCGGCATCGCTCCGGGCTGCAGGACGACCTGCGCAGGGAGAGAAAAAACCTCGCTCTGCTCGACCGCGGTCGCCTGATAGGGGGAAAGCTGTGTGCGGGTGCAGATCAGATCCGCGCCGATCAGCCTCGGCGGGAAGATTAGATTTTTGACGTCCTGCTCGCCGTTTTCCATATAGTAGACAAGCTTGACCTTGCCCGAAAGCAGGATATTCACTCGGCTGACCCGGTCTAACGGCAGGAACAGGTTCGACCCCGCTGCATAGGTCCTCGTGCTGCCGAGCGGAACGATCACTGAGCGGATGACCTCGCAGGAGACGTTCGCAAACAGGCGATTATTCTGTACGGCTTGGATCAGTGCGTCCATCTTGTCCTCCTTTTTTCTCTATCATAACATAAAAATGTTGTTTGGACAACATAAATTTTGACGCCGCCGTGCTATAATGCGGAAGTGATCCAAGTATTCTGTGTGATTCTGTGAGGGTACCGTGAAAAAGACAAGTCTCATTCCGTCCAACCGCCGGGCGCGAATCAGCATTTTGATCATGCTGATCGGTCTGCTCGCGCTGTTTCTGTTCTCCTTCGTGCTGGGGCGCTACGACGTCCCGGTTTCGGATGTGGTTCGGATCCTGCTGAGCAGGATCTTCCCGATGCGTGCAACGTGGGAGAAGAATATGGAGATCGCGGTGCTGAACATCCGCCTGCCGCGCATCCTGCTTGCCTGTCTGGTTGGCTGCTGCCTGTCCGTTTCGGGCGCGTCCTATCAGAGCGTGTTCCAAAATCCGATGGCTGCGCCCGATATTCTCGGTGCCTCCTCCGGTGCCTGTTTCGGCGCGGCGCTTGCGATCCTGATCGGTCAGCCCCGCGTCGGCGTGACGGTCTTCTCTTTCGTCTTCAGCCTGCTGACCGTCGTCCTCGTCTATCTGATCGGCTCGCGCACGCGCGGCAATCCGGTGATTGGCATTCTGCTGGCGGGCATTATGATCAGCTCCCTCTTCTCCGCCGGAACGTCCTATATCAAGCTGGTCGCAGACCCCTCCAGTCAGCTTCCGGAGATCACCTACTGGCTGATGGGCAGCCTGTCCGGCGCGCGGATGAACGACGTCCTTTTTGCGTTGATCCCGATGCTGATCGGTCTTGCGCCGCTGTTCGCGCTGCGCTGGCGGCTGAACGTCCTCACGCTTGGCGAGGAGGAGGCGGGTGCGATCGGCGTGAACACAAAGCTGCTGCGCCTCGTGACGGTGCTCTGCGCGACCCTGCTCACCGCCGCAAGCGTCTGCGTCAGCGGCATGATCGGCTGGGTCGGTCTGGTCATCCCGCATCTGTGCCGCAAGCTGGTCGGAAACAACTGCAAGTACCTCATTCCTGCAGCAATGGTGTTCGGGGCGATCTTCCTGCTGCTTGTGGACAACATCTCGCGGAACCTGCTTGCGACGGAGATCCCGATCGGCATACTGACGGCGTTCGTCGGCGCGCCCTTCTTCCTCTATCTGATGATGAGAAGGGAGCGTGCGCTATGAGACTTGCGGTAGAAAACCTGTGCTTTTCTTACGGCGCGGCGGCGGTCCTGCATGACGTTTCATTTTCCCTCGAAGCAGGGCAGTTCATGTCCGTCCTCGGACCGAACGGCGTCGGCAAAAGCACGCTGTTCCGCTGTATCCTCGGCAGCTTGCCGGACTATTCCGGCAGCATCTCGATCGACGGGCAGGACGTGCGCACCCTGCCCCGGCGTGATCGGGCGCGGGCGATCGCCTATATCCCGCAGATCCACCGCCCGACCTTCGGCTATTCCGTGCTGGACACGGTGCTGATGGGCTTGAGCCGGCAGGTGCGCGCCTTCTCGCAGCCGAAGAAAGCGCATATCGCGCTGGCGGAAGAGGCGCTGGCGCGCGTCGGCGCGGCGCATTTGAAGGAGCGGGATTTTTCGAGATTGAGCGGCGGCGAGCAGCAGCTTGTGCTGGTGGCGCGTGCGATCGCCCAGCAGTCGCGCATCCTCGTGATGGATGAGCCGACCTCGTCGCTGGACTACGGCAATCAGTTCCGCATCCTCGATCTGATCCGGACGCTCGCAGACGAGGGCTACGGCGTGCTGCTTTCGACCCACGACCCGCAGCACGCGCTGCGCTATGCCGACGCGCTGCTCGCCCTGTATGCAGGGCGGGTCGCGGCGCACGGCAAGCCTGCCGAGCTGCTGGACGCGGCGCTGATCCACAGACTATACGGTGTGGACGCGGAGTTCGTTTCCTCGAGCGCCGGCTGCGTGATCGTTCCGAAGCATGCGAAGAAGTGATCGCACTGAACTGTCATAATCATCGGCGCCTTACCGAATTATAAGGAGGCTATTCAATGAAAACAACTTGGAAAAAGATCACTGCGCTGCTGCTTGCGCTCACGCTGCTGCTTGCCACATCTGCCTGCGGTGGAGCGCCCGTCAGGGACGCCGAGCCCTCCGCCGCCGCGCCGGATACAACGGAACAGCCCCAGCAGCCGCAGCTGCGAACCTTCACCGACTCCGTCGGAAGAACGGTCGAGCTGCCTGCGGAGCTTGACAGGGTCGCCGTATCCGGACCGATGGCGCAGATCGTTCTTTTTGCGCTCTGCCCGGACAAGCTGGTGGGCATCAGCAGCGACTGGAGCAAGGACGCCGAGGAATTCCTGGACGAAAAGTACTTCAACATGCCCGTCATCGGTCAGCTTTACGGCGGCAAGGGCGAGCTGAATCTGGAGACGCTGCTGGATTCCGGCGCGCAGGTCGTCATCGACGTGGGCGAGCCCAAGGGCAGCATCGCGGAGGATCTCGATGCCCTGCAGGAGCAGACGGGCATCCCCTTCGTGCATATCACCGCCCACACGGACAGCGTGGGCGAGACTTACCGGATGCTCGGCACGCTTCTGAACATGCCGGAAGAAGCGGAAGCCTTGGCGCAATACTGTGAGACTGCCTACGCGCGCATTCTTGCCATCGCGCAGTCCGTTGAAAAAGTGAAGCTGCTCTATCTCACCGGAGACGAGGGGCTGAACGTCATTGCGAAGGGTTCCTATCACGCAGAGGTCATTGATCTGCTGTCAGACAACCTTGCCGTGGTGGATGAGCCGTCCAGCAAAGGCACCGGCAACGAGGTGGATGTGGAGCAGATCCTCACGTGGAATCCCGACGTCATCCTCGTCGCGCCGGACAGCGTCTATGCCACGATCGGCAGCGATCCTTTGCTGCAGGACGTCGCCGCGATCAAGAACGGCGCATATTACGAGGTCCCGCACGGTCCTTACAACTGGATGGGCTTCCCGCCCTCCGTGCAGCGCTTCCTCGGCATGCTGTGGATGGCAAAGCTTCTCTACCCGGACGCAGCCGACTATGACCTGCGCGAGGAGGTCACGACCTACTATAAGCTGTTCTATCACTGCGAGCTGACTGCGGAGCAGTACGAAGCGCTGGTTGCCAATTCGATCGCATCCTAACGCGCTTGTCCTCTGCATCATGGAGGAAACCTGCGTCGCGCTATACGACGGCCTGCTGCCTCTTCTGCGCGAATATATTCATAAAGAAATCCCCCGCTCGTCTTTTTGCCGAGCGGGGGATTGTTTCTTCATACTAAAATTCAATTAAAATATTTAATTGAATTTTGCTGTGCTATGCACAGCCTTTTCAGCGCAACGCGCTGAAAAGCCGTCTCATGCAGACTTCGACGCGCCCCCGGCGCTATAAAATGCTTTTTGAAGCATTTTATCG
>JAFQZN010000002.1 GCA_017405865.1 Oscillospiraceae bacterium | reverse complement strand
TCATTCAGGTGTATAATCTTCTCGGACATAGTTTGTTTGCTCCTTTCGAATGTTTGTGTCGTAACTTCATTCTACCAGAGTTTGCAAACTATGTCTATTTCTATCCATTTTTGAATTTGCGCAATTTATTGTACCTTATCACATGGTTAAAAGGCTATTGGGATTATTTCTTGTTTTCGCGCTGATTGGCGCCCTGCTCCCCGCGGCAGTTCTGACAGCAAGCGCGGAAAGCTATTCCGGCACCTGCGGTGACAATCTGACGTGGACACTGGACACGGAAAACGGAGTGCTCGAAATTTTCGGCACGGGAGACATGAATAATTATATCTCCTACAAAAACAACCCGTGGTACAGTTATCGGCAAGGCATTAAGTGTATTATCATCGGCAACGGCGTGGCGAGCATTGGCGATCATGCGTTCGACGGGTGCGGTGGACTGACGAGCATCACGATCCCGGACAGTGTGACGAGCATTGGCGATCATGCGTTCAGCGGGTGTGAGGAACTGACGGGCATCACGATCCCTGACAGCGTGACGAGCATCGGCGGTAGGGCATTTTCCGGCTGCAGCGGACTGACGGGCATCACGATCCCTGACAGCGTGACGAGCATCGGAGCTTTTGCGTTCTCGTACTGCAGTGGGCTGACAAGCGTAACGATCCCCGACAGCGTGACGTGGATCGGCGGTTCTGCGTTCTGGGATTGTAGAGGGATGAACGCAGTATACATTACTGATATTGCAGCATGGTGTAGAATTATGTTTAATCCGTATTCATCGTACCACTTTACAAATCCTTTAGCGTTTGCGCATGATCTGTATCTGAACGAAACGCTAATCACGGATTTAGTGATCCCTGACTGTGTGACAAGCATTCAGAATGACGCATTCTATGGCTGCAGTAGCTTAACAAGCGTTACGATTCCCGGTAGTGTGACGAGCATTGGAAACTATGCGTTCCAAAACTGCACCGGGCTGACTGACGTCTATTATTTCGGCAGCGAAGCTGGCTGGAACCGCATCACCATCGGATCAAATAATACGCCGTTAACCGGCGCGACGATCCATTATCTTGCAGAAGGGCTGGCGATCAACACCGCCTCTTTAACGCTCTATGAAGACATCGTGGTGAACTTTACCGCCACGGTGCCGGAGGGGCTGACCAATCCGTATATGGTGGTCGAGTTGGGCGAACAGAGCTATACGCTCGCGCCCAGCCGCGAGGACGATCAGGGCAGACTGGTCTTTGATTTTATGAATCTGACGCCGGACAAGATGGGCGACAACATCAAGGCAACGCTCTATGCCACCACCGAGGGTGGGCAGCTCGTCCACTTCTGCAAGCCGGAATATAGCATAAAGCAGTACTGCACCAACGTCATGGCGGCGTACCCGGAGAACGAAAAGCTGCAGGTCCTGCTTGCAGACCTGCTGCTCTACGGCGCTGCGACCCAGCGCTTTACCGGGTACAATGCGGACGCGCTTGTGACGGAGGGCATGACCCTCGAAAATGCCTCCACGTTTGCGGATCTGACAAGCACCGACTTTGCAAGAACCGGCGCAATCGACCCGGAGATCCAGTGGACGGGCGCGGGCTTGGAGTGCGGCAGTCAGATGTCCATGTACTTCACGCTGAACACGACGGTTGGCGCGGCGACCAGTGTGGAGGTCACGATCAACGGGCGTACCACGGTTTATGCATACGAAGATATGGCGACTGACGACACGAATACTTGCCGCGTGGTCTTCCGTGGGATCTCCGCGAGCGAGTACGGCGACGTCGTCACGGCGATTCTCAAGAACAACGGCGAGCAAGTCGGGCAGACGCTGACTTATTCCGTGAATTCTTACGTATATTCCAAGCAGAACGACACCGCTGTTGAAAATCTGGCACAGTTGGTCAAGGCGATCTACAACTACGGCAAGTCCGCAAAGGACTATCTTAACTGATAAGGAGGGAAAGAACATGAAGGTATTTGAAGCACCGACAGTCACTGTGAAGGAAGCCATCCTGCGGGACATCATCACCACCAGCGACTCCGGCAGCGGCGTCCCCGGCGTCCCCCTGCCGCCCGACCCGAGCTATTGAGAAAAAAGAACCGTGCTCCGCGTCAAGCTCGACGCGGAGCACGGTTTTATGCACAGTTTCATCCCGCCCGTGTCATTGCGAGCCGCAATGCGGCGTGGCAATCTGTCCATCTCGATGTGGGACGCTTTGCCGTACATTGCGCTGCGCTACAATTCTGTCATTGCCCGCTTTACGCGGGGTGCGCAGCCGTTGGCGGCTTTGCCGCCTTACGGATGCGGCCTACCCCTTGCGGGTGCAATCCGTGCGTCCCGACACGGGACACTTTACCGTGATATGATAAAGCGTTCATGTTTGCTACGGACAGATTCCCTTGGCTGACTGCGTCAGCCGGGAATGACAAACTTGATAGATTCTGCGAATCATGTCGCAGTTCCCAACCCTGCAACGCACGGATTGCCACGAAAGCGACTTGCAATGACAGGGGACGGGGGATTCTTTCTGAAACGAAGCAGATCCTAAACTTGCCGCGGACAGATTGCCCCATGCGGGGCAATGACAGGGAAGGGAAAAAGAGAGCGCACAAACGTGCGCTCTCTTTTAACGATGCAATTACTGCGCCTTCTTGGCGGTGTCGACGAGGGCTGCGAAGGCAGCGCTGTCGGTGATGGCCAGCTCGGACAGAGCCTTGCGGTTCATCTCGATGCCGGACTTCTTCAGACCGTTCATGAAGCGGGAGTAGTTGATGTCGTACGGCTTCACGGCAGCGGAGATACGGGCGATCCACAGGCGGCGGAAATCGCGCTTCTTCTGCTTGCGGCCAACGTATGCGTAAACGCCGGACTTCTTGACGGCCTGCTTCGCCATCTTGAAGTGCTTGGACTTGGAACCCCAGTAGGACTTCGCGAGCTTCAGGACCTTATTTCTTCTCTTGCGCGTCATCATTGCGCCTTTAATTCTTGCCATTTCTGTATCCTCCTATCCGATTATTTGTACGGGATCATCTTTTTGATGGCGTCCGTATTGGTGACATCAGCGTAAGTCGTGCTTCTCAGACGACGGCCGCGCTTGGTGTCCTTCTTGGTGAGGATATGGCTCTTGAAAGCGTGCGCTCTCTTGACCTTACCGGTCTTGGTGAGATTGAATCTCTTTTTTGCACCGCTGTGGGTTTTCAGTTTCGGCATGGTTGATCTCCTTTGTTGTTATTTTCCGTTTTTCGACGACAGGAAGATAGACATATGTCTGCCGTCGAGCTTGGGCTTTTTCTCGAGGTTTGCAACTTCGGCGCAGCCTTCGCCAAATCGAATCAAAAGCTCTTCACCGATCTCGGTGTGTGCCATCTCACGGCCGCGGAAGCGCACGGTGACCTTCACGCGGTTGCCTTCCTTGAGGAACTTGATCGCGCTGCGCATCTTGGTGTTCAGATCGTTGGTGTCAATGCCGGGAGACATACGGATCTCCTTGATCTCGACGACACGCTGGTTTTTCTTTGCTTCCTTATCCCGCTTGAGCTGGTCGAAGCGGAATTTGCCGTAGTCCATGATCTTGCAGACGGGCGGAACGGCGTTCGGATTGATCTTGACGAGGTCAAGCTCCTGCTCATCTGCCATAGCCATTGCTTCCGCGATGGGGAAGATGCCGAGCATGGTTCCGTCAGCACCGATCAGGCGGATTTCCTTATCCTGAATTTCTTCATTGAGCTGATGATCTAATTTGCCGATGTGAATGCACCTCCGTTACACGACAAAAATTGCGGATGCCAACAGCACCCGCAACCGAACACGCGCACGACGGCGCGATGATTTCGATATTCGACCTCTTCGCCTTCGCTGGAGGTGAGGACGGGGCTGCCGACCTTCTTTGTTTTGCCTGCATAGTATAGCATCTGAACGGCGGGATGTCAAGTGTTATTTACAGACTTTTTCTGCTTTTTTTCTTTTCAAACCGCCGAAAATGTGGTATGATGACAGCAGACAGACAAGAAGGGAGGCGCGGCGCGTGAATAACAGACCGATTGCGGTCTTCGACTCCGGCCTGGGCGGTTTGAGCGTCCTGCGTGAGCTGATCCGCGTCCTGCCGGAGGAAAACTTTCTCTATTTCGGCGATTCAAAAAACGCGCCCTACGGCGGCAAGTCCACGCGGGAGATCCGTGACCTGACGATGATGCACGCGCAGGCGCTGTTTGCGCGCGGGAGCAAGGCGCTGGTCGTGGCGTGCAATACCGCGACAAGCGCGGCGATCAACGATCTGCGCGCGCAGTATCCGGACAAGATCATCATCGGCATAGAGCCTGCGTTAAAGCTCGCTGTGACGCATTTTCCTGCGGGCAGAATCCTCGTCATGGCGACGGAGGCGACCCTGCGGGAGCGCAAATTTGCCGCCCTGATGGAGCGCTTCGGGCAGCACTGCGACATCTGCAAATGTCCCTGTCCCGGGCTGGTGGAATTTGTGGAGCGCGGCGAGCTGCAAGGAGCTGCGGTCGAAGCCGCCCTGCGAAAAGAGCTCAAGGACTGCCTCGCCCGCACGCCCGACGCCGTGGTGCTCGGCTGTACGCATTATCCCTTCCTGCGCGGCGCGATCCGCGCGGTCGTCGGCGAAACGCCGGAGATTTTAGACGGCGCGGACGGCACGGCAAAGGAAACGAAGCGCCGCCTTGCAGAGGCCGGGCTGCTCCGCAGCGGCTCGCCGGGCAGGGTGGAGCTGACCAACAGCTTACCCACCCCGGAGATCATGCGTCTGTCCGAACAGTTATTGTCCGCCGAATAAGCAAGCCGCCGACAGCGTTCTGCTGTCGGCGGTTTGCGTTAGAAGAGTGTGGAAACGAGACGGACGGCGATACCTGCCAGAACGCTCAAGCCATAGAGGGTTGCAATGATGATCGCGTTCTCCCTGTGATTCTTGTTGCTGCGCAGCAGCACCAGAAGTCCGATGCCCGCGTTGGCGAGCAGTCCGGCAAACAGTCCGCCGATCCCAAGCACGCCGCTCAAGTACGACTGCGTGATCACGACGGAGACGGAGCAGTTGGGGATCAGCCCAAACAGGGCAACAATCAGCTCGCCGATGACCGGCTTGTTCAGCACCGTGCCGTTCAGCCGCTCCACGCCGATGAAGGTAAAGAGCAGATTGAGCGCAAAGTTCACGGCGATCAGCATGATCGCGATCTTGACCGTGTGCTTCAGCGCCGAGACGAAGACGTTTCCCTCCTCCTCGTCGCAGGAGCAGTGCTCGCGCTCGCAGAAGCTGTGGATGTCCTTCTGCGTCTGCAGTCTGCGCAGCAGCAGAAGGTCGGCAAGATAGCCGAGCCCGATGCCCAGCGCCGCTTTTGCGATCAAGATGTATACAATAGTCATAATGCCGGAGGACGCGCCCTCTGCCAGAGAGGAGAGCATGACCGGCAGCATTTCGTCCGAGGTGGCGAAAAAGACGGCGAGCATCGTGCCGACGGTGATCGAGCCGGTGGAGAACAGGGTCGCCGCCGCGCCGGAGATGCCGCACTGCGGCACGACGCCCAAAAGACCGCCGAGCAGCGGCCCCGCCTTGCGGGAGTAGCCGTGCAGGACGCTCTCGTTCAAGCGCTGGCTGCGCTCCAAAAGCTCCATGAGCAGGTACGCGGCGAACAGAATGGGAATGCTCCACAGACCGTCCTTCAGCCCGTCCAGCGCCGCCTCGCCGACCTGCGGCCAAAAGGCGGCTTGGCCTGCGGTATGGAAAAGAATATCAGACAAGTTGGTGACTCCTTTGTGTATTAATCAGCGATCAGCGGTCGCAGCACCGCCTGATCTTCAAAGCGCGTGTCACGGGAATTGACGATATAGACGATCTCCTCCAGCGTCCCCGCCGCGCCGTAGGTCTGCTGATAATGCGTGACCTTCGAGCCGGCGACGTCCTTGACGTACATTCTGCCCGTACAGGACGCGACCGGGAAGTCGTCCTCCGCCGAGACGAAGGAGATGACCGTGGTGCTGCCTGCAAAGTTCGACGTGAGCTGCGCGACGGAGTCGGCGATGACCTCGCTGCGCGTTTTTTCGGAATAGTAGGAAATACTGTTGGTGTCGGGGAAACGGTACTCGGAGAAGGCGACCTCGTGGAAGCCGCGACCTGCCAGCTCGCGCGCGATCTGCGAAAGGTGGGAAAGAACCTCCTCGTTTGCAGGGTCGAGCCAGTAGCAGCCGTATTCATCCATCCACAGGTAGCCGCCCGCCATCGCAAGGCCGCATTCCTGGTGATCGAGCGCAAAGACAGGGTCGGTGAACGCGGGGATTTCCGCGATCAGATAAAAGCCCTTGTTGGACAGATACGTGATCATCTGGTCGATGACCGAGATCTTGACGTCCGCCTTCTGCGCGCCGCTGATCGACGAGGAATAGTAGGAGTTGCCGAAGCGGCTCTTGAGCTGGATCATCACGGCGCAGGGCTCTTCGATCTTTTTGACCTCTTCAAACACGGCGTCCGCGTCCTGCAGCATGGCGGTCGTAATGTAGTAGCCGCCCATCTCCTGAATGGATTTGTTCATGGCTGCGCCGGAGGCGTAGATGATCTGCGGGTTTTCGATCACGGGGCGCGGCGCGGCGGGCTCGTTCGGCGTAGCAAGGCGCATCATTTCGCCCTCCATGTCCAGATGCGCGCCGGCGCGGTCGTAGACGACGAACGGCTCAAGATAGATCACGAGCAGGAGACCTGCGATCAGCGCGGCTGCGAGAATGATAAGCAGTACGCGCAGGAGCTTTTTCAGTATGATTTTCGTGCGGTAGGAGATATGCATTACGCGTACTCCTTTCTGATTATTTTGCGAGCAGACAGCTCCAGCCGTCCTCACGCCGACCGGCAAAGACGGTCAGCCCCGCCCTTTCAATGGCGTCGCGCACCTCCTGCTCCCGCTCGTTCAGGATGCCGGAGCAGAGGAAGATACCGTTCGGCTTGAGGAAGTTCGGCACGATCGGCACGAGCTGCACGATCACGCCGGCGACGATGTTGGCACAGACGATATCATAGCGCCCGGCGGCAAGCTCCTGCATGCGGGCGCGGTCAGTGATCACGTTGCCCGTGCAGGCGGCGAAGCGATCCGCGCCGAAGCCGTTGCGCGCGGCGTTCTCGCGGGAGATATGCTCTGCAGCGGGGTCAACGTCGATGCCGACGGCGCTTTTTGCGCCCAGACGGAGCGCGGCGATCGAGAGGATGCCGCTGCCGCTGCCGAGGTCGGCGACGCGTTCGCCGCCGGAAATCAGCCCCTCCAGCGCGCACAGGCACATCCGCGTGGAGGCGTGCTCTCCCGTGCCGAAGGTCAGCCCGAGATCGAGAATCACGGGCAGCCTGCCCTGCGTGTCGCCCACTGTCATCCACTGCGGGACGACGAGCAGCTTTTCGCCGATCGGCAGGGGACGGTAATGCTCCTTCCAGGAATTTTCCCAGTCCTCGTCGGGGACGTTATCCAGCGCGATCGTCAAAGGCCCGAAGGCGCAGGCGGGGTAGCGCGCGGGCAGGGCGGCAAGCAGCTCGCGCAGAGCGGCAAGCTGCTCCTGCGCGGAAGAATCTTCCAGATACAGGTGCACCTGCGAAAGGTCTTGCATTTTTTGGGAGAGCGACTCGTCGACGTAGTCCCAGTAGTCTCTGGACGAGTCCAAAAACTCCTGAAACTGCTCGCTGTCGTCCACCATGAAGCTGTCAAAGCCCGCCTCGGTCAGCTCCGCGCACAGCAGGTCGATCCCCTCCGGCGCAGTGCGGACGGTTGCTTCTATCCATTGCATCGCGTTGCCCCCACTTGCTTTTGTTTCCCATATATTCTACAGGATTCTGCACGGAATAACAAGCAAAATTTCTTTGCCTCTTTTATTTTTTGAAAAATCGTGTATAATGGTTGCATCGAAAGGGTGAACCGCATGACAAAAAACATCGTACTTGCGCCGGGCGTTACGCTGCGCGCGCTGCAGACCGATAAATTCAAGACTGCCTGCTTCAGCGTGAATTTCCTGCGCCCCCATTGCAGGCAGACCGCAGCGCTTGACGCGCTGCTGCCCAGCGTCCTGCTGCGCGCCACGAAAAACTATCCTGACATTCGCAGCATTTCCATGCATTTAGACGAGCTTTACGGAACGAGCTTCGGCACACTGGTGCGCCGCAAGGGCGAGGTCAAGCTGACGGGCTTCTTCGCCGATTTTATCGACGACGCATTCCTGCCGGAAGGCGAGGGCATCTTCGCCGAGGTGATCGAGTTTCTGCGCGAGGTACTGTTCCGTCCTCTGACGGAGAACGGCTGCTTCTGCACAAAGAACGTCGAGGGCGAAAAGCAGAACCTGATCAACGCGATCGAGTCCGATCTCAACGACAAGCGCGCCTACGCGACGCTGCGGCTGCTGGAGACAATGTGCCGGGACGAGGCGTACGGTACGCCGCGCCTGGGCTATGCCGAGGACGTGCGCGCCATCACGCCGCAGTCTTTGTGGGAGCATTACAGGACCGTCCTGCAGACCTCCAAAATCGAAATTTTCTACGCCGGGCGCTATGCGCCGGAGTATGCTGCCGAGCAGTTTGCAAAGGTCTTCTCCGATGATCGCGGCGACGCGTTCACCGTCGCGCAGACGGCTGTCCGCCGCGAAGCGGAAGCGGTCAAAGAGGTGGCGGAGGCAATGGACGTCACGCAGGGGAAGCTGGTCATCGGCCTGCGCACCGGCGTGACCGTGAGCGACCCGGACTATCCCGCTCTTCTGCTTCTGAACGCGGTCTACGGCGGGAGCGTGACGAGCAAGCTGTTTACGAACGTGCGGGAAAAGCGCTCCCTTTGCTATTATGCCAGCTCCTCTCTGGATAAATACAAGGGGCTGATGCTGGTGTCCTCCGGCATCGCCTTTGAAAACTACGAGACGACGAAGCAGGCGATCCTGCAGGAGCTGGACGCCTGCAGGAACGGGGAATTCACCGACGAGGAGATCGCCTCTGCGCGAAAGATGCTCATTTTTGCGCTGCGCTCCACGACGGACTCTCCCGCGCGACTGGATGAGTTCTATATCGGCTCTGCTGTGTCCGCGGGCGACGACATCCCGACGCTGATCGGAAAACTGGAGGCGCTGACAGCAGAAGACCTCCGACGCGCCGCGCAGCGGCTCTCGGTGGATACGATCTATTTCCTAAAGGGGGAGAACGCATGAAGCTGATGGAATACCCCCGCATCGGAGAGCGCTGCTATGAGCAGCGGCTTGCAAACGGCATGCTGGTGCGCGTCGTGCCGAAGCGCGGCTTTGCGCGAAGGTATGCCTTCGTCGCCGTGGATTTCGGCGCGATCGACACGGCCTTCCGCCGGAATGGAGCCGACGTCCGTGTGCCGGACGGCATCGCGCATTATCTGGAGCATAAGATGTTCGACCTGCCGGAGGGCAATGCAGACGGCATGTTTGCCGCCCTCGGCGCAAGCCCGAACGCCTTCACGAGCTACGCTATGACGGCGTACCATTTTTCCTGCACGGAGCATTTTGCGGAAAATCTGCGCCTGCTGCTGCGTATGGTGACCACCCCGTACTTTACGCCCGAGAGCGTAGAGAAGGAGCGCGGCATCATCACGCAGGAGATCCGCATGTATGAAGACAGCGCCGAGCAGCGCGCCGTGGAGGACCTGTTTGCCGCGCTCTTCTGGGAGCATCCGGTTCGTACCTCCATTGCGGGCACGGCGCAGAGTATCGGAGAAATTACAGCGCAGTCGCTCTATGACTGCTTCCGTGCATTCTATCAGCCCTCCAACATGATCCTCTGCGTCACGGGCGACGTGGACGCGCAGGAGATCGTAACGATAGCGGAGGAAACGATGCCGAAGACGTCCGACGTACTGCCGGAGCGCAGCTACGGCGCGCCGGAGACGATGCAGCCGGTCAAGGCGCGGACCCTGCGCCGCATGGAGATCTCCATGCCGACCTTTGCGCTCGGCTTCAAGTGCGAGCCTGCCCCCAAGGGCGCCGAGAGCATGCGCCGCGAGACCATCGGCGATATTGCGGCGGAAATTTTGGCTGGAGAGTCCTCTCCGCTGTATCAGCGCCTCTACGAGGACGGGCTGATCGACGGCGACTTCTCCGTCGGCTACGAGAGCGTCAAGGACGCCTGCCTGATCAGCGCGAACGGCGACAGCAGGGACCCCGAGGCGGTGCTGGACGCGATCCTGCAGGAGGCGGAGCGCATCGGGCGCGAGGGCTTTGAAACGGAGCTGTTCCGCAGATTGAAAAAATCCGCCATCGGCAGACGCACCAGAGACCTTGACAGTTTTGAAAGCATCTGCTATCGTATTTGTGCATACCAGTTTGATGGCGTGGACTATTTCACGTTCCCGGAGGCGTATGCCTCCGTCACGCCGGAGGATGTGCAGGACTTTCTGGTAAAAACGGTCCGACCCGAGCGCGCGGCGCTTTCGGTCGTCCGGCCGAAGAAATAGGAGGTTATCATGGCGTTTGCAGACCCCTCTCCCATCTCGTTCCCCGGTCTGGGGATCGAGGTCGACCCGCCTGCCGGATTTACCATCCCCGGCACGAGCTTTGAGATCAGGTTTTACGGGCTGATCATTGCGATCGGCGTGCTGCTGGCGGTGATCTATGCCGTTCGCCGCAGCAGGGAATTCGGCCTGACCAAAGACGATATTTACAATCTCGTGATCGTCGGCATGCCCTGCGCCATCATCGGCGCGCGGCTGTACTACGTGATCTTCGAGTGGGACCGCTTCTTCGGACCGGGGACGAATTGGTACGATTTCCTCAACATCCGCAGAGGTGGGCTGGCGATCTACGGCGGCGTCATCGGCTCGGCGCTCGCGATTGTGCTGTTCTGCCTGTGCAGCAAAAAGCGCCGCAGCAAGCTCCTTCCGTATTTCGACATCACCGGGCTCGGCCTGCTGATCGGGCAGGCAGTCGGCCGCTGGGGCAACTTCTTCAACCGCGAGGCGCACGGCGGCCCAGCCACCAATATCCTGCGCATGGGGATCGTCGAGGACGGAACGCTGATGTATGTCCATCCGACCTTTCTGTATGAGTCGGTGTGGAATCTGGCGGGACTGATCCTGCTGCATTTTCTGTCGAAAAAGCGCAGGTTTGACGGTCAGGTTTTCCTGTGCTATCTGGCATGGTACGGTCTCGGCCGCGCGTGGATCGAGGGTCTGCGCACGGACAGCCTCTGGTGGGGCGATTTCCGCGTCAGTCAGGTGCTGGCGGCGGCGTCCTGCCTGATCGCGGTGGGCATTTTGCTGTACATTCTGCTGGTGAAACGCCCCGATCCGCAAAAAAGGTTGGTAAACCGCGTATCTGCGCAAGCGGATACGCCTGAAGAATCGGAATAATAAGGAGGTTATTCTTATGGCAGCAACGATGGATTCCCTGAAGGATAAGGCGGCAGGCGTAGCACAGAATGCCGCAAAGACGGCAAAGCACGTTGCCTCCGTCTCCAAGATGCGTCTGGAGATCATCAAGGAGCAGGAGCGCATCCGCCGCAGCTATACGAAGCTCGGCAAGGTGTATTACAAGGACTACGTGACCGACGAGGAGCCGGATGAGGCGGAATACAAGCCGCTGTGCGACGACATCTCCGCGTCCTTCCGCCACATCAACGAGCTGCGCGAGCAGATCGCGGAGGCGAAGGAAGCCTACAAGTCCGGCGCTCCCTGCGACGAGCCCTGCGAGGAGACTGTGATCCTCCCCGTGGAAGAAACGGCAGAATAATATGCGCTGAAAAAACTGCAAGCCACTTGGCTTGCAGTTTTTTTGCGCGTCACGGCAGATCGGCGACCTGGCGGAGGAGCTGCGCGGCTTCCTGCCTCGTCAGGGGCGCTTCGGGCGCGGTCATGGGTACGCCCGCCTCGCGCAGCGCCTGCAGGGAGGCGGCTGCCCAGCTGCTTTCCTCCGAGGGAATGACGGCGGCGGTGATCGGAAGCCGCAGGAGATTCTGCAGAATCACGGCCGCCTCCTGCCCGGTGACGGGATCGTTCGGACGGAACATCAGACCAGCCTCGGTCGCCTCGCCGCTGACCAGACCGCGCCGCATGGCGTTGGCAAGATAGGGCTGCATCCATGCTGCCGCCTCCCCGGCGTCGGCAAAGCCCGAGACGGTCAGCGCACCGTCCACGGGGACGCCCTTCAGCTCCATCGCCATAACGAGGAATTCCGCACGGGAGACCGGCTCAAGCGGGCAGAAGCAGGGGACTCCTGCGACCGTGCGCCCACCGGAAAGACCCTGCTCGCACAGCCACATCGCCTCATACTGGTCGACGTCGGAAACGTCTGCGAAGGTCATTGCCTCCGAGGGTTTGAGAATGCGGATATTGACTGTGGCGGGCTGGGAGACGTTGCCCGCGTCGTCCGTGACGGTGAAGGAAAAGCTGTCCTCGCCGACACGGTTTTTGTCCGGGGTGTAGACGTAGCTGCCGTCGCGCTCCAGCTTGACCGTGCCGCGCTTCGGACGCTCTGCAAGCTGGAAGGTCAGCGGTCCGTTTTCCGGGTCGCTGCCCGTGAGCGTGCCGTCGTTGGAAATGTTCTTGTAGGTCTCAAATTCTCCGTTGATCGCCTTCGGCGTCTCGTTCTTGCCGGACTGGATGCGAATGGTGAGCTGGGACGGCGCACCGAGCGCGGTGCCGCAGATCGGCTGGAAGCATAGCACCGCGTCGCGGCTGTCTTTGCACACGGGGGTCAGGCGCAGACGATCGAGCGCGTCCTGCGGGAGAATATCGCCGGCGCGGATGGTCCGACCGCCGAGCTTGAGCGCAGCAACGCCGTCCTCCGGTACGGCGGTGACGAAAATACCGCTCAATTGGATCGCCGGATCGGAGCAGAAATCGGACTGGCTGAAGCAGTACTCTGCAGAATACAGCGTCTCGCCGTCGGCAGCGAAGGCGCCGAGACAGAGCGCTGCCAGACAGACGAGCAGTGCGGCAATGCGAAAGATGGATTTCATATCGGTTTCCTCCTGTTATTTGCTACGCTCATAGGATGAACCGAAAATTTCAAAATATGCAAAAAAATCCCGCTGCTTGCCGCAGCGGGATCAAGGCTTCAGTATGGTCGGATATAATGGGCGCCCGGATCCGGCGCAGGCCGCATTTTGATTCCGGATACGATGCCCATTGCGATAAATGAGGTGATGATCGAGCTGCCTCCGTAGCTGAAGAAGGGGAGCGCCAGACCGATGACGGGCAGCAGTCCCAGACAGACGCCGACGTTGATGATGATCTGGAAGAGAAACATTGCGGCAATGCCCATGCAGATCAGCCGGTTCTGATAGTCCGGTGTTTTGACGCCCACATAGATGACGCGGGCGACGATCGCAAACAGAAGGATCAGCACGGCAAGGCAGCCGATCATGCCGAGCTGCTCACCGATGGTGGAGAAGATCGAGTCGGTGTGGCGCGCGGGGATCGCGCCGCTGTTGGTCATCATGCCGTTGAACAGACCCTGACCGGACAGACCGCCGTTGCGCAGGGTTTTGAGGTTCTGGTTGGTCTGCCACATGGTGTCCAGACCGTTCGGGTCGATCGTGTTGTCATACAGCGCGAGGATACGGTTGCGCTGATCCTGCCGCATGATGTTCGTCCAGAGGAAGGGGGCTGCGACTGCGATCGCGCCGCCGCCGGCGAGGAACCACAGACCGTTGACGCCGCCGACGTACGCCATAATGAGGAAGGTGAAGATAAAGATCAGAGAAACGCCGGTGTCGCTGGAAATGAAGACGTACCAGCCGACGATAAAGAGCATGTGGAAGACGAGCTGACCGACGCATTTGATGGAGGAGGTACGGGTCTGATTGACGCTCAACGTGCGCGCCAGAATGATCACGTAGGTGATCTTGCAGACCTCGGCGGGCTGGATGTTGAAGGGCAGGAAGAAGAAATGCAGCCAGGAGCGGTTGCCGTTGACTTCCACGCCGAAGATGAGCAGCAGGCCGATAAAGAACGCGTTGAACAGGAACAGCAGCGTCCGCTGCCCGGCGAGGATGTCGATGTCAAAGGCGGTCAGTGCCAGGTAAATGCCGACGCCGACAATCAGACAGGCAGACTGGATGATGATATAACGGCTGTTGTCCGCAGTCGCCGTTGCGGCGTAGATCATGACAAGCCCGAACAGGGTCGCAGTGACGCACAGAGCCAGCAGGATCATGTCGCCCTTTTTCGTGACGTTCTTCATTCTGCGAAACAGTTTTCCCAAGCGCTCACCTCCTTCGTCTTATTTCAGCTATATATTTTAGCATGAAAAGTCAAATCTGTAAAGTTGCTTTTGCAATATTCGGCGTTCTATGGTATAATCCCACAAAAGGATGTGAAAGCGGATGCAATTCATCACAAGATCTCCGGAGGAAACCGAGCAGCTCGGTGAACGGCTGGGCAAGCGCCTGCGTGGCGGAGAGGTCATCGCTTTTCTGGGCGGGCTCGGCGCGGGGAAAACGGCGTTCACGCGCGGACTTGCGCGGGGGCTGGACATCCCGATGCGCGTCACCAGCCCGACCTACACGATCGTAAACGAGTATACGGGCGGCAGACTGCCGCTGTTCCATTTTGATATGTACCGTCTGGAATCCGAGGACGACCTGTTCGACATCGGCTGGGAGGATTATCTGCTGCGCGGCGGCGTCTGCGCCGTCGAATGGAGCGAAAACGTCCGCGCTGCGATACAGGACGCGATCACCGTCCGGATCGACCGGCTTTCCGATGAGGAAAGGAAGATCACGATCGAGGGAGGCGAGGAATATGCGGATTCTGGCATTTGAAACCTCTGCCAAGGCGGCGTCCGTCGCCCTGCTGGAGGACGACCGCTTGCTCGGAGAGTACTATCTCAACTGCGGACAGACCCACAGCCGCACCCTGCTGCAGATGGCGCAGGAGCTGCTGGACAACTGCGCTCTGACGCCTGCGGACGTTACGGCGGTCGCCTGTGCGGCAGGACCGGGCAGCTTCACCGGCGTCCGCATCGGCGTTGCGGCGGCAAAGGGCTTTGCCTGGGGCAGGGAGCTTCCCTGCGTCGGCGTTTCGACGCTCGAGGCCATGGCGCAGCAGGCTGCGCTCTTCGACGGGATCCTCTGCTGCGCAATGGACGCGCGGCGCGAGCAGGTCTATAACGCGCTCTTCTCCTGCGAGGCAGGATGCCTGACCCGCTTGAGCGAGGATCGGGCGATTTCGCTGGAAGAATTGGAGCAGGAGCTGAAAAAGTACGAAAAGTTAAAAATAATGGTTGGAGACGGCGCACAGTTGTGTTATAATACATTCAGCGAGAAGGTTTCCGGCTGCATGCTTGCGCCGGAGCAAAGTGTAATGCAGCGCGCCTCGGGCGTAGCGATCTGCGCGAGAAAGCTGCTCCTGACGGGAGAGAGCTTCGACGGCGCGGCGCTGGAACCGAACTATCTGCGGCTTTCGCAGGCAGAGCGGGAACGAAACGAGCGTCTGCAACGTAAAGGAGAATGAGAATGGGCAAAGTGCATGTTCTGAACCACCCCCTGCTGCAGCACAAGCTGTCGATCCTGCGCGACAAAAACACCGGCGTCAAGGAATTCCGTGAAGCAGTCGGCGAGATCGCCGCGCTGATGTGCTACGAGGCGACGCGCGATCTTCCCACGGAGGAGGTCGAGATCGAAACCCCGATCACCACGGCAAAGTTCAAGGTGCTGGCAGGCAAGAAGCTCGCCATCGTGCCGATCCTCCGTGCCGGTCTCGGCATGGTCGATTCCATGATCGCCCTGATGCCGTCTGCAAAGATCGGCCACATCGGCATGTTCCGCGACCCGGAGACGCACGAGCCGGTGAAGTATTACTGCAAGATGCCGCCGGACATTTCAGAGCGTCAGGTCTTCGTCGTCGATCCGATGCTTGCCACGGGCGGCACGGTCGTTGCGGCGATCGACGTACTGAAGAACGAATACGGCTGCAAGGCCATCACGCTGATGAACATTATCGCCGCGCCGGAGGGCCTGAAGGCCGTCACCGAGGCACATCCCGACATCGAGATCTACGTCACGGCGGTCGACGAATGCCTGAACGAAAACGCCTATATCGTTCCCGGTCTTGGCGACTGCGGCGACCGCATCTTCGGCACAAAATAAGGATAATACACAGCAGGCGCTCACGGGCTCGTGAGCGCCTGCTGCTTGTATGTATCATTCCGTGATCTCTCCCGCTTTTTTCAGGGAGAACTTGGTCACGGCGGGACCGATCAGCTCGTAGATCAGTGTGCCGCAGAGGATGACGGCGCGGATCTGCGGCGCAAAGTCCGGCACGACCTCGCCCGCAGCCAGCGACAGGCCGATGGCAACGCCAGCCTGCGGCAGGAGGCACGGGCCGAGAAACTTCTTCACGGTGCGGTCGCACTTGCACAGCGCTGCGCCGACGCCTGCGCCGACGATCTTGCCGACCACGCGCAGGACGATGTAGATCGCGCCGATGACGCCGACGGTCGGCAGAACGTCCAGCCGGAGGTCTGCGCCGGAGGCGACGAAGAAGAGCATGAAGATCGGCGGCGTGACGCTGTCGCAGATGTCCATGAGCTGATTGACGTCGGAAGAGAAGTTCGCGATCACCGCGCCCATCGACATGCACAGAAGCAGGTTGGAAAGCCCGAGCCACTTCGCTATGCCGAGCCCTGCGAAGATGAAGCCGCAGATCAGAGACAGGCGGTTGCCCTGCTTCTTGAAAAAGCGCAGCGGGATCAGGAAAATGAAGCCCATCACCGCGCCGACGGCCAGCGCTCCGCCGATCTCCTTCAAGGGGGAGAGCAGAGACGCGCCGAGAGAGGCGCTGCTGTCGGAGATCGCCTGCGCGATCGCGACGGAGAGGGAAAACAGGATCAGCGCGGTCGCGTCGTCAATGGCGACGACGGACAGGAGAGATTCCGTGACGGGACCCTTCGCGCGGTACTGCTTGATGACCATGATGGTCGCAGCGGGCGCGGTCGCGGCGGCGATGGCGGCAAGCACGAGGGAGAAGGCGACCTTTTGTCCTGCAATCAGCAGTCCAGCGACCACGAACAGCACGGCGAACAGGGATTCCAGACATGCGATCACGATCGGCGCTGCGCCGACGCGCTTGAAGTAGCTCATTTTGAATTCGTTGCCGATTGAGAAGGCGATAAAGCCGAGGGCAACGTCGGAGATAATGGAGATCGACTCCAGAAAATCGTCCGACAGCAGACTGAACGAGTCTGCGCCGAAGATCAGATGGGTCAGATTCGGCCCGATCAGCAGACCTGCGATCAGGTAGCCCGTGACATTCGGCAGGTGCAGGTGCTTTGCCATGCGCCCGCAGAACATGCCTGCGAAGATCATAAGGCCCAGATCAATGAGCGTGTTGAGTGTCATGCGTGCTTCTCCATTCCCTCCACGTAGTCAACGGGGACGGTGAACAGGATGCCGGTGTCGGGCTGATCCAGCCCGCCGGTGACCTCGTTGACGATGCGGCTGACCGTGGCGATCTTTTCCTCCGGAAGAACCATGAGGATCGTCTTGTTCTCCTTGTGCGCCGGATTCATCAGCAGACGCAGCGACGCCATGAAGCGCAGCTCGTCATGCCCCTCCAGCGACTGCGCCATGCCCTTGCTGTCGAGGATGGTCGCGCCGGGGATATGATGTTTGCCGAATTGCGTCAGGATCTTATCCAGACATTCGACCTTGTTCAGAATAATGATCAGGAATTTCATCTTTTGCACCTCCTGTGGTTTTGCGCTGCTATATTACCACCAAACGGCGGAAAATTCAACAGCAAAAACCGCTTAATTCTCCCCGAAAATCTCCCGGATCGTCTTTTTCGTGCGCCGGTTGACTGCCGAAAAGTCGACGAACGGCTTGCACAGCGCCTCCAGACGGTCGTGCTGCCGTTTTGCCGCGCGAAGCTGCGCGACCGCCTGATCGAGCAGTGCGGACACGGCTTTGAGGTAAAAGTCCATGGACGCGCGCACCTTCGGCGGGAGCGTGGAGTTCAGGTCGATCCGGCAGAAGCACGGCGCGTTATAGGGAAGCAGCGCGCTTTCACTGACGACTGCGGTATCCGCCGAGGGGATCAGCAAATGCGAAGGCTGAACGTCCGGCAGCAGGGGAGAATAGCAGGCGATACAGGCGTGCCCGAGCGCCTGCGCCCGTGCTTGCAGCACTTCGAGCAGCAGCGGCGCAAGACCGTAGTCGTCGCGCAGGACGTAGACGCGGCTGCAAAGCGCGGCGGGCGTACCCTGACAAAAGTGCAGTCCCTTCGGCGTGACTGCGCTTAAAAACCGCCTGACGAAACCCTCCTGCGGATCGCTGACGGGCGGAAGCGACGAGATCGCAATGCACTCCGCGATCGCCGCCATTTCCTCCCGATGGGCGGGTGTGCCGATGGTGAGGCGCATGCTGCCGCGCAGCGCGTCAGCGGAGGCGAGGCACGCCGTCACGTGCGGATAGTACGCGGCGTTTTTGCGCTGCACGCGCAGGATCTCGTCCTCCTTTTCCCGCATGGCAGCGCTGTCATAGCATTCGCCGAGATTGAGATAGTTCATGCTGCCGCCGCACAGACGCGGCTCTAAAACGTGCGGCGCGGTGCCGTCCACCCATGCCGCACCGAGCTGCGGCAGAATGACCCCGTCCAGAGAGTCGGGGTCGGAGGAGCAGAGAATATAAGAGATGTCCATACCGCACTCCTGCGCTGCTCGCCCGATGGCGCGCATCAAGGTCGATTTCCCGCAGCCCGGGCCGCCCTTGATGACCGTCAGATACCGCACCTCGTCGAAGAGCGAATCGTAGTGGGACACGAAGCCGCGCGGCGTGCTTGCCCCGAGAAAAAACACAGATTCCATAAATTAGCCTCCTTCTCTACGTTCTATGCTCGCAGGCGTGAAAGTGTTCACCACGGCGCGCCTTGCTGTATAGAATGAATTGACGAAGGGGGCTTTGCGATGGAAACGACGTTGGATCAGCTGCGCGAGGGGGACTGCGCCCGCATCCTCTCTTTGCAGATGCGCGGGGCGATGCGCCGCAGGCTGCTGGATTTCGGCATGATCGAGGGAACAAGCGTTCGCTGCGTACGCCAAAGCCCGGCCGGGGATCCTGTGCTCTATCTGGTGCGCGGGACGATGCTGGCGCTGCGCAGGCAGGACGGCAGGCAGATCGCGGTGGAGGTGGTTTCATGCCGCTGATCGCGCTGGCGGGCAACCCGAACGTCGGGAAAAGCACCCTGTTCAACGCCCTGACGGGAAGAAATCAGCATACGGGCAACTGGCCGGGAAAGACCGTGGAGGTGGCGCAGGGGCGTTGCCGCTATCGGGGAACGGAGTATCAGCTCGTCGATCTGCCGGGCGCGTATTCGCTGGTCAGCCGATCGCCGGAGGAGGCGGTCGCGGAAGCCTTTCTTCTGGACGGGACGGCGGACTGCACGGTCGCGGTCTGCGACGCGACCTCTCTGGAGCGGAGCCTGATCCTTGCCCTGCAGCTCATGGAGCTGACGAAGCGGCTGGTCGTCTGCGTCAATCTGACGGATGAGGCAGAGCGCGCCGGTATCCGCGTGGATATTCCGGCGCTGGAGCGGCAGCTCGGCGTACCGGTCGTTGCTGCCTGCGCGCTGCGGGAGGACGGCACGGAGACGCTCATGGCGCGTGTGCGCGCAGTGTGCGACGGGTATGAACCCTTGCAGCCGCAGCGCTGCGGCTGCGGCATCCGGGGAGAAACCGACGAAGCCTCAGACGCGATCGCCGCGCAGTTCGTCCTGCGCGCGCAGCAGATCGCGCAGCGCTGCGTAAGTCGGGAGAAGCAGGAAACGGCTTCTCTGACGGAACGCCTCGACCGCGTGCTGCTCCGCCGCTTCAGCGGTTATGCGGTCATGCTGCTGCTCCTGCTCGGCGTGTTCTGGCTGACGATCGAGGGCGCGAACTACCCCTCCATGGGGCTGCAGTGGTGCTTTGACCGCCTGGGCGAGCTTCTGCGGCGCGGCGCGGATGCGCTGCGTCTTCCGCCGCCGCTCGTGGGAGCGCTGTTGGATGGCGTGTACGCTACGGCGGCGCGGGTCGTCGCGGTCATGCTCCCGCCGATGGCGATCTTTTTTCCGCTGTTCACGCTTCTGGAGGACTTCGGTTATCTGCCGCGCGTCGCCTTTTTGATGGATCACCGCTTCCGCAGGGCGGGAGCCTGCGGCAAGCAGTCTCTGACCCTGTGCATGGGTCTGGGCTGCAACGCGGCGGGCGTGACGGGCTGCCGTATCATCGACTCGCGCCGCGAGCGGCTGATCGCGGTGCTGACCAACGCCTTCGTACCCTGTAACGGCAGATTTCCCGCGCTGATCTTTCTGATCTCGGTCTACTTTTCGCGTGGCTCTGCGCTGCTCGGCGCAGCGCTGCTGACAATGTGCCTGCTGCTGTCGGTCATGATGACGCTTGCAGGCTCGGGGCTTCTCAACCGCACGGCACTGCGCGGCGAGCCGTCGTCCTTTGTGCTGGAGATGCCGCCCTACCGCACACCGAGGATCGGGCAGGTGCTGGTGCGTTCGGTGCGCGACCGTACGCTCTGCGTTCTCGGCAGGGCGGTGATCGTCGCCGCGCCGGCGGGGCTTGTGATCTGGCTGCTTGCCAACCTTGCGCCGAACGGTACGCCGCTGCTGCAAAGCGCCGCTGCATTTCTGAACGTGCCGGGCAGAATCCTCGGCATGAACGGCGCGATTTTGCTCGCCTTTGTGCTGGGCAGTCCTGCCAACGAGCTGGTGCTGCCGATCCTAATGATGATCCTGACCTCCGGCAGCCTGCTCGGTGCGGAAAGCAGCGCCGCCATGGCGCAGGTGCTCGACACGGCGGGCTTTACGTGGAGGGAAGCGCTCTGCACGCTCGTCTTCTTCCTCTTCCACTGGCCGTGTACGACGACGCTTCTGACCGCTTACCGCGAGACGAAAAGCAAAAAATGGACGCTGCTCGCCGCCGTGCTGCCGACGGCGTTCGGCTGTGCGCTGTGCGCTGCGGTGAATCTGTTTTTGCACCTTTTTGCATAGTCCGGTTGCATCTTCGGCTGTTCTGCGGTATAATACTTCAAAATCCAAACAAAAGAGGTACCTTATGAAAGCGATCATTACCGTCAACGCCGCCGATACGGTGGGCATCATCGCCTTTATCAGCACCTATCTCGCGCAGCACAACGTCAACATCCTCGACATCAGCCAGACGATCATGCAGGAATACTTCGTCATGATCATGCTGATCGACTTTGCAAAGAGCGACGTTCCCTTCGATCAGCTCCAGAAGGGGCTGAAGGAAGAGGGCGAGCGCCGGAACGTGGTTATCCGCGTCCAGCGTGAGGACATCTTCAACGCCATGCATCGGATCTGAGGCGGTGAGCGTATGAATCTGATCAACAAGGACGACATCCTGCAGGTCATCGAGATGATCGAATCGCAGCATCTGGACATCCGCACGATCACAATGGGCATTTCGCTGCTCGACTGCATCGACCCGGACGTGGACCGCTGCTGCGAAAAGGTTTACTGCAAGATCACCGCGCTTGCGAAGGATCTGGTGAAGACCGGCGAGGACATCGAGCATGAATACGGCATCCCCGTGGTCAACAAGCGCATTTCCGTCACGCCGATCTCCCTGATCGGCGGCAGCTTTGACGAGGAGGGCTATCTCCGTCTTGCCCTGACGTTGGACCGCGCGGCGAAGGCGGTCGGCGTGAACTTCATCGGCGGCTACACCGCCCTCGTGCAGAAAGGCATGACGAAGGGCGACCGCGCGTTTCTCGCGAGCATCCCGCGCGCGCTCGCTTCGACCGAGCGCGTCTGCTGCAGCGTCAACGTCGGCTCGACCAAGGCGGGCATCGACATGTCCGCCGTGAAGCTCATGGGCGAGGTGGTCAAGCAGACGGCGCAGCTCACCGCCGGGGACAGCGGCATCGGCTGCGCGAAGCTCGTCGTGTTCGCCAACGCAGTAGAAGATAATCCCTTCATGGCGGGCGCGTTCCACGGCGTGGGCGAGGCGGAGTGCGTCATCAACGTCGGCGTCTCCGGCCCCGGCGTGGTGGCAAGCGCACTGAAATCCTGCAAGGGCAAGCCCTTTGACGAGGTCGCCGAGACGGTCAAGAAGACCGCCTTCCGCATCACCCGCATCGGGCAGCTCGTTGCGAAGGAGGCAAGCCGCCGCCTCGGCGCAGAGTTCGGCATTGTCGATCTCTCCCTTGCGCCCACGCCCGCGCGCGGCGACAGCGTGGCGGAGATTTTGGAGCTGATGGGCTTGGAGCGGTGCGGCACGCACGGCACGACGGCGGCGCTGGCGCTTTTGAACGACGCGGTCAAAAAGGGCGGCGTGATGGCGTCTTCCCATGTCGGAGGGCTGTCCGGCGCGTTCATCCCCGTCTCCGAGGACGCGGGCATGATCTCCTCGGCGGAAAGCGGCTGCTTGCAGCTTGACAAGCTGGAAGCCATGACCTGCGTTTGCTCTGTCGGATTGGATATGATCGCCGTCCCGGGCGATACGCCGGCTTCGACGATCTCCGCGATCATCGCGGACGAATGCGCCATCGGCATGATCAACAATAAGACCACGGCGGTGCGCATCATCCCCGTGCCCGGCGCGAAGGTCGGCGACCGCGCGGAGTTCGGCGGTCTGCTCGGCAGTGCTCCGGTGATGGCGGTGCACCCCGAGAGCGCGGAGGAATTCATCTCTCGCGGCGGCCGCATCCCCGCGCCCATCCACAGTTTGCGGAATTGAATTGCAGAACCTTATAACAAAACTACGCTGCAGAGTCGGAATGCTCCGACTCTGCGGCGTTCTGCGTTTTTCGCGGCGCACCACCATGCCGCGTCATTGCGAGACCGACAGAGTCGACCGTGGCAATCTGTGCGTACCGTTGTGGAAAGCTTTGCCGTTTTATGCGCGCAGTTCCTGCGATCACCTCATCCGGCGCTTCGCGCCACATTCCCCTCGAGGGGAAGGCCTGAACGGTGTACAATCAAAGACTTCCCTTTCGAGTGGAAACTGCCAGCCGAATGGCTGACGGATGAGGTGTCAAAACGGAGGCTGCACGCTTGTGCAGCCTTCATTTTATGCTTTTGTCATTTCTTCCGCCTGCTTTTCCAGCGTCCGGTAGTCGATTTTGCCAATTGGTGTAAGCGGTAGTTCAGATACAAATAGTATCTCGACCGGTTGAGAATACTCTGGAAGTTCAGCATTACACTTGTTTAATAATTCGGCCCTGAGTTCGGATTTGCTAATTTCAGCGTCACTTTTCATTACGGCAAAAACTACAGGGAGCATTCCGTGACGATGGGAAGGGTCAGGCCTACCAACAGCGCAACAACAGTCAACTGCCGTGTTTGAAAGAATTACTTTTTCGATAAATGGCGGAAACACCTTGAAACCGTCGTATCGAACAATCATCCTCTTTAACCTACCCTCAATATAGATTAAGCCATCTTTGTCAACATAGCCAAAGTCGCCAGTATGCACCCATTTAGTTCCGTCATTATGTATGCGTATGATTTCGCGCGTAGCGGCATCATTACTATAATATCCCATCATTATTGTTGGAGAGGAAATGCAAATCTCGCCTAATTCGCCATTTGTTAATTCGCGCCCATTGTTTTCGTCAAATGAAGAAATAATTGTATTCACAAGTGGAATTCCGGCGCTCCCCAACTTAACTGTGTTTTCAAAAGAAACTGTTGCAGTCGCACTTGCTTCGGTCAGACTATATCCTTTGCTTAAATGTATTCTTGCCTTATGTGTTGCTAAAAACTTGTTGAGTCGTTGCTCGAATTCTACTGGAGTTCTATCTCCTCCAGCTAAGACGACCTTGATAAATGAAAGATCAGCTCTCTGCACTTTTTTACTACCCAACATATTCTCGAAATATGCTGGAACCCCAATTAGCCCGTTTGGTCTATGCTTTAGTAGCAACTCGCCAAATTTCTGAGGGTCAAATTTGGGAATTAGGACAGATTTCCATCCCCAGCATAGTGCAGTGTGAATGCCCAACACCATACCGTAAGCAATAAATGGCGGCATAATATTAAGAAATACGTCTTGACGTTGCATTGTAATTGGTGTGTGGAATGCTTGATGAAACCCCGCATTTACATTGTCGTTGCTTAACATTACACCTTTTGAAAAGCCCGTCGTTCCGCCGGTATGAACAATCATACAGCAATCTTCGTGACGCGAAGCCCTTGCTATCAAGATGTTATTCTCTGCCCCCTTAACAAAGTTTGACCATACAATAGAAGGAATCTCTGATGAAGTAGCTTTCTTCTTCCAATTCTTCAGTTTCAACGCTGATTTCAGCAGGAATTTCATCGAATCAGTTGCTGACAGCAAAATAATCTGCTTGACCGTTGTGTTCTTTGCTGACTGTACAATTTTTTGATATGCTAGATCTATTGTAAGAACAACAGTAGCAGACACTTCTGTTATATAATTCCGGATACCCTCTGTGCTGGTTCGCGGATCAACCATATTGGGAATTGCTCCAATTTTGTTTAAAGCATAGACAGAGAAAACGACTTCTGGAAGCGTGACAGACGCAATGATGACAACATCTCCGCGTTTTATTCCTTTAACAGAAAATGCTTTGGCGGCTAAATCAATTTTCTCAAATAGTTCTCGATAAGTAATCTTTGTGCTAAAGTATTGAATTGCTATTTCATCTAAATGGTTTTTGTTGTTTTCCCACAAACATTCATATATCGTACATTCCGGCAAAGGAGCCTTGATTGCCTCTTCGGAGTAGTACTTCAGCCACGGTTTGTCGATGGACGGGTAGCCAGTCAGTTTTTGCTCTTCCATTTTTCTTTCTCCTTGCAATAAAAAAGTGCGCAGCCGAAGCCGCGCACCGAAAAATGCAGGACTTCGATTTGCTACCACACAAACTTTTGACAAATCTCACGGAGAACGCCAAAATAGAAGTCTGCATTTTTACCAGAATAAAAATGCGACTCCGCGATAATTTGTCATATTAAGTTTGTGTGGTAAATAAAGCTTACCATAAATCGGAAGAAAAATCAAGACGCAGGATAGAAGGGTTTTTGTCGCAAAAGAAAAAACGGTGTGTCCCTGCCGGAACGCGCCGCTTGTGGCTGTTGCTTCAATACAAAACATCATAATAGAGGAACGCAGAACAAGCATGTCATTGCCTGCCGACGTGGGACACATTAACGAATGATCCGCGCGAATGGCTCCCCTGTGTACGGCCCAGGCCGCCCTCTCTTGCCCCTGCGGGGCAATTCACCTTGAGGGGAGATGTCTTTGCCACAGGCAAAGACTGAGGGGTTGTCAGCATCTCGTACCTGTATGCGCGATCGAACTGCGGTCACAATCCCTCCGTCACGGCTGACGCCGTGCCACCTCCCTCTGCACGAGGGAGGCTTTGGTTCCGACCATAATACGCCGCAGTTGCCATGCCTGCGACGGACAGATTCCCTGCCTGACTGTGTCAGGCGGGAATGACAGAACAGGGAGATGTTCATAATACGATGAAAAATGCAAATCAGCGACGGACAGATTGCCACGGTCGACTCTGTCGACCTCGCAATGACAGGGACGGGGGGCACGTTATAAAAAGAAGGTGACTGAGCGATCAGTCACCTTTTCCATTGGTAGGCAATGCGCGGAGAGCCGTCGCGGACGTAAATGACGCCGCATTTTTGAAAGCCGCTGCGTTCGATCAGCCGCTGCATGATCCGGTTATCGGCGTGGGTGTCGATGCGGACGTTTGCGGATATGCGCTTGCAGTATTCGGCAGCGCATTGAAACAGCCCGTGCGCCTGCCCGTCGCCTGCGATCCGGTGGATCGTCACGTACGGCTCGTCATTGAGCCATGCGCCGTTCTCGATCTGCGCGTATGTCGGCTCCTCGCCCGTCAGCAGTGCGAAAACGCCGTGCACGCCGGTTTCGTCGAATATCACCTTGCACAGCCCGGCTCTTATATCGGCTTCGATCAGCGCAGGATCGGGATAAGTGCGCCCCCATTGTTGCGGATTGCCCGTGCGGATCATAAAATCCTGTGCATAATGGTAGATTTCCATGATCCTGTCAAAATCATCGAAGGATGCGTCTCTGATTCGTAACATTCAAATCAACCCAAAGTGTTCCAATGCTTTCCATAATCCGTCGGCGTCGCAGTCGGCGGTGACGTAGTCGGCCGCGGCAATGCACTCTGGCGTGGCGTTTCCCATGGCGACGCCGATCCCCGCCCCGCGCAGCATTTCAATATCGTTTTCGGAGTCGCCGAAGGCGATGCACTCGGAAGGCAGAATGCCGTAACGCCGCAGGATTTCCAGCATGGCGTTGCGCTTACCGCCGTCTGCGGAAATGATGTCATGCCCGCAGGCGTACCACTGCGTCATGCGGCTGGTGGGCGCGCAGGGCATAACGGCGGGCATCTCCTCGTGCGTGAGGAAAAGGACGATCTTGTAGATCGGCTTATTGAGCATGTCCCGCAGGTCGCCGCGCTCCGGCGGCTGCGTATGGATCGCCTCCATCGCCTGCAAAACCCGCGCGTTCACGAAATTGAGGACGCTGCGCTCCGCGCTGACCATCCAACAGGCGCAACCGTTTTTCTCAACCCAGTTGAGCACGGCTTCCGCTTCCTTCGGGTCGAGCGGCTTGCCGTAGAGCAAACTGCCGTCAGCGGCGTAGGCGTCCTGCCCGTTGTTGGTCAGCAATCCGTCGAATTCCAAGCCGTCGAGCAAATGCTCCGACCAAATCTCAAATTTCGACCTGCCCGTTGCGACGAAGCATTTGACGCCGCTTGCCCGCAGGCGCTGCAGCGCGAGCTTCGTCGAAGCGGGGTAGACCTTCTTCTTTAACGAAACAAGCGTCCCGTCGATGTCGAAAAATGCCGCTTTGATCATAGGGCAAGGATCTCGACCTGCTCGACGCTTGCTGTCAGCTTGATCTGGGAGATCGGATGCTCGTAGCTGTCGATCATCCGCTCGGCGATCCCGTCCTCGATCTCGCGCTGGATAGTGCGGCGCAGGTTCCGTGCGCCGTAGGTGACGGAGTAGGACTTCTTCACCAGATAGTCGATGATGCTGTCGTCCCACGTCAGACGGATGCCGTGTTCGTCCAGATTGTCCTTCAGCTCGCCGAGCATGATGGCGGCGATGCCTCGGAAGTTTTCCTCCGTCAGACGGTTGAAGCAGACGATCTCATCGACGCGGTTGATAAATTCGGGGCGCAGGAACTCGCGCAGCGCCTTCATCGCCTTCTCCTTCGTCTGCTCGGAGACGCTGCGCCCGAAGCCGACGGAGCCGTCCTTGCGGTCGGAGCCTGCGTTGGAGGTCATGACGATCACGGTATTTTCAAAGTTGACGACCCTGCCCTGCGCGTCGGTGATGCGGCCGTCGTCGAGGATTTGCAGGAGAACGTTCAGAACGTCCGGATGCGCCTTTTCCAGCTCGTCGAAGAGGACGACGGAATAGGGCTTGCGGCGGATTTTTTCGGTGAGCTGACCTGCCTCGTCGTAGCCGACGTAGCCGGGAGGTGAGCCGATCAGCTTGGAGACGGAATGCGGCTCCATATACTCCGACATGTCAAGACGCACGAGACTGTCGACGGAGTCGAACAGCTCGTCAGCCAGCCGCTTGACAAGCTCCGTTTTGCCCACGCCCGTCGAGCCGACAAAGATGAAGGAGACGGGGTGTTTCTTCGTGGCGATGCCGACACGGTTGCGGCGGATCGCGCGCGTGACCGCTTCGACCGCCTCATCCTGCCCGACGATGTGCTTTTTCAGGCGCTCATCGAGCGTGCGCAGCTGCTCGTATTCCTGCGCGCGGATCTTGCTCGCGGGGATCTTCGTCCACATTTCGATGATCCGCGCCAGATTTTCGACCGTGAGCTGGGGAGCGGGCAGCGCCTCCAGCTCCGCGATCTCCTTCTCCAGACGCAGGACGTTCGAGCGCAGGATCGCAAGCCGCTCATAGTGTTTGTTATCCGTGTTCTCAGTGTCCTCGGAGAGCATTTTGATCTCCAGCTCGTAATCCGCCTTTTCCTTGCGCTTTTCGGCAAGATCGGAGATCGCCTTGGTGTGCAGATTGAGGTCGGAGCAGGCTTCGTCTAAAAGGTCGATCGCCTTGTCGGGCAGATACCGGTCGGTGATATAGCGCTCGGAGAGGATGACCGCCTGCCGCGCGATCTCCGGCGTGACCTTCACGCCGTGGTAGGTTTCGTAGTAGTGCGCAATGCCGCGAATGATGGCGATCGCCTCGTCAAGGGACGGCTCTGCGACCGTGACCGGCTGGAAGCGACGCTCCAGCGCGGCGTCCTTTTCAATATACTTGCGGTATTCGGAGAAGGTGGTCGCACCGATGACCTGAATCTCGCCGCGCGAGAGGGCGGGCTTGAGGATGTTCGCCGCGCTCATGGAGCCCTCGGCGTCGCCCGCGCCGACCAGATTATGCACCTCGTCGATCACGAGGATGATGTTGCCGCAGTCCTTGACCTCGCCGATCAGGCTCTTCATGCGGCTTTCAAACTGCCCGCGGAACTGCGTTCCGGCGACCAGCGCGGTCAGATCGAGCAGGCAAACCTCCTTGTCGCGGAGCTTAAAGGGAACGTTGCCGGCGGCGATCCGCTGCGCCAGCCCCTCGGCGATGGCGGTCTTGCCGACGCCCGGCTCGCCGATCAGGCAGGGATTGTTCTTCTGGCGGCGGTTGAGGATCTGCACGACGCGCTCCGTCTCCGTCTCTCTGCCGATGATCTTGTCCAGCGCGTGTTCGCGCGCCTTGGCGGTCAGATTTTGACAGTACAGGTCGAGGAACTTGTGCTTCTGCTTCTTGTGCTTTCCCGCTGCCGGTTCCTTTGCCTCCTTCGGCGCGTCCGCCGGCTCGTCCTTGCGCATCAGCTCGTCCGCCTTGCCCAGCAAGCGGCTCAAATTGGGGAAGGTCGCCGTGCGGCTGCCGACGTCGTCCTCGTCCTCTTCGTCCTCGTCCTCGGGCGCCATCATGGCCATCATTTCGTCGTTCAGACCGTCGAGATCCTCGTCCGTGATGCCCATGCGCTTGACGATGTCGTCGACCTGCTTGACACCGAGATCCTTGGCGCATTTCAGGCAGAGTCCTTCCGTGGTCGTCTCGCCGTTTTCTACCTTCGTAATAAAGATAACAGCGACGTTTTTCTTACATCTGCTGCAAAGTGTCGGTTTCATAGGGGTACCTCCTTCAATCGGGAATATAGAGAACTGCGCTGCGGCCGGTCAGGCACATTGCCGTGCCGTCCGAGCGCACCAGGGCGGCCTGCCAGCCTTGGTTTTCCGTACTGCCGCAAAGCTGCAGGCTGCGGTCGTAAATGCGAAGCGCGCGATCTGTCAAAACGCTGACGTAATCCCCGCAGAGGCTTACGTACAGTACGGCATCGTTCGATTCGGAATAGGCAAGCTCTTTGCCCTGTGCGTCGAGCAGCACGACGGCGCTGCCGCCGGAATACAGGTCGTAGGCGGCGGCGGTCAGCCCGTCTCCGATGCGGAAGGCGGAGAGACTTCCCGTCTGCAGGGAGTATTCTCGCAGGAGCTTGCCGTCTGCGGTGAAGAACTGCAGACTGCTTTCACCGACGGCGCAGATACTGTCCGCGCCCGTGAACGCCATGTCGTAGATGATCTGCGCGTCCAGAGAAAGCTCTGCCGGCGCATCTTCGCTGTCGGTTTGAAAGAGCAGCGCGGTGCTTGCAAAGCGGATATCCTCCTGCCCGAGCGCACTCACGGCGAGAAGGTCTGCGTCGGGCGAGAGCGCGCAGGCGTTCAGATACCGGCTTTTGGATTCGTGCAGGAAGAGCGCCACGCCTTGTTTGGAATAGATTTGCACGACGGCGCGGCAGCCGCTGCCCTCCGTCAGAACGCAGACTGCGCCGCTTTCGGAAACCTCCGCGTCGTAGATGCGCCCGTCCGTGTGCAGGGAAAACAGCTCCTCGCCGCTTGTGCGCAGCAGCGTCAGCTGCGTTCTGCCGATCTCATAGCACAGCAGGTAATCGCCCGCCGCCTTCAAGGCGGCGTCGCGGTACGGCGCGCCGATCTGGAAGATCAGCCTGCCGTCCGCGCCGTAGGCGCTGACGCCCTCCTGCGACGCCGTGCAAAGACGGTCGTCCGCGATCACGCAGGCGCCTGCGTCCGGAACGCTGACGGAAAAGCTGTCGTAGCGCTTGCCGGAGTAGCGGACGAAGCGCTTCAAGCCGTCCAAGGAAGAGGTCTGCGCCCAGAGATACCAGACCAGAAGCAGCACGGTCACGAGGGCGATCGCGGCAAAGAACAGCCAGCGGCGTCCGACCTTCGGCTCGGTCTTCTGTTCGGTTTCAGCGGACATGGAAGGACACCTCCCCGTCATCATACCACAGCTGCGTCAGATACAGCCCGCCGGGCGGCACGGTCGGTCCTGCTGCCGTGCGGTTGCCGCTTTGCAGGATCGCGCCGATATCCTCGGGCTGGATTTTTCCCTCTGCGGCGTAAACGACCGTTCCGGTCATGGCGCGCGCCATGTTGTAAAGAAAGCCGTTGGCGCAGATGCGAAGCAGAATCAGCTCGCCCTGCCGTTCTACCTCAAAATGATGCACGGTGCGCACGGTGGACTTGACGTCTGTGCCGACCGAGCGGACGGCGGCAAAATCATGCGTGCCGACGAACTGCGCGGCTGCCTGCTGCATGATGCTTTCGTCCAGATGCTTCGGGTAAAACCACGCCCGCTGCACGTAGAACGGGTCGCGGATATGAGAATTATAGATTTGATAGGTATATTCCTTGCGCACGCAGGAGCCGATGGCGTTGAAGCCGTCGTGCATCTGCCTTGCTTCAAAAACGACGATGTCGTTGGGAAGATGCGTGTTGAGCGCGTAGGGGAGGCGGTCGCAGGGAATGGACGAGTCGGTGCGGAAGTTGGCGACGTAGACCCGCGCGTGGACGCCCGCGTCGGTGCGTCCGCAGCCGGTCAGATGCACCTTATGCCCGACTACCGCCGCAGCCGCTTCTTCCAGCGTCTGCGCGACGGAGCGGGCATTCTTCTGCACCTGCCAGCCGTGATAGGCAGAGCCGTCGTATTTCAGAAACAGAGCAATATTCCGCACAGTTCGGCTCCCTTCGGTTACAGTGTAAAGTGCCGCAGGACGATGACGCCCGCGAGCAGGGCGAGGCCGAGCAGCAGGCACAGCACGTCGCGCGTGTGGTAGTGCAGCTGCTTGAGCTTCGTGCGCCCCTCACCGCCGTGGTAGCAGCGGCATTCCATGGCGGTCGCCAGCTCGTCTGCCCTGCGGAACGCGCTGACGAACAGCGGGACTAAAATGGGGATCAGGGCTTTGGCGCGGCGGAAGATGTTTCCTGTCTCAAAGTCCGCGCCGCGCGCCTTCTGCGCGGAGATGATCTTGTCCGTCTCTTCAATCAGCGTGGGGATGAAGCGCAGCGCAATGCTCATCATCATCGCCAGCTCGTGGACGGGAAAATGAATCTTTTTCAGGGGAGAGAGCAGGGACTCCAGACCGTCCGTCAGCGCGATCGGCGAGGTGGTATAGGTCAAGAGGAAGGTCCCCATGACGAGCAGCATGATGCGCAGCACGAGGAAGAAGGCGTTTTGAATGCCTTCAACGGTGATCTTGAAGATCCAGAACTCCGCGAGCACGCGCCCGTCGGTATAGAAGAGGTTGATGACCGCAGTGAAAACGATAATGACGAGCAGCGGCTTCAGCCCCTTGAACAGCGCCTTCGGGCGAATGCGCGACAGGGCGACCGCCGTGATCAGAAAGACGAGCATCAGCCCGTAGGAAACGAACCATTTGCAAAGGAACAGCGCAACGATGTACAGCAGGGTCATCAGCAGCTTTGTGCGCGGGTCGAGCCGGTGGACGATCGTATTTCCCGGGAAATACTGTCCCAGCGTGATGTCCTTGAGCATCTTACGCGCCTCCCTTCAGGCGCAGAAGCTGCTTCAGAGCGGCGTCTACGGTGTAGGTGGCGGGATCGACGGGAAGCCCGAGCTCCTTCAGGCGCAGGAACAGGGAGGTGACCTGCGGGACGGTCAGACCGATGCTCTGCAGGCGCTCCGCCTTTGCAAAGATCTGTGCGGGCGTGCCGAGCATCTCGATCTGCCCTTCGTTCAGCACGAGCAGGCGGTCAGCCATAACGGCCACGTCGTCCATGGAGTGGCTGACCATCAGAACGGTTGCGCCGGTCGCCTTCTGGTAGGTGCTGATGTTGTCCAGCAGGGAAGCGCGGGCGGCGGGGTCCAGACCTGCCGTCGGCTCGTCGAAAATGACGATCTCCGGCTCCATGGCGATCACGCCGGCGATGGCGACGCGCCGCTTCTGACCGCCGGAAAGGTCGAACGGGGACTTTTCCAGCGACGAGGCTTTCACGCCGGCAAATTCTGCGGCGCGCAGCACGCGCTGCTTCACCTGCGCCGCGTCAAGCCCCATGTTTTTCGGACCGAAGGCGATGTCCTCAAAGACCGTGTCCTCGAAAAGCTGATATTCCGGGTACTGAAATACCAGCCCGACGCGAAAGCGCGCCCGGCGGGTCGTCTGCTTGTCCTTCCAGATGCTCTCGCCGCCGAGCAGCACGTCGCCGCAGGTCGGCTTGAGCAGACCGTTCAGATGCTGGATCAGCGTGGATTTCCCGGAGCCGGTATGTCCGATCACGCCGAGAAATTCACCCTTTTCCACGGTGAAATCCATATGTTTGATCGCGTCGTGCTCAAACGGCGTTCCGACGCTGTAGGTGTGGCAGAGGTCGCGGACCTCGATGATTGCAGCCAAATAGTTATCCTCCTGCAGTCACGTCTTCAGCGTTTCGTAAAGTACATGCGCACATTCTTCGGTGGAAAGAGCGTCCAGCGGCAGAGACAGCCCTGCCTTGTTCAGCTCATAGATGATCTGTGTGGTCGCCGGGACCTCGAGCCCGGCGGAGCGGAGCAGCTCGACCTGCGTGAAGACCTCCTTCGGGGTGCCGTCCGTCAGGATACGGCCCTCTTGCATGACGATCACGCGGTCGGCACGGATGGCCTCGGTCATGTGATGCGTGATCAGAACGACCGTGATGCCGTTTTCGCGGTTGAGCGTTTCGATCGTGCGAATGACGTCCTCGCGTCCGTGCGGGTCGAGCATGGCGGTCGGCTCGTCAAGCACGATGCAGCGCGGCTGCATGGCGATCACGCCTGCAATGGCGATGCGCTGCTTCTGACCGCCGGAGAGAAGATGCGGCGCATGGCTGCGGTAGTCGTACATGCCGACGGTCTTCAAAGCGTCGTCCACGCGTTTGCGGATCTCCTCCGAGGGAACGCCGAGGTTCTCCGGGGCAAAGGCGACGTCCTCCTCCACGACGTTGGCGACCATCTGATTGTCGGGATTCTGAAAGACCATGCCCACGGTGCGGCGGATCTCCAGCAGCTGCGCCTCGTCCGCCGTGTCCATGCCGAAGACCTGCACACTGCCGCCCTCGGGCAGCAGAATGGCGTTGCAGTGCTTGGCAAGGGTGGACTTGCCGCTGCCGTTGTGACCGAGGACGGCGACGAAGCTGCCCTCTTCGATATTCACATCCAGCCCGTCAAAGACGGGATACGGCGCGCCGCCGTTCTGCGGCGGGTAAGAGAAGTGCAGATCCTGCACGGAAATGGCGTTGCCCATGGAACAGTTACCTTTCAGAGTTTGTCCAGCGACCGGTCGCGCCGCAGGGAAGCACCAGACCGCTGGCGACGGGCAGCCCGAGCTCGTCGGAAACCGTGCCGCCGCCGTGCTCCGGCGTGATGATACTGTCGAGAAGACAGGTCAGCACCGACGGCGCAAGACCTGTCGTGTAGGAATTAATGATAAAGAACAGGGGATCGTCGGACAGAACGCCCGCGACCAGCTTCAAGAAGGGATAGAGATCCTTTTCCAGCTTCCAGATCTCGCCGGAGGGACCTCTGCCGTAGGAGGGCGGGTCCATAATGACCGCGTCGTAGCGTCTGCCGCGCTTGATCTCGCGTTCGACGAACTTCGCGCAGTCGTCGATGATCCAGCGGATCGGCGCCTCGGACAGACCGGAGGAGGCGGCGTTCTCCCGCGCCCAGGCGACCATGCCCTTCGCTGCGTCCACATGACAGACCGATGCGCCTGCCTTGGCGGCAGCCAGCGTCGCCCCGCCCGTATAGGCGAACAGATTCAGCACGCTGACCGGACGACCCGCCGCTTTGATTTTTGCGTCGATGAAATCCCAGTTGACGGCCTGCTCCGGGAACACGCCGGTGTGCTTGAAGTTCATCGGCTTGACGTTGAAGGTCAGCTCCCGGTAGCGGATCTGCCAGCGCTCCGGCAGACGGTTTTTCGACCACTGCCCGCCGCCGCTGCTGGAGCGGGCGTAGCGGGCGTCGTAGCTGCGCCAGTGCGGGTCGCGCTTCGGCGTCGCCCAAATGACCTGCGGGTCGGGACGAACGAGGAAATACCGTCCCCAACGTTCTAATTTTTCTCCGTCGGAGGTGTCCAGCACCTCATAGTCCTTCCAGTTTTCAGCGATCCACATAGACGCTACCTCACGCGATGATCCTTCGCCTGTACCATTCGTCGTCCTCTTGCGGCGGCAGGAAGAGCTCCGGCTCGGTGGGCGGCTCGGTGGGCGGCTCGGTCACAGGCTCCGTAACCTCGGTCGGTTCGTTGGACTCGGTCGGTTCGGTCGGCTCGCTGCTTTCCGAGGGATCCTCCGAGCTTTCCGTAGTGCTGTCGGCCGTGTGAAGGTCACAGACGTCCTTCGTGTCTTCGGGGTCGTAGATGAAGTCACAGTGGTTCCTCACGTCCTCGTCCCAGGCACGGTCCTTGAGGATTTTGCCGACCTCTTCAATCTCATTGCCTTCGACGCTTTCGCAGAATTCGGTTGCGATCTTGCCGCTTGCCTTGCAGATCTTGACGATCACGTGGCAGTCGCAGTAGCCCTGCGGCACGTCGCTGCCGAACAGCTTGACGGACACGGTGCGATCCCTGCCGTCACGGACGTCCTTCTTGCAGGCCTCCGTAGCCAGCTTGCCGCAGTCGGCGCAGAGATTGTACCAGCCCATGTCGGCATAGGGGAAGTCGCGGTATTCGAGGTTCTGATGCAGCGGATCCATGACCTGACGCCACATGACGATGGCGGGGTTCGTCCAGGAGTTCGAGAGAATGACCTGCTCCGGCTCGTCATAGCCGCACCAGACGACGGCGGTGTAGTAGGGCGTATAGCCCGCGAACCAGCGCGACTGGTTGTTGCCGGAGGTACCGGTCTTACCGGCGACGGCAACGTTATACATATACGCGGCCGAGCCGGTGCCGTAGGAAACGGCGTCCTTGAGCAGGCTGTTGATATAGAAGTTCGCCTTTTCACCGATCGCGGTGTGGCTCTCCTGCTGATTGTCGAGAATGACGTTGCCCTCGGGGTCGACGACCTTGGAATAGGTGCGCGCCTCGCGGAACACGCCGCCGTTGGGGAAGGAAGCGTAGGCCTGCGTCATCTCGCGCACGGTCAGACCGAAGGTCAGCTCGCCCAGCGCCAGCGGGGCGTAGGCAATGTCGGAATAATGCTGACCGCCGATCTCCAGATCCTCGACCAGCGTGGTGATTCCCATTTTCTGCGTGAGGAAATTGTAGCTGTTTTCCAGACCGAGCGCGTTGAGCGTACGGACGGAAATCGTGTTCAGAGAGCTGGTCACGCCGCGCTGCACGAGGCAGTGACCGCTGTAGGTTCTCGAATCGTTTTGCGGCCAGCTGCTGCCCGCGTAGAAGGGTGAGTCGTCAAAGACCGTCGCCGGCGTGATGACGCCCGCGTCCAGCGCGGGGGCGTAGACGGAAATGGGCTTGATGGAGGAGCCGGTCGGCAGCTTGCTCTGCGTGGCACGGTTCAGAGAAAGACTGTTGGTCTTCTCGCCCACGCCGCCGGACATGGCGATGATGTCGCCGGTTTTGTTATCGATCAGCACGATGGCGGACTGGAGCTGCTGCGTGCTGACGGTATCGGGCACGTTGTCGGGATTCTCGTAGACGCGGTCGATGATCTCCTGCGCGGCGGGGTCGATCGTGGCGTAGATGCTGTAGCCGCCGGTCAGCAGCTTCTGCACGGCAGCCAGCTCGCTGATGTCGTACTTATCGCACAGGTCGTTCACGACGTCGCGATAGATCGTGTCTACGAAATAGGAATAGGCGTTGTTGTCGTCGACGGCGTAGTTCTGCGCGCCGCAGTTGGGGCAGAAGTAGGCGCCGTCCTGCTTGGTATACTTGCTGCGCGGGCCGTCAAAGCCGCAGGAGGCGCAGTAGTAGGTCTTTTCATCATAGCGTCCGTTGTGGAAGAGCATTTCCTCTTCCTTTGCAGCGTTATACTGCGCGTCGTCCAGATAGCCCTGCTCGTGCATCTGCGCAAGGATGATGCGCTGACGGTTGTGGTTACCCTCCGGATTGATATACGGATCGTAGAGAGAGGGATTGTTCGTGATGGCGACGATCGACGCGCATTCGGCAGGCGTGAGATCGCCGATGTTCTTGCCGAAGTAGACCTCCGCTGCGCTCTGCACACCGTAGCAGCCTTCGCCGAGGTAGATCGTGTTGAGGTACCATTCCATGATCTCGTTCTTGGAGTAGTATTCCTCCACCGCCATAGCGCGGAAGATCTCCTGCACCTTGCGGTTGACGGTAACGTCGTCGTCGTGTGACAGGTTCTTGATCAGCTGCTGGGTAATGGTGGACGCGCCGTAGGACGAGTCGCCACCGACGAAGTTGCGCACGGCGGAGAGCGTTCGGATCCAGTCGACGCCGTCGTGCTCGAAGAAGCGCTTGTCCTCGATCGCGACGGTCGCATGCACGAGATCCTCCGGGATCTCGTTAAAGCCGACCCAGATGCGGTGCTCCGTGGCATAGAGCTGCTGCAGCTCGCGGTATTCCCCGGTCTCTCCGTCCTTGTAGTAGATGATCGAGGTCTGCGCCAGAGAAATGTCGTCGAGCGCGAGGTTTTCGGCGTACTCGTACGCCTTCGGGATGACGTCGCTCTTCAGATAGCTCGTGAACTTCGTAAAGAAGATTACGCCTGCGACCGATGCAACGATGGCGAGCGTCACCGCGACGATCAGAACGCACAGCAGCACCTTTCCCAAAATATCAAGAACGACCCGGCCGATCCGCCAGGCAATATTCGGTTGTTTTGCGGGTTTACGGGAATGATCAGCCATAGCTACTCCTCGTTTCCAAAGATTTTTTATATTTCGTCGGCTTTGCCGGACGGCATGGTTGCGCCGGATATACCGACCCATTATCCCTATTTATATAATTATATCACACTTGTCAAATCCGTATTAACACATTTTTTGTTTGATATTTTATGTTTTTTGCGGGAAACTACCGTTCGGGTGATTAAAATGAATTTGTTTTCCAAACGGAACGTCTTACAGAACGTGATTTCACTTTTTCTTTGCCTGATCGCAGGCTTTTTGATCTTCGATCAGAACGGCTATCTAGCGATCAAAAACACCGACGACGGCACGGTGCATCGCACGGAATTCCGCACGGAGCTGCTGCCGCCGTCCGACCGCGCGCTGTTAAGAGAGGGGATCTGGTGCCAGACGCCATCCGACGCGGCGCGCGTGCTGGAAAATTTCAATTCCTGAACGGCAGCCGCCGGATTTCCTCTTGATTTTCTCTTTGAATCCGGGTACAATGAAAGCAGAAAAAAACAGGAGGCGGAACATGGATCAGGATTACAGCGCGAATATCATTTCCATTACCGATGAAGACGGCGTAGAATACGAGCTGGAGGTGCTCTCCAGCGTGACCTACAAGGGCGCGGAGTACCTCGCGCTGACGCCTGCCGACGCGGACGACGAGGCGGAGGAGCTGGAGGTCAGCATTCTCAAATCCGTGATGGACGGCGACGAGCCGATTCTTGTCGCGGTCGAGGATGACGACGAGCTTGAAACGGTCTACGACCTCCTGATGCAGAACATCTTCGAGGATGAAGAGGACGACGGCGAGGACGACGAGTCCTGACGCCTCTTTGACGGTTCCTGAAAGGCAAAGTTCCCTGCCGGGTGCGTGATAGCTTCTTTTAAACCCACATCATATTCTAGGGATGTCGGACTTCCGTTTCCGGATTGCAGGCCTCCCGCTTGCGGCGCTGACCGTGAGCGGACGTTGGAAGCAGCGAAGGAACAGAGAGACAACCCACCTGCCTTTCTGTGCAGGTTATAAACGGAGCTACACGGCCACGGCGGGGCTATACGACAGGACACAGGGAACTTCCCTGTGTCCTTTTGCGTCGAAATAGCAAAGGAGAGTGGCGGGCATGAGATCAAACATCCGATGGGTCGTGATTTTGCTGATTCTGACGCTCCTGCTGAGCGGATGTCAAAACGCGAAGCCGGAAGAGGAACAAAGCACGGAGAATGAGACGCAGCTTTATACGGAGCGGGAGACGGTCGACCATCTGTGGGCAACGGCCGTTTCGGATACGGCGGGGATCCTTGAAACGTGGGAGACGGAAAAAGAGCGGATCCGCGCTTTCTGGGAAGCGCATCGCGACGAACTGGAAGCGATTGCGGTCGAGTTCATTGCGCTTGCGCAGGAATGCACGAACGATGAATTGCCGTACGTCCAGTACCGTCCCGACCGCGACCTTTTGATCAGCGACGGGCTCGGAAAGTGGGAGACGATCGACGCGCCGGAGACGGAACAGAAGCTCCGCGCACTGTGCAGTCTGCCGGACTGCCCGTTTGAAAACGTCGAGCCGAGCGTGAGCCGAGCCTGGCTGGATACGGATTTTTGCGGTTTTTCCGAGTATTTGCCGTTCTGCAGGTTGGAGCTGCTCTATTTCGCGGACGGCGGATACGAACTTTCGGAATGGTTCGATCACGAAGTTCTGTTGGAGCATTGGGTGATCCTCACGGACTGGAATGTATGAACGGCACAGGGGAACCTTCCCCTGTGCTTTTTTCGGGAAATATGAAAACTTTTTACATTTTCACTTGAAACTTGCGGACAATGTCGTTATAATGTATGATGTTGTACGTTCGGAACTTACCGTTCCGGACAGATCCCACGAATGAGAGGTAATAAAAACATGAGCGCTTCCAGTTCAAGAAAAAAGCGTCAGGAGCAGGCCAAGCTGCCCGCAGCGGAGCGGCCGAAGGAAAAGAAGAAGCTGTCCCAGGGCTGGATCTTCGGCATCTGTATCTGCCTGGTCATCGCCCTTCTGGTCGGCGGCCTGCTGATCTACCGCGCGGTGAAGAACAACCGCACCGTTCTGACCGTCGGCGATCACGACGTCAGCGTCAAGGAGTTCAACTATTTCTATAACAGCACTGCCAACAACCTCGCGTCCTATGCGTCCTACGTCGGCATCGAGACCGGCGTGCCGCTGGATCAGCAGTACGTGACCGAAAACGGCGCAACGTATCTGGGCCTGTTCGGCATCAGCTCTGACTATCTGACCGATAAAGAAGCGACCGACGGCACCTACGACGTCACCTGGGCGCAGCTGATTGCCAGTGCGGCGAAGGATACCGTCGTTTCCGCCTACGCCATCTACAATGAGGCGATGGCAGCGGGCTATGAAATCGACGACCATCTGCAGGGCGAGATCGACGAGTCCATGGAGGTCATGCAGGGCTATGCGGACACGAACGGCGAGTCTCTCAACCACCTGATCGAGCGCGTGTTCGGCACCGGCTGTTCCGCGAGCGGCTACCGCGACTATATCACGGTCATGCAGGTCGCCTCGCACTATCCGTCCAGCCTGCGCTACGACGACGAGACGATCGCCGCCCGCTTTGACGAAGAGCCCGAAAACTACACGGTAGCGACCTACTATCTCTACAGCGTTTCCGCGTCCTCCTTCGTAGAGGCGGACGAGGAGGGCAACACCCCGGAGCCCGGCGACGAGGAAAAGAAGAAGGCCGAAGACGACGCCAAGGCAATGGAGAAGAGCTTCGACGTTGAAAACGAGAAGGTCTCGATCCGTACCGACAACACCCGCCAGTCCATCACCTCCAACGTCTCCGAGGACGCTGCCGCGTGGATCTTCGACACCGCGAAGGACGGCGACGTCAAGCGCTTTGAAAACAGCGACGGCGACACCTTCTACGTCATCAAGCTGATCGACAAGAGCGACTATCAGACGATCAACGGTCTGGAGCTTGTCATTTCCGCTGACAGCGAGGAGCTCACGGAGGGTGAGATCCCTGCTGCCGACAAGGTCGCGGCGATCAAGGCTTCTCTGGAGGCGGATCCCTCCGAGGAAAACTTCCGCTCGCTGATCCTGAAGTACGGCGGAGAGCCGGAAGATCTGGAAAACCTGACCCGTGCCAACGTCGCGAACGTATCGAACGAAGTGCTGACCTGGTATATGGAAGAGGCTGCAGCAGGCAAGTGGATCGCCACGGAGTCCGGCGGGTCGACGATTTTCCTGTACTGCACCGGAATCAGCGACAACTACAGCACGGTCGCCGTGACGGGCGTTTTGGCCAGCGAGTGGTCGCAGAGCGTTGTGGACGCCGCCAAGGAAGCCTGCGGCTATGACGAAGCTGCCGCAATGTCCGCCAACGTCGCGCTGTCGTTTAACGCCAACTAAACCAAATATTATGGGGCACTGCTTGCAGTGCCCCATCAGTCTATTAAAAAACGTAGAGAGTAGTTTTTTTCGGAAGGAAAGAAAGTGTGAAAGAAAACCATCAGGGTTGTCTTTCACGTTCAATAAAACCGGATTTTCAAACTGATTTTAAGTTTGAAAATCCGCCCGTGAACTTGTCAAAAAATGCTTTTTGACAAGTTCACGGGGCACTGCTTGCAGTGCCCCGGCTTTGTATAAGGAGCAAGTATGGAACATCCGTTTCTTCGCGAGGAAATGATCCTCGGCGCGGACGCGCTGGAGCGCCTGCGCCGGTCGCACGTGATCGTCTTCGGCATCGGCGGCGTCGGCAGCTACGCCGTCGAGGGACTCGCGCGCGCCGGCGTCGGCAACCTTACGCTGGTGGATAACGATACCGTCGGCGTGACCAATCTGAACCGCCAGCTCTGCGCGTTGCATTCCACCCTCGGAAAGTATAAGTCGGACGTCATGGCGCAGCGGGTGCTGGATATCAACCCGGACTGCAGCGTGATCTCGCTTCCCGCGCACTACAGCGAGGAGACGAAGGAACGCTTCTTCGCGCAGCGGTATGACTATATCATTGACGCGATTGATCTGGTGTCGTGCAAGCTGAGCTTAATTGCAGCGGCGAAGGAGCGGGATATCCCAATCGTCAGCGCGATGGGAACGGGCAACAAGCTCGACCCAACGCAGTTCAGGATTACGGATATTTCAAAGACCAGCGGCTGCCACCTTGCGCGCGTGATGCGCCGGGAGCTGCGCGCGCGGGGGATCGCGCACCATACGGTGCTTTACAGTGAGGAGCTGCCGCACACGCCGCAGGCGCTGGAAGCGCCGCCTCCCGGCAGACGCAGCATTCCCGCCTCTGTCTCCTGGGTGCCGTCCTGCGCGGGGCTTATGCTCGCAGGCTACGTCGTTCAGGAGCTGATCAAGAAGAAAACCGCAGAATAAAATTGTTCGCCTCCCACCGTCAAAAGACGCTGGGAGGCGTTGCTCTGCTCAATCAAAGGAGTAAACGCAGATGGTGGAATTCTCGCCGAAGCTTGCGATGATAAAGTGCGTGTCGTCCAAAAAGCCTGCCATACCCTCCGGGGTGCCGGGCTTGCGCTCCAGCGTCACCATCGTCTGCCCTTCGGGGTCGATGATGGCGAAGGCCTTCGTGGCAAGGCTGCCGGCGGTGCAGTTGAAGCTTGCCATCGCAATTCGACTGCCAGAGGGACTGGGCATAATACCGGAAGCAATGTCCAGCGCCCCGTCCACGCCGCTTAAGATCAAGCGGTCGCCGGTGTCCAGATCGAGCAGGCTCAACTGATTTTCTCCGTGGTTTTCCACGACGGCGTACCGGCCGTGTTCATAATTGCTGCGCTCGCCGTCCGCCAGAAGACTCTCCCACGTGCCGTCCTCGCCCATTACCTTGAGTTTGTTTCCCGCGTTGGAATAGATGCGTCCGTGATACATCGTCACCTCCTGCATTGTGACGCCGCCGCCGATCTGCTGATTGGCGACCTGCTGCACCTCGCCGGTGTTCAGATCCGCCGCAAAGTAGAGCCAGCCTTGCTCATCCGCAAGCTCGCACATGATCAGAGCGACGTCGCCCTCCGGCTCGACGGAAGCAAGCATCGAATATGACCCCTCCTTCAGACCCTCGATCTTGGGGAATACCAGCTCCGCCAGCGGATCGTTGATCTCGCCCGTCGTGAGGTCGAGATAGATCGGGCGCACGCAATCGGCAGTCTCCAAGGTCAGCCGCCATGTGTTGGCGTCACGCAGACACCACGCCATACCGTTTTGATCGACAGCGGCCGCGATCGGCGGCACGCCCTCGTAGATATCGAGGTCAATATCCCAATGCTGACCGGCGTAATCCACCGTGTGCCGCACATGGCGCGCCGGCTGCACTTCCACCAGTTCTTCGTTCTCGTCGATCCGGTACATCGTGGTTTTTCCGTCCTTTTCGACCGGAAGGAAGCCCTTGATGCCGTCGTGATTGGCAAATGTTCCGTCGAGCCTGTAATAGCGGGCGGTGATCGCGCCGAGATCGTTCACAACGACGCCGCCCGGCTCCTCCGGCAGCGCGACCTGCTCGACGGCTTCAATGCGCTCGTTCGGCAAAAACAGCGCGCGGAACTCCGGCGATACCGCCCACGCCGCGCCGAAGAGCACGGCCGCGCTCAGGACGATACATGCGGCGGCGGTCAGTGCTCTCGGCAGCCGCCGCTGACGCCGCGCGGGACGAGCCTCGAGCTGTTCCAAAGTTTTTTCGCAGAAATCCTCGGAAAACCGAAGGGCTTCCATGGTTTTGTCATATAATTTCATAATCGTTACCTCCTAAAATCTGTTTCAGCATGGCTCTGCCGCGGTATAAGCGGCTGCCGACCGTGGCAGACGGCAGCTTCAGAATCGCGGCGATCTCCTTGATCGTGTAGCCCTCGTAGTAGTGCAGGTGCAGCGGGATACGGTACTTTTCATCCATAGAAAGCAGCGCCTCCAGCAGCTCGGACTGCTCCGGCGGCAGGTACGAAAGGTCCTCGGTCAGCTGCGCGCGATGCCGGAACCAGCCGGAGCGCAGCTTGTCCTTGCAGCGGTTGCAGACGGACTTGTAGAGCCACGCCTTTCGCGCCGCCTCGTTTTCAAAGGCGGGCTGCCGCTCCCAGTAGGACAGGAACACGTCCTGCACGGCGTCCTCGGCGTCTGCGGCGTTCTTCAAATACAGAAATGCCGCGCGAAGCAGGGAAGGGCTGTAGGTGTGCACGATCCACGCCATTTTATCTTGCTCCAAAGGTTCACCTCCCGGGAGAAATCGTAAAACAAAGCGCTTTGTTTTCTACTGCTAAAACGATGCAGAGGGGTTATTTTTTGCATGATTGGATAAAAAAGCGCAGAGCGATTGCTCTGCGCTTTTCAGCGTGTCGAAAAACCCTTTTCGACACGCTGACAGACGGTCAAAAAGTTCGGAAGACAAGCAACTCACGACTGTAGGCGTATATAGATACGGTAAGTCGTGAGTTGCGCAGTAAGTCAAAATCCTTGCGAAGCAAGC
>JAFQZN010000078.1 GCA_017405865.1 Oscillospiraceae bacterium | reverse complement strand
GCGTTGCTGTCGTTCTGCTTGGACTGGACGTAGGCGTTGACGCTGTAGGTCAGCGTGTTGCCGATCGCCGCGCCGCTTCTTGCAAAGCTCGCAGTCACGGGCTGGGCAAGCTCGTCGGCCTGTATGCCGGTAAAGGAGATCCCGTAGACTCCGCCGCCGATCGCGGTGAACTCCGTGAAGGTCTGCGATCTGCCGTTGACGCTGACCGTAACGGACAGGTTGTCGGTGCTTTCGGCATAGAAACGGAAGCTCATTGCGACGCTGCTCGTCAGGGTCAGGCTTGCCGCCGTCCAGTAGATGGCGCTGTCAGCTTCGCCCGTAAAGCTCGCGGCATTGCCGGACAGTGCGCTGAACGTGGTGTAGTTCGGGTTGTTGATGTCGATTCCATCGGTGACAAGCGCATTCGTCTTGTAATTCATATAGGTCTGCGCGGCCGCGCCGTAGGCGAGCAGGTCGGACAGGAGTGTGCGCAGGGAAGCGGAGATCGTGTTATCCGCCAGCTTGTTCACGCAGTAGTCACGGACGGAGTAGTTCGTGACGCTGACGCTTTCCTGCGTGCCGTTCTTTGTCGCGTACAACGTGGCGCTGATATCGTCGCCCATGCACTGCGGGTTGATGTCGGTGAAGACAAAGAGAAGCCGTCCGTAGGCATCGGTCGTGTAGTCCCTGACGGTCGTTTCACTGCCGTTGAAGGTGAAGACGACGTACGGATTGCTGTAGCTCGTGGGAACCTCGGCGGCGTAGATCATGTCGATCTTGTCGTTCAGAACCGGTGCTGCGGAGACAAGCTTCAGCGTTTCGACCGCTTCGACCGCGCCGCAGACGCAGGTGCCGTTGACAAACGCATGATTCTCTGTTGCGTTGTAATCGCAGCGGGAGCAGGAGACGGTGTGGGTCGTGCCGTTGCCGCTGTCGGTGTAGATGTAATCATGGCCGAGGGCGGGAACGGTGTTGCCCGTGTAGCTGTCGCCGCAGACGGAGCAGGTATAGGCGGTAAAGCCGCTTTCCGTGCAGGTCGGCGCATTCACGACGGACTGATAGTTATGACCCAGAGCGGGGACGACTTCCTGCGCGACGGTATAATCGCAGCGCGAGCAGTGCGAGCCGGCGGTCAGGCCGCTCTCTGTGCAGGTTGCCGCGACGGCAGCGTCAGTGATCATGTCATGACCGAGGGCGGAGATGGCGGCGCCTGCCGTGACGGTCTCGCCGCAGTCGTCGCAGACGTAGTCGCCGGAGTAGCCGGCGGTCGTGCAGGTCGGGGCTGCATAGCCCGTGAGTGTGGTGCTCGCGTGCGAGCAGATTGCGACCGGCGCAGTGGTGTAGTAGGTAGTCGCAGCATTAATCGTGAGCTTCACGACGGGACGCGTAGAGGCAGAGGAGAAGCTGTAGGAGCTGTTCGACGCATCCGCGTAGCCGCTCGTGTTGTCGTTTTGACGGTAGATCATCTTTCCGGAAGCAGAGCTGACCTGATACTTGAGCGTCGAATCATAGTTGGCGATGCTCTGTGTCGTAACGATGACGAGGTTATCCGTTCCGTTGTAGGCAAACGGCGTGTCGAGCGTCAGATTCTCCCAGCCGGTAGCGCTGCCCATCGTCGGCGAACCGGAATAAACAAGGGTCAGATTGGATGCGTAGTACGGGCTGCTTGTGCTGATCGTGGAATTGCTCGTGGTCGTCATGTAGATCTTAACGGAGGTCGGGCTGAGGGTCTTGCTTCTGGAAGCAACGTAAAACGCAATGTCGGTGATCGTACCCGCCGCGCCGACCTCGGCGGCTGTGTAGAGCATCTCGTTCATTGTGTTCTTGTAATAGAAGTTATAGGGGGAACCGTATTGGTAGGTGTTGGAGGTCGAACCTGAATTGCCGATCTCCGCAGCCGTCGACGTGCTGCCGCTCTCCGTGCGTGTGTAGCAGGCGAAGAGCGTAACGCTCGCGGTCGGGGTATAGGAGCCGGTCAGAACGGTCGGCTGCGTCGCAGTCTCGGTCGGGATCGCCGCTTCTACCCATCCGACAAACGTGTAGCCCTCTACGGTGGAAGCGGTCGCGGGAAGCGTGACGCTGTTGCCGTCGATGCAGGAAACAGCGGTCGTGCTGCCGCGGTCGTTATAGGTCACGGTATAGGTCGGGCGCGTCGTCTGATAGCTGTAAGAGCAAACGGTGCAGGTGAAGGTGGTCGTCGCGCCGGAGGTCGAGGAGGTGTAGGTGCAGCTCTCGGTCACAACGTCAGAGCAGCGAGAGCAGGTCTTGCTGTGGGTGCCGTTATTGTTGGAGCGGAACGCGCCATAGCTGTGACCCAGCGCAGCGGTGGTGCTTCCCGTATAGCTGTCGCCGCAGCGAGAGCAGGTATAAGTGGTATAGCCGCTTGCCGTACAGGTCGGCGCAGTCACGACAGACTGGTAGTTGTGGCCGAGGGCGGCGGTCTGGTTGCCGGTGTAAGTGTCGCCGCACTTCGTGCACGTGTAGGTCGTATAGCCCGCCGTTGTGCAGGTCGGCGCGGTCACGACGGAGGTGTAGGTATGGGTGCAGGAGGTGGAGGTCAGGACGGTCGTGTAGTAATTCGTGCCGCCGGAGCCCGCCTTGTAGATGTAGAACGTCTTATCCGAGCCGTAGCCGCCGGAGTACGGACGCCAGCCGCCGTTGCCGTTGTTTGCGTTGTAGGACAGCTCATTGCTGCCGGATTTGATGGTGAATTCGCCGCCGGATACCGTGAAGGCCCATGTGGTGGAGTTGCTGCTGCTCAGCGAGATGTTTTTCGCACCGGTAGAATAGAGACTGCCGTCACTGCAACTGATCACGCCGGAATTGATCGTCCAGACGTCGGTTGAGGACGGTGTGATGGTGGTGCCGGAATAGGTGCCGCCGACCTTGACCCAGTTGCTTGAGACCGTCTGGCTCATCGCATAGCCGGTCGTCGCGCTCGTGATAACGTAGGATGCGCCGTCCGTGATGTCGCTGACGGAGGAAATTTTCGTGTAATCAGAGGAGCTTCCGGTGCCGCCTACCGTATAGCGGTACAGCGCGTAAAGCGTGACGTTTCCGGTGGGCGTGTAGCTGCTGCCTGCAGAGAGGATCGTCGGCTGCGTGGTCACGTTGTCGTAGCTCGTCGTGACCCAGCCGAGGAAGGTATAGTCGTGAGAGGTGTCGGTCGGCGTGCCGCTCGGGGTGGGCAGCGTGATCGCCTCGCCCGCGTAGCCGCTCATCGAGCTCTGCGAAACGCCTGCAGGAACGGAGAAGCTCACCGTTACAGACGTCTTCGCGGCGAAGTTGATGCGCACCGTGCAGTTGCTCGACGGCGTGACGGTAAAGGTATTGCCGTTCTGCGTGACGGTCGCCGTGCCGGAGGTCACGGTGTAGCCGGAGGCGTAGTAGCCGGTCTTCGGGCTGGCGGTGATGACCGTGCCGCTGACGGAGACCGTGCCGTAGCTTGTATTATTAGAGGTTGCGGTCACGGTATAGGACGACGAGCTGCCACTGCCGGAAGAAGGCGTGGAGTAGCCCGAGGGCACGCTCGCGCCGAGGAGCTTAAAGGCAAGCTCCGGATAGTCGACAAAAACGTTGCGCACGCCCGTGATGGACTGCACCGCGTCGTTTCTGCCCATTTCCCAGGTATCGACGGGGTCTTCCTCCATCCACTGCAGGAGGACGGCTCTGCTTTCCATGACGCCGGAAGTGCCGTAGAACGCGCTGGTATTGCCCCAGCGCATCAGATGCTGCAGCATCAGGCGGGCGACGTCACCATGCAGATCCGGAAGGCCGCTGCTTGCTTCGGAGTTCGGATCGTAGTAGCTGCTGCCCGATCCGTATGCTTTGTTACCGCGGCTGCTGTTTTCGGAGACGGACGTCGGGCGGAGCATCATAATGTCGTTCTCGTCGCTACCCGACAAGCCCTTGGAATTGGGCCAGGTATGCTCGCGGTTCCATGTGGAGCCGCTGTCCCATTCGCCGTTCAGCTGTGTGCCGGAATAGAAGGATGAGATGTAGCTGTAGTTGCTGTTCACGCAGTCTGTGTACTTGTAGAGGTCTCGCGTCCCGTTATAGGACGTCGTAGAGGTCTGCTTTGCGACGAGCATATTGTGGATCGCCGTGCCGAGCGCGCTGGAATAGAACGACGTATCTGTGCTGCTGCTGCCGGAGAGCGCGGACAGGGTCGCATAGGAATAGCTGCCCGTGTAATAGTTCTGCGCGTAGGTTGTCAGGAAGGTTGCTGCCTCACCTCTGGCTCCCCAGTTCGCGACAGTGCCGCTGACCGTGACATAATCGACCTGCGACGCGGACGTATAGCCGGTATACGTGCCGGTCAACACTGCCGCGCTCGCGGTCAGGGAAAGTCCCGCAAGCGTGGAAACGATCATGGCAAGCGAGAGAAGAAGTGACAGGACTTTGCGAACGGTGGTTGTTTTTTTCATTGTTGGCCTCCCAAATTTCGCAATTTTTACATTTTATAGTATACATGCGAAAACCAAGGTTTTCAAACGGAAATTTCTAAACTTTTCTTAAATAGCACTTTGGCGCGAGGCGGTACCGCCGACGCCGGATTGATTTCTCTGCGGAATCGTGTATAATGAGGATAATGGGAAAGAGGTGTGCTTATGAATTCACAGGTCATTCTGGTCGTGGAGGACGATGCGGCGATCCGGGAGGGCATCCGCATCCTGCTCGGCGGAGAGGGATATACGGTTTGGGAGGCAGGCTCCGGCGAAGCCGCGTTAAAAAAAATGAACGATGCGGTCGATCTGGTCATTCTGGATATCATGCTGCCCGGCATCTCCGGGCTGGAAGTCTGTGAAGAGCTGCGAAAGACGTCGAACGTGCCGATCCTGTTTCTGACTGCGAAATCGCAGGAATCCGACAAGACAGCCGGTTTGACCGCAGGCGCGGACGATTACCTCGCAAAGCCCTTTTCCTATGCCGAGCTGATCGCCCGCGTCCATGCGCTGCTCCGAAGATATACCGTCTACCGCGGGAAGACGCAGAGCGTGACGGCGGACACGGATCACTCCCTGACGTCCGGCAGGCTCAAAATCGCGCTGGATCGGAACGAGGTCTGGAAGGAAGGGATCGTGCTGGATCTGACGGAGATCGAATATCGGATTCTTTTGCTTCTGATGCAGCACCCGCAAAAAGTCTTCTCGACCCAGGCGATTTATGAGAACGTATGGGAGGAGCCGTATACCTACAGCGCGAACAGCACCATCATGGTACACATCCGGAAGCTGCGCACAAAAATCGAGGACGACCCGCAAAACCCCGCCTATATCAAGAATATTTGGGGAAAGGGGTACCGATATGAAGCAGAAAAAGCGAGCAATTAAGCCCTACGGACTGCGCGCCCGCTTTGCGGTCACGCTGATCCTTTCCGCGCTGCTCTGTTCACTGGTGTTCCTCATCCTGTATACCGCCTCCAACTATTATATTGAGAAGAACCTTGAAACGCCCGAGTATTTGAACGCCCACATGCAGCAGCAGGGAAAAGCCCTGCAGGATTTCATTGTCAAAAACGACATTTCCAGCAAGGATCTTTCACCATTAAAAAAATGGGAAGCCCGGCAGCCCACCGTTCTTTTGGAGCTGTACGCGGACGGTGAGCGAATCTACCGCTCTAGCGACGACACCCCAAGGCGGGAAAACCCGCCGGGCGCACAAGGCCCGCGCGCCGAAAATACTGCGCCGCACAACGTTCCGCTGCAGAATGAGGAACACACGGTGTTGATTCATCTGACGGATATCGACGTGCAGGCCGTGATCTTCTCTGACACCACCTATCAGTATTACGTGCTTGCAACCGCTCTTTCTGCCCTGGTCGCTATCGTTTTGTTCGTTCTTCTCTATCTGTTAAGCACACGAAAGCTGATTCGGTACGTCTGCCGCCTGAACGAGGAGGTCCAGATCCTGGAGGGCGGCAATCTGGATTATGAGGTTTCCGTCGAAGGCAACGACGAGCTGACGGATCTGGCAAACAGCATGAACCGGATGCGCGTTTCCTTCCGGCAGCAGCTTGCCTCGGAAAACGCGCTGCATCGGGCGAACAAGCGCCTTGTCACGGAAATGTCGCACGACCTGCGGACGCCGCTGACCGGCATCATGCTCTATCTCGAGGTCCTGCGCTCCCACCGGTACGAGACGGAGGAGGAGCTGCAGGAGTATCTGGAGAAGATCGACGCCAAGGCGCGCCACATGAAGCAGATCTCCGACCATCTGTTTGCGTACACGCTGAAGGAATTACCGGAGCAGAGCGAGCTGCAGACGGCGGAGCAGGCTTTTTCCGACGCGGTCGCCGCTTTTGTCGACGATCTGAAGGAGCGCGGCTTCCGCGTCGTTTCAAACGTCGTCTGGAGTCCCTGCTTCGTGCAGGTGAACGGCGAATATCTGCAGCGCATCCTTGAAAACGGCGTTTCAAATATTGAAAAATACGCAGACCCCTCCGAAGACGTCATTCTCCAGAGCATCGACACGGAAAAATACTGTGGGCTCAGCGTGGTGAATGCCTGCGCCGCCTCCGAAACCCCGCCAGAGAGCAGCGGCATCGGCATCAAGAGCATCCGCACCATGATGCAGCAGATGAACGGTCAGTGTACCGTGGAACAGACGGAAACCGCATTTGAGATCGCGCTGCTCTTCCCAAAACTCTAACAAAATGCAGGCGGCTGATGGTTTTATCAGCCGCCTGCCAGACTGTCAAAAAAGTCCGTAACCGTCGAAAAAGAGTATCGTATTCCACCGCGCCTGTCATTGCGAGGTTTGCGGAGCAAACCGTGGCTGCGCAGCCGTTGGCGGCTTGCCGCCTTACGGATGCGGCGTACCCCTTGCGG
>JAFQZN010000077.1 GCA_017405865.1 Oscillospiraceae bacterium | reverse complement strand
GACGCGCTCATGCGGATTTTCAAACTTAAAATCAGTTTGAAAATCCTGCTTTATTGAACGTGAAAGACAACCCTGACGGTTTTCTTTCACACTTTCTTTCCCTCCGAAATAACTACTCCCTACGTTTTTTGACAGTCTGAAACGCAGGGGCAGTTCTCTGCCCCTGCGTCTTTTCCGAAAGGAGTGAATTCTATGGTGATGAAGCAAGAGCGCAACTACGGCATCGACCTTTTGCGCATGCTCGCCATGTTTATGGTCACGATCCTGCACGTGCTCGGTCAAGGCGGCGTAATCTCGCGCACGTACGCAGGCACGGCGCAGCATGCGATCGCGTGGTTTTTGGAGCTTGCCGCCTACGGAGCGGTTAATCTGTACGCGCTGATCTCCGGCTACGTCGGCGCACAGAGCAAATACCGCCCGTCCAATCTTGCCGTGTTATGGCTGCAGGTCTTTTTCTATTCCTTCGGCATTGCCGCCGTCTTTGCGATCGTCCGCCCGGACGTGATCAGCGGCTCCGGCCTGCTCGAATACGCCTTCCCCGTGATCACCGGGAAATACTGGTATTTCTCCGCCTACGTCGTCCTGTTCCTCTTTATTCCCCTGCTGAATGCCGCCGTCAACGCAGCGAGCGAGCGCACCCTGCGGCGCATCGTCGTCGCCATGCTCCTCGTCTTTTCCCTCGCGGCTACCGTCGCAAGAGAAACTACGCACGATCCGTTCGTTCTCGTCGCCGGCTACAGCGGTCTGTGGCTGATGATCCTCTACGTCACGGGCGCCTATATCGGCAAGTACGGCATGTGGGAAAAAGTCCCGCAGCCCGCGCTGCTTGCGATCTACCTCGGCTGCACGGTGCTCTCCTGCCTGTGCATGCGCTTCTTCCCCGGCGCAAAGTTCCCCGCTTCCTATATTTCTCCGCTGATTCTGCTCGGCAGCATCGCCCTGCTGCTCTTCTTCTCGCGTCTGCATTGCGGCGGGGCTGCGAAAAAGCTGATCGCGCTCTTCTCGCCTGCCGCCTTCGGTGTGTACATCCTCCACGTCCACCCGCTCATCTGGGAACACCTGATGCTCGGTCGTTTCGCGTTCATTGCGACGATGCACCCGCTCGTGATGGGATTCGTCGTGCTGGTATGCGCGTTCGGCATTTATCTGGTCTGTTCCCTCGTCGATTTGCTGCGCATTCAGCTCTTCCGGCTCCTGCGGGTCAAAAAGGGCTGTCAAGCGTTGGAGAGGAAGCTCTTCAAGGACGAAGAGGAAGCAAAAATCGGGAATCGCAGTTGAGCGATTCCCGATTTTTATGTCGGTCAATTATTTCAGAAGATACTGCTTTCCGTCGACGAGCAGGATCAGGCTGCCGCCGACCTTGGCAAACTGGATGATCCTTCCCGGGACGTTGCATTCCAGATCGTGCAGCGGCGTTCTGGGCTGCGTGATCGCAACGCCGTCCTCCAGCTCCTCGCCCTCGTCGATCGCGATCCCGGTGGTGACCTCCGGGACGTCGTACAGCAGACCGCCGTACATTGCCTGCCCGATCACGTTCACACCGGCGGGGATCTTCTGCTCCGCCTTCTGCGGATCGGCATAGCCGGACACATAGAGATCCTCATAGATCGTCCGATAGATCCAGTCGCTCGCGCGGTTCAGGTCGTAGACGAAATAGACGTATTCCTCCTTGCCGAGCACACCCGCCCAGCAGTCCATATGCTCCATAACGGCGGAGGATTCGACCGTGTAGCTGTTCTGCACGACCTCCAGACAGAGGCCGAGCAGCTCGTCCGTGCCGAAGGAGGTCGTACACATGCCGAAGCAGGAGCGGATGAAGCTGGGATAATCTGCCAGCGGCATCTGCCGCACCTTGTCCATCATGGCGCGGACGACGTTTCTCTGGCGCGCGGCGCGGTTGATTTCACTGTCGCTGCGGTCGCGGGAATAACGCAGCGCCTGATCGCCGTTCATGTGGCTGTTGTACTTCCAGACGTCGTCCCCGGACAACTCCACGTCGATCCCGCCGAGCAGGTTGACAATGCCGATCATCTGATCGAAGTCAACGGAGATGTAGTCCTGAATGTTCAGCGCAAAGTTGTGGTTGACCGTGCGGATCGCGCCCTGTGGGCCGCCGAAATTATAGGCGTAGGTGATTCTGGAATAGCTGCCCCACTGCGGCATCATGACGTAGGAGTCACGGCCGATGGAGATCAGCTTGATCTTGTGATGGACGCGGTCGACGGACAGGATGATATTGGAGTCCGACGAGCCGACCTTATCCAGACCGAACAGCATGAAATTCGTGATCTGATCCGCACCGTCAAGCAGGTAGCTTGGCCCCTCCGGGTCGCCGCTGTGCATTTTTGCGAGCGCCTCGGGCGGAAGATCCTCATTCGTCAGGTTCTCGAACTCGATCTCCATTTGCTTGGCCTGTGCTTCGAGATCGTCGGGATTCTCGGTATTTTCCGGCGTCGCGTCGCGGATGACCTCGCCGTTGTTGATTTTCACGATATTCAGGTCTTCATCGTTCAGACTGCTGAAAATGGAGTCGTGGTTGAGGTCGCTGAATATGTACTGATAGACGTACATCGCGCCGACGCAGATCAAAAGCACCACCAGTGCGATCAGAATCGCGCTGACGGCAAAGCCCTTGCGCTGCTTTTTGAGAAACAGCGTAACGACGCCAAGGATAAAGCCGACGCCCGCAAGGATCGCGCCGACGGTGATCATCACGGAGAAAATGCTGATGTCCGTTCCGGCAAGCGTTTTGCTGCGGTAGCGCAGGAAGCCGTAAACGCCCATAGCCGCAAGCAGCAGCAGGGCGGTAAAGGTCAGGATGAAGGCGGTCACGCCCATTTTTTTGCTGCGCTTTCGTTTCCGCTGCAGGGGCGCGCCGGTCACTTCTTCGGGGAACGTGTTTTGATCCATTCTGTCTGCCTCCTTTGATACTAGACTTCGATAAAATGCTTAAAAAAGCATTTTATAGCGCCGAGGGCGCGTCGAAGTCTGCATGAGACGGCTTTTCAGCGCGTTGCGCTGAAAAGGCTGTGCGTAGCACAGCAAAATTCAATGAAATAGTTGAATTGAATTTTCGTATTAGGTATGGTTCAAGCGGATAGACGTATTATATCACAACCCGTTCCATATTTCAAGCGGAGGGGAAAATCCCCTCCGCGCAAAGTATTCCGTCAGCAGCCGCAGCCGTTGTCGCAGCCGCACCCGCAGCCGTTGTTGTTATTGCCGCATCCGCAGCCGAAGCCGTTGCCGCAGCTGAACAAGAGGATCAGGATGATGATCCACCAGTAGTTATTCCCGCAGTTATTGCAACCCATAATGAAGTACCTCCTGAAAAGTTATGAGCATCACGCTCATTCCATGTTATGACAGGCGGGAATTTTGGTGACAGACAAAACGCTTCCGGTATTTCCCCCGGAAGCGTTTTTCTGCGATATTTTGCCCATTCGGGCAAAGCGATATATTTCACAGTGTGAAATGCGATGTTTCAGCCTTGGCTGAAGCGATATGATATTCGTTCCATTCACGCGCGAAGCGCATATCGCGTCGCAGACACATCGCGCGCACGAAGTGCGCATATCGTTCGTTCGCAAGAACGAATATCACTGCGGCGTACTTCCATTGGAAGTACGCCGCACAGACTGTCAAAAAAGTCCGTAACCGTCAAAATTATTAAAACAATTTTTGGATTATTCCCTGTTTAAACGTTTTTCTGTTTTATTCAGGTTTTTCTAACAATTTAGGTTGCAAAAAGCTTGCTTCGCAAGAATTTTGACT
>JAFQZN010000076.1 GCA_017405865.1 Oscillospiraceae bacterium | reverse complement strand
TTCTATTTTTACAGGTTTTTCTAACAATTTAGGATCCAAAAAGCTTGCTTCGCAAGGATTTTGACTTACTGCGCAACTCACGACTTACCGTATCTATATACGCCTACAGTCGTGAGTTGCTTGTCTTCCGAACTTTTTGACAGCCTGTCAGCGTGTCGAAAAGGGTTTTTCGACACGCTGCCATACGAAAACGGTGCATCTCAAAACGAGATGCACCGTTTTCGTATGCATTTTACGCTTCCTTGGAATATGCGACGACGATCCGGCGATGCGGCTCTGCGCCCGTGGAGAAGGTGGTGACGTCGGGATAGTCCTGCAGCGCAGCGTGGATGATGTGGCGCTCGTAGGCGTTCATCGGCTCGAGCGTAAAGTTACGGTGATACTTGGCTGCCTTTGCTGCCATCTTTCTGGCAAGCTGCTGCAGCGCTTCCTCGCGCTTGAGGCGGTAGTCGCCCGCATCGACGCTGATGCGCAGGCGCTTCTCACGGTCGCGGTTGATCGCGTAGCCGGTCAGATACTGGATGGCGTCGAGCGTGTCGCCGCGGCGGCCGATCAGAAGGCCGGCGTCGTTGCCGACCAGCTCTGCGCGGTAGCTTTCCTCGTCGACTTGGAATGCGTGAGGCACGGCGTCGGAGCCCATGTGCTCCAGCAGTCCCTTGAGGAATATCTCGATCTTTTCCTCAACGCTGCCGGGCAGCGCCGGCGCGTAGGTCTTTTCCACGGCGGGTGCGGCTGCCTTGGTGGGCTTCTCCGGACGGCGGTCCTTCTTTTCGGGGCGGCGGTCGGTCTTCTTTTGCTCGGGCTTTTTCTGTTCAGGCTTTCTGTGCTCGGACTTGTGCTCCGGCTTCTGCTCCGGCTCGATCTTCTTGCCGGGGCGGGAGATCACGCCGCTCGTTGCGGCAGCCTTGATCTCCGGGCGCTCCTTCGGCTTCGTTCTGGAAGCAGAGGAGAGCGCGGTCTTGGGGGCGGCCTCCTCGTCGGGAGCCTCATAGGTCACCTTGACCTCTGCGGGCGAAGCGCCGATGCCCAGAAAACCGGAGCGCGCGTTCTTCAGTACCTCGACCGAAACGCTGTCGCGGTCCATATTGAGCTGTGCCAGCGCAGCCTCGATGGCAAGCTCGATGGTCTTGCCGGTCGTGACAATAAATTTTTCCATGCTTTCTCCTTATTCTTCGTCCTTGTAGCGGTCTGCCTGATAGGCTCTGCCGCGTGCGTAAGGACGGTTTGCTTCGCCGCCGGCATTCTGCGCGCCCTCTTCCGGCGCAAGACCCTGCTCGGCGAGCTTTCTTGCCTCAAATTCCTTCGCAGCCGCTTCACGCTCCTGCTTCTCGCGCTGCTGCTGCTTTTTCTTGCTGGTGTTTTCGGTGATCCCGTCGGGATTTGCCGCGCGCTTGGCGGCGCGGATGCGCTCCTTTTCTGCCTCCTCCTCGGCGCGGGCAGCGGCTCTCTGCCGCTTCAGCTCGTCCTCCGCGTCATAGACCTTGCGGTAGTGCTTCGTGAGGAAATAGTCCTGGATGATGCCGAACACGCTCTGTGCGATCCAGTAGATCGACAGACCGAGCGGCATGATAAAGCCGAACCAGATGGACATGGCGGGCATCATCAGATTCATAATCTTGCCGGTCTGCGCGGACTTCGCCGCCGCCTTGTCGTCCTCACCGTCCTCGTTGCGGATGACGGTGTTGTTCATCTTCTGACTGATGAACATGGACAGGTAGTTGAAGCCGCCGGAGATCAGCGGCACCAGCGCGCCGCCGATGGCGGACCAGCCATGCAGCGTCCAGATCTTCCAATCCGGCACGACGCTCAGGTCGATACCGAGGAAGCTGTAGTTGATGTTCTTCAGACCGTCTACGATGCCGGCAGCGTAAGTCTCGATGTCCTTCGTCGCCGAAAGCTGCCAGTAGACCTCCTTGCTGACGTCGCCGTTGACCGCCTCGTAAGCCGCCTTGATCGCCTTGAACGCCTCGGTCTCCTCTCCGACGTGGAGCAGGTATTCCAGCGGGTAGCGAATGACGGAATACAGGGGCAGAAGGATGAGCAGCGGGAGCAGCGACCACAGGCAGCCGCCGAACATGCTGACGCCCTCTTCCTTATAGAGCGCGTTGACCTCCTGCTGATACTTCTGCTTGTCGTCGCCGCAGGCAAGCTCGATCTGCTTGATCTTCGGCTGCAGGCGGGAGGTCTTCATCATGCTCTTCTTGCTTCTGGCGCTGGGATACAGCAGGATCAGCTTGACCGCCAGCGAGAACAGGATCAGAGCAATGCCGTAGTTATGGAAGAGGTTATAGAAAAACTCCATCACATAACCGAACGGCTGTTGGATCAAAAAGTCAATCATTGTGTTCCTCCTGAATGGGATAAGCCGAGGAGAGTCGAGCTGAAGCCGTCTCTGCGCGCCTCTTTTCGGTCCTTTTCGGCTTGTTGTCCTTGCCTTGCGCCGGCAAGGCTGCGTCCGCCGCACCGAAAATCCCTCAAAAATAGCTCGCGCAGAGATGCGAAGCAGTTTTCCCGGAGCGGCAATCGTCAAGACGAGTAAAACGCCGCAGGGAATCCTTGACGGATTGTCAAGGCGGTTTGCGAAGTATTGGCGGATCGCCGCCCGTGAAAACCGACTTGAGTTCGACTCTCCTCGGCTTACGGCACAGGATCGTAAGGATCGCTGTGGTTGAACGGATTGCACCGTAATAACCGCTTGAACGTCAGCCAGCCGCCCTTGCACGCGCCGTACTTTTCGATCGCCTCGACGCCGTATTCCGAGCAGGTGGGAATAAAGCGGCATTTGCCGGGAAAAGCAGGCGAAATGTGCTTGCGGTAAAAGCGGATGAGCCAGAGAAGGAAGCGCTTCACGGCTTTAAGATCCCGACTCTGTCCGCCGCCGTGAGGAAGGCGCGCGTCAGCGCGCCGAACTGCGCCTCCACGGCGGCAGTGCGCGCAACGATCACGACGTCATAGCCGTTTTGCAGCCGCCCCTCGTGCAGACGGACGATCTCGCGCAGTCTGCGGCGCATGCGGTTGCGCACGACGGCATGTCCGAGCTTGGTGCTGACGGTCAGCCCCAGGCGGTTATAGCCCAGCCCGTTGCGGCGGCAGTAGATCACCAGCAGACGGTTGCCTGCGCTCGCGCCCTTGTAGTACAGACGGCGGAAAACATTGTTTTCTTTCAGCGATACGACCATGGCGTTTCCTCACGGATAGCAAAGAAGGCGAACGAAGATCGATCCTCCGTTCGCCCCGGATTGACGTTCAGACAGTATGGTGCGGTCACGGTTCCTCAGGCGGACAGGACAGCTCTGCCTTTAGCACGGCGGCGGGCAAGAACCTTGCGGCCGTTGGCGGTAGCCATTCTCTTGCGGAATCCATGAACCTTTGCGCGATGGCGCTTTCTGGGCTGATAGGTACGCAGCATCTCGTGTACACCTCCTGTAAGATTATGCTCAACAGTCGAAACGACCGCAGCAATCAAATAATACGCACACATAATTGCGCGGTTAATATTATAGCGTAACGTCAGGAGAAAAGTCAACCGGAATTTTAATTTTTTCCCGCAAAACGGAAAAGTTGTGCGCATTTTTCGGCATTTCCACAAGATATGGGGCGTTTATTCCGTCGGCGGCAGGAAAACCCCAAGCTGCGGCGCGGCAAAGGTGAACAGGATCAGACTTGCCCCGTAGAGGATCACGGGGATGAGCAGCCAGACGGCGAGCCGCTCCAGCTTCTTGCTTTTGAAGATCCAATAGGCGGCGAGGTAGCCCAGCGCCATCGTCACGACGTAAAGCGCGATGTCGAGCGGCAGGCTGTAGACCCAGAAGCCGCACTGCAGAAGATAGAAGCCGCCCAGCAGGAACAGCGGCATCAGAAGCTCCGCCGCAAAGATGCCGCCCCAGAATGCATAGCGGTCGTCCGTACCGCGCGCCAGCGGAAACGCCGTCAGCAGCATCGGCCAGAACAGGAGCTTCAGGTGCTCCCACGCGCTCTCGTTGACCGGCGAAACGAGCGCCGTCAGCGGATTCGGCAGCGCGTCGTAGAGAAAATGCAGTGCGGCGCCGCCCACGATCCCGATCACCGCCGCGATCAAAAATTTCTTTTTCATCGTATCCCCTCCCGGAAGATTCTATGCTTCTTCCGCGAGGATAATCCGTCGCATTCCGCCGCCCGTTTCGCGCATTGCCGCCGTCCGTAAGCGCGCAAATACGGGAGGATTTGCTTTTTTTCGCGTTTTTACAAATTGTTCATCCAAAACGGGAATTTGCGGTTATAATGTAGGAAGAACTTACGGCAAAATATACAACGAGAGAAAAATGGAAAGAAACGAAACATACAGGAGGACCCGGACTATGGCGAAAACCGTTCTGATCGTTGAGGATGACAACAATATCGCGGATCTTCTGCGGTTATATCTGGAAAAAGAGGGCTATGACGTCTCCATCGCGCCGGACGGCCTGCAGGGCGTGAAGCAATTCCGCGAGGTGCAGCCTGCGCTGGTGCTGCTGGACGTAATGCTCCCGGGCATGGACGGCTGGGGGGTCTGCCGCACGATCCGCGCGGAGGCCAAAACGCCGATCATCATGCTGACCGCCAAGAGCGAGACGGAGGACAAGGTACAGGGCCTCAAGACCGGCGCGGACGACTACATTACCAAGCCCTTTGAGATGAAGGAGGTGCTGGCGCGCATCGAGGCGGTGCTGCGCCGCAGCGGCATTGAGCCGGAGAAGGCCTCGCGCAAGCTGGTCTTCGACAAGCTCGTGATCGACATGGACGCCTTCGAGCTGACCGTAGACGGCAAAAAAATCCCGACGCCGCCGAAGGAGATGGAGCTTCTGTATCACCTCGCCTCCACGCCGAACCGCGTCTATACGAGAAATCAGCTGCTCGACGAGGTCTGGGGCTTCGACTATTTCGGCGATACCCGCACCGTGGACGTCCACGTGAAGCGCCTGCGCGAGAAGCTGGAGGGCGTGTCGGACAAGTGGGAGCTGAAAACCGTCTGGTCCGTCGGCTATAAATTCGAGGTCGCGGACAGATGAAAACGACCTTCCGCAGGCATCTGACGCTGATCCTCTGCATTCTGCTCGGCGCGACGATCCTGCTCGGCGTGTCCTTCTGGGCGCTGTTCACGCGCTACATCGTGCAGACGGAGCAGAGCTCCCTGCACAGCACGGCCGACAGTGTCGCCGGTCTGGTGCAGGCGTACAGCGCGGCCTACCTGAACGACTGGGACTTCCGCACGAATCTTTCCGTTGCCGCGAGCGCGTCGGAGAACGACATTCTGATCTGTGACGCGGACGGCACGGTTCGCATCTGCGCGGCGGATATTCAGGCCTGCGAGCATCAGGGGCGCACGATCGGCAAGAGCAGCGCCGAGCGCCTCTTCCGAAACGGCAGCATGAGCCTGGACGCGGCTGCCTCCGCCCTGTACGGGGACGAGCGACTCGCCGTGGCGATCCCCGTCCGCTTGGAGGATGGTACGCCGCTGTGCATCATTTTGGTCTCCATGCCGCGCGCCGAGATGACCCGTCTGACCGGGCGCACCCTGCAGATCTTCATTCTGGTCGCGCTGCTGGTCTTTATTGCCGCCGTCATTGCCACCCCCTATCTGACGCGCCGCGAAACGAAGCCGATCCGCAACATGGCGGCGGCTGCAAAGCAGATCGCCCGCGGCGACTACAGCGTGAAGATCCCGACCGGCAACCAGAACGAGGAGATCGAGGAAATGGCGGTCGCGTTCAACAACATGACCGTCGCCCTGCAGAACTCCGAGCGGGTGCGGCAGGAATTCGTCGCCAACGTCAGCCACGAGCTGAAAACGCCCATGACGACGATCGCCGGCTATCTGGACGGCATGCTCGACGGCACGATCCCGGAGGAGAAGCATTATTACTACATGAATCTCGTCTCCACCGAGGTGCGCCGCCTGTCGCGGCTGGTGCGCAATATGCTGGACGTCTCCCGCCTGCGCGATCAGGGCATCCCGCAGGATCAGCTCGCGGACTTCGACATCTGCGAGGCGGCGGGACAAGCGCTGTTGAGCTTTGAGCAGCGCATCAACCGCAAGCATCTGAACGTGGACGTCGACATGCCGGAGCTCGGCGTGACGGTGCGCGCACTGCCGGACGCTGTGACGCAGGTGCTGTATAATCTCATGGACAACGCGGTAAAATTCATCAACGAGGGCGGCACGCTCACGGTACGTGTCCGGCCGCGCGCCGGGAGCGCCGTCGTGACCGTCGGCAACACCGGTCCGACGATCCCGGCCGAGGAGCTTCCGCTGATTTTCGACCGCTTCCACAAGACCGACAAGAGCCGCTCGACCGACCGCGACGGCGCGGGACTCGGGCTGTATATCGTCAAGACCATCGTGCTGGCACACGGCGAGGACATCTTCGTGACCAGCCGCGACGGGAAAACGGAATTTACCTTTACCATGCCCTTGAGTAAATAGAAGGGAGGGGATCCAAACGGAGGATCCGAGAATGCCGGATTATTACGGCACGGGAAGACAACCGAAAAACGGGAAGTCCAACGCCGGACTGGTGATCGGGCTGGTGATCGCGCTGCTTGCGGCGAACGCCCTGCCGTTTGTGATCCCGTATCTGCAGCAGCGGCAGTACGCGACGTCGCGTACCATGCCGACGGAGGAGCGAAAACTGACGTTCCAGCCGGATAAGTCGCAGCGGGAGCAGACCGAGATCTGCGGCATGACGGTCTGCGAGCTGGACGATACGCAGCAGCGCTACTGGGCGCTGCCGAACGGCGTGATCGTCAGCGAGGTGGAGGAGGACGGCACGGCGGCACATGCGGGCATCCTGCCCGGGGACGTGATCGTCAGCATCGGCGGGGAAACGCCGGAGAGCGCCGAGGACTGCCGCTCGCTGCTGGACGCCTTGGGTGACGGAACGCAGGTGCCGCTCGAGCTATACCGCTGCGGTGAGGAGATCGAGATCGAGCTTCCGTCCGGCGCGGACTGATCCCGGACAGCCCGCGCCCCTCGGACGCAATGTTCAATGCACAATGCGCAATTTTGAGTGTGCCTCCGATCCGTGTCATTGCGAGGTCGCGTAGCGACCGTGGCAATCTGTGCCTATCGACGCGGGACGCTTTTTCGTTTTACGCGACACGCCTTTCATCATGTCATTGCCCGACTTGCTCGGGCAATCCGCCCCTTTCGACGCGGGACACTTTTTCGATGAACCGAGCCGAGTAGGGGGGCATGCCCAAATGCCGCCGCAGCCTGCGCCCTTCGGCGCAGGCTGTTCAGACTGTCAAAAAAGTCCGTAACCGTCGAAAAAGAGTATCGTATTCCACCGCGCCTGTCATTGCGAGGTTTGCGGAGCAAACCGTGGCAATCTGTCCCTAAAGGTTTGGGAAGAGGTAGAATATATTGAATATTTCGAC
>JAFQZN010000075.1 GCA_017405865.1 Oscillospiraceae bacterium | reverse complement strand
GTCGAAATATTCAATATATTCTACCTCTTCCCAAACCTTTAGGGACAGATTGCCACGGTTTGCTCCGCAAACCTCGCAATGACAGGCGCGGTGGAATACGATACTCTTTTTCGACGGTTACGGACTTTTTTGACAGTCTGAGGTGCGTGTTTCACGCACCTACAACTGTGCCGGAATCGTCGCTCGCGGCGGAGAGAACCTCGATCTTCACCTGATACTGCTTCGCAAGCTCCACGCAGCGGTCGTGCAGGACCTTTGCGCCGCTGCGGGAAAGAGCGAGCATGTCGTCATAGGAGAGCTTGTCGTATTTGACCGCGTCCGGATGCGTTCGCGGGTCAGCGGTGTAAACGCCATCCACGTCGGTATAGATTTTGCAGTGATCCGCGTGCAGAAACGCGGCCAGCGCGACGGCGGTGGTGTCCGAGCCGCCCCTGCCGAGGGTCGTGACGTCGCCGTCGTCATTCACGCCCTGAAAGCCCGTGACGAGGACGATGTTTCCGGCAGCCAGCTCGCGCGCAATGCGGTCGTTTGCCAGACCGAGGATGTGTGCGTCGCCGAACCGGGGCTCTGTCCGGAGGCCCGCCTGCCAGCCGGACAGACTGACCGCCGGGACGTTCAGACGCCGCAGCGCCATGGCGCAAAGGCAGACCGAGGCCTGTTCCCCCGTCGCAAGCAAAGCGTCCAGCTCCCGGCCGCCGCAGTCGGGGTCGATTTGCCGCGCCTTGGCAAGCAGAGCGTCCGTCGCGCCGCCCTGCGCGGAGAGAACGCCGACGACCTGATGCCCCGCGCCGTGCAGGGCGGCGAGCCTTTTCGCTGCGGCATAGAGCTTCTTCGGATCGGCGAGGGAGCTGCCGCCGAATTTCAATACGTATCGCGCCATATCGACGCCTCCTTTCCGTTTCAATCTATGCCGTTTCGCGCCGATTCGACACAAAGACCGTTTACATCCGGTGCGGATTGTGGTATGATGGAAACAAATAACGGACAGACAGCGGAGGAAACAGCCGGCAAATCCGGCACTGTGTCTCGGCAACCGTGCGGTCAACGAACCCGCCATTATGCCACTGGGGCAACTCGGGAAGGCGGCGGAAGTAGGAAGGAAACGTTGGACCTAGTCGGAATACTCCCGTTTGTCAGCAGCGGTTTTCTGGGGCGAAACCGCCGTGGCGCAGTAGGCTTACTGCGCCTGCTCGGGATGCCCTTGGTGCATCCCGATTCTTCGTTTTGGAGGGAAGAATATGACGGCTTTCTCGCGACGTCACCCGTCGGTCAATTTCATATTCTTCGCCTTCGTGCTGCTGCTGACGATGATGACGGAGCATCCGGCGATCGCGCTGATCAGCCTGACTGCGGCGGTTTGCTTCGCGCTGTGCTGCGTGGGGGCGGGAAGACTTTTGCGGCAGCTTCGGCTGATCGTGCCGCTGATGCTGTTTGCGGCTCTGCTCAACCCGCTCACCAGCCATTTGGGAGAAACGGTGCTGTTCCGCTTCCCTTGGGGCAGCGACTGCACGCTTGAGGCGGTGCTTTACGGCGCGTTCGCCGGGATCCGTCTGGCGGCGGTGCTGTTCTGGTTCGTCTGCTGGAACAGCGTGATCACCACGGATAAGTTTCTGTATCTCTTCGGCGGGGCGTTCCCGTCACTGTCGCTGACGCTGTGCATGGGGATGCGCTTCGTGCCGCGATTGCTGCAACGGATGCGCGAGGTTTCGCTGGCGCAGAAGTGCCTGCATCCGGACGGCAAAAGGCTGCGCCACGCCGGACGGGTCGTGTCGATCACGGTGACGTGGGCGCTGGAGAGCGCGCTGGATACGGCAAGCTCTATGAAAAGCCGGGGCTACGGCCTGCGGGGCAGAACCGCGTTTTCGCCCTATCGCTTCGATCTGCGCGATGCGCTCGCCCTCGTCTGGATTGTCCTCTTCGGCGCGGCCGCGCTGACGGGCAGACTGCGCGGCCGGTTTTCGTTCGTGTTTTACCCGACTTTGAGCGGAGAACGGGGCATTTTCACCTTGCTTTTTGCGGTGTGCTTCGGCATGCTCGCAGCGTATCCCCTGATTTCCGAAGGAAAGGAGGCGCTCTTATGGCGTGTATCGAGATAAACGGCCTTTCATTTACCTATCCCGCGCAGACGCAGCCCGCCCTGCGCGATATTACCCTTTCCGTGCGGGAAGGGGAGTTTACGACGCTGATCGGCGCCTCCGGCAGCGGAAAGTCGACGCTGCTTCGGATGCTGAAGCCCACCCTGACACCACACGGCGAGCAGTCGGGCAGCGTCGAGCTGTTCGGGACACCTCTTTCCGCGCTGGATCAGCGGACAGCGAGCGCACAGATCGGCTTCGTCCTGCAGGATGCGGACAGTCAGAGCGTGACGGACAAGGTCTGGCATGAGCTGGCCTTCGGCGCGGAAAACCTCGGCATGGAGCGCGCGGTCATTCAGCGCAGGATCGCGGAAACGGCAGCGTTCTTCGGCATGGAGGATTGGCTTGACCGGGAGATCGCTTCTCTGTCCGGTGGGCAGAAGCAGCTTCTGAATCTGGCGGCCGTCATGGTGCTGCAGCCGCGTGTGCTGCTGCTCGATGAGCCGACGGCGCAGCTGGATCCGATCGCGGCGACGGAGTTTTTGAACGCGGTGCATCGGATCTGCCGTGAGCTGGGTACGACGGTGATTTTGAGCGAGCAGCGGCTGGAGGAAGTGCTGCCGCTGTCGGAGCGCGTGATCGCTCTGGAGCGAGGCACTATTCTGTCGCAGGGAAGCCCGCTCGAAGTCGCGGAAGCGTTGAAGACGCGCAAGCACCCGCTGTATCTTGCCATGCCGACGCCGATCCGCCTGTGCGGCAGACTGACGGTCGGACAGGCGCGCCGCTGGCTTTCCGAGCAGACGGGGGAGCTGAAACCGCTTCCCGAACGAAAGCAGCCGGAAGCGGGGGAGACGGCGATCGAGCTGAAGCACGTCGGCTTCCGCTATGAAAAGAAAGGACGGGACGTTCTGCGGGAGCTCTCCTGCCGCTTTGAACGGGGACGGCATTGCGCCGTTCACGGCGGCAACGGCAGCGGGAAGACGACCCTGCTTTCGCTGATCTGCGGGCTGCAGAAGCCGCAGCAGGGAAAGCTCGTACGTGATCCCAAGCTGCGCGTGGGGCTTTTGCCGCAGGACCCTAAAATGCTCTTTGTTTCCGGCACTGTCCGCGGCGAATTGGAGGACGCAGCGTCCGACCTGCCGCAGGAGGAAAGGGAAGCGCGCACGGCGGAGGTCACAAGATTATGTAAACTCGAAGGCCTGTTGGAGCGGCATCCTTACGACCTTTCCGGCGGCGAGCAGCAGCGCACCGCGCTGGCGAAGGTCTTGCTGTCCGCGTCGGACATTCTGCTTCTGGATGAGCCGACCAAGGGCTGTGACGCTGCGTTCAAGACGTCCTTCGGCGAGCTGCTCCGTGCGCTCGTGCGAGAGGGAAAGACGGTCATCACCGTCAGCCACGACGTCGAATTCTGCGCGGTGTTTGCAGACTGCTGCTATCTGCTCTTTGACGGAGCGATTGCAGCGGAGGGAACGCCGGCTGAATTCTTTTCCGGCAACAGCTTTTATACCACCGCTGCCAATCGAATCGCGCGCCGGAAGCTGCCGGAGGCAGTGACCTGCGCCGAGCTGCTGGAGGCATGCGGCGTGGAGGAATCGGATTTTCCTGCGGATGATGGCGGCGGGGCTGCTGCGCCTGCCGTGCAGTCCGCGCAGGCACGAGTCAAGCCACTGCCGTGGTGGAGAGTGCTGATCGCGCTCGCAATGCTTGCAGGGGCTGCCTTCTTCGCCGTGGCACTCTTTGCACCGCTTCCTCTGGGACTTTCCAAATCCGTGCAGCAGTCGCTGCTTGCCGTTTGTCTTGCCTTTCTGCCTGTCTGTTTGAGCCGCCGGAGAGCGCTGGGGACACTGCGGCAGACGCCGGTGTCCCGGACACGCGTCGTTGCCGGCATATCCGCTCTTCTGCTCGTACCGGCGACGATCCTGTGCGGCGTGTATCTCTTAAACGGACGGCAGGTGCTCCTGGTCTCCCTTTTGGTGCTGACGGAGATCATGCTGCCCTTTGCACTTGCCTTTGAGCGCCGCAGACCGCAGGCGTATGAGCTCGTTTTGCTCGCGGTTCTCTCTGCGCTCGCGGTGGCGGGCAGAACGGCGTTTTCCGCCCTGCCGCAGTTCAAGCCGGTGCTCGCTCTGGTGATCATCTCCGGCGTCGCGCTCGGTGCGGAGAGCGGTTTCTTGATCGGCGCGCTGTCGATGCTGCTCTCCAACGTGTTTTTCGGGCAGGGACCGTGGACGCCGTGGCAGATGTTCGCGATGGGGTTGGTCGGCTTTCTGGCAGGTTTTTTGTACCGGCGAGGCATTCTGCGCTGCAGCAGAGCATCTCTTTGCATCTTCGGCGCGATCGTGTCCGTCGTCGTTTACGGCTTTTTGATGAACGTTTCCTCTGCCTTTACGTGGTACAGTGATACGCTTTCGTGGAAGGCGATCGTTGCCTGCTGCGTCAGCGGCTTTCCGATGGATTTTATGCAGAGCGCTGCGACGGCGGCGTTTTTGTGGCTCTTTGCCGCGCCGCTGCTGGATAAGCTCGACCGCGTCCGCGTGAAATACGGAATTATGAAGGAATAAAAAAATGCCCTCCGAGATTTCTCGGAGGGCAAGCTGGTTTTGGGTCTTGAAGTGCGCTCGCATTGGATAAGCTGTATGTGTATCATAGCACGGCGCGGGCGCGAAGTCCGTCGAAACCCGGTCGGTAGGAAAAGCTTTTTACGGCTCGTTGCAAATATCGGAGGCTGCCTTCAGGCTGGAGGAGGATTCATCCACGATGCCCTGCGCAGTTTGCAGAAGCTGCTCCATTTGGCCGAAGTTGGTCTGGAAGGCGTCCAGCAGTGTCTTGAAATCCTGCGAGGTCACGGCGAGCTTTTCATCCGCCTGCGAGAAGATCGCCTTCATGCGCTCGGCGGAGGAATTGGCGCGTTCTCTTGCCATGCGCTCCGTCATTTCCGCTCTGCGGTAGGCGGCGAGCTCCAGCTCGTTGAAGTCGGGCGCGGCAGCCTTTACCACGGTGGCAGCGGGCATCATCGGCGCGTCCAGAGCTGCGGGCGCAGCAGGGACGGCAACAGGCGCGGCTACGGGGATGGCAGCGGACGCTTCCGGTACGGGCTGGACGGGAGCGGCAGGCTGCGACATCTCGCGCAGCGTTGCGTTGAGCGAACGCAGCTCGTCGTTTTCCGCGCGGGCGGCAGTCAGCGCCTCCTGCAGGCGGGCGTTCTCATCGCGCAGCATACGCAATGCCTTTTCGTGTTCAATGGTCTGCGCCTGAATAAACTGTACGACGTCGCTGCGGTTAAAACCGTTGAGCGCGCTGCGGAAACCGGGCATAGAGTCAGCCATATCATTCCCTCACATTCTATGAGGTCCAAAATTGACCTCATTTTTTTGATTATTATATCACGCAGGACGCGGAAAAACAATACCGATTGCAGATTTTTGTCGCAAAAGCGCAAAGCGGCCGGAAAAGATGCGCGAAAAATGTCTTTACATTTCAGCGTAGATTTGCTATAATCCTTTATGCATGGGCGCCAGTGGCTCAATGGATAGAGCATCAGATTCCGGTTCTGACGGTTGGGGGTTCGAGTCCCTTTTGGCACAAATAGCCAGAAGGGACTCTAAAATCTAGATGCAACAGTCCGGTGGACTGTTGCGCGTCGGCGTTTCTGCCGACGCATCCTTTATTTTTTGCCTCCGGCAAAAAATGCAAACGAGTCCCTTCTGGCGTGTTCGATGCGGAGAAGTCTCCTTGGCATATTCCGGCGCGGGTGAGCGCCACCGCCGAGGGCTCGACCGACGCATCCTTTATT
>JAFQZN010000074.1 GCA_017405865.1 Oscillospiraceae bacterium | reverse complement strand
TGCTTCGCAAGAATTTTGACTTACTGCGCAACTCACGACCTACCGTACCTATGTACGCCGACGGTCGTGAGTTGCTTGTCTTCCGAACTTTTTGACAGCCTGTCAGCGTGTCGAAAAGGGTTTTTCGACACGCTGAAAAACCGCACCCGATCGGGTGCGGTTTTGATGTATCATTCCGTATTATTTCCCGAGCTTGTTCTTGATGCGGAAGAGCAGGCGGACGGTGCGGTAGCGCTTTTTGTCCACCAGCAGGAAGACCAGCCGCTTGTTGCCGTCCAGCCTGTCAAGATACGGATTTTCGCGGAAGTGCGGGAAATTCTTCTCCATGTAGGCGCGGAAATCCGCGATCAGATGATGCCTGCGGTCGATGCGCAGGACGCGCACCGTGGCGGCGAGCCAGATGTGCTGGATCGCCTGAAATTCTATTGCGTCGCGGTACTTATCAAAGTAGCCGTGCTCCTTGTACCAGCCGAGAATGTCGTCGTAGGCGTAGATGATCTCAACATTGCGCTCGCAGTTCTTGTTGTTCATCGCGCTGCCCTCGCGCTGCAGGTAATGATAGTAGCACTTCGGCAGGCGGATCGCCGTTTTCGCGACGGCGAGGATCTTGGTGACGACGCGGATGTCCTCGTACCAGACCTTCGTGGCGAAGGAAATGCTGTGCTCCGTTAAGAGCGCACGACGGTAGGCGCGGTTCCACGGCGCCATGACGCCGAAGAAGAGATCGGGTTCGTTTTGCACTTCCAGCAGCTTGTCAGGTGTTACCAGCTCGTGCAGCTCTCCGACCCTTTTGCCGTCCTTTTCCACCTCTGCGCCGTAGAGAATGAGATCGGCGGGGGTGGATCGAATGGTTTCCTTCAGTTCAGCGAGGAAGTTGTCGGACAGATAGTCGTCGCCGTCGATGAACAGCAGGTAGTCGCCCGAGGACAGCTCAATGCCGTGATTTCTCGCCGCGCCTGCGCCGCCGTTCGGCTGGTGGATGGCGCGGATTTTGTCCGGGTAACGCTGCGCGTAGTCGTCGCAGATGGCGCCGCAGCCGTCGGGCGAGCCGTCGTCCACCAGCAGAAGCTCGTAATCCTGACAGGTCTGCGCCAGAACGGAGTTGATGCACTTCGGAAGATATTGCTCAATCTTATAGATCGGCACGATCAAGCTGAAAGTTGGCATACGCTGTCCTCCTTTGTAGTTCTGCTTCCATTATACCCGCTGGACGCGAAAAATGCAACAGGCTTACGGCTGCACTTACTTCAGCAGCAGCGGCTGCACCTGTTCGCCGCGCAGAGCGGCAGCGGCGGTCACGGAGAGCAGATTCATGTCCGCGACGAGACTGTATGGCTTGCCCGTCGGACTGTCCTGCCCGAAGGGGACAAAGTAATAGTGCTTGCGGTTGAGCAGCTTGCCGATGTTTTCCGCGCTTGCGGAGAGTCCGTCGTTCGTGGAGATCGCCAGCACGATCGGACGCGCGTTGCGCAGATGCGCCTTGCAGGCGAAGGTCACGGGGGAATCTGCGATCCCGTTGGCGAGCTTGCCGAGGGTGTTGCCCGTACACGGCGCGACGATCAGCAGATCGAGGAGCTTCTTCGGTCCAAAGGGCTCGACCTCGGCAAGCGTATGCAGGGCTTTCGCGCCGCAGATCGCTTCTACCTCGTCACGGAAGTCCGCCGCTGTGCCGAAGCGGGTGTCGACCGTGTAGCCCGCCTCGGAGAAGATCGGGATTACGGTGTAGTCCTCCGCCAGCGCGCGCAGCGCGTCGATCGTCTTCCGGTAGGTGCAGAAAGAGCCGCAGAGGGCAAAGCCGACAGTTTGTTTCATGCTGTTTCCTCCCTTTGCATATCGTCGAGGATGTTTTGCGCATAGATTCTGCCTGCGGATTTCGGCGCGCACCGCCCAGGCAATCCCGGCGCAAAAATATAGCTGATCTGATGCGCTCGACAGTATTCCTGCGAGAATCCGCCGGGCAGGGAGGCAAGCTCCATGAGCAGGCAGTCGGCGGCAAGACCGTTCAGCTGTTTCTCCGTCAGTACCGAGGCAGGCACGGTGTTGAAAATGAAATCGTATTGCGAAAGCCCATGGATATACTTCCCGGTCAGATCCGTCTGCAAGCCCATCGCCTCTGCAAGGGCGAGGTCGGTCGGCCTTCTTGCCGCGACAGTCACGTTGGCAGACAGCCCGTGCAGCTTCCGCGCCAGAATCTTCCCGATCCGCCCGAAGCCGATCACGAGGCACTGCGCGCCGTGCAGGGTGATCGGCGCGTGATCCATGGCAAGCTGGATCGCGCCCTCCGCCGTCGGGATGGCGTTGGCGGTCGTCAGCGGCTCCGTGCCGTACAGATCGCGCACACGCGCGCCGTGGTGCTCCAGCGCCTCGCGCCATGCGCCGAGCAGCCCACCGTAAACCGTGCTGTCTGCGTCCACGTGCTGCAGGACTTCGTCCATCGGGATCGCGGAATGCCCCCGCACCAGCGCGCCCTGATACGAGGGGAAGGGGAGCACCAGCCGCTCGATATAAAACGGCAGCGGTGTGTCGGGCGCGTCCGGCACACCGAAGCATCGGACGGTATGACCGCATTCAGCCAAATGAACTGCCGCCCAGTAGTTTCGCGCATCTCCGCCCAAAACCCAGAATTCCATGCGCCAACCTCCTTTCTATCAACATGCTATGCTTTTTTTTCAAATTGGTGAAAAGAGTTATTGCCACGGGCGGCGAGCTGCGTTATAATAAAATCAGAAAGAGAAGGTGACGGAACGCTATGGAGCAGCAGCGCGGATTTATCCATGACATGCTGGACGTCAAGGTGTTGATCCTGTACGTCATGTCGCGGGTGATGTACCCGGTGGATTTACAGAAAATATACGAGCTTTCGTTTCAGGACGACTGTTTGAGCTATTTCGATCTGGCGCAGGCGGTGCCGCAGATGGTAGAAACCGGCCACCTCGAGGAGGTCGATGGCAATCGCTTCGTCATTACGGAAAAGGGCAGAGAGGCCTGCGCCGTAACCGAGGACGCCATCGCCTATCCCGTGATGCAGCGGGCGCAGGCGGCAACGGACAAATATAACCGCGCTGTCCGCCGCAGCAGCTTCGTCAAGACGAAGATCGTCAAGCGCGAGGGCGGAGATTTTTCCGTCCAGTTAAGCCTGAACGACGAGGTCAGCGACCTGCTCAAGATGGAGCTGATGGCGCCGACCCAGCGCCATGCCTACCGCCTGGCAAACGCCTTCGAGGAGAAGGCGGAGCTGATCTACCGAACCGTCATGGATCAACTTCTGGCGAAGGAAAAGGAAGATACTTGAAATTCAGGAAAAGTATGCTATAATATAGTTAGCAAAGGCCCTACAACACGAAAGGAGCGACTACCATGAAATTCCAGTTTTCCGAGAAAAAAGTCAGCCTGCCCCCCAACGTCCACGCATATGCCGAGAAGAAAGTAATGAAGCTCGAGCGTTTCTTCCGGGACGATGCGGAGGCTCTCGTCGCCTTTTCTGTAGAAAAGGATCGTAACAAGGTGGAGATTACGATCCACGCCGCAAACACCTACTTCCGCGCAAGCGAGGCCACGTCCGATATGTTCGCGTCCATCGACGCCGCAGTTTCCACGATCGAGCGGCAGATCCGCAAGAACAAGACCCGCCTCGCCCGCAGACTTCGTCAGGATGCTTTCGTCCGCAGCGCAGAGGTCACCTCCTTCGCGCCGGATGCAGAGGAGAGCAGCTTTGAGATCGTGCGCTTCAAGGAATTCCCGATGAAGCCGATGACGCGTGAGGAAGCGATCCTCCAGATGAACCTGCTGGAGCACAATTTCTTCGCCTTCAAGGACGAGGAAAACGATCAGGCGTTTGCAGTGGTCTACAAGAGAAACGACGGCGGCTACGGCCTGATTGAGAATATTGAGTAAAGCATAAAGAAATTGAGCGCCTCCGGCAACCTGCCGGAGGCGCTCTTGCGTAGGTGGTGTTTCATATACTGCCGTTGGCATATCCGCAGAGATTTCCGCAGCATCGGCAGGAGATCAGGGAAAAAAGGAGGAAAAACCTGACCTCTGTTTGCAGTATAACATAACGGGACCTGAAATGTGTAAACAAACTATAAATATTTTTCGGCGCTGAAGAAAAAGCCCACTCCCTTCCTTTGAGGGGAGCGGGCTTTTCTGCAAATACCGGATTATCTTTCCTCGCGGAAGTACGGCAGTCCCAGAGAAGCGGGAGGCTGCTTGTCCTTGTTGTTTCGCAGGCTGGTCAGGATCAGCACCGCGATGGTGACGACGTAGGGCAGGATCTTGTAAATATCAGTCGGAATGAATGGCAGCGGGAAGCGCAGATACATGATCATCAGCGCGCCGAAGAGGATCGAACCCCAGATCGTGGAGAGCGGTCTCCACAGGCAGAAGATGACGAGCGCGACCGCCAGCCAGCCGACGCCGGCAAGACCCTCGTGGTTCCACACGCACGAGGCGATCGAGGTGATGTAGATCATGCCGCCGATGGCGGAAATGCCGCCGCCGATGATCGTCGCCGCGTACTTGTTGCGCGCGACGTTGATGCCTGCGGCGTCCGCCGTTGCAGGATTCTCGCCGACGGCCTTGAGGAACATGCCCGAGCGCGTCTTGTTGAGGTACAGGTGCATGCCGATCGCAAGGAGCAGGCCGAGATAGAAGAAGACCGAATGCCCGAACAGCAGCTGCCCGACGTAGGGAATGTCCGTCAGCGCCTTCGGGAACGGCGTGTTAGAGAAGAAGACCTTCAGACCGTTGCTGATGGTGACGTAACCGCCTGCCTTGACGCGCATCAGCTCGCCCGTGAACTGGCCGACGCCCGTGCCGAAGATCGACAGGGCAAGGCCGGTGACGTTCTGATTGGCACGCAGCGTCGTGGTCAGGAAGGAGAAGATCAGGGAGGCAAAGGCGCCTGCGATGAAGGCGGCAAGAATGGCAACGAGGATCGCAACGACGCCGTTCGCATTCTCGCCGACGAGCTTTTCATAGTAGAATACGCCGCCCAGACCAAACGCGCCGCCCATGAACATGATGCCTTCGACGCCGAGGTTGAGGTTGCCGGATTTCTCCGTTAAAATCTCGCCCAGCGTACCGAACATCAGAGGCGTACCGTAGGAGATCGCTGCGACGATCAGAAGGATCAAACCGTTGATGAAGCCTGTCATTTTGCATCTACCTCCTTCTCGGTTTTCCGGGAGCGGAAGATCATCTTGAAGTTGATGAAGAACTCGCAGCCGAGCATGCAGAACAGAAGCAGACCGATGATGATGTTGGACAGGGAAGCGGGGACGTTCATCTGCGTCTGCAGGGTGTCGGCGCCCTTGGTGAGGATCGCGAGCATCATCGAAATGACGATCATGGCGAACGGGTTGAGCTGACTGAGCCACGCGACGGTGATCGCTGTGAAGCCGACGCCGTTTGCGATGTTGGACGCCAGCGTACCGTTTGCACCGGAGAGGATGATGAAGCCCGTAATGCCGCAGATCGCGCCGGAGAGGAACATGGTGCGCATCATCACGTAGCCGACCTTCATGCCAGCGTAGCTGGCGGTGTTCTTCGAGTCGCCGATGACAGCGATCTCAAAGCCCTGCTTGGTATAGCGCATATAGAAGAACATGAGCAGCACCAGCACGAGCACAATGATCCAGCCGCAGTGGATGCCGAGCACCTTCGGCAGGGTCGCGTCCTTGCTGAACTGCGCCATTCTGCCCTGACGGGCTTCCCAGGGTCCGTTTTGCAGCCAGCCGACCACGCCGATGATGATGTAGTTCATCATCAGGGTGAACAGGGTTTCGTTGGAATTCCATTTCGCCTTGAAGAAGGCGGGGATCAGTCCCCAGATACCGCCTGCGACGATGGCAGCGAGGCACATCAGGAGCAGCAGCGGCAGGGAAGGGAGCTTGCCGTCCAGAAGACGGGCAATCAGGGTGGCACCGAGGGCACCGGCCGTGATCTGACCTTCTGCGCCGATGTTCCAGAAGCGCATCTTGAAGCACGGCGCGATCGCAAGCGCGCAGCCCAGCAGCGGGATGGCGATCTTAATGGTCTGCTGGAGGTAGACCTTGCCGCCCAGCGAGCCCTGAATCATCACGCCGTAGGCCTTGAAGGGGTTGTTGCCGGTGATCAGAATGACCAGACAGCCGATCAGCAGGGACAGAACGATGGACCCGACGCGGATCGCCCAGATCGCGCCGCCGGACATGGCGTCGCGTTTGGCAAGGCGGATCAGCGGGGTGTTTGCTTCATGCTTCATTGGTTGCCTCCTTCCCGCCGCCGACGGTCGTCATCAGCAAGCCGATTTCTTCTTTTGTTGCGTTCTTTGCGTCAACGACGCCGCTCACCTTGCCGCCGCAGAGGACGAGGATTCGGTCGCACAGCTCCAGCAGAACGTCCAGATCCTCGCCGACGTAAATGACGGCGGCACCCCGCATTTTCTGCGCCGTGAGCAGATTGTAGATCGCGTAGGAGGTGTTGATATCCAGACCTCGGACGGCGTAGGCCGTCATCAGAATGGTGGGGTTGAAGGATATCTCTCTGCCGACCAGCACCTTCTGCACGTTGCCGCCCGACAGGCGGCGGAGCGGCGTGCGGTTGATGTCCGGCGTGACGACCTCAAGATCCGTCACGATCTTTTCCGCGAGGGCTTTGGACTCTGCAAAGTCCGAGAGCATCAGCTTGCCGTCGCGGTAGGTGCGCAGACGGATGTTGTCCGTGATGTTCATGCCACCGACCAGACCCATGCCGAAGCGATCCTCGGGAACGAAGGAGAGCAGGATGCCCTTCTTGATAATATCCAGCGGCGTGAGGTTGTACAGCTCCTGTTCTCTGCCGTCTGGCGCAATGTAAAGGATCGAGGAGCCGTGCTCCAGCTTCTGCAGTCCGGCAATGGCTTCCAGCAGCTCCTTCTGCCCGGAGCCTGCAACGCCTGCCACGCCGAGGATCTCGCCGCCGAAGGCCTCAAAGGACACGTCGTCCAGCTTTTTGACGCCCTCCTTATCCTTGACGGTGAGGTTACCAATTTTGAGGCGCTTCTTCAGCTCATCGGCCTGCGGACGGTCGATGTTCAGCGTGACGGCGTGACCGACCATCATATCCGTCAGCGCCTGCGGCGAGGTTTCGGCTGTCTTGACCGTGCCGATGTACTTGCCCTTGCGCAGGACAGCGACCTCATCGGAGATCGCCATGACCTCGTTGAGCTTGTGGGTGATGATGACGAGCGCCTTGCCGTCCGCTTTCATGTTCCGCATGACCGCGAAGAGCTTGTCCGTTTCCTGCGGCGTCAGAACGGCAGTCGGCTCGTCAAGGATCAGAATGTCCGCGCCGCGATAGAGCACCTTGACGATCTCGACCGTCTGCTTTTCTGAGACGGACATGTCGTAGACCTTCTTCTTCAGGTCGATCTCAAAGCCGTAGCGGTCGCAGATCTCTTGCACCTTACGGTTTGCCTCGGCAAGATTCAGCCCGCCCTTCGCCTTCAGACCGAGGATGATGTTCTGCGTTGCGGTGAAGACCTCGACCAGCTTATAGTGCTGATGGATCATGCCGATCTTGTGGTCGAACGCGTCCTTCGGGGAGCGGATCGTGATCGGTTTTCCGTCCGCGAGGATCTCGCCCTCGTCCGGGAGGTAGATGCCGGCGAGCATGTTCATCAGGGTCGTCTTGCCGCTGCCGTTCTCGCCCAGCAGAGAGAGGATCTGCCCGCGCTTCAGGGAAAGACATATCCTGTCGTTTGCAACGACACTGCCAAAGCGCTTGGTGATGTTACGAAGTTCGATTGCGTTTTGACCTTCCAATCTGACCATCCTTTCCTTGGGAATCTTACTGTGCTGCAGCGCTTGCGCCTTTGCACAATATCTACAAATACTATATCATAAAACACAAAAAAAGCAAACAAAATTGACAAACAAACCGCATGTTTTTCTTGTCACGTTTATCAAAGCGGAAAACTATACAAAGTGCTGAAGTGCCCTGTTACGATTTGTGCAAAGTTCCGTTTTTGCTTTTGCGACAGGGCGGCTTCCTTGCTTTTTCAGCCGCGTTGTGTTAAACTATAGATGCAGGTAAATGCGTACTTGCATTTAAAACTATCAGTATGAGGAGGAAATTCTAATGAAGAAAGTTTTGGCAATCATTCTCTGTGTACTTTTGATCACGGCAATGTTTGCAGGCTGCGGCGAGAAGACTCCGGATACGCCTGATACGCCTGCCGGGACCGACGAAACGAAGACGGTCAAGGTCGGACTGGTCTGCATCGGCGACGAAAACGACCAGGGCTACACCTACAACTTCATCCGCGGCAAGGAAGCGGCTACCGAGGCGCTTGCTGCAAAGGGCATCAATGTCGAATGGCTCGTCAAGTGGAACATCGGTGAGGACTCCTCCTGCGAGGATGCCAACATCGAGCTTGCCGAGGCAGGCTGCCAGCTCATCATCAACAACTCCTTCGGCTTTGAGGACTACATGCTGAAGGTCGCTCCCGAGTATCCCGACATCCAGTTCATCGCCTGCACCAACCAGGCCTCCTGGGGCGACGACCTTCCCAATACCCACAACGCCTTCGCGAACATCTATGAGGGTCGTTACCTTGCCGGCGTCGTCGCAGGCATGAAGCTCAACCAGATGATCGAGGAAGGCGAGATCACCGAGGACGAGGCAGTGATCGGCTACGTCGGCGCGTTCTCGTTCGCGGAAGTCATTTCCGGGATGACCGCTTATTATCTCGGCGCGCGCAGCGTCTGCCCGAGCGCCACCATGAAGGTTCAGTTCACCGGCTCCTGGTCCGACGCGACCGAAGAAGCCAACGCGGCTTCTGCTCTGATCGACGCAGGCTGCGTCCTGCTGTCCCAGCACGCGGATAACAGCACCCCCGCAACCACCGCGCAGTCCAAGGGCGCATTCTTCACCAGCTATAACAACGACATGATCAGCGTCGCTCCGGAGGCCGTTCTGGTCGGCACCCGCATTGACTGGGGCGTCTATTTTGAAGAGATCATCGAGGCTGTTGCCAACGGCACCGAGATCCCGCAGGACTGGAGCAAGGGCATTGCTGACGGCGCGGTCGTTCTGACAGCGCTGAACGAGGCGATCGCCGCGCCCGGCACCGCCGAGAAGCTGGAAGAGGTCGAGGCAGGTCTGAAGGACGGCACCATCAAGGTCTTTGATACCAGCACGTTCACGGTCGGCGGCGAGCCGCTGACGCAGGCGTTCGCTCTGGACACCGACGGCGACTTCAACCCGGACTCGGAGGAGGCTGTCGTCGACGGCGAGTTCAAGGAATCCTACTATCAGTCCGCGCCGTATTTCGCAATCCAGATCGACGGCATTGAATGGCTGAATGCAGCCTTTGGCTAAACTGTAATTCAACTTCATATGCGCAGGGGTCGGGCGATTGCTCGGCCCCTGCTTTTGTATCAAGAAAAATCATGAAAAATTGCAGAAAAATTGCAAAAAAAGTGCTTGACACAGGAATGGGGCTGTGCTATTATATTGAGGCTGTCGCGCGGGAAGGCGCGCAAGGAGCTGCGGAGATGATCCGTTTGCAGACCGGCAAGCCAACGCGCGTGAGAGCGGTGTACCTTGTAAATTAAACAACGAGAAACATGAACACCTTGGACAATTTTGAAACAAAAGTTGTTCTGAGTATGTCAAACATGAAAGTGTAATGAGATGCAAGAACAGCCAACGAAAATTCTTGAGTAAAGCTAAGAGCGAGCTCATGAGAAGATTTTACCTGACCGTAGTGGTCAGATAAGATACCAATCATAGAGAGTTTGATCCTGGCTCAGGACGAACGCTGGCGGCGTGCCTAACACATGCAAGTCGAACGAAGCTCTCTAAAGGGCGACTTCGGTCAAACGGAAGGGATGACTTAGTGGCGAACGGGTGAGTAACGCGTGAGGAACCTGCCTTTCAGTGGGGGACAACAGTTGGAAACGACTGCTAATACCGCATAACGTACGGATACCGCATGGTGACCGTACCAAAGATTTATTGCTGAAAGATGGCCTCGCGTCTGATTAGATAGTTGGTGAGGTAACGGCTCACCAAGTCGACGATCAGTAGCCGGACTGAGAGGTTGAACGGCCACATTGGGACTGAGATACGGCCCAGACTCCTACGG
>JAFQZN010000053.1 GCA_017405865.1 Oscillospiraceae bacterium | reverse complement strand
GGTTTCCTTGACGTCCTTGAAGGGGTTCTCGGTCTTCGTCGGCTCCGGGCAGCCCTTTGCGCGCCACAGGAAGGTCACGACCTGTCCTCTGGTGCAGGTTTCTTCCGGAGAGAACGTGGTGGCGGTGGTGCCGTTCGTGACGTCCTTCGACACTGCCCACAGGACTGCATCATAGAAGAAGTTGTCATCCTTCACATCGGTGAACGGATTCGGGATCTCGTTGATGACCTTGATACGGCCTGCGCCTGCCAGATTTGCATACTCACCGTCTGCCTTCACGACGCCATCGAGGGTGTCGCGGATGTAGCGGATCAGGACTTCGTTATCGACTGCGATCTCGTCCTGCAGGACCTTGCAGCCCTTGAACATCGCATAGCCGTCGCCCTGCTGCTTGAGCATGTAGTTGTGACCGCCGAGGGTGTAGGTCTTCGCCGGGTCGAGAGGCTCGCCGCCGACCTTGACGTCGACGACTCTGTGCGCCGCGCCTTCCTTCAGACCGGTGAACATGCCCGTCTCGTCCTTGATGACCGGGGACGGGATGGCTTCATTGATGGTGTACTCCAGACCGGAGACCTGCAGGAAGCCGCCGGACTCGCCGGGATATGCCGACGCGCCGAGCTCCAGAGCCTCCCAGATCTTTTCGCCGGTGACTTCGATGGAGCATGCCATGTTGCCGAACGGATGGACCGCAATGATCTGACCGTAGGTCACGTCGCCGACTGCGATGTCAGCGCGGACGCCGCCGCCGTTGACGAACGCGATGTCGGTCTTGAGCAGATCGCGGTATGCGTCGGCGCACAGGTCGCCGAGGTTGGTCTCCGCGTTACGGACAGCGCGTGCCGTACCTTCAGGATTCTTCGTGGTCAGCAGGACTTCGGTCTTCGCAACGACCGTCTCGCTGATGGCGTTGATCTCGCCCTTGATCTTTGCAACCGCTTCTGCCACGGTCGCGTCAAACGGATCGTCCTCGCCTGCGGTGACGGGGATCAGCTCCGCAGTAATGCTGCCGTCAGCCATAAATGCCATTCTACCGACGTTGGCGAGCTTGGTGCCGGTCTGCGCGACCGTGACGTCCTTGCCGTCCTTGTCGGGCTTCACTTCGGTGAAGGTGCTGTGGGAGTGACCGTCGATCAAAGCGTCGAGACCGGTCACATTCTTAATGACTTCGGTGGAAGTCCACGGCTGGGACTCCTCGTCGATGCCGAGGTGGCCGATCGCGATGACGTAGTCAGCGCCCTCCGCCTTTGCAGCGTCGATGGCGTCCTGCACAGCCTTGTACAGCTTCTCGCCGGTTTCGTCGTTGCAGAAGTCATAGATCCATTCGCCCTTCTCATTCTGGAAGAAGGTCGGGGTGGACTTGACCAGCGTCTCGGGGGTGGTGATGCCGACGAAGGCGATCTTCTTTTCGCCCGCCTCGAGGATCTTGTAGGCGTCGAATACGGGCTTATCGTTTACCTTATCCCAGACGTTTGCGGAGACGTACGGGGTATTCTTCTCGTCATTCGCGATTTCGAGGAAACGGTCGAAGCCGAAGTCGAACTCGTGGTTGCCGGGGATCGCGACGTCATAGCCGATCGCGTTCATGATGTCGACCATGCACTGACCCTTGGTCAGAGAGGTTGCAACAGAGCCCTGGATGCTGTCGCCGGCGTCAACGATAAAGTCGCCGTTCTTCATGATCTCTGCGGCATACGCAGCGTTCTCATACGCGCCGTGGACGTCGTTGGTGAAGAAGACGGAGAAGACCTCCGGATTCTCGATGACCTTGATACGGCCTTCGCCGCGCGGATTTGCATAGATGGAGTCAGCCGCCACAACGCCCTTGAGCGTGTCGCGGATGTAGCGGATCAGGACTTCGTTATCGACCGCGATCTCGTCCTGCAGAACCTTGCAGCCCTTGAACATCGCATAGCCGTCGCCCTGCTGCTTGAGCATGTAGTTGTGACCGCCGAGGGTGTAGGTCTTCGCGGGATCGAGCGGCTCGCCGCCGATCTTGACGTCGACGACTCTGTGCGGCGCGCCCTTCGTCAGGCGGACGAACATGCCGGTCTCATCCTTTTCGACCGGGGAAGGAATCGCGGAGTTGATGGTGTACTCCAGACCGGAGACCTGCAGGAAGCCGCCGGATTCGCCGGGATAGGAAGCTGCGCCGAGCTCCAGAGCCTCCCAGATCTTTTCGCCGGTGACCTCGATGGCGCAAGCCATGTTGCCGAACGGATGGACCGCGATAATGTCGCCGTATGTGATCTCGCTGATCGGGATATTCGCACGGACGCCGCCGCCGTTGACGAAGGCGATGTCGGTCTTGAGCAGATCGCGGTATGCGTCGGCGCACAGGTCGCCGAGGTTGGTTTCCGCATTGCGGACCGCGCGCTTGCCGGTGTCGGGATCGAGCGTGGTCAGCTCGACCTCGGTCTTCGCGACGACTGTATTGCTGATGGCGTCGATCTCGCCCTTGATCTTTGCAACCGCTTCTGCCACGGTCGCGTCAAACGGGTCTTCCTCGCCTGCGGTGACGGGGATCAGCTCTGCGGAGATCGTGCCGTCGGCAGCAATGGTCATCTTGCCGATGTTGACCAGCTTCGTGCCGGTCTGCGCAACAACGACGTCCTTGCCGTCCTTGTCGGGCTTCTTCTCGGTGAAGGTGCTGTGGGAGTGACCGTCGATCAGAGCATCCAGACCGGAAACGTTCGCGATCACAGAGGTGGAAGTCCACGGCTCGGACTGCTCGTCAATGCCGAGGTGACCGATCGCGACGATATAGTCCGCGCCCTCCGCCTTGGCGGCGTCGATGGCGTCCTGCACGACCTTGTACAGCTTCTCACCGGTCTCGTCGTTGCAGAAGTCATAGATCCATTCGCCCTTCTCGTTCTGGAAGAACGCAGGCGTGGACTTGACCAGCGTTTCGGGGGTGGTGATGCCGATGAAGGCGACCTTCTTCTCGCCTGCCTCGAGGATCTTGTACGGCTCGAAGACGGGCTTGTCGTTCACCTTGTCCCACACGTTTGCGGAGACGTACGGGGTGTTCTTCTCGTCGCTCGTGATTTCGAGGAAGCGGTCGAAGCCGAAGTCGAACTCATGGTTGCCGGGGATCGCAATGTCATAGCCGACTGCGTTCATGATGTCGACCATGCACTGACCGTTGGTCAGCGATGTGGCAACCGAGCCTTGAATGGCGTCGCCTGCGTCGACGATGAAATCGCCGTCCTTCATGATCTCTGCGGCATAAGCATAGTTCTCATACGCGCCGTGAACGTCGTTCGTGAAATAGATGGTGACGTCCGCCGGCTCTTCAGCAAAGGCTGCGGTGGGCAGAATGCTGAGCAGGAGCATAAGTACCAGAATCAAAGACAGTACTTTTTTCATGATATACCTCCTAATAAATTTTGGATCTGTTGGAACTGCGGCAAGCGCCGGCGCGAATGCTTCCTCCGCAAAAAAGCAGACACGTCAGACGGCAGGCCGCACTTGACTAACAGTTCATCATTATCATAGCACAAACCGCTCGTTACTACAATAGCGCAGGCGCGGCGCGGCGGATTTTTCGGCGAAAAGCACAAAAAAGATCGTGCAAAGCGCACAATATTGCCAAAGCAGTTTTGGGGCAGTTTTCCGCATTTTACCGGCATGTTTTGTAACATGGAAACAGCGCCGGGGCGGCCGTGAGGCAGCCCCGGGTGGGTGGATTCCGTTTGTCGTTGGTTACTTCATCAGGAGCCATTCTTCGCCGTCAAGGACCAGCGCGATCTCGCCTTCCTTGTAGGCGGCCTTCAGCTCCATGTCGTCCGTGCCGGGCTTGCCCTTCAGCTCAAGCGTCAGGTCGCTGCCGGTCAGCTTCCACGTGCCGGTATACTCGTCTCCCAGATAGGAAGCGTTCAGCTTGCCGTCAGCCTTCAGCGTGAGGACGAACACGGCCTCGTAGCTGTCGATACCGTACATCTCCAAATACGCTTCGACCTGCTTTTCGTCGCCCAGCTTCTTGAGCAGGTAATCCTTAACGCTCTTGCCGGCGATGGTTCTGACCTTGTAGGTGCCTTCCGCGTGAGGCTCGTCCTCGTCCCAGTCCTTCATGGTCTCGCAGATATAGGAGCCGCCCTCAAGGCGCATGATCATGCAGGCGAATTCCGCACGGGTCGCGTTGTCGGCGGGCTTGAGTCTGCCGCTGTCGCCGTTCAGGATGCCCTCGCCGACCGCCCAGCGCATCGCGTTTTCCGCGTAGGAGCTGATCTTGTCAAGATCGGAGAACTTGTCCATGTTCGCATCCTTGCCTTCCGGCCGATTCGCGTTGCGCCACAGGATCGTTGCGATCTGCTGACGGGTGACGGGGTCGTTCGGGCCGAAGGCGTCGTCGGAGTAGCCGGTGACGATCTTGGTATCCTGCGCCCATGCGATGGGCTCGGCGTACCACGCATCCTTATCGACGTCCTTGAAGCTGGAGAGCGCAGTGACCTCAGGCTTGCCCGCCATGCGGTACAGCACCGCGACGATCATCGCGCGGGTCATGGTACCCTTCGGCGCAAATTCCGTCTTGCTCATGCCGTCCATCAGACCGGCGTCTACCACGAAGTCAACCGCCTCATGGTACCACTTGTCCGGGCAGTCGATAAACCACTTGGCGTAGCACTTGGCATAGTCCGTAGCCTTGATCTCGCGAGTCTCTACCGCGCCGCAGACGGTGCAGGTGCGAGCCTCCTCGCCCTTCGTCGTCGGCGTAGCGGGCGTCTTGACGACCCATTCGCCGTAGAGGTGGCCGGAGGCCTTGATGAGCGTGGTGTAGGTGCTGCCGCAGTCCGCGCAGAGATACGTTCTCACGCCGTCCTCCGTGCAGGTGGCAGCCTTGCTGACCACGCCGCTGTCATAGTGGTGGCCGGTCGCCGGGATCACGGCGCCCTTCGCAAGCAGTACGCCGCAGTCAAGGCAGTATGTATCGCCGGAATAGCCGTCGGTCTCGCAGGCGGCAGGAACCGCGTTGCGGACTTCGGTGCGGGCATGCGCGCAGTCGGCCGCGAAGACAGCAGGAACGCAGGACAGGAGCATGACCAGGGCGAGGAGCATAGCAAGAACATTCTTATACTGTTTCATTTGTTCGTCTCCTTTTCGAAAAAGCATTCTGTCGTTCCGCGGCACTGACTCTGACGCAGAACGCAGTTCTATCCATATAACATTTTAACAAACCGCTTTCGAAAAGTCCACAACTTTTTTTGCTCCGCATTAAAAATTGGGGTCAGGCAAAAAGCCTGACCCCAATCGTAAAGTTGGAACGCTGTGAATTATTTGTATTTGTCCTTCAGGTTTTCGCAGGCATAGACGCCGCCCATGTAACGCATGATCATGCAGGCAAATTCCGCACGGGTTGCGTTGTCGGTGGGCTTGAGCTTGCCGTTGTCGCCGCTCAGGATGCCTTCGCCGACCGCCCAGGTCATCGCGTCCTTCGCATATGCGCTGATCTTCGCGGTGTCGGAGAACTTGCTCATGTCAGCTTCCTTTGCCTCGGGCTGCTTCTCATAACGCCACAGGATCGCTGCGATCTGCTCGCGGGTGACAGGATCGTTCGGGCCGAACTTATCAGGAGAGTAGCCGTTGACGACTTCGTTCTTCTGCGCCCAGGCGATCGCGTCGGCATACCACTCGTCCGCCTTGACGTCCTTGAAGGTGGACGGAGCCTCAATGTCGGGAGAGCCAGCCATACGGTACAGGACCGTGACGATCATGCCGCGGGTCATCGTGCCGTTCGGATCGAACTTGCCGCTGCCGACGCCGTTCATCAGCTTCGCGTCGACCATGAAGTCGATGGCTTCGTGATACCAGTCATCCGGGCAGTCCGTAAAGTCCTTGACATAGCACTTGCCGTAGCCGATCGGGTCGACGACCCTCGATTCACGGCTCAGTTCCGCCTTGCAGACGGTGCAGTAAACGACCTCGTCATAGGAACCGGCCTTGGAGTAGGTCGCGGGGACCAGGTTCTCCTGGACGGGTTCGCCGGGCGTGTGGCCGGCTGCCGGGATGACCTCGCCCTCGGCGATCTTCTCGCCGCAGTCGAGGCAGTAGGTGTCGCCGGTGTAGCCGTCTTCGGTGCAGGTTGCGTCTACCGCGTCACGGATCTCGGTGTTCTCATGCTGGCATTCCTTGAGCTCGAGGATTTCGTTCTTCTCGTTGGTCGCATAGTCGAGCGCGCCGATCGCAACGGTGTCGTAGCCGTTGTCGAGCAGGATGCTGACGTCGAAGGTCGCGGTGAAGGATTCGCCCGCCTTATCGGAGGAGAAGCCGAGCGCGTCGAACAGCGTGAGGCTCTCGTCACTTTCGACCGCGTAAATGAGGATGTCTGCCAGATAGCTTTCGTCCTTCGCGGTGACGGTCACGGTCTTGGCCTCTGCGTCATATTCCGCAGACTCGATCACGGGAGCGGTGCTGTCGACGAGAACGTCGAAGCTCCAGATGTCTTTCTTTTCGGTCTCGCCGTAGGGCAGGACCGCGTCAAATACGACGCTGACCTTCGTGCCGGAGGGAACGAAATTGCCATCGGCGTCGGTGCCGTCCCAGTAGAACGCGCCGGCAGCGCCCCATGCGCCGTTGTCGGTGTCGTAGTAAGCCTTCGGCAGATACTCGGTGTCGTCCACGAAGTAGACCTCGCCGGTCTCCGCGTTCGTAACGGTCATAATGAGGTGGCGGCAGTTACGAAGCTGATACGGCTCGAGATAGAAGCCGTTTGCATAGTAACCGTCGGCGTCATTGTCGTCCGTGGTGATGTTGAGGTGCTCCTCATAGAACGGGACATAGTCATACAGGTTGTCGCCGAAGTACCACACCAGAGACTGCGGGGCGCCCTCATAGAACACGGCGCTGTAGCCCATGTTCGGAGAGGTATAGTAATCGAGCAGATCAAGACCCGTGTAGCCGTAGTCGGCATAGGTGTTGCCGTCTTCGTCGGCTGCAGTGGTGTTGACCCAGTACTCTGCGTCGATATAATCACGGAAGTCCGCTGCTTCGAGCACGTCGCCGTCGGTCCAGTCGCCGTAGTAGGCGAGCAGGGTGGCATGCGTGGTGTAGTAGGTGTACGGGCTGAGGTCGGCAAGATCGCCTTCGTAGTAGATCTTGTTGCCTTCGCCGTCGGTAATGACTGCATAGCCGTCCCAGTCGTCTACCTGATACGCGCCGTTCTCGTCGAGCTTATAGGCGTAGTAATCCTCATCGTAGTAGATGACTTCGCCAGCGTCGTTCTCAACGTCGTTGAAGCAGACAAAGCCCTCGACAAAGTTGCCGTTCGGGAAGGTCTCGTCGAAGTACGCCTTGATGTCGTCGTCGAGCTGGATGTCGACCGTGATCTTGGCAGTCTCGCCAATGGCAAGGGCAAAGCCGTCGGTGACGTCCGTGCCGTCAAGCTCATAGGTGACAGATGCATAGCCCTCGTTGCCGAGATAGGCAAAGTCGCTGGTCTGGGTGTTGACCCAGTACGGCTGTGCTTCGCTGCCTGCGTTGGCAACATAGTCATACAGCAGGTACGCTTCCGGCAGATAGAACAGATCGTACGTGCTGTCGTTCTTGATCTCCACCGTGAAGTTGAAGTGACCGGTGCGATCGGGATCGTCGCCCAGCTCCTGCAGCGGGCTGGTGATATAGCCGGACTCATCATAGGTGGACAGGGCTGTAGCAGCGTTCGCCAGACCTGCGCCCTGCTTTCTCGGGGAGTACGGATAGCCGTCGGCATCCATCATGATCTCCGCAGTGCTTTCCAGCAGTGCGGTCGCTGCGTCTGCGCGCTCCTTCTTCTCCATGCCGAGAGATGCAAGGTACTGCATGACCGTTGCGATCGTGCCGGCATAGTTCGGCGTTGCCATGGAGGTGCCGCTGTAGACGTCATAATCCGCGTCGCCGGTGTTCACGGCAGAATAGATCATGCCGCCGACAGAGGTGATAGCGGGATCCAGCGTGAGCATCGGAGTGGTGCCCCAGTTGGAGAAGTCGCTCATCAGACCCGCGTTGGCGTTCTCGGCATACTCCTTCTCGGTCGGGGCCGTGAGCTCGTAGACGGAAGCGTTCACGAGCGCAGTCTCGGCAGAAGCCTCGACGGAAACCGCCGGGACCTCATAGGTCTCGATCGCCATGGAGATGACGCCGGGCTGGTTGTTGACGACGATGCAGCCGATCGCGCCAGCGTTGGCGGCAAATTCGACCTTCTCCTCGAAGGTGATGTCGCCGCGCTTGACGACAGCGATCTTGCCGGTGACGTCAACGCCCTCGTAATCCTCTGCATAGCCGCGGGAGATCGCGCTTGCATCCGCAGGATCGGGAACGATCACATATGTCGCCGTCTGGTCGCCGAAGGTCGAAAGCCACAGCTTTTCGTCGGAGGAATCGGTGTAGGGGAAGCTGCCCGCGTCCGTCGTGATGACGTTGGTCTTATAGAGATAGTTCTCCAGGGAAGCCACGGAGGTGTTGCCCTCGTAGGTGGCGGGAGAACCGACGGTGCCGTAGTCCTGATACTCGGGGCCGACATAGCCGACGGGGCTGTACTCCGCCATGGAGTATTCGTTGCCGGCGGCGACGCTCAGGACGATACCCGCGTTGTTCAGACGCTCGTAGATGTTGCCGAAGACCTCGGTCTCGAGCTCGGCATCATAGGTAAAGCCGTTCTGCGCGCCGATGGACATGTTGATGACGTCCACGCCGAGGCGGTACGCATCGTCCAGCGCCGCAAAGTAAATATCGCTGTTGGTGCCGGGCTCATCGTCATGGAAAATCTTCATGTTGACGAGCTGTGCGCCGGAGGCGGCGCCGAGGAAGGTGTAGCCTTCTTCCTCTACGCTGTAGGTGCTGCCGGTCGCGATGCCGGAAACGTGGGTGCCGTGACCGTTGTAGTCGGTTACGTCGTCATCGAAGTCCGCGTAGTCATAGGTGAAGGGGACCTTGGGGTTGATGTACTTGCCGGGCATAGACGCCTTGCTGACGTCCGCCTCGGTCAGCACACCGTTTACCGCGCACCAGCCGTCGGCGTCGTTGAACGCCTCGTGGGTGGTGTTCAGACCGGTATCCAGCACGGCGATGATCAAGCCGCTGCCGTCAGCGCCGTAATAGTCGAGCACGTCGTCGATGCCGGTGAAGTAGTAGTTGGAGGAAGCCATTCTGGTTTCCGGCGCTTTCTCCAGTACCGGCTCTGCATAGTGGTTTGCGATGTAGACCGCTTCCACGCCGTCGAGGGCAGCGATCTTGTCCAGATCGCCGTAAGCGACGTCGCAGGAGAAGCCGTTGGTCAGAGCGGTGAAGTCGTACTTCAGATCGAACTTGATACCGCTCATCGCCTTGCGTACGCTCTCATGCTGCTTCATCAGCGTCAGATGCTGGCTGACCGCACGCTCGCTGTTCGCCTCGGCGACGTCCGCTTCGGGATCGCCGGAGAGGATCACGATCGCGCGAACCGTCTCGTCAGCCGCGTACTTGTAAGAGTTGCTTCCAAGGAAGCTCTCGCTCTTGTAGCCCTTGAGCTGCCGGAGGGTAGCTGCAGGCTTCTCGGCTCCCGCAATATCCTCTGCATCGGTCTTGTCCGCTGCGAAGGCAGTTGCGACGCAGGACAGGATCATGACCAGAGCCAGAAGCATTGCAAGAACACTCTTGAAGTGTTTCATAGATTCGTCTCCTTTTTTAGATTTTTCGGTCTGCATTTGCGCCGGCTCTGCCTGCCGGCGAAATACAGTTATACCTAAATAGCATTTTACCAAACAAAGGAGAAAAAGTCCACAAGAATTTTGCTGTGATATTGCCGAATATTTAGCGATTTAAAGCGGTGATTTCGGCAGGAAAAACAAAAACACGGCCCGTTCCCACGGTCCGTGTCATTTCAAATGTCAAATGTCGAAAACGCCGATCACGATGATGCCGATGAAGATCAGCGCGATCATTGCGTAATGCTTCCATGACAGCTTTTCGCGCAGGAAAATCCTGCCCCACAGCACCGATACGGCGCAGTAGGCCGAGATGATCGGCGCGGACAGCGCCACGTGCTCCTCGTCCGCCAGCGCGTAGATGTAGAAGAGCTGGCCGACCGTCTCGAAGCAGGCGCCGATATACTTGGGCGCTTCCAGCTTCGCAAAGAACTTTTCGCGGCGGATCAGCAGATAGACGAGGCAGCCCAGACCTGCCGCAAGGAAGGTCAGCTCGTAGGCGACGTTCGCGGAGTCCTCGTTCAGGTTCTGCAGAACGAGGGAGTCGGCATAGGTGCCGGCTGCGTCGAGCAGGCAGTAGGCGATGGGAAGGCACAGCGCCAGCCAGCTCTTGGCGTATTTGCGGTTCGCCTTCTCCTGACGGCGCATGCGCAGCGTCTCGTCCTCCCGCGCCTCCACGACGCCCAAACCGACGACGCCGACGCTGATCAGCGCGATCGCGCCGATCACCAGAAGCCGCGCCGTCCGATCCAGCTCGGAGAGCGCTCCGGTCAGCAGGTAGACGAGGGCGACCAGCGCGCCGGAGGAATTGCAGATGGGCGTAGAGACCGACAGCTCGATATAGCGCAGACCGAGATAGCCGAGCGCCATGGAAAGAATGTACAGGAGCGATACGGGCAGATAGGTCCAGATGACCTGCCACGAGATCTCGACCCCCTGGAGGAAGACCATGTACGCAGCGTGCAGACCCATGACGACGCCGACCGCCGTGACCATTTTCAGGTGCGACGTCTTATCCTTCTCGCCGCAGCAGCCAATCTTGGAAAACAGATCCGAGCCGCTCCAGCACAGCAGCGCAAGAACGGAAAACCAAAACCAGTTCATTTATTTCTCCTCCTCAATCTTTGCAAGTCCCTCCTCGACCAGCTTCTGCACGGAAAGCAGAATGCCGAGCTTGGCGTGATACCACGTCAGACCGCCTTGGAAATAGACCGCGTAGGGCGGGCGGATGGGGCCGTCAGCGGACAGCTCGATGGACGAGCCCTGCACGAAGGTTCCCGCCGCCATGATGACCTCGTCCTCATAGCCCGGCATCGCCCACGGCGCGGGGTCGACATAGCTCTCGACCGGCGCAGCCGACTGAATGCCCTTGCAGAAGGCGACCATCGCTTCCCTGCTGCCGAGCTCCACCGCCTGGATGATGTCGTGGCGCGGCTCGGCGCCGTCGGGTACGACGCGGAAGCCCATGCGCTCATAGAGATTCGCCGCGAAGATCGCGCCCTTCAAGGCGCCGGCAACCACTGTCGGCGCAAGGAAGAAGCCCTGATAGAACGCGGGCATCTGCCCCAGATTCGCGCCGACCTCCTGCCCGAGTCCGGGCGCGGAGAGGCGGTAGGCGCAGCGCGCGACGAGATCCTTCCTGCCGCAGATATAGCCGCCGATCGGCGCAAGCCCGCCGCCGGGGTTTTTGATCAGGCTGCCGACCGTGAGATCCGCGCCGACGTCGCTCGGCTCGATCGTTTCCGTGAATTCGCCGTAGCAGTTGTCCACCATGCAGATGATGTCCGGCTTGACGGACTTCAAAAAGGCGATCAGCTCGCCGATCTGCCTGACCGAGAAGGTCGGGCGCGTGGCGTAGCCCTTGCTGCGCTGGATCGTGGCGAGCTTCGTTTTTTCATTGATCGCCGCGCGGATCGCGTCGTAATCAAATGAGCCGTCCGGCTTCAGATCCGCCTGCGCGTAGGAAACGCCGTATTCCTTCAGAGAGCAGCTCGATTCGCGGATGCCGATGACCTCCTCGAGGGTGTCATACGGTCTTCCGACCGGAGAGAGAAGCTCGTCGCCGGGCAGGAGATTTGCCGACAGCGCGACCGTCAGCGCGTGCGTACCGCAGGTGATCTGCGGGCGTACCAGCGCCGCCTCGGTGTGAAACGTGTCAGCGTAGACGCGCTCTAAAACGTCGCGCCCCAGATCGTCGTAGCCGTAGCCCGTCGTTGCGGCAAAGCACGCCGAGCTGACGCGGTTTTTCTGCATGGCGGCGATCACCTTCGCCTGATTGTATTCCGCAACGCGGTCGACCTGTGCGAAGCGGTCCTTCAAGCCCTCCAGAATGCGCTCGCCGCAGGCGAAGACCTGCTCCGAGACGCCCAGGCGGGCATACATTTCTTTCATTTCGTTTCCTCCATTTTTCTGAAGACCCGCTGCGCAGCGTCGCTCAATACCTCCGGGCGCGTGACGATGATGCCGTTGTCCTCGTCGCCGAGGATCAGCAGCGTGTCGCCGGGTCGGATGCCGAAGAGGTCTCTCGCATCCTTCGGGATCACGATCTGACCGCGCTCGCCGACCTTCGCCGTGCCGAAGATGTGCCTGCCGCGCGCCTTGCCCAGCAGGTGCTTTCCTCCTGCCATGTTACGATCCTCCAAAAATCATACTTTTCATATTTGTACGCCACAAACTGTAGCACATCCGGTGGGAATTGTCAACCGCTCCCGAAAAAAAGAAAAATGGCGTGGAAAATCCCGCCGCAATCGGTTATACTATGGGTATCAGCACGAAAGGATGGGGCGTTATGCACACACCGAGCATCGGCTGTCTGGTCATGGCGGCAGGCAACGCGACGCGCTTTTCCGCCAATAAGCTCGCCGCCGAATTTGACGGAAAAACTCTGATCCGCCGCGCACTGGAGGCAGTGCCGGGGGACGTGCTTTCCGCGGTCACGGTCGTCACGCAATACCCGGAGGTTGAGCGGCTCGCGGAAGAATTCGGTTTTTCGCATATCAAAAATGAGCATCCGGACTACGGCATCAGCCACACGATCCGGCTCGGAACGCAGGCGATGCGCGACTGTGACGCGATCGTCTACATGGTGTCGGATCAGCCGCTTTTGGAGCGCGCCTCCGTGGAGCGGGTCGTCGCCTGCTGGCAGGAGAACCCTTCGTATATCGTCGGCGCAGCGCACAACGGAAAGCGCGGCAACCCCTGCATTTTCCCGCAGGAATTTTTCGACGAGCTGCTTGCGCTCACAGAGGATCACGGCGGCAACACCGTCATCCGCGCCCACCCCGAGCGGCTCATGACCGTCGAGGTCGGCAAGACGGAGCTGACCGACGTGGATACGCCGCAGGCGCTGGAGAATTTGAAAAAGCAGCAATAAAAAAATCGGGACGAATCGTCCCGATTTTTTATTGTGATTTCAATCTCTCCTGCGATTGACCAGCATAAGAAGGCGCAGGAACTGCGCGAGCGTGGTCGCAAGCGCGGCAACGTAGGTCAGCGCGGCGGCGGAGAGCACCTTGCGCGCGCCCTTCTGCTCGTCGGCGGTCAGAAGCCCGCTGCCCTCGATCGCCGCAACGGCGCGGCGGCTGGCGTTGAATTCCGTCGGCAGGGTCAGCAGCTGGAAGACCACGCACAGGCCGTAGCACAGCACGCCCGCCAGTGCGATATAATAGAAGACCGTGTAAATCCGCGCCAGCGCAGTGATCGACATCAGCAGGATGCCGACGATGATCAGCGGCAGAGCGAGCTTCGAGCCGATGTTCGTCGCGTTGATGATGGCGGCGCGGAGCTTGATCGGCGCGTAGTTCTCGGCATACTGTACCGCGTGGCCGGCCTCGTGCGCCGCTACGCCGACCGCAGCGGGGGTCGGCGCGTCGTAGACGCTGTCGGACAGGCGGATGACGTTGCTCTTCGGATCATAGTGATCCGTCAGGCTGCCGGCGACACGCTCGATGCGCACGCCGCTGACGCCGTTGGCAGACAGCACCGCCTGCGCCGCCTGTGCGCCCGTCAGTCCGCGCATATTGCGCACGGCGCTGTATTTCTTAAAGGTGCTTTTCACGTGGTAGCTCGCCCACAGCGCAAAGATGACCGTCGGCAACACCATGATGATATACGTCCAGTCGATGCCGTAAAAGAACATAGTTTTTACTCCTTATACAGGCTGCGGCTCCATGGCCTTGTGCAGCTCGTCCTTGATCGCGCCGCGGAAGACGCGGTCTGCATGGGTGTGGATGGTGTTGAGCGCGGCGGTGGTGTACTTCATCTCCATCTTGCTCATCATGAACAGGTCAATATCGAGGATGAACTTGATCTCCTTGTCCTCGACGTTATTGCGCTTGACCATGCCGGGTCCGCAGTGCAGCTTGAGCCTGCAGCCGCCCGGCAGGTTCATTTCGCCCTCCTGCTGGATGCGGACGAAGTTCTGCTCCTGCACGTCCTCCTCGGCCATCAGGCCCAGATAGCCCGGCTCGATGAGGTCGGCAAACGGCGTTCCCTCCAGCTCGAGGGCGCTGCGCGAGAAGGCGTTGATATAACGCAGGCCGATGCGCTCAAAGAAGGCAGGCTTGTAGACGCTGATGAACTGCGCCAGCACCTCGTCCAGCTTCGCGGCGAAATCCTCCCATCTGGTGTAGGCGGGCGTCGCGAGGGCGATAAAGGAATTGGTCAGATTGACCTTCCACCTGCCGTCGCCGGAGAGGAACTGATAGTTGACGACGTCCGGCTGCTCCTGAAATTTCATATTGCCCGGCTGTCCGATCACCTTCGGGGGGACCTTTTCGATGTTTCTGGAATAGCGCGGGAAGTCGCTGCGGATCAGCTCCTGAAACTCCGCAGGCTCTTTCGCGCTGATAGACAGGATCGTCGGGAAACGCAGCTGGCAGATGACCTCCAGAAGCTGCGGCTTATCGTAAACGACGCGATCGATCTCGTAGAACATAGCGATGCTCCTTTCGTTTCTTTCGCGAAGATTATACCACAGGCGTCTGCGTATTTGCAAGGGAATTCATAAATCCGTTACATCTCCCCATAAATCCGTTACATCTCCTCTTTGCAAACCGTTCCGCTTGTGCTATACTGAACATATCACCGAAAAAAAGGAGCGTTTTTATTATGGCAGTGCTCTACTGGCTCGAATCCATCCGCAATCCGGTGCTGGATTTCATTATGCAGCTGTTTACCCATCTCGGCAGCGAGGTTCTCTTCCTCGTCATCGCGCTGACCGTCTTCTGGTGCGTGGACAAGCGAGAGGGCATCTATCTGCTCTTCATCGGCTTCATCGGCACGGTGATCAACCAGTTCCTGAAGCTCGTCTACCGCATCCCGCGCCCGTGGGTGCAGGATCCGAACTTCACGATCGTGGAAAGCGCACGGGCGGACGCCGGCGGCTACTCCTTCCCCTCCGGTCACACACAGAACGTCGTCGGTACGCTCGGCGGCATCGCGCGCTGGACGAAGCGGAAATGGCTGCGGATCGTCTGCATCGTACTGTTGCTCCTTACCTCGTTTTCCCGCATGTACCTCGGCGTACACACCCCGCTGGACGTAGGCGTTTCCTTCGTGCTCGCCGCCGTTCTGATCTTCGTGCTCTACCCCATCGTCCGCAAGACCGCCGACAACCCGAAGCTGATGTACGTTCTGCTCGGCGTTTTGATCTCGATCGCGTTTGCCTTCGTGCTCTACGCCAACCTGACCGATTTCTCCATGCTCGGGCAGGAGGCTGCCGCCAACGTCGCCGAGGGCAGAAAAAACAGCTATTCCCTCTTTGGCGGGATGCTCGGCTATCTGATAGCCTACCCGCTGGATCAAAAGTATATTCGTTTTGAAGAAAAAGCGGTCTGGTGGGTGCAGATCCTCAAGACCGTTCTCGGCCTTGCCTGCGTGCTGGCGATCAAGGAAGGGCTGAAGCTCGTCTTCAACGCCGTCGGCTTTACCTGGCTCGGCACGAACGCCATCCGCTACTGCGCAGTTGTCTTCTTCGCTGCCGCGATCTGGCCGCTGGCGTTCCCGCGCCTGCGCCGCCTTTCCAAAAAGGACGCGGCATGAGCGCTCTCACTGTTGTTTTGATCGTCCTCGGCGCGCTGCTTCTGCTCTTTTTGATCGCTGCGGTGATCCTGACACAGATCGCAGTCCGCCGCAACGACGCCACGGAAAAGCACTTTGAGACCGTCCTCAATTCTCCGTTCTACCGGGACTTCAAGAAAAGAATCCTTGACGCCCGCGACTGGCTGAACACGCAGAAAACGGAAGAGGTCCGCGTGACCTCCTACGACGGTTTGAAGCTCGCCGCGACCTACCTGCCGTGTGAGAACGCGCGTGGCACGCTGCTGCTGTTTCACGGCTGGCGCGGCGGTCCGGTCGCCGATTTCGGCTATTCGCTCAAGCTCTATCATTCGCTCGGGCTGAACCTCCTGCTCGTCCACGAGCGCGCGCAGGGCAAGTCCGAGGGAAAGCATATGACCTTCGGCGTCCGCGAGCGCAGGGACGTTCACACCTGGGTGCGCTGGCACACCGAGCGCTTCGGCAGGGACGTTCCCATGCTGCTCGCCGGCATCTCCATGGGCGCGACCGCTGTTCTGATGGCATGCGGCGAGCCGTTTGAGGGCGACGTGCGGGGCGTCTTTGCAGACTGCGGCTTTACCGACCCCAAAGACATCTTCACCGCCGTCGCGCGCCGGCTCCGCCTGCCGACCGTTCTGTTCGTTCCGGCGGTCGGTCTGCTGGTGCGCTGCTTCGCAGGCTTCCGTTCCGCCGAATATTCGACGCTTACCGCGATGCGGTCTATGACCCTGCCCGTTCTCTTTGCTCACGGCGAGGCGGACGCGCTCGTTCCCTGCGAAATGACGAAGCAAAACTACGCCGCCTGCGCGAGCGCGGACAAGACCCTGCTTCTCGTCCCCGGCGCAAGGCACGGGCAGAGCTTCCCCACCGCGCCGGAGCGGTATACGAAGGCGATCACCGCGCTGCTCGACCGAACGCTTTGTAAATGAATACGGAAGACAAAATAATCAGTAATTGTAGTATTTTCCAATTCACAGAATCGGAAAGCCTTCCCCTCCGAGGGGAAGGTGGCGGCGGAGCCGCCGGATGAGGTGGAGGTAACGCCATGCAAGAAGTGAAGGTAAAAAAGCTGAGAGATAACGCGCGGCTGCCGGTCTACGGCACCGCCTTTTCTGCCGGAGCGGATTTATTCGCCTGTCTGGACGCGCCCGTGACGATCGCGCCGGGCGAGACGAAGCTGATCTCCCTCGGCATCAGCGTGGAGATCCCGGAGGGCTACGCAGGGCTGGTGTTCGCCCGCAGCGGTCTTGCGACCAAGCGGCATTTAGCGCCTGCCAACAAGGTCGGCGTGATCGACTCGGACTATCGCGGGGAATTCTTCGTCCCGCTGCACAACCACGGCGCCGTCCCGCAAACCGTGGAGGACGGCGAGCGTATCGCGCAGATGATCCTGACGCCCTACCTGACCGCGAAATTCGTCGAGGCGGACGAGCTGTCCGACACCGTGCGCGGCGCGGGCGGCTTCGGCTCGACGGGAACGAAATAATGGGCGGCTTTCTTCCGATCCGCCGAGAGGAGATGGACGCGCTGGGCTGGGAGCAGCCCGATTTCGTCTACGTCATCGGCGACGCCTATGTCGATCATCCCTCCTTCGGTCACGCGATCATCAGCCGCGTTTTAGAGCACGCGGGCTACAAGGTCGCCATCTGCGCCCAGCCGGACTGGCGGGATTCTGAATCAGTCAACTGCTTCGGCACGCCCCGGCTGGGCTATCTTGTCTCCGGCGGCAATATGGATTCCATGGTAAATCACTATTCCGTCGGCAAGCACCGCCGGAAATTTGACGCCTACACGCCCGGCGGCGCGATCGGCAAGCGCCCGGACTATGCCGCCGTCGTCTACTGCAATCTGATCCGGCAGACGCATCCGCACATCCCGATCATCCTCGGCGGCATCGAGGCGAGCCTGCGCCGTCTTGCCCACTACGACTACTGGTCGGACAAATTGAAGCGCTCGATCCTGCTCGACGCGCAGGCGGATCTGATCTCCTACGGCATGGGAGAGAGGAGCATCGTGGAGATCGCCGACGCGCTGGACAGCGGGCTTTCCGTCCGCGATCTGACCTTCATTGACGGCACGGTCTACCGCACGGACGAGCCGGATACGGACGGGGCGATCGTGCTGCCGTCTTATGACGAGCTGCGCGAAAACAAACGCCGTTATGCCGAGAGCTTCTACAAGCAGTATATCAACACCGACCCCTTCACCGCCAAGCGGCTGATCGAGCCGTACGGCAGGGTCTTCGTCGTGCAGAATCCGCCGCAGAAACCCCTGACCACAGAGGAGATGGACGCGGTCTACGCCCTGCCCTATCAGAACACCTATCATCCGTCCTATAAAGACGGCGTTCCCGCAATCAAGGAGGTGCAGTTCAGCCTCGTTTCCAACCGAGGCTGCTTCGGCGGCTGCTCGTTCTGCGCGCTGACCTTCCACCAGGGGCGCATCGTGCAGACCCGCAGCCACGAATCCATCCTTGCGGAAGCGGAGAAAATGACGCGCCACCCCGATTTCAAGGGCTATATCCACGACGTCGGCGGCCCGACCGCCAACTTCCGCCATCCCGCCTGCGACAAGCAGCTCACGCTCGGCGTCTGCCCGACGAAGCAGTGCCTCTTCCCGACGCCGTGCAAAAATCTGCGGGCGGATCATACAGATTATGTAAACCTGTTACGTGCGCTTCGCAGCCTGCCGCGCGTGAAGAAGGTCTTCATCCGCAGCGGCATCCGCTTTGACTACCTGCTGGCAGACGCCGATCCCACCTTCCTGCGCGAGCTGGTCGAGCACCACGTCTCCGGGCAGCTCAAGGTCGCGCCGGAGCACGTCTCCGACCGGGTCCTCAAGTACATGGGCAAGCCGCGCCATGCGGTGTATCAGAGCTTTTGTCACAAGTACGAAAAGCTCAACGAAAAGCTGGAACTCAAGCAGTATCTTGTGCCGTATCTGATGAGCTCGCATCCGGGTTCGACGCTCAAGGAGGCGGTGGAGCTGGCGGAATACATCCGCGATCTGGGCTATATGCCCGAGCAGGTGCAGGACTTCTATCCCACGCCGTCCACCCTCTCCACCGTCATGTACTACACCGGGCTTGACCCGCGCACGATGGAGCCGGTCTACGTGCCGACCGATCCGCACGAAAAGGCGATGCAGCGCGCGCTGATCCAGTACCGCGACCCGAAAAACTACGCGCTGGTGCATGAGGCGCTGGAAAAGGCGGGACGCACCGATCTGATCGGCTATGACAAAAAGTGCCTCATCCGTCCGCGCAGGGGCGAAAGCCTCACCGCGCAAAAGGCGGAGAAGCAGCCGCGTCCCGCCGCGCAGGGCAGGAAGCAATCCGCGCCGAAAAAGAAAAGCGGGCGTCAAACGCCCGCTGCAAAAAAGCAGACTGCCGCAAAGCAGGCAGCCAAAGCTCCTACGGCAGCCAAAGCCCCGACTGCCGCCCAGCTTGCCGCCGCCGAACGCTACCTCAAAAAGCGGAAAAAGAAATAGACCTTCCACCTCATCCGCCTCGCTGCCTTACGGATGCGGCCTACCATTGCGGGTGCAATCTGTGCATCTCTGTGAGGAAAACTATCTCGTTATTCCAAATGCACCATAGTCCTGTCATTGCCCGGCTTGTCCGGGCAATCTGTGCCTATCGACCCGGGAACTGCGCACGTATTACGTTAAAGTGTCCCTCATTGGGACGCACGGATTGCCCACGCAAAGCGGGCAATGACAGAATTGATGGTGCGGTGTTTCAATTCGATGCAGGTCCCGTATCGGGACGTACGGATTGCCACGGTCGCTGCACGACCTCGCAATGACAGGGACGGGAGATTTTTTATAAAACGAGGCTGCTTCGCAAGGAAGCAGCCTCCAGCGTGTCGAAAAACCCTTTTCGACACGCTGACAGGCTGTCAAAAAGTTCGGAAGACAAGCAACTCACGACCGTCGGCATACATAGGTACGGTAGGTCGTGAGTTGCGCAGTAAGTCAAAATTCTTGCGAAGCAAGCTTTTTGCAACCTAAATTGTTAGAAAAACCTGAATAAAACAGAAAAACGTTTAAACAGGGAATAATCCAAAAATTGTTTTAAT
>JAFQZN010000052.1 GCA_017405865.1 Oscillospiraceae bacterium | reverse complement strand
AGTCAAAATTCTTGCGAAGCAAGCTTTTTGCAACCTAAATTGTTAGAAAAACCTGAATAAAACAGAAAAACGTTTAAACAGGGAATAATCCAAAAATTGTTTTAATAATTTTGACGGTTACGGACTTTTTTGACAGTCTGGGGGTTGCCTCGTTTGAGGCAACCCCGCTATCATCTTTGGCTCCCCTGTGCAAGGGGAGCTGTCACGAGCAGCGCGAGTGACTGAGGGGTTGTGATTCCATCTGACGAGGGATGCTGACAATCCCTCCGTCAAAACCTTCGGTTTTGCCACCTCCCTTTACACAAGGGAGGATTTAATAAGGACATTGAAGATATGATCTACTTGGACAATGCCGCCACCACGAGGCCGTGTCAGGCTGCGGTGGAGGCGATCAACAAAACGCTGACAGAGGACTGGGGCAATCCCAGCGCGCTCTACCGCCTCGGCATCGACGCGGCAAGGCTGCTGCGGCAGTGCCGTCAGACGGTCGCCGAGGCGCTCGGCGCGCCAACCGACCGCGTCTATTTTACCTCCGGCGGCACGGAGGGGGATAACTGGGCGATCTTCGCCGCTGCCGAGCGCATGGGTAAGCGCGGCAGGCACATCGTCACCACGGCGGTGGAGCATCACGCCGTCCTGCATCCGATGCAGAAGCTGGAGGAGCGCGGCTTTGCGGTCACCTATCTGCGCCCCGACGCCCTCGGCAATATCACGGTCGAATCCTTGCAGGCTGCGCTGCGCCCCGATACCGTGCTGGTCAGCATTATGATGGTCAACAACGAATCCGGCGCTGTCATGCAGATCGAGCGCATGGCGAAGCTGACGCACCGCAGCTGCCCTAACGCGCTGTTCCACACGGACGCGGTACAGGGGTTTTTCAAGGTGCCGTTCCGCGCCTCCACCCTCGGCGCGGACATGATCTCCGTCTCCGGGCATAAGGTCCATGCGGGCAAGGGCGTCGGCGCGCTGTATTTATCGCAGAAGCTGCCGCCGCTGCTCTACGGCGGCGGACAGGAGAGCGGCCTGCGCAGCGGAACGGAAAACCTTCCGATGATCGCGGGCTTTGCCGCCGCCTGCGCCGCGCAGATGCCCAGCCGCATGGCGGACATCGCCGAGCAGAACCGGCTGAAAGCCCTCCTGCAGGAGCGCCTGCGGGAAATCGACGGCGTGACCCTGCTCGGCGCGCAGGAAGCGCCGCATATCGTCAATCTGGCGGTGGCGGGGCTGCGCTCGCAGGGGCTGATCAACGCCCTGCAGGATCGGGGCTTCTGCGTCTCTGCAGGCTCCGCCTGCAGCAAGGGGCATCGCTCGCACGTTCTGGAGGCGATGCAGGTCGCGCCCGTCCTGATCGACGGCTCGATCCGCGTGTCTATTTCCAACGAAACGACGGAGGAAGAGGTGCTCGCCTTCGCCGCCGCCCTGCCGGAAGCCATCAAGAGCCTGAAGTAGGGCAGAATCTTCGACCGTGAACGCAGAAACAGAAGAACGCAGTTCCAAGTTTGTCATTGCGAGGCTCCGCAGGAGCCGTGGCAATCCGTCCGTATCGATGAGGGACACTTTAACGAATCACACGTGCGAAAGGCTCCCCTGTGCAAGGGGAGCTGGCACGGCGCAGCCGTGACTGAGGGGTTGTCAACGCTGAAAATAAGCGCAATGCTACGGGGCGCGGTAACAATCCCTCCGTCAAAACCTGCGGTTTTGCCACCTCCCTCAAGGTGAATTGCCCCGAAGGGGCAAGAGAGGGTGGCCTGGGCCATTACACAAGGGAGGCTTTGGCTCCGACCGTAATACGTTGCGCGTGCCATACCTGCAACGGACAGATTGCCACGCAGCCTCCGGCTGCTCGCAACGACAAAGCAAGAAGATTGTTCCAAATATTCAAACCCCGGATGCGCCAAATGGCACATCCGGGGTTCTATGCTTACGCGTCCAGCGTCTCCGACAGCTCCAGACCGGGGTTGCGGCGGATCGTAAAATCGATCGCCCACGGGCTCGAGAAGACCAGCAGCCGGTGACCGCGATAGTCCTCCAGCAGCTCTGCGTCGGAGGAGAGATTGAGATCCTTTTCGTCCACGGGGGACTTCTGAATGAAACGCAGAACCTCATACGGCAGGCTTTCCATGCGCAGCTCCACGCCGTATTCCGAGAGCATCCGGTAGCGGAAAACGTCAAACTGCAGCGTACCGACGACGCCCACGATGACCTCCTCCATGCCGGTGTTCGGCGTCTTGAAGATCTGGATGGCGCCCTCCTGGGCGATCTGCTCGGTTCCCTTGATGAACTGCTTGCGCTTCATCGTGTCCTTCGGGCTGACGCGGGAAAAATGCTCCGGCGCGAAGGTCGGGATGCCGGCAAAGCGGAATTTCTGACCGGGCATGCAGATCGTGTCGCCGATGGAGAAGATGCCGGGGTCGAACACGCCGATGATGTCGCCGGCGTACGCCTCGTCAATGATCTCGCGCTCCTGCGCCATGAGCTGCTGCGGCTGCGACAGGCGCATTTTCTTGCCGCCCTGCACGTGGTAAACCTCGCTCTCGCGCTCGTACTTGCCCGAGCAGATGCGCATGAATGCCAGACGGTCGCGGTGCGCCTTATTCATATTCGCCTGAATCTTAAAGACAAAGGCGGAAAAATCCGGGCGGAAGGCGTCGATCACGCCGCAGTCTGCCTCACGGGACAGAGGCGGCGGAGTCATCTGCAAAAAGGCTTCGAGGAAGGGCTCTACACCGAAGTTCGTCAGCGCCGAGCCGAAGAAAACGGGAGAAAGCTGCCCCTTGCGCACCTCGTCCATGTCGAATTCCCGACCCGCTCCCAAGAGCTCCACATCGTCCTTGAGCTGCTGCCAGCGCGACTGCCCGATGTGCTCTGCGACGGCGGGATCGTCCAGCGCGATCTCCAGCTTTTCGGCGCGCTTCTTGCCCGATACGCCGGAGAAGAAGTTGATCTGCCCCTTCTGCCGGTCGTAAACGCCCTGAAACTCCTTGCCGCAGCCGATCGGCCAGTTGACAGCATACGTCTCAATGCCCAGTTCGCGCTCCAATTCGTCAAGCAGATCGAAGGGGTCCTTCGTCTCGCGGTCTAATTTGTTGATAAAGGTGAAGATCGGGATGTGCCGCATCGCGCAGACCTTGAAGAGCTTTCTCGTCTGCGGCTCCACGCCCTTCGCGCCGTCAATGACCATGACGGCAGAATCCGCCGCCATCAGCGTGCGGTAGGTGTCCTCGGAGAAGTCCTGATGTCCCGGCGTGTCGAGGATGTTGATGCAGAAGCCCTCGTACTGAAACTGCATCACGGACGACGTGACGGAAATGCCGCGCTGCTTTTCGATCTCCATCCAGTCCGAGACGGCAGCACGGGCGTTCTTCTTGCCCTTGACCGCGCCTGCCTGCGCGATCGCGCCGCCGTAGAGCAGGAACTTCTCGGTCAGCGTCGTTTTGCCTGCGTCCGGATGCGAGATGATCGCAAAGGTGCGGCGGCGGTTGATCTCTTGCTGTAAGGTTGACATAATATTCCTCCCGTTCCTCGGGGTAATCAAATTCCGAATTATTTTACCACATCATGCAGAAAAATACAAGCATACAAAAGCCTCCCTTGTGGAGTGGAACAGAGACAAAGATTGCCCGGACAAGCCGGGCAATGACAGGAACGGGAGAATTTTTGCGCATTGCGCATTGCATCCTGCGCATTCAGAACAGGCCTGCGATCATCCAGTCGCGCAAAAGCGAGACGGCGTAGTAGCCGAGGGTCATTGCGCCGACCGTAATCAGGCTGTTGAGCAGGGTGAAGCGGATGCCGAAGACCTCCGAGATCAGCAGGAACACCGCCAGAGCCCAAGAGGCGAAGAGCATCACGCAGAAAACGTAAAAGACCGCGCTGTGGATCAGCGACAGGAGGATCGACACTGCAAGCAGGGTCAGCGGGATCGCCGTGCTTGCGCCGACGGCGGCGATGACCGAGCGGAGGTTGACCCGCATTTTCGCGATCGCGGTCAGCGTATAGACCAGCAAAAAGGTCAGCAGCAGCGCGATGACCGGCGCGAACAAACCCGTCAGCGACCAGCGCAGCACCGCTCTTCCGAAGTGATCGGCCGCGTAGCGGAGGGTAAACAGCAGCGTGGACAGGAAGCTCAAAAGCACCGTTGCCGCCATCATCGTCAGCGCGTTGGTCGTCTCGCAGCGCTCCTGCGCGAGCCGGCTTGCGCCGACCGGGTCCTTCAGATAGCGGAGCCAGAGGGCCGGCAGGGCATGCACCGCCTTGTCGATCTCGCCGCCGGGCTTTCTGTTTTTGCGCGGATCGCGCTGCTTCTTCTGCGTACATGGGCAGATTCCGTTCTCGGGCAGCGGTCTTCCGCATTGCGTACAGTAGCCGGCCATGGTATCTCCCTCCCCTCTTCTGTTAATCATTATAAAAAACTTCCTTCTGCCTGTCAATTCGCTTTTTCGCGAAATTATCTCTTTTCTTTCGGCGAAGTTTCTGCTATACTTGTTTTGTACTCTATTGCGAGGAGGGCGGTTCCCGTGAAGCGGATTCTTTGTCTTTTTCTGTGTCTGGTGCTGGTCAGCAGTCTGCTTTGCAGTCAGGCCGCGGCTGACGAGCCGGATTTGCTGAAAAACAGAGGCGATCAGTTCGTCAAGGACAGAGGCCTGACCGAAGAGGATTTCGCCGTTTACTTTTTCGACACCAAAACACGGGCGGAGTACGTCTACAACGAAAACACCTTTTTCCCGGTCGGCTCCGACTGGATCCTGCCGCTGCACATGTACTACTACGAGCAGGAGACGCTCGGCGCGTTCAACCCGCCCTTTGACCGTCCGGACGACATCTACACGATCGAGGGCATGACGCTCGAAAAATGCCGCTACCGCAGCATCATCAACGGTGAGGAAGAGGTCGCCCGCAAGATGCGCGACAACCTCGGCACGGTGGATCAGTACCTCACGATGATCAACGAAAAATACGGCCACATCGAAGTCGATCAGCTGCCGGACAGCTATTACCGCAGCAATTGCTACAGCGCGACGTTCCTGATGAACTGCCTGAAGCAGGTCAGCACCTATCCGGAGCTGTATCAGGACATGATGAAGAACTTCAGCCTCGTGCAGACCGACGACGGCGTCGCCGGCTATGACCGTCCGTACAACGTCGTCCACATCCGCAGCGAGCAGGACGGCTATATCTGCGACCTCGCCGAGGTCAGCGGCCCGGACACCTACCTGCTGGTCTGCTTTGCCAGCGAGGATGTCGGCGGCGACACCCTGCTGGCAGCCGTCAACTCCATGTTCTGCAAGTACGTCGAGGAGATAAACGACGTTCAGCAGAATACCGCGCCGACCGGCGGCGGACGGCAGCGCAGCGATTCGGACTTTGAGGTTGCCTCCTACGGCAAGGACAGCAAGGGCGTCCTGTACCGCTGGATCGGTATGGGCCTTGCCGGTGCGGCGGTCGTTGCCACGATCATCTGGCTGATCATCCGCGCAATCCGTCGGCGCGAGGACCGACGATACCACGAACGGGATAAATAGTAATACACAAGTATAACGGGTCTGCCTGTGAGGCAGACCCGTTATACAGCGTGTCGAAAAACCTTTTTCGACACGCTGGCGGGCTGTCAAAAAGTTCGGAAGACAAGCAACTCACGACTGTAGGCGTATATAGATACGGTAAGTCGTGAGTTGCGCAGTAAGTCGAAATATTCAATAAATACTACCTCTTCCTAAACCTTTAGGGACAGATTGCACCCGCAAGGGGTACGCCGCATCCGTAAGGCGGCAAGCCGCCAACGGCTGCGCAGCCACGGTTTGCTCCGCAAACCTCGCAATGACAGCTGCGGAGGGAAATGATACTCTTTTTCGACGATTCCGGACTTTTTTGACAGTCTGTATAACGGGTCTGCCTGTGAGGCAGACCCGTTATAGTTTTATTACTTGAACCTGTCGAAGAATTTCTTGCGCTTCGGCAGGTTGGAAGCGCTGCCGCCGTCCTCCAGCTTGCGCAGCAGCTCCTTCTGCTCTCTGGACAGGCGCACCGGCGTCTCGACCACCACGGTGACAAATTCGTCGCCGCGGTTTTTGCTGTTGACGTAGGGGATGCCCTTGCCCTTGAGGCGGAAGGTCGTGCCGGTCTGCGTTCCCTCGGTGATCGTGTAGCGCACCTTGCCCTCCAGCGTCGGCACCTCGACCTCCGCGCCGCAGGCAGCCTGCGTGAAGGAGATCGGCATCTCGCAGTAGATGCTCTGCCCCTGCCGGGTGAAAATCGGATGGCTGCGCACGCTCACGGTGACCAGCAGATCGCCGCTCGGTCCGCCGTTTCTGCCGCTGCAGCCCTCGCCGCGCACGCGCAGCGTCTGCTCGTCGTCAATGCCCGCCGGGATCTTGACCCGCGTTTTGAAGCTGCGGCGCACCTTGCCCTTGCCCTTGCAGCGGCTGCACGGGGTCTTGATGACCTTGCCCGTGCCGCGGCAGTCGGGGCAGGCGCTCTCGGACTGCATGACCATGCCCATGATGTTCTGCTGGACGCGGACCGTGCCTCTGCCGTTGCAGCGCAGGCAGGTCTCCGGCGCGGTGCCCGGCTCTGCGCCCGTGCCGCTGCAGCGGTCGCAGTCCTCGATCCTTGCGGAGCTGACCTCCTTCTCGGTGCCGAAGGCGGCCTCCTCAAAGGTCAGCTCCAGCCGCTCCATGACGTCCTCGCCGCGCATGGGCGAATTGGCGCTGCGGCGCGTCGAGCGTCCGCCGCCGAAGAAGCTGCCGAAGAGGTCGCCCAGATCGCCGAAGTCGCCGAAGCCGCCGAACGGATTGCCCCCGCCCGCTGCGGGATTGAAATTCGGATCGACCCCGGCAAAGCCGAACTGGTCGTAGCGCGCGCGCTTATCGGCGTCAGACAAGACCTCGTTTGCCTCGTTGATCTCCTTGAATTTCTGCTCCGCGCCCGGCTCGTGGTTGACGTCGGGGTGATACTTTGCCGCGAGCTTGCGGTAGGCGCGCTTGATCTCGGCGTCGGTCGCGTCCTTCTTGACGCCCAGCACCTCGTAGTAGTCTCGTTTATTCTCGTTTGCCATGGGCAATCACCAACTTTTCGGGTTATGTCATATACAGTCTGAACAGGCGGTGACGATTGTCACCGCCTGTGTGCGATGCGAAAGATTCAGTCCTTGACTTCCTCGTAGTCCGCGTCGACGTAGCCGTCGCCGCCGGGGTTGCCGCCCATGTTCGGATCGCCGCCCATGTTGGGGTCGCCGGCCTGCGGATTCTGCTTGTAGATCTTCTCGGAAGCAGCGTAGAACGCCTTCTTCAGCGCCTCCGTCGAAGCCTTGATCGCCGCGACGTCGGAACCTTTGTTCTTTTCCTTGAGATCGGCGACGGCGGACTCGATGCTCGACTTGTCGGACGCGTCGACCTTGTCGCCCAGATCGGCGAGGGTCTTTTCCGCCTGATAGATCATCTGATCGGCTTCATTGTGCGTGTCGGCTTCGTCCTTGCGCGCCTTGTCCTCGGCAGCGTACTGCTCGGCTTCCTTGACCGCCTTGTCGATGTCCTCCTTGGAGAGGTTCGAGGACGCGGTGATCGTGATGGTCGCTTCCTTGCCGGTGCCGAGGTCCTTCGCAGAGACGTTCACGATGCCGTTGGCGTCGAAGTCGAAGGTGACCTCGATCTGCGGCACGCCGCGCGGCGCGGGAGCGATGCCGCCGAGCTGGAACTTGCCCAGCGTCTTGTTGTAGGCCGCCATCTCACGCTCGCCCTGCAGGACGTGGATTTCAACAGAGGTCTGTCCGTCGGCTGCGGTGGAGAAGATCTGGCTCTTCTTGGTCGGGATGGTCGTGTTGCGGTCGATCAGACGGGTGAACACGCCGCCCATGGTCTCCAGACCCAGAGACAGCGGGGTGACGTCCAGAAGCAGCAGGCCCTTGACGTCGTCGCCCAGCACGCCGCCCTGAATGGCAGCGCCGACGGCAACGCACTCGTCGGGGTTGATGCCCTTGAAGCCTTCCTTGCCGGTGATGCCCTTAACGGCCTCCTGCACGGCGGGGATTCTCGTCGAGCCGCCGACCAGCAGGACCTTGCTGATGTCGCCGGCCTTCACGCCGGCGTCCGCCATCGCCTGACGGACGGGGCCCATGGTCGCTTCGACCAGATGGGCGGTCAGCTCGTTGAACTTCGCGCGCGTCAGGGTGACGTCCAGGTGCTTCGGACCGTTCGCGTCGGCGGTGATATACGGCAGGTTGATCGCCGTGCTCGTCACGCCGGACAGCTCGATCTTCGCCTTCTCCGCGGCTTCCTTCAGACGCTGCATCGCGCCCTTGTCGTTCGACAGGTCGATGCCCTCGGTCTTCTTGAACTCCGCGACGAGGTAATCCATGATGCACTTGTCGAAATCGTCGCCGCCGAGGTCGTAGACCATGATCTTCTGCTCTTCTTCCTTGTCAACGCCATAGGCGAGCGCTGCTGCCGTCGGCTCGTTGATGATACGCTTGACGTCCAGTCCCGCAATCTTGCCGGCGTCCTTGGTCGCCTGACGCTGCGAGTCGTTAAAGTAGGCGGGTACGGTGATGACCGCCTCGGTGACCTTCTGCCCCAGATAGGCCTCGGCGTCCGCCTTCAGCTTCTGCAGGATCATCGCGGAGATCTCCTGCGGGGTGTACTTCTTCGCGTCGATGGAAACGCGGTAGTCCGAGCCCATGTGACGCTTGATGGACGCGATCGTGCGGTCAGCGTTGGTAACTGCCTGACGCTTTGCGATCTGACCGATCATGCGCTCGCCGGTCTTGGAGAAGGCGACGACGGACGGGGTGGTGCGATTGCCCTCTGCGTTGGCGATAACGACGGGCTCGCCGCCCTCCATGACTGCCACGCAGGAATTGGTTGTGCCGAGATCAATACCGATAATTTTTCCCATGATAAGTTCCTCCTATATAAACCTAGTTTTTTACAAAGTTAGTTGGCGACCTTGACCATCGCGAAGCGGATGACCTTGTCGCCGAGGGTGAAGCCGGTCTGGAAGACCTCCGCGACCGTGTTTTCGCCCAGTGTCTCGTCGTCAACGTGCATGACGGCGTTGTGCTTTTCGGGGTCAAAGGGCTCGCCTGCCGCGCCGAAGGGGCGTATCCCGACGCCTTCCATGATCTTGGTCAGCTCGGTCATCGTCATTTCCACGCCCTTTTTGAAGGCTTCGTCGGCGGTTTCGTTTTTCAGCGCCCGCTCAAGATTGTCGTAGACGGGCAGGAATTTCTTCGCCGTGTCCGCCACAGCGTCGCGGTAGATCGCGTCCTTTTCACGCTGGGAGCGCTTGCGGAAATTGTCGTATTCGGCGGCGAGGCGCAAATACTGATCATGCTCCTGTGCCTGCGCCTGCTGCGCCTTTTCCAGCTCGGACGGTTCTTTCTTTTCTTCTGTTTTCTCTTCCTTTTTCTCTTCCGCCTTGACCTCCTCGGTCTGTTCGGAAGCCTCGGGAGCGTCCTGTTTCTTCTTGCTCAACGCTTATTCCTCCTTCTTTGCCTCGGGCAGCTCGTTCTTTCCGAACATCCTGCCTAAACCCTCGGCAAAGTAGCTTAATCTTGCTGTGATCTGCGCGTAATCCATGCGCTGCGGTCCGACCACGCCGATCATGCCCTGCATGCCCTCGCCAATGTCGAAGCGCGTCACGACAACGGAGGTGTTTTTCAGCTCCTGCGCGACGTTCTCCGGTCCGACCAAAATCTGCACCGGGCTGTTCGGGTCGAGCTTGGCGGGAAGATTCGAGATCGTATCCTCGTCCAGCGCGCTCAAGACCTCCTGCGCGCGGGTCAGATCCTGATACTCCGGCTGACCCAGCAGACGGTTCTGTCCGGTCAAGTACACCTCCGCGCGGCGGCAGGTCTCCAGAACGTGCGCCGCGAAGTCCACGGCGATCGGCACGAGGCTCGCAGCCGCGCCCGCACTTCTCGTCACGCGGTCAATGAGCTCCGGGGTGAACTGCTCGACGGGAATCTCCGTCAGCGTGGCGTTCAGCACCGCGCTCAGGAGCTTCAGATCCGCCTCCGTGGTGTTCAGCGGCAGCTTGACGAGCTTGTTCTTGACCGTCTCGTCCGTGGTCATCACGACGAGGATGAAGCTCTTCTCGCCGGCAGGCAGCACCTCAAAGCGGCGCACCTTCACGCTGTCGGTGTGCGCGGTCATCGCGTAGGCGGGCAGGTTCGTCAGCTGGGAGACCAGCTTGCCGACCTTGCTCATGGCGCGGTCGAATTCCTGCATCCTGAGCTCCATCGCCTGATTGATCGACTGCGTTTCGTCCACGCTCAAGCGGTAGTCCTGCATCAGCCGGTCGATGTAAAAGCGGTAGCCGGCGGGACTGGGGATGCGTCCGGCAGAGGTGTGCGGCTGCTCCAGGAAGCCCAGATTCGTCAGCTCCGCCATCTCGTTGCGGATGGTTGCGGAGGAAAAGTCCATGTCCGGCATTGCCGCGATGGTCTTCGAACCGACCGGCTCGGCGGTGCGGATGTATAAGTCCACGATCGCCTTGAGAATCTTCTGTTTGCGCTCGGACATCTCCATGGAGTTCCCTCCTTTCTGCATTAGCACTCATTGTCCCCGAGTGCTAATGCAATGATACACCCCGTTAGCACTTTTGTCAATAGTTTGCTAAAATATTTTTGTGAATATTTTGTAACCTTTTTCCTGCGCTTTTTCTGTACAGCAGAGCCGCCACGCCGCTTTGCGGCTTGCAATGACATAGAACGGTAGATCGCTCATAATTGAGCATTGCGCATTGAGCATTGTGCTGATTTTTTCCTTTGCAAGCGGAGAAATATATGATATAATGATTCTACTATATGATATAAGGACAATTCTGCCCTGTAATTCGACTGTAAATCAAAGGTATCTGCTATGACCGATCTGAAACACATCCGCAACTTCTCCATCATCGCGCACATCGACCACGGCTAGTCCACGCTGGCAGACCGCCTGCTCGAGGAGTGCAACACCGTCGACAAGCGCGACATGGAGGATCAGATTCTCGACTCCATGGAGCTCGAGCGCGAGCGCGGCATCACCATCAAGGCGCGCGCCGTCAAGCTCGACTACACCGCAGACGACGGTGAAAAATACGTCCTCAACCTGATCGACACCCCGGGTCACGTGGACTTCAACTACGAAGTCTCGCGTTCCCTCGCCGCCTGCGAGGGCGCGGTGCTGGTCGTGGACGCTTCGCAGGGTATTGAGGCGCAGACCCTTGCCAATACCTACCTCGCCGTCGACGCGGGGCTGGAGGTCGTGCCGGTCGTCAACAAGATCGACCTGCCCGCCGCAAGACCCTTGGAGGTCAAGCATGAGATCGAGGACGTCATCGGCATCCCCGCCCTCGACGCGCCGGAGATCTCCGCGAAAAACGGCGTCAACATCCGCTCCGTTTTAGAGGCGGTGGTCGCGGGCGTTCCCGCGCCGGACGGCGACCGCTCCGCGCCCCTGCAGGCGCTGATCTTTGACAGCCAGTACGACTCCTACCGCGGCGTCATCGTCTATCTCCGCATCAAGAACGGTGTGCTGCGTCCGGGCATGGACGTAAAAATGATGGCGACCGGCGCGCAGTACAAGGTCGTGGAGGTCGGCACTCTCTCGCCGCGCGGCATGAATCCCGTGGACGAGCTGGGCGCGGGCGAGGTCGGCTATCTGACCGCTTCGATCAAGACCGTTGCCGACACCCGCGTGGGCGACACCGTGACGGGCGCGGAGCGTCCGTGCGACGCGCCTCTTCCCGGCTACAAGGCGGTGCAGCCGATGGTCTATTCCGGCGTCTATCCCGCCGACGGCAGCAAGTACGGCGACCTGCGCGACGCTTTGGAAAAGCTGAAGCTCAACGACGCCTCGATGTCCTACACGCAGGAAAACTCGATCGCCCTCGGTTTCGGCTTCCGCTGCGGCTTCCTCGGGCTTCTGCACATGGAGATCATCATGGAGCGCCTCGAGCGCGAATACAACCTCGACCTCATCACCACCGCGCCGAACGTCGTCTACCGCGTGACGAAGACGAACGGCGAGGTCGTGGAGATCTATACCCCCCTCAACTACCCCGATCCGGCGGACATTCAGAGCTGCGAGGAGCCGTTCGTGCGCGCGAGCATCATCACGCCGCCGGAGTACGTGGGCAACATCATGGAGCTGTGCCAGCAGCGGCGCGGCGAGTACCGCGACATGACCTATCTCGACGAAAGCCGCGTGGAGCTGCGCTATTTCATGCCGCTCAACGAGATCATCTACGACTTCTTCGACGCGCTCAAGTCCCGCACGCGCGGCTACGGCTCTCTGGATTACGAAATGGACGGCTACCGCGAAAGCAAGCTCGTCAAGCTCGACATCCTGCTCAACGGCGAGATCGTGGACGCCCTGTCCTTCATTCTCTTTGCCGACAACGCCTACGCGCGGGCGCGGAAGATCTGCGAGAAGCTCAAGGAGAACATTCCGCGCCAGATGTTTGAAATCCCCGTGCAGGCGGCGATCGGCGGCAAGATCATCGCCCGCGAGACGATCAAGGCGCTGCGCAAGGACGTGCTCGCAAAGTGCTACGGCGGCGACATCACGCGCAAGAAGAAGCTGCTGGAAAAGCAGAAGGAAGGCAAGAAGCGCATGCGCACCTTCGGCACGGTTTCCGTCCCGTCGGAGGCGTTCATGGCGGTTCTGAAGATGGACGAATGAAGCACGTGACGATCTACACCGACGGCGCCTGCTCCGGCAACCCCGGACCGGGCGGCTGGGGCGCGATTTTAGAGTGGAACGGGCATGAAAAGGAGCTGTCCGGCGGCGAAAAGGAGACGACCAACAACCGCATGGAGCTGTCGGGCGTGATCTTCGCCCTGCAGGCGCTCAAGGAGCCGTGCGAGGTCGACCTCTTCACCGACTCCAAGTACGTCTTCGACGCGGTCGACAAGCGCTGGGTCTACGGCTGGCGCGCGAACGGCTGGCGCAAGGCGGACAAAAAGCCCGCGCTGAACGTCGATCTGTGGGAGCGGCTGCTGCCGCTTCTGGAAACGCACACGGTTGCGTGGCACTGGGTCAAGGGTCACGCCGAAAACGAAAAAAACAACCGCTGCGATCAGCTGGCGGTTGCGCAGAGTAAGAAATTTCAGGTGATTTGATGTTTTATGGTATTTTAGCGGCGATCGTCGCAGCGATCGTCGGTCTTGATCAGTGGACGAAGGCGCTGACCGTCGCGCACGTCCCGCTGCACGAGGATCTTGACAGCGTCCTCGGCATCTTCCACATCACGCACACGGAGAATTCCGGCGCGATCTGGGGCATCCTGCAGGGGCAGACGTGGCTGTTCGTCGTCGTCATGGTGCTGTTTCTCGCCGTGCTCGCCGTGCTGATCTGGCGCAAGTGGCTGACGAAAAAGTTTGAGTGGGTCTGCCTCGCCATGATCGCAGGCGGCGGCATCGGCAACATGATCGACCGCATCGCCTACGGCAAGGTCACGGACATGATCGAATTCGATTTCGTCAAGTTCCCCGTCTTCAACGTCGCCGACTGCTTCATCACCGTCGGCTGCTTCGCGCTGATGATCTATATTCTCTTCTTCGACCGCGAGATCAAGCAGAAGGAGTCCCCGGAGGAGCAGACGCCCCCGGAGGAATAATCCAAACGATCGCATCGACGGATCGCCATGGCAGCAGCGCAGCAGCCGTGGCGATCCGTTTGCTGCATGGTTCGCTATTCGCGGCGGCATGTGGGCATGCCGCCCTACGCGGCTCCGGTCTTCAGGAAAACTCCCGTCCCTGTCATTCCCGCCTGCCAAAGGCAGGCAGGGAATCTGTCCGTGACAGGTATGGCACGTGTATCGTATAACGGTAAAGTGTTCCGTGTCGACAGGCACAGATGGCCACGGCTGACTGCGTCAGCCTCGCAATGACACGGATGGGAAAGCCTTGCCCTATAGTAAGGTGGCGCGTGAAGCGAGGCGGATGAGGCGGTCGCGTTTCACGTCAAAATGCACAGGCGGCAAAACGCGTCCGCCGTATTTTTTCGGCAAAATGTCGAAGATTCGCGGAATTTCCTTTGACTGGAAGCCCAAACCGTGCTATACTTAAGAATTGGGAGGCGTGGATATGCAGGTTATTGCACAAGAAAGCGGCGAGCGCGTGGACGTGTTCCTTGCGCGGATGCTGCCGGAATTGACGCGCAGCGCCGTGCAGCGGCTTTTGGAGCAGGGCGCGATCACCTGCGCAGGCGCGCCCGTGCGGAAAAATGAAAAGACCGAGGCAGGCAGGGCATACGATGTGACGCTGCCGGAGGTCAGGGAGATTGCCGTCGAGGCGCAGGACCTCCCGCTGGAGGTCGTCTATGAGGACGGCGACGTTCTGGTCGTCAACAAGCCCAAGGGGCTTGTCGTCCACCCCGCCGCAGGGCATGAGGACGGCACCCTCGTCAACGCCCTGCTCCACCACTGCGGGGACACGCTCTCCGGCATCAACGGCGAGAAGCGCCCCGGCATTGTCCACCGCATCGACATGGACACGAGCGGTCTTCTGATCGTGGCGAAGAACGACTTTGCGCATCAGGCGCTTGCCGCGCAGCTGCAGGATCACACCTTGCGGCGCACCTATGAATGCATCGTGCGCGGCGGCTTCAAGGAGGACGCCGGGACGGTCAACGCGCCGATCGGGCGCTGTCCGACAGATCGCAAGCGCATGGCGGTCACGGAGAAAAACAGCCGCGACGCCGTGACGCACTGGGAGGTCATCGCGCGCTACGGGCAGTACACCCACCTCCGCTGCCGCCTTGAAACGGGCAGGACGCACCAGATCCGCGTCCACATGGCATATATCAACCATCCCATCGCGGGCGACCCGCTCTACGGCGTGAAAAAGCCGGAGCTGGGCTTGACCTCGCAATGTCTTCACGCGAATGAGCTGACCTTCGTGCATCCTCGCACCGGCGAGGAGATCACCGTTTCCTGTGCGCTGCCGGAGGAATTCTCCGCCGCGCTGGATAAATTAAAACAGAGCACAAAATAATTTTTCAATACAGGAGGAATTTCAACATGACACCCTACGAGAAATTACAGCGCTGCCTCGCGTGCGTACGCGAAAAAACCGACTTTGTCCCCGACGTCGCCCTGATCCTCGGCTCCGGCCTCGGCGCACTTGCCGATGAGATCGACGCGGTTGCCACCGTGGACTACCACGACATCGAAGGCTTCCCCGTCTCCACCGTCGCAGGCCACAAGGGACGCTTCGTCTTCGGCTATATCAACGACGTCAAGGTCGTCATCATGCAGGGCCGCGTCCACTACTACGAGGGCTATCCCATCGAGGACGTCCTGCTCCCCACCCGTCTGATGCGGCTCATGGGCGCGAAGGTGCTCTTCCTGACGAACGCCGCCGGCGGCGTCAACAAATACTTCAACGTCGGCGACTTCATGATCATCCGCGACCACATCATGAGCTTCTTCCCGAACCCGCTGATCGGTCCGAACATCGACGAATTCGGCCCGCGCTTCCCGGATATGAGCCATTGCTACGATCCGGAGCTGTGCAATATCATCCGCGACACCGCCGCCCGCCTGAACATCGGCGTGCGCGAAGGCGTGTACCTCCAGTTCACCGGCCCGACCTACGAAACGCCCGCCGAGATCCGCATGGCAGCGCTGCTGGGCGCTGACAGCGTCGGCATGTCCACCGCCTGCGAGGCGGCGGCAGCCAACCACGCCGGCATGCGCGTTTGCGGCATCTCCTGCATCACGAACCTCGCCGCAGGCATCTCCCCCGTGCCGCTGGATCACAAGGAGGTCGCCGAGACTGCCAACCGTGTCGCGCCCTACTTCCGTCAGCTCGTCAAGGAGAGCATCACCGCCATCGGCAAGGCGCTGTAAGATATGAGCGTTCAATCCGTGACCCACGCGGTCAACGTCCGTCTGGGGGTCGACGAAAACAGCATCGTCGTCCTCGATCAGACGCTTCTGCCCAATGAGACGAAGTATCTGACGCTGACGACCGCAGAGGAAATGTGGGAAGCGATCTATAAGCTGCGTGTGCGCGGCGCGCCGTGCATCGGCATCTTCGCCGCCTACGCAATGGCGGTCTTGTCCAAGGGCATCGCAGCGGCGGATTTCGACGGTTTTTACAAAGAATATACCCGCCTGTCGGACTACCTCAACTCCTCGCGTCCCACGGCGGTCAACCTCGGCTGTATGCTCCGGCGCATGGACGGCGTGGTTCTGGCGCATAAGGACGCACCGAGAGACGCCCTGCTCGCCGCGCTGATCCGAGAGGCGAAGGCGATCCATGAGGAGGACATGGCGATGTGCCGCAAGATCTCCGAGTACGGGCTATCTCTGCTGCACGACGGCGACGGCGTCATCACCCACTGCAACGCAGGTCCCCTCGCCACCTCCCGCTACGGCACGGCGCAGGGACCGTTCTACCTTGCCAAGGAGCAGGGCATGAACATCCACGTCTGGGTCGATGAGACGAGGCCCCTCCTGCAGGGCGCGCGTCTGACGAGCTACGAGCTGACCAAGGCGGGCGTTCCCTGCACGCTGATCTGCGACAACATGGCGTCCATCGTCATGAAGCAGGGCAAGGTGCAGGCGGTCTTCTTCGGCTGCGACCGCATTGCCCGCAACGGCGACGTCGCCAACAAGATCGGCTCGTCGGGTCTTGCCGTGCTTGCCAACTACTACGGCATCCCGGTCTATTCCCTCGGTCCTTCGACCACGATCGACTTTTCCTGCCCCGACGGAGATCACATCCCCATCGAGCTGCGCGATCCCGAGGAGATCAAGACCCTGCACTATGCCAAGTCCATGGCGCTGCCGGAGGTCGAATGCTATAATCCCGCCTTCGACGTGACCGACCACAGCCTGCTTGCGGGCATCGTGACCGAGCGCGGCATCGTCCGCGCCCCCTTTGAGGAGAATTTCCGCAAACTGTTCCCGGAGGCGATGAACGTATGAGATACCGCTCCGCCCTTGAGGCGAAGGAGGCCATTTTAGAGGCAGGACGCCGGCTCTATCAGCGCGCCTTCGTCGCCGCCAACGACGGCAACATCTCCGCCCGCATGGAAGACGGCACCGTTTGGGCGACGCCCACGGGCGTGTCCAAGGGCTTTATGACTGGGGATATGCTCGTGCATCTTGCGCCCGACGGCGCGGTGATCGAGGGAACGTGGCGCGTCTCCAGCGAGATCGCCATGCACCTTGCGATCTATCGGGAAAATCCCGACATCGGCGGCGTCGTCCACGCGCACTCCCCCGCCGCCACCGCGTTTGCAACGCAGGGCAGGGATTTCGACATCGCCATCTCTCTGGAAACTGCCGTGCAGCTCGGCGTGATCCCCTGCGCGCCCTATGCCGTGACCGGCTCGCCGCTGCTCGCTGAAAATGCCGCCAAATACTGCAAAGAATACAACGGCTGCTTTTTGGAGCACCACGGCGCGGTCACCTGGGGCGCGGACGTAGAGCAGGCGCTGTTTCGCACGGAATGCCTGGAGCATACGATCATCATGTATGAGCACATGCGCGCGCTCGGCGAGGTGCGCCTGCTGACGGAGGAACAGCTGACCGAGCTGGAAGCCGTCCGCAAAAAATTCGGCATCACCACCGGCGGTCGCCCGAAGGGACGGAAAGAATGAATTGCAAAAACAGGGAACGCTTTCGTTTGATAGCGTTCCCTGTTTTTCACTGTCCGCAGGACAACTTCACTTTGCGGAGCAAAACTTCACTGCGCCCGCCTACGGCTCTACGACGCAGTGCTGCTCCAGCACCTTCGCCTGTGTGAGTGTGTCGGTCACGAGCAGGTCGAATTCGATCCGCGAAACCTCGTAGATCTCCATGTGCTCCAACTCGTCCGTGTACCAGTTGATATAGGTGTAGCTCTTCTTGCCCGCGTCGAGGGTGCGGAACCAGTACGGATCGAGCAGCTGCCCGTTGACCTTGACGTTCTTCACGGTGTAGTCCTGCGACGCCTCGGTGCGGTTTTCCAGATAGACGTTGAGGTTATAGCCCCACGCGCCGTCCGGGTCGCAGCCCGTTGCAACGAACAGAACCTCCGGCGCGTCCAAAAGCAGCGCGTCGCTTGCGCCCGCCTCATAGGCTGCGGGCTGATATGCGTCCTCGCCGTTGGGATAGACCGTGATCTTATCCTGCGCGAGCATGTTCGCCGCGCTGCCCGTCGGATAGACCGACAGCGTGAAATCCACGCGGTCGACGCTCCGGATGCCGCAGGCGTTCAGCGTGGAGGCAAACCACGAAATTTCGGAAGTCGTCGTCTGCAGCGCGGGCGCGTACACCGCCCAGTAGGGGTCTGCCTCAAATTCGTTGACGTAGACCTGATCCACGGAGAACACCAGCTCGCTGCCGGTCTTGTTCTCAATGCTGACCGTCCAGCAGTAGTCGCCGCCGGCGTTCCTTCCGACGCTTTCCAGCGTCATCGCGCAGGATTCGTTGGAAAACAGCGTCTGCTGACTGCTGCCCTCCGGCGCCTCGGTGGGGATCGTTTCGTCCGTGCCGCCGCTCGAGCCGCAGGCGCAGAGCGTCAGCGCAAGCACGAGGAGCGCGGGGATCAACCATTTGATTTTCATACGGATTCCTCCTATTCCGCCGGATGGCAGTAGGGACACGGCTCATAGCCTCTTGCCTTTGCCGTGTTCACGTTGTAGACCATAAAGCTGCTCTTGTCAAAATAGATGCAGTCGCCGGTGTGGTAGTAGCCCGAGCCGTCGTTCGGCACGAACGCCGCGTGCGCATCGGCGAAGTCCACCGCCCGCTGCAGCTTGGAATTGTCCTTTTCCAGCGCGGCGACCCGCTCCTCCAGCGAGGCAGCGTCGCTTTTCGCGCCGAGGTAGAGTGTCCCGACGAAGAGCGCGCCGGCAAGCAGCAGCAGGCATACCACGGTCAGAAACGCGATCGTGCCTCTGCGGCGGGGCGTTTCCTCCTCGCCCTTGCGCTCGGCCTTGCGGACGGGCTTGGTCTGCGCGGGGCGGGGCTGCTGCGCCTTGCGCACCGGAAGCAGGATCTGCGTGTTCAGGTAGGCAGACTCCTGCAGCGGCTCGCTGACGGTCTTTTCGCAGTCTTCACAGAACAGCGTGTTGTCCGGGATCGTTTTGCCGCATCGTATGCAATTCATCCGCCTGCCTCCTTTCGCACGTTTCTCTCTTCATTCTACACCATTTTGCGGGCGGTGTAAAGGCTATTTCCGCAGATCCTCCGCGCGGAGATACTTGCCCAGCGGCTTCGACAGCAGCAGGCAGACCAGCACCGCAAGGATCGTGTTCGGGAGCATGTAAGAGCCGTTATACAGCAGGCTGTAGATCCACGGACTGGTCATCTCCAGCCCGAAGATGTCCTCGACGTACTCGGCGTAGATCGTGACGCCGCTGACATAGTGGACCAAAAATCTGCCGAAGCAGCCGATCAGCGCGGCGAGCCACGCCGTCTTGGACTTGCGGTAAAGCATGCCAGCCAGCCCGACCATCATATACGCAACGCTGTAGTCGAGCAGCATGGACTGCCAGTTGACCGCCACGCCGCCGGCGAGGAAGAACTTTGCCGTGCCGAAGACCAGTCCGACGCCCATGCCCCAGCCGACGCCCCAGCGGATGGCGCAGAGGATCAGCGGGATCATGACCAGATCGACCGAGCCGCCGAAGCCGCCGAAGCCGATGCCGATGGGGATTTTCAGATAGCTCAGGGCGAGCGCCAGCGCGGCGAATACCGCGCATTCGCACAGCGCGCGAAGGAGTTTGCGATCGTTAGACATAGGATTTCCCTCCAAAAAAGTTTCCGCATGGCTGACCGTCCCCGGAAAGCACTGCGGAAATTTCTTTCCCATCTTTCCCTACGACGGCATGATCCGTTTCAGGTTCGCGGGTCAGGGCGTCTGTTCGCCCAATCTCAGCCGGAAGCATCCGACACCCCGAAGAAGGTCGTTATGCGGTTACATTCAGTATAAACGCAGAAAAAGAGTTTGTCAAGCGTCCTCACCCGTGATATACTGTTGCTGTGCGATCAGCGCCAGCTTTTTCTCTCGGGTGAGCCGCTTGATCGCGTACTCCCGCTTCAATGCCTCCGGCTTGCTCGCGCAGCTTTCCCGGTAGACCGGCTCCAGCGGCGCTCTGCCGCGCGTGTATTTCGCGCCCCTGCCCGCGCGGTGCTGCTCCAGGCGGCGCGGAAAATCGTCCGTCATGCCGGTATAGAGCGTGCCGTCGCCGCAGCGCAGGATATAGACGCACCACTGCTTCATTTTTCCACGTCGATCGCGCAGCGCTCCGTGCGGATCTCCTTGCAGATCGCCGCGACTGCCAGATGGCGCGGGTCGTTCTTGTAGCGTTCCACGTCCGCGAGGCTGTCGAATTGTGCGATCAGCACCGCGTCGTAGGCGCTTCCCTCGACCGCGCTTCTGCGCACGGACATGGCGCGGATGCAGTCGATTTTCCCCTCCAGCGCAGCCAGTCCCGTCAAAAATTCTTCCGCCTGCGCCTGTGTACCCTCGCGGAATTTCCACATCACAATATGCTGTATCATCGTTTTCCTCCTGCTTTCTCGCCGAACCGTTCCGTCGGGAACCGAAGGCACGCTCGCGGCGTCATATACCCGTGATCATCTTAACGATACCGTCTTTTTCCGGGAAAGTCAACACAGTTTCTTTACAATTACAACATCTTATGTTTGTAATTATGCAATAAAATACAAGCACCGATCCCAAAATCAAGGAGGTCTTTTTATGAAATTCCGCACCATGCTCACGATGCTTCTTGCGGCGGCGCTGCTCGTTTCCCTTGCCGCCTGCATAAAGGCCGAGCCGACCGACCCCGCCGCTGCGTCCACGGAAGCAACGCAAGCGCCGGACGGCGACGTCATCAACCTGACGCTCACCGGCAGCGGCATCGACTGCGCCAGCGACGCCGTCTACGCCGCGAACGATATTATCTATTATGAGGCGGGACACGACGCCGCTTACGGCGAGGGAGAAGCCTCCGACGCGCATATGGCCGAGGAAGCCGCCGCGCAGACCGTCGTGCATATCACTGCGCCGGGAACGTATCACGTCACGGGCGAGCTGGACGGGCAGCTGTTCATCGACCTCGGCGAGAACGCGATGCACGATGAGAACGCCCGCGTCACCCTCCTCTTGGACGGCGCGGAGATCAACTGCTCCGTTGCGCCGGCGATCCTGTTCTACCGCGTCTACGAATGCGCAGACAAGGAAACCTTCACCCTCACGCCCGATCTGGCGAATGCGGGCGCGGTCGTCGTCCTGCATAACGAGAGCAGCGTCAACGGCTCGCACGTGGCGAAGATCTACAAGGAGGGCACGACCGACAAGCTCTATAAGTTCGACGGCGCGTTCTATTCCAGACAGTCCCTGCGCATCTGGGGCGACGGCGTCCTCAATATCACCGCCGACAACGAGGGTCTGAATTCCGAGATGCACCTGCAGATCGACAGCGGCGAGATCAACATCTTCTCGCAGGACGACGGGATCAACACCAATGAGGACGGCATCTCCGTCACCACGATCAACGGCGGCAATCTCAACATCTCCGGCGGCAACGGCAGCGAGGGCGACGGCATCGACTCCAACGGCGCGATCGTCGTCAACGGCGGCGAGCTCTATGCCAGCGCCAATCCGCGCAGCGGCGACGGCGGCATCGACGCCGACCTCGGCATCTACCTCAACGGCGGCACCGTGATCGCCACCGGCTCGCGCAACGACGAGATCTCCTACGACTCCAAGCAGGTCTTGATGGACCTGACCTTCGCGGAAGCCGTGCAAAAGGGCGCGGTTCTCACCCTGTCGACGCCGATTCTCGACGGCGAGACGGAGGTCTTCGGCTTCATCGCAAAGCGAGACTTCTCCACGCTGGTGCTCTCCGTTCCCGCGCTGCAGCTTGACGTTCCGTACAAGCTGACCGTGGACGGGACGATCCAGATGCACGGCGGCAAGGGCGGCAATCTCGGTCCCATCCAGCCGCCGACGCCCGGCGCGCCCGGCAGCGGAACGATCCCCGACCCGACCGACGGCAGGCCGCCCGAGGTTCCGCAGGGCGAAGGCTCCGGAGCCACGCCGCCCGCAGCCCCGCAGCCCGGCGGACAGAACCCCGGCAGTCAGGTGCCGCCCGACGATAATGAGCTGCCCATGATCGGCATTGAGCTGCCCCCGGAGACGTTCGAGCCGGTCACGCCCACGCCCTCTGACGCTCCCTCCGCGCCCGACGACCGCCCCGAGCCTCCCTCCGGCGGTCAGCAGCCGAATCCCCCCTCCGGCGATCAGCCTGACGCGCCTGGCGGCGAAACGCCCGCCGACACGGCAGAGACCTCCATGGTCTTCACCGTGACCGCCGACAATCACACCTTCGTCAACGTGACCGGGACGAATTGACCGTTGAAATCCCCACACGGATATGCTATGATAGTGAAACCAAACGGAAAAAGGAGATACCCATGAACTTCAGAAAACTCACTGCGCTCCTGCTTGCGGCAGCCATGCTGCTCGGCCTGCTGACCGCCTGCGGCAGCAGCGAACCGGCGCCAACAGAAGCGACCGAAGCCCCCACCGAAGCGCCTGAAGCCCCGTTCAACGGCGACACCGATGTGACCGCGTTGAATAACTACGCCGTCCTCGAGGCCTCGCCCCACGACAGGAACATGGCCTCCGTCATCGCGCTCGACGCAGACGGCAGCCCTGCCATGACCAACAGCATTCTGCAGTTTGTCTACTGGCTGGAATTCTTCAACTTTATGAACAGCTACGGCAGCTACGCCTCCTACTTCGGGCTGGACGCCTATACTCCGCTGGCAGAGCAGACCTCCATGGCCGAGGATCGCACCTGGGAGCAGTACTTCCTTGAGGACGCGACCAAGGGCTTTGCCCAGCAGTACGCGCTCTATCGCGAGGCGAATGCGACCGGTTTTGCTATCAGCGACGAAGCCCGGGCGACGCTGGACGACATCCTCGATCCCAACGGCAGCATCGCGACCGGCGCGGCCAGCGCGGGCTTTGACAGCGCGCTGGAGTATATGCAGAACACCTTCGGCCCGGGCGTCGACCTGCAGGACTACTACGACTATGTGACGGTCTACATCACCGGCAACGCCTACTACACCCATCTGTACGATCTGGCGGCAGAGGAGGCCGAGAACGCCGATGAGGCGACCTTGAGCGCCTACTACGACGCGCATGCCGAGGATTATGCCGCCGAACGTGTCGAGAAGGTCAACAACGTCAGCGTCCGGCACATCCTGATCACCCCGGAGGGCGAGAAGGATCCGGAGACCGGCGACTACTCCGAGGAAGCGTGGGCCGCCGCAGAAGAGACTGCAAACGCGGTCTACGCCGAATGGCAGCAGGATCCCACCGAGGATAACTTCGCCGCTCTGGCGAACGAAAAGTCCGCCGACCCCGGCTCCAACACCGAGGGCGGTCTGTATGAGGACTTCGACACCGCCACGATGGTCGCAGAGTTCACGAGCTGGTCGTTTGATCCTGCCCGCGCCTACGGCGATACCGGCATCGTCAAGACGAGCTACGGCTACCACATTATGTTCTTCGTCGGCCAGACGGAGAACCGGGGCTGGGTCGACCACGTCCGCACGGACATGCAGGAGGCGTCCGTCAGCGAAAAGATTGAAGAGATCTGCTCGCGCTGGCCGATCACGTTCGACTACACGCGCATGCGCGTGTTCGACATTGTCTCGATGATGGCGGCGGAAGAGACCGCGCAGCAGGAATCGGAACCGCTGCAGGAGACCCTGATCCTGCCGGAGGACACCTTCGAGCCGTAAGCAGTGCACAATGCGCAATTCTCAATGGGTAATAGGCAGAACGATCCACAGCTTATCATAAGACAGAGCGCGCTCCCGTCGGGAGCGCGCCTGTTTTTCATATTCCTCCCAGCCTGTCATTGCCTGACTTGCTCGGGCAATCTGTCCCTTGCAGGTATGGCACGTGTACCGTTGAAGCGGGCGACCGATGGTCGCCCCTTCGCCGAGGTACGGCAGGCTCCGTAGGGGCGCGCATAAAAACGCGAGACTGCATGACACAGTCTCGCGTTTTGTATGCAAGTCGGCTTGTAGCGCAATTCACTTCTTTTCAATCAGCAGCTCGGCGATCTGGACGGCGTTGGTCGCCGCGCCCTTGCGCACCTGATCGCCGCAGCACCACAGGCACAGACCGTTCTCGTCGGTCAGATCGCGACGAATCCTGCCGACGAAGACGATGTCCTGATCGGACGTCTCGAGCGGCATGGGGTATTCCTTCTTCTTAAGATCGTCCACAAGGCGGCAGCCGGGGGCGTTCGCGATCGCCTCCCGAGCTTCCTGCACGGAAATCGGGCGGTCGAAGTGCAGCTGCACGGAGATCGAATGGCTGCGTACGACGGGCACGCGGACGCAGGTGCAGGAGCCCTTGAGATCGGGCAGGTGCATAATCTTGCGCCCTTCGTTCTGCATCTTCATTTCCTCGCTGGTGTAGCCCTCGAACTGCTCGCCGCCGATCTGCGGGATCAGATTATAGGCGATCTGGTGGGAGAAGACCTTCGGCTCGGCGGGCTTTCCGAGGCGCAGCGCCTCGATCTGCTCGGCAAGCTCAATGGGACCTCCCGCGCCCGCGCCGGACACCGCCTGATAGGTCGAGGCGATCATCGTGCGGATGGGAGAAATCGCGTTGAGCGCATTCACCGCGGTCACGGTGATGATCGTCGAGCAGTTCGGGTTGGAGATGATGCCGTGATGGTTTTTCGCGTCCTCGGGGTTGATCTCCGGGACGATCAGCGGCACGTCCGGGTCCATGCGGAAGGCGGAGGAATTATCCACGAAGACCGCGCCCGCCTTGACGATGGCGGGGGCGAATTTCTTCGCGATGTCATTTTCCGCCGCGCCGAGGACGATGTCGATGCCCTCGAAGGCGCTCTCGCAGGCTTCCTCGATGGCGATGGGCTTGCCCTGCCACTCGAGGATCTTGCCCGCGCTGCGGGCGCTGGCGAGCAGATGCAGCTCCTTGACCGGGAAGTTGCGCTCCGCCAGAATCTTCATCATTTCTCTGCCAACGGCGCCGGTCGCGCCGAGAATGGCAACCTTATATTCTTTCATGCTTCTGCCTCACTTTACAAATGCGTCATAGAGGACACGGATGGTGGCGGCGTAGTCCTTTTCGTCCACGCCGACGAGGATGTTCAGCTCGTCCGGACCCTGCGAGATCATACGGATGTTGATGCCCTGCTCGCCGAGGGCGGCGAAGATCTTGCCGGAGGTACCGGCGCGGTACGCCATTTTTCTGCCGACGGCGGCGACGATCGCGATGTTGTCCGCGACCTTGATGCTGTCGGGGTGGACCTTCGAGCGCAGCTCGTCGGTGACGGTGTACAGATGCGGGGTGAGCTTCTCGGTCGGGACGACGAGGGAGATCACGTCGATGCCGGTCGGCGTGTAGCAGATCGGCACGGTGTTGTCCTCGAAGATCTCCACGATGGCGCGCAGCGTACCGACCGCGCCCGCCATGCCCTTTTTGGAGATCGTGACGATGGAAAAGTCCTTCTTGCCCGCGATGCCGGTGATGAAGCGCTGGTTGTTTTTCTGATCGACAAACTCGTCGGAGATCAGCGTGCCGGGGTGGTCGGGGTCGTTGGTGTTGCGGATGTTCAGCGGGATGTTCTTCTCGCGGACGGGGAAGACCGTCATTTCGTGCAGCACCTGCGCGCCGCTGTAGGAAAGCTGCCGCAGCTCGCTGTAGGTAGCGCGCTCGATCGTCTTCGGGTTGTCGACGATGCGCGGGTCCGCCATCAGAATGCCGGAGACGTCCGTCCAGTTTTCATAGACGCTCGCGTTCAGCGCCGCCGCCGCCAGCGCGCCCGTGATGTCCGAGCCGCCGCGCGTCAGCGTGCGCACCTTGCCGTCGGGCATGAGCCCGTAGAAGCCGGGGATGACCGCGCCCTTCTCGGTGACGAGGGCGCGCAGCGCCGGATAGGACTTTTCCTGATCGACCGTGCCGTCGTAGCGGAAGAAGAGCCACTGCGACGCGTCGATGAAATCGAAGCCCAAGTACTCCGCCATCAGAAGCGCCGAGAAGTACTCGCCGCGCGAGACCAGCTCCTCGCGGGAAATGCCGGTCTGCATCTTCTGCTTGAGCGCGTCAAATTCGCGCTCCAGATCGGTCTGCAGACCCAGCTCGTCACGGATGGCGAGGTAGCGGTCGCGGATCGTGTCAAAAATGCTGTCGAACGATACGCCGTACTGCAAATGCGCATGGCACAGATAGAGCAGATCGGTGATCTTATTGTCGCCGGAAAACCGCTTGCCTGCGGCTGACACGACGACCACGCGGCGCTCGGGATCGGCGCGGACGATGTCGCGTACCTTCCGGTACTGCTGCGCGTCCGCCATCGAGGTGCCGCCGAATTTCAAAACTTTCAACATGGGATTCTCCTTGCTCTGTATTTACCGCAGCGACGCGATGAAGCAATCGGGATCGGTTTTTCTGCGGTTCTTCGCCCAGCCGTGGATCTCCGGCACGGAGACGGGCTTGGTGATGATGCCGCAGTCGAGGATCTTATCCACCCGGCTCTGCAGCCACTTATCCACGCCGTCGGTGCGGACGTAGTAGGGGCGGATGATGGTGGAATTGTCCACGTGCGCCGGCGCGAGCTGGTCGGTGTAGAAGCCGCGAATGCCGCCTTGCACGTCGACGCAGTCCTGCAGGACATTATATGCCGTAGGATAGCGGCCTGCGCCCTGCCCGTAGAAGCTCTGCTTGCCGATGTGCTTGCCCGTCAGGGAGATCAGGTTGTAGTTCGTCGGAATGGCGGACTCCGGCGTAGACGGCAGCATGAGCGCAGGCTCGATGTAGGCGGCGATGCCGCCCTCCAGCTTGCGCGAGGCGGCAATCAGCTTGCACACCCTGCCCATGCGGCGGAACACGGCGACGTCGGCGTCGGTGATATGCTCGATGCCCTCCACGGCGACCTCGTCCTCGTCCAGCACACAGCCGTAGCCGATGTTGGCGGAAATGACGAGCTTGCGGCGGATGTCCGCGCCGTTGAGATCGTCGGCGGGATCTGCCTCCGCGTAGCCCAGACGCTGCGCCTCGGCCAGTGCTTCAGAGAAGCTGCCGCCGGTGCGGTGCATGGTGTCGAGAATGAAGTTCGTCGTGCCGTTCATGATGCCGCTGATGCGGATGACCGGCTCCTGATCGGCGCAGCGCTTCAGACTGGTCAGCCACGGGATGCCGCCGCCTGCCGCCGCCGTGCAGCGCAGGGCGACGCCCTTCTCCTTGGCAAGGCCGACCAGCTCGGCGTAGTGCTTCGCAATCAGCAGCTTGTTCGCGGTGATGACGTTCTTGCCCGCCTGCAGCGCGCCCTTGACCCACTCGTAGGCAGGGTGCAGCCCGCCGATGACCTCCACCACGGTGTCGATCGTCTCGTCAGCGTAGATGTCCTCGATGTTCTTCACGATCGGGCAGGTCACGCCGTCCGGCACGACCAGACTCATCGCGCAGGCGACCTCCATGTCGCTGCGGCGGCGGATAAAGTCGTAAACGCCGTAGCCGACCGTGCCGAGGCCCAGCAGCGCGATCCTCATTTTGCCGAGATTGCTCATTCAAAACGCCTTCTTTCAAGGGCAAGTGTCCGCCGTAGAAAAACACTTGCATTTTCTTGAAAAACAGTATATCATATACAAAAGAAAAACGCAAGCACAAAAATCAGCAAAAACTCTTATCTTATGCGCGGATTTCCGGCGCGCGGAGGTTATTATGAACTATCAGAGCACGAGAAACGCGAAAATCACGGCAAGCTCCACGGCAGCGGTCCTGCAGGGCCTTGCCGACGACGGCGGCCTGTTCATCACGAAGGACTTTGGCTCCTTCGACTGGCGCGGCACACTGCAGCAGAACGCCTTCGGCATGGCCGAGGCCATTCTCGGCGCGCTGCTTCCCGATTTCGACGATATGCCGGCGCTGGTGCGCCGCGCCTATACAGGAAAATTCGAGACGGACGAGCTGACGCCGCTGGTCAAGGTCGGCAGCCGCTACGTGCTGGAGCTGTTCCGTGGGCCGACCTCCGCGTTCAAGGACGTCGCCCTGTCGATGCTTCCGCAGCTCATCACGGCGGCAAGGGCGCAGGAGGGCGTAAGGGACGAGATCCTGATCCTCACTGCAACCTCCGGCGATACCGGCAAAGCGGCGCTGGCAGGCTTCCGCGACGTGCCGGGGACGAAGATCATCGTCTTCTATCCCGACGCGGGCGTCTCCAAGGTGCAGAAGGCGCAGATGGTCACGCAGGAGGGCGAAAACGTCTGCGTCTGCGCGGTGCGCGGCAATTTTGACGACACGCAGACCGGCGTGAAGCGGATTTTCGCCGCCGGACTGCCCGAGGGCAGCGGTGTGCGGCTGTCCTCTGCCAACTCCATCAACATCGGCAGACTTGCTCCGCAGGTGGTCTACTATTTCAAGGCGTATGCCAACCTGCTGCGCAGCGGGCGCATTCACGAGGGCGATCAAGTGGACTACGTCGTGCCGACGGGCAACTTCGGCGACATTCTGGCGGGGTATCTTGCCAAGCGGATGGGGCTGCCGGTCGGCAGGCTGGTCTGCGCCTCCAACCGCAACGACGTGCTGACGGACTTCCTGCGCACCGGCGTTTACGACCGCCGCAGACCGTTCTATAAGACGATCTCCCCGTCAATGGATATTCTGGTGTCCAGCAATCTGGAGCGGCTTCTGTATCTTCTGTGTGAGGACGAGAACGAGGTCGCAGGCTACATGCGCGACCTCAACGAGCAGGGCGCCTACACCGTTTCCGATGCGATGCTGGAAAAGCTGCACGGTGAGTTCGGCTGCGGCTGCTGCGACGACGTAGAGACGAAGGAGACGATTGGCAGGGTCTGGAAGGAGCACGGCTACCTCATGGATACGCACACGGCGGTCGCGTGGAAGGTCGCAGAGGGATACGAGAGCGGCGCGCCCGTGGTCGTCCTGTCCACCGCCTCGCCGTATAAATTCCCGGCGGCGGTGCTGTCCGCGATCGGCGGCGACGCGAGCGGCGACGAATTTGAAATCATGGATCGCCTGCACACGCTGACCGGCGTACCCGTCCCGCAGGGTCTGGCGACCCTGCGCTCCAAGCCGGTGCGCCACACCGATGTCATCGACCGCGAGGCGATGCAGGCATACGTCCTCGGTAAGGTGGAGCACTGGAAATAGAAGCGGATAGTTTACCATAATAAAATTATGTAAACCAGCAGTGTTGATAATGCAAGCAAATATTCGGCATGCGGGATTCGGAATGTGGGACACGGCATGCGGGATTGTCCGATCAACGGTGTCATTGCGAGGTCGCGTATGCGACCGTGGCAATCTGTCCGTTGCAGTTATGGTACTTGCACCGTATTACGGGAAAGTGTACGAAGTCGACACGGACAGATTCCCTCGGCGCGCTGCGCCGGGGAATGACAGAAACGAGAGCGAAGCGCGTGATACTGTGCAAATATCATGATGCAGCGCACGGATTGCCGCGTCCAGTGTCGCACCGGTATCGCAATGATGCGGCGGTCGGGAGTCCGGATACCCGCGTATCCGAAGACCTGCCACGCGTTTACCATAATAATATTATGTTAACCTCAACACGGAGGCGAAGCCTATGAGATTCTATAAATACTGCGGCGCGGGGAACGATTTTATCCTGCTGGACTGCCGCGAACAGACGGTGACGAACGCGCCGGAGCTGGCGAAGCGGCTATGCGACCGGCATTTCGGAGTCGGCGCGGACGGTCTGATGCTGGTCGAGCGTCCGACGCGCGGCGGCGACTGTAAAATGCTGTTTTACAACAACGACGGCTCGACCGCCGAGATGTGCGGCAACGGCGCGCGGTGCATCAGTAAATTCTGCCACGATTTCGGGCTTTCCGGCGACGAGCAGCGCATCGAGACGCCCGCCGGGCTCGTGATCGGAACACGGGTGGACGATAACCGTTACCGCGTGCGGCTCAATCCGCCGCGGAACGTCCGCCTGCAAACCGTCGCGGCGGGCGTGACCTGCGACTATCTGGAGCTTGGCGATCCGGGCATTCCGCACGCGGTGATCGTGACCGATCTTTCGCAGGATCGCGAGAGCCTGCGGCAGCTTGCGCGGAAGGTGCGTTACGCGCCGGAGTTCCCGCGCGGCGCGAACATCAACCTCTGCATGCTGACGGGGGAGAACGCTCTGCGCCTGCTGACCTACGAGCGCGGCGTGGAGGACTTCACGCTTGCCTGCGGCACCGGCAACGGCGCGACCGCAGCGGCGCTGACCCTGCGCGGACTTGTCAGCGGGAAGGGAACGAGAATCCAAAACGACGGCGGGCTGCTCGAGGTTGACATAATACCAGAAACGCCCCTCGGCATCGACCTGACCGGCGAAGCGTGCCTCGTCTTCACCGGCGAGATCGAGATATAGAAACAGAAAAAACGGCAGGAGCGCCCGTCCGGCGCCCCTGCCGTTCTATCAATGCGAGACACTCCACCGAAGAAAGGCGCGCGCAGGGCAGCGATTTCAGGTAATTCCCGTCCGTGTCATTGCGCGGAGCAAACCGTGGCTGCGCGGCCAAAGGCTTCCCCTTGAGGCAGCGAAGCGTCCGCGCGGGAGTGAATGACATGCCGGTGGCATGTCAGAGCCGCGCGGTGACCGAGCCGCAGCGAGACAGGTGCCGAGCGTCAGCGAGGCGGATGAGGTGGTCGCAGGAACTGCGCACGTATTTCAATAACGCTTCGATTCTGGGCGTTTCCCGTCTTTCGCGGCGGCATGCGGGCATGCCGCCCTACGCGGCTCCGTTCTTCAGGAAATCTTCCGTCCCTGTCATTCCCGCCTGCCAAAGGCAGGCAGGGAATCTGTCCGTGGAAGGTATGGCACGTTTTTCGTATTACGGTCGAGCCAAAGCCTCCCTCGTGTAGTGGCCCAGACCACCCTCTCTTGCCCCTTCGGGGCATTTCACCTTGAGGGAGGTGGCAAAACCGAAGGTTTTGACGGAGGGATTGTTGCCCCACCCCGCAGCATTGCGCTTATCTATGACGTTGACAACCCCTTAGTCACGGCTGCGCCGTGCCAGCTCCCCTTACACAGGGGAGCCGTTCGCGCAGGTCATTCGTTATAGTGTCCCACGACGACAGGGACGGCTTGCCCGAGCAAGTCGGGCAATGACACGAACGGGACAGGCTCACAAAAAATGACCTTGCAATGACGCGGACGGGAGATATTCCGCAAGACAACGGAGCGTTTGCTATATTGTTCTGGTTTACATAATTTTATTATGGTAAACGCCAGCGCTCCTGCGCCTGTCAACGCACCTTGCATTACTCGCTGCGGGCGAGCAGGGCGTTGAAGCGCGCGATCTGCTCGTCCGTCATAGATAGATCGCGGAACAGGCCTTCCGCATGCTCTGCGCGCTTTACCGTGAAGCGTTCGGCGCGGTCGACGACGCCTTCCACCCAGTCGAGCATATCGTCCAATCCGCGCGTAGAATACGCATCATACCGGAAGGTCTGGTTGCTCTCCGCCGTCCGGACGGAGACGGAAAACGTCCAATAAAACCTAATGGAATATCGGCCATGAGAAGCAAGAAAGATCTTCAGCTCCACGGCGTCGAAGCGCTCCGGCGCTTCTTCCTCCTGCGCATTGAACATATTGTAATGATGCAGGTGATAGTCCTCCGTCAAGGTCGTGCGGGAAAAGACGCCCGGTGCCGCCAGAAGCAGGCAGATCGCCAGCCCGACAAGCCATGCGGTCAGGACGATGCGGCGTTTCTTTTTCTGCCGCTCCGTCTTCGGGTGCCTGTTTTTGGAGAAAAGCGGTTCCTCGCCCCAGGCGTATTTCGCCTTCTTGTCGCCGAAAATGGCGACCTTGTCCTGCTTCTTCACGATCAAGAAAATGACGCTGCTCAAGAACAGAAACAGGAACAGAGGAATCGGCAGCAAAAGTTTCCATGTTTCTGCAAGCGCGACCGTTGCAGGATCGGAAAAGGCGATGCTGCGGCGCAGGAACAGCAGCGCCAGCACCAGCGCAAGCAGAATGACCCCGGAAAGCACGATCGCTACGTTATAGATCGCCTTGTCGAGCTTGGTCAGCCGCGGCGCGGAATTATGCCTTTTTTTATAGTGCTTTCGTTTCATTTTTACCGTTCATACAGCTTCGTCAGGCGGGCGATTTTCTTTGCCAGCGTCGGCGTGAGGGCGGTTTCATCGACGCGCCACGTCCAGTTGGGGAAGCCGAACGTGCCAGGCTCGTTCATGCGCCCCTCGGCGCCAAGCTCTAGATAGTCCTGCAGCTGCGCGATGAAGGTGTCCGCGATGCTCGCCATGCCGGCACGCAGGATCGCCCAGATCAACTCCTTCCGGTCGGTCACGCCGAGGTATTCGCAGGCGTAAGAGAGCACGTCCTCCCCCTGCCCCTCGAACCACTTGACCAGCGTCTCGTTATCGTGCGTGCCGCTGTAGCAAATGCAGTTGCGCACGTAGCGGTGCGGCAGGTAGTCGCTCGGCTCGCGGGGATCGAAGGCAAATTCCAGAATCTTCATGCCCGGGTAGCCGGACAGCTCCAGCAGCTCCGTGACCTCCGGCGTGAGGAAGCCCAGATCCTCGGCGATCAGCTTCAAATTGGGGAATTCCCGCTGCAGGGTGCGGATAAAGTCCTTGTCCGGCCCCTTGACCCACTTGCCGTTGCGCGCCGTTTCGTCGCCGTAGGGAACGCTCCAGTAGCTCTCCAGACCCCGGAAGTGGTCGATGCGGATCACGTCGTACAGCCCGGCTGCGGAACGGACGCGGTCGCACCACCAACGGAAGCCGTCCGCGCGCATTTTCTCCCAGTCGTAGAGGGGGTTGCCCCAGAGCTGCCCGTCCTCGGTGAAGCAATCGGGCGGAACGCCCGCGACCGCCGTCGGTCTTCCCTCTTCATCGAGCTGGAACAGCTCGGGATTTGTCCACACGTCGCAAGAATCGTAGGGGACGTAGATCGGCAGGTCGCCGATGATCTCGATGCCCAGCGACGCGCAATACTCATGCAGCGCGTTCCACTGCCGGAAAAACAGGAACTGCACGAAGCGGAAGAAATGGATCTCGTCGGCAAGGGCGGTCGCGTAGGTCTGCACCGCGCCGGGCTTGCGCAGCCGGATCTCCTCCGGCCACGTCGCCCACGACGCCATGTCGCGGCTGCGCTTGACCGCCATGAACAGCGCGTAGTCGTCGACCCACGGCTGCGCCGCGCGGAAATCGTCAATCTCCCGCGCGAAGCGGTCCCGGCCGCGCCGGAACGCCTTTTTGAGCAGGTCAAGGCGCGTCATATACTGGAAGCCGTAGTCCACGCGCTCGCCGCGCACGGCGTTTGCCACCTCCGCCGCCTCCTGCGGCAGGAGAAGACCGTCCTCAACCAGCAGGTCGGGGTCGATAAAATACGGATTTCCCGCATGGGTGCTGCACGACTGGTAGGGGCTGTCGCCGAGGCCGGTCGGGCCGAGCGGCAGGATCTGCCAATAGCGCTGTCCCGCCTCATGCAGGAAGTCCGCAAAACGGTAGGCTCCCGCTCCCATCGTGCCGATGCCGTAGGGCGACGGGAGGGACGAAATATGCATCAGAATGCCGGAAGCTCTCATGGTATCACTCTTTCTTTCTGTCGCTTATACGATATTATATACGATTCTTCCCGGAATTTCCACATAAAAAACGCCGCCCTACGCGGCTCCCCTTTTTCAGATAATTCCCCGTTCCTTGTCATTGCGAGGTTTGCGGAGCAAACCGTGGCTGCGCAGCCGTTGGCGGCTTGCCGCCTTACGGATGCGGCGTACCCCTTGCGGGTGCAATCTGTCCGTTGCAGGTATGGCACGCAGCAGAGAAATATAATGAATACTGAAAACTTAAGAAGGAATAATGAATAATTGTGGTATTTTCCAATTCACAGAATTGGGAAAAAAAATCAAATCCGTCGCGCAGCGACACGTCATTTGAACGGTTATTCATTTTTCAGTCTTCAGTATTCATTCCAACTCGTCCCGCGTCGATAGGGACAGATTGCCACGGCTGACTGCGTCAGCCTCGCAATGACACGGACGGGAAAGCCTTTCCCTTGGAGGGGGAGGAGGCAAACCCAGCTCCCCTTGCACAGGGGAGCCTTTGGCGGCGCAGCCTTCCACTGGGAGGGAGGTGGCACGGCGTCAGCCGTGACGGAGGAATTGTTGCCGCTCTTCGCCGTATTGCGCTTGCACTTGACGTTGACAACCCCTCAGGCTTTGCCTTCGGCAAAGCCAGCTCCCCTTGCACAGGGGAGCCTTTCGGCGCGGCGCAGTCCACTCTGGGAGGGAGGTGGCACGGCGTCAGCCGTGACGGAGGGATTGTTGCCGCTCTTCGCCGTATTGCGCTTGCACTTGACGTTGACAACCCCTCAGTCTTTGCCTTCGGCAAAGCCAGCTCCCCTTGCACAGGGGAGCCTTTCGGCGCGGCGCAGTCCCCTCTGGGAGGGAGGTGGCACGGCGTCAGCCGTGACGGAGGGATTGTTGCCGCTCTTCGCCGTATTGCGCTTGCACTTGGCGTTGACACCCCCTCAGGCTTCGCCTTCGGCAAAGCCAGCTCCCCTTGCGCAGGGGAGCCTTTGGCGGCGCAGTCTCCCACTGTGCGGGAGCCACGGGTGCTGACACAGGAGGAAGAAGGAGGCGGAATTTGAATTTGTGGTTTACATAAAATAATTATTGTCAACCATTCCCCCGGTTTCGTTCCTCCGGCTTTTTCCACGTCTTCACAGGCGGGTTTTCCCGCAGCTTGCGGAAGAATTCCTGCAGGACGGCGGCGCAGTCCTCCTCCAAAACCCCGCGCGTGACCTCCGGGCGGTGGTTATAGGGCAGGGCGAACAGGTCGGTCAGCGTGCCGCAGGAGCCCGCTCTCGCGTCCGGCGCGCCGTAGACCAGCCGCGCGATGCGCGCGTTGATGATCGCCCCGGCGCACATCGGGCAGGGCTCCAGCGTGACGTACATCGTACATCTCCACAGCCGCCAGCCGCCTAAGCTGCAGCAGGCCTCGTTGATCGCCTCCAGCTCCGCGTGATAGAGGGCATTTTTGCCTTTCTCGCGGCGGTTTCTGCCGCGTCCGACGATCCGCTCGCCGTCCGTGATCACGCAGCCGACCGGTACCTCCCCGTCGGCCGCAGCCTCCTTCGCCAGCGCAAGCGCCTGACGCATCAATTCCTCGTCCGTCATGGTTTCCCCTCCCCCGGTTTTCTCCATGATAGCCGATTTTTCGGCGTCCGTCAACTCCCCCGCCGTCAGAACGGCGTTGAGCAGGAGCGCCGCGTCCGTCCGGGACAGCGGGTTGCCGTCCTGTGTACGAAGGGGTTTGCGGATCCGGTCGGTCAACGCAAGCAAGCGCGGCGCGTCGGCAGCCGCTGCGCTGCCCGTCAGCAAAAAATCCGTCGTTACGCCGAACAGCCGCGCCATTTCGACCAAAAGAGCGGTAGAGGGGACGCGCCGCTCCTGCTCATACATTCCCACCGCGCTCGGGCTGACCTGCAGGGCAGCAGCCAGCGCCCGCTGCGACAGCCCCGCCTGCCGCCGCAGCAGCGCGATCCTCGCGCCGAGCATGTGCATCCCTCCCTTCCTTTTCGCAGTTTTACCCTACCATTTGCGCCGCGCGCATTTTGTAAGTATTTGCCGTTTGGAAAAAAACACTTGACATTACACACTTCGTGTAGTACACTTTCCGTGTAGGACTGGAAATAATTGGAAATTAAGTTTTACATTAATGTTCGCATTGCTTCATTTTTCGTCTCCTTAATATTGGTTTTTGGTCGTGATTTTCCTCGCTTGGATAAGCTGAATCCCAACGGGAGGTGAATCCGGTTGACCAGACCAGAAACCGTGTGCCTGTGTGATCTTTGCGGCGAGGAGCTGCTTGCCGGCGACGTTTGCTATCGTGTGAACGGGCTGTGCATCTGTCCCGACTGTCTGCTTGATTTCGCGCGCGACTATTTTCGGACTGCGCTGGAAGTGATCGTATGAGGCTGGCAGAGCTGTCCGAGGGCTACCGTCAGGCGGCGCTTCTCCTGCGTGACAGGCTGCGCCTGCTGCGCAAGGAGCTGAAGGATGCGTCAGACCCGCAGCGCCGCGCATCCCTGCGGCACGAGATCGCGCTCCTGTCCGGGATCATGACGCAGTGCCGCGAGCTCAAGGAGCTGACGGCACACTATTACGAAAGGGGCTATTGGCGCAATGATAAATATACCCTCTGATTATACCGACGTCCGGCTGCCGCGTCAGGCGCAGCTGCGGCGCATCGAGCGCGTGATCCGCGACGAGCTGACAAGCGCGCAGCGAGAGGTGCTGCTGGCTGTCTACTACGGCGGCAAAACGCAGGCGCAGATCGCCGCCGAGCGCGGCGTGAGCCGCTCCACGGTCTGCCGCACCCTGCACCGCGCGGAAGCCCGCCTGCGGCGCTTCCTGCGGTATTAGGAAAATACATAAAAACGCCCTCCCGAACAAGCTGCGTTCGGGAGGGATTTTATTGCTTCAACCTGCACTGCGCAGATACATAAACCGCGCCCGGACGAACAAACTACGTTGGGGAGGGATTTTTATGACAGAAAAGCCGAAGCAGCCGGAGCGGCATTCCGAGCTGCACGATCCGAAGCTGCCGGTGATCAACGGCGGCGCCTGCGGCAACCGCGCCGAGAGCCGCATCCGCTGCGGCTCGGTCACAGAGAGGCACAGATTGCCCGAGCAAGTCGGGCAATGACAGAGACGGAGGCGCTTTCCCATCCTGTCATTCCCGCAGCCGAAGGCTGCAAGGGAATCTGTCCGTGACAGGTATGGCACGTGTATCGTATAACGGTAGAGTGTCCCGCGTCGACAGGGACAGATTGCCACGGTCGCTACCGCGACCTCGCAATGACACGGACGAGGGAATATGCATAATTGAGCATTGCGCATTGCGCATTACTTGAACGTCCACAGGGTGCCGTTGTTGAGCAGCAGCGTCACGACGCCGTGCATGGAATGCCCGGTGTCGGCATCGTAGGTGATCGTCACCTTCTCGCCGCTCGACAGCTCGCCGTCGAACACGTAGCGCAGGCCGTTCATGCCGGCATATGACCACGTCAGCTGCCACGATCCGTCCGGGCAGTACAGAAAGCCCGTCAGATCGCTGTAGAGCGCGAGGGTGTACTCCGTGCCGTAATGGTAGGTCACCGCGCCGTCAACCGTGGAGGCGTAGAGGCGGCGGTAGCCGGTCGCCTCCTTCTCCTGCGGCTGCAGGGGCGGCAGGACGCGCAAGTAGCAAAGATCCTTGCAGCCGCTGTCCGTCAGCGCGGTGATGACGCAGTCGCCCTCGGAAACGGCGGTCAAAACGCCGCCCTCCACCGTGGCCACGCGCTCGTCGCTGGTCGACCAACTGACCTCGTCGTCCGAATCCTCCGGCGTCAGCTTATAGTTGAGCCGGAAGGTCGTGTCGATCTTGACCGACAGCTCGTTCTGCGTCAGGCGGATCTCCTCGGCGGGCGTCCCGCGCAGGATCAGATACAGGACGATGCCGATGGCAAGCAGCGCCGTACCGATCGCGATCCACTGCAGAAGCGACAGCTTTATTCTCTTTTTCTGTTTTTCTGCAGCGCCGGTCGCCTCCGGTGCAGCCTTGTCCGTCAGGGAAGCGCCGCAGACGCCGCAAAAGAGCGACCCCTCGGCGCATTCGCTGCCGCATTGCCTGCAAATCATGCCCTTGCCTCCGTGATGTTATCGGATGAAGTTGATGGAGTTTTCCTCGTCGCCGTAGATCGTCAGATCGCCGTAGTACAGGATCGTGCAGACCGTTCCGTCGTCGACCCGCATCTCATACTGATCTATGCCGTCCTCGTGGCAGAGGAAGCGCCATTGGAAGGTCATTCTCTTGCCGTCGATGGTCAGCGTACCGGTCTGATTCGCATGAACGACCAGCGCGGCGTCTGATTCGTCGGCGTTATAGGCCGTGCCGTCGATGAATGCGCCGTTGAAGCGCCACATGCCGACAATCTCTCCGTTCAGCGGCACCTCCTCGACCACGACATGGCAGACGGCGCGGACGCCGTTCTCAGCCGTCACCGTGACGGGGCATTTGCCCACGCCGACGGCAGTGACCGTGCCGTTTTCCACGGTCGCGACGGACGGGTCGCCGGACGACCAGCTGACCGCGAACGCGTCCGCGTCCGCAGGCTCGCAGGTGTAGTACAGCTCATAGACGTCGCCCGGCCGCAGGGTGATCGAGTCCTCATACAGCCGCAGGCTCTCCACCGGCGTCGCGCGCAGGAACAGGAAGTACACGCCCGCCAGAAGCGCAAGCACCAGAACGCCCGCCACGATGGGAACGACGATTTTCCACGCGGCTGTCTTTTTTTGCTGCTGCGCCGGCTGCGGCTGTGCATAGGGAGGATAGGCCGGCCGATACTGCGGCTGCCCGGCGTATTGCTGCTGCGGATATTGCGGCTGCGGCGCATACGGCGGATACTGCGGCTGCTGAACCGGCTGCGGCTGCACCGGGGATTGTACCGGCTGCTGAACCGGCTGTGGCTGTTGTTCGGGAGCAGGCGTCCGAGTTTCGTTCTCCATGGTGTTTCTCCTTATTCTTCCGAATGGGTGTCAAAATAGTAGTCGCCCCGGTCGTAGTTGTCCTCGTAGAAGGCGACGTCCATATCCGTCAGCGCTGACTGCACGACGAAGCGTCCGCCGTCAATGTCCGCGACCAGCACGGTCATTTCGCCGTTGTAGGGCTTGCCGCGATAGACCGCCTCGAAGGCGATCACGACCTCGTAGGCGTCGTCGATCGCCGCCTCCATGCCGTAGTCCTCGTACAGGCCGCTCTCGTACATGCGCTCCTCGTTCCGGCGGATCTTCCGCACCTCGGCGGACCGGATGGAGCAGCTTTCAAAGAGAAAGTTCGTATTTTTGAACAGCGCGACGACCTTCTCCTTCATCTGCGGATGCACGTCCGCGCCGATGGTGTCGAAATCGCCCAGCAGGATCGCCTGCGCAAACTCCCTTGCCATTGTCTCGTAGGCGGATTCATCCACGGTGACGCGCGGGAGCGTCGGCTGTTCCGGCTCCTGCGCCTCCGTCCCGCGGAAAACGAAGAGCCACATACAGACCGCCACCGCCGCCGCGAAGGCAAGGACGATCAGAAGGGGCGCCAGCAGGCTCTTATTTTTCTGCTCGGGGACGGGGCGTCTTGCCGTTTCCTCCTGCGGCTCGCCACAGAAGGTGCAGAAGGTCAGGCCCTCGTCGATCTCTTTTCCGCAATGCTTGCAAATCATCCTTCTCCGCCCCCTTAATCCGCGTAGAACGGGCGGTATTTCACCACGACCCAGCGATCGCCGATTTTGCCGACCGTGACGTCGGTGCTGCCGGGCTGCCCGTCTGCCGTATAGCGCACCGTGACGTCGTAGGCCTCGGTGACGGTGTCGTAGCCGCCCATGAAGCTGAGCGCCATTTCAACGTCCAGAACGGTGCCGTCGTCGCAGGGGACGGACCGCTCCGCCACAGCCTCGCAGGCGACCGGTCTTCCGGTGTCCAGCTCGTCCTCCAGATAGCTGAAGTAGTGGTATTCCACCACCGTTTCCATGGTCGGCATGTCGTTGTTCCAGTAGGTTTCCACAAAGGTCTGCGCCACCAGCTCGTAGGGAGCAAGCGGCTCGACCGGCTCCGGCGGCGCGGGGCGGAAGAAGATGAAGACCGCCGCCGCGATCAGCAGCACCGCGACGATACCCAAGACGGCGACGAGCCAGCCGCGTCCGCCCTTCTGCTTTTTCTGCGGCCAGCCGCAGCCGCCGCAGTAAAGGGCGTCGTCGGGGTTTTCTCTGCCGCAAAGCACACATTTCATACCGTTTTCTCCTCTCGTTTCAGGAAGCCTGCGAAGACCAGCATGCCGGCGACGGCGAAGAACAGCGCCATCATATACGGCTCTTCCCACAGGCTCTCAAAGAAGCTGTGGATCAAAATGGCCACAAGTCCGCAGAACATGCCCGCGCACAGGGGCTTATCGCCCGTCCGGGACGACCGTGCGACCGACCGAACGCCGTTTACGAGCAGTCCGAGGGCGCTCGTGAGGAAGGCGGCGAGTCCGGCGATGCCGTTTTCGACCAGGATCTTCACGTAGTAATTGTCGACGTACATATAATTGTAGTCGGGGTTGATCGGATTCTGCGCCGCGACCGCGCCGCCGAACATGCCGTAGCCGAGGCCGGTCCCCCAGGCGTAGGTTTCATCCAGATAGCCGAAGGCCGTCTCCCAGCGCTTGCCGCGCCCGGCTCTGGCGTTGGACTCCTGAAACTGCGGGGTAAACAGGTAGCCGATGCGGCTGCGCACGAAGGGCAGGAAGCAAGCTGCGATCCCCGCAAGGAGCATCAGCGCAAAGAGCCTGCGGTCGACGATCAGCGCAAACAGCACCGCCGCGATCGCCAGCGCCATCCACGCCGCGCGCGTCATCGTGAACAGGCAGGCAACGCACATGCAGATGCCGGCGAACCAGAAGAAGGTCTGCGCCGCAGGCGTCCTGCAGGTGTAGGCTCTGCCGATCGCCATCGGCGCGAACAGCAGCATATACGCCGCCATGATGTTCGGGTTGGCGAAGATCGAAAACACGCGGGTGCGCACGGCGGTCTCCGCGCGATCCTGCCACGTCTCCGGGATCTCCACGCCGATCACGAACTGCCAGATGCCGTAGAGCGCGAAGGCAAACGCCAGCACAACCATCACATCGTACATCAGCCGCAGGTCGCGCTCATCGCGCAAGAGCCTTGTGACGAGGAAGAAGATCAGGATATACTGCATGCTCGCGCGGAAGCCTGTGATGTTGATGTCCCAGAAGCGGGAGGTCAGGCTCAAGAGGGCGGCGCCGACGAGCAGGTAGAAGATCAGATAGACGTCCGTGGACGTAAACGCGCTGCGCAGGGGGCGGTCGGTGTTGATCCGCCGCATCACGATCCACGCAAGACACACGAGCATCAGCGCCTCGTCCCAGACGGACGAGATCGCCCCGAGGGTCAAAACGTCGCGCAAAAGCCAGTCCAGCAGCGCATACGAGGCGATCAGCGTGAGCAAAATCGCCGTCATGCCGCCGGCAAAGAGCCAGCCGAGCAAGACGCTTTCTCTCCCCTTGCGCATGATCCACGCATAGACCCGGTAGAGAAGGCTCTCGCGCACCGCAGGCATGAGCCTCTGCCCCAGGCGGCACAGCCCCGCGTTGATGCGGTCGAAGAAGCCCGCCGTCTTTGACCGTGCAGCGTGGCTGTCGGCGCACAGGAGCCTTGCAAAAAGCCCGTAGATCGCGGACTGCCGCCAGAGCCGCCCGAGCGCAGCCGACGCGCGCCCGACAGGGGAGCGGCCGATCCACGCAGACAGCGCGGCGACCGTCCTCCAGAGCAGGCTGGTTTTCAGCAGCTCGTTCATCCCAGCGTCTCCAGAGACAGGATCTGCCCGGTGATCTCCACGCCGATCGTCTTAACGATATAGTCCTTGCCGATGCGGATCTCCTGCGTGACGACGGAGTACGCGCCGGGCGTCGCCGTGGCGTTGGCCTCCACGGTCAGCAGCAGGTCGGTCGTTCCCTCCGCGCCGTCGACGGCTTCAAAGGCGACGACCTGCGCGTCGACCAGCTTGTTGCTGTTATACAGCCGCGTCCGCTCGACCGTCGAGCCGCCGATGCTCAACGGCTCCGCCGCCAGCGAATCCAGAATATTCGCCGCGAGGGTGGGATCGAGATCGTTGCAAAGCACCGTAAAGCGGATATTCGGCGCAGACAGGGCGTCCGCGTCCGCTAACTCCCCGCTGTCGCGGCCCAGCAGCTTGTAGCCCGCAAACGCCAGCGCGGCGACGAGAACGACGATCACAACGACGTCGATGATGTTGAGCTTTCTTTTCTTTCCGGATTGTTCCATGACGACCTCCAAAATCCGCACGCGGGATTGATTTTTTGAGAATATATAATATAATTATAGTTGATACCGCATCGAAATTCAAGACCATTCTTGCCCGGGAGGAACCGGCTATGAAAATCATCCACATGATCTCCGGCGGCGACGTCGGCGGCGCGAAAACGCACGTTTTGTCCCTGCTCGCGGGGCTGAACAAGACCGAGACGGTCCACATGATCTGCTTCACCGAGGGGCCCTTTGCCGCAGAGGCACGGCAGCTCGGCATCCCGACGACCGTTATCGAGGACAACAACCTCCTGCGCGCCCGCAAGCGCATCCTCGCCATGATCCGCCACGACGGCTACCAGGTCATCCACTGCCACGGCGCGCGCGCGAATCTGATGGGCATGCTCCTGCAGAAGAAGGCGGGTGTGCCGGTCATCTCCACCATCCACAGCGACTACCGGCTGGACTATATGGGAAGACCCCTCGCCGCGCTGACCTACGGCAACATCAACAAGCTCGCCCTGCCGCGCTTTGACGCGTGGATCGGCGTGAGCGCTGGCATGACGAATCTTCTGATCGAGCGCGGCTTCGATCCGCAGCGCATCTACACGCTCTATAACGGCGTGGATTTCTCCAAGCCCTGCACGCCCGTCCCGCGCGGAGAATACCTGCAGCGGCTCGGCTTTTCCGAGGAGAACGTCGTCTTCGGCATCGCCGCGCGCATCAACCCCGTCAAGGACATGGCCACGCTGGTGCGCGCCTTTGCGCAGGCGGTGAAGACCTGCCCGGACATCCGCCTCGCCATCGCCGGCACCGGCGAACAGGAGGCGGAGATCCGCTCGCTTGCGGCGTCGCTCTGCCCTGCAGGGACGGTGTCCTTCATCGGCTGGGAGGCGGACATCGACAGCTTCTACAACGCGATCGACGTCAACGTGCTGACCTCCCTCTCCGAGACCTTCCCCTACGCCCTGACCGAGGGCGCGCGGATGCACTGCGCCACGATCTCCTCGCAGGTCGGCGGCGTGCCGTGGCTGATCGACGACGGGTTTAACGGTCTTCTCTTCCGGGCGCAGGACGAACAGAAGCTGGCAGAGCATATGATCTTCTTCGCCACGCATCCCGATGAGCGCGCCGCCATGGGCGAAAAGCTCTACGAAAAAACGAAGCGCGACTTTTCCCTTGACGCCATGCTCTGCAAGCAGAAGAGCATCTACGAGACGATCATCCGCCGCGCCGCGCGGCCCAAGCTGTGGCGCGACGGCGTTGTGATCTGCGGCGCCTACGGCAAGGGCAACAGCGGCGACAATGCCATTCTGAACGCCATCGTCGAGCAGCTGCAGCACATCGACCCCGATCTTCCGATCTGCGCCTTGAGCCGCAACCCGATGGAAACGAAGCTCTGCGCCGGCATCAATTCCGTGCACGCCTTCCACATTTTCAAAATCGGCAGGCTCCTGCGCCGCAGCCGCCTCTATATCAGCGGCGGCGGTACGCTGATGCAGGACGCGACGAGCACGCGCTCTTTGCTCTACTACCTGTTCAGCATCCGGCAGGCGGCGTTCCACGGCTGCAAGATCATGCTCTACGGCTGCGGCGTCGGGCCGATCTCCCGCCCGCGCAATCAGAAGCGCGCAGGCAAGGTCCTCGACCGCTGCGCGGACATTATCTCCGTGCGCGACCGCTATTCCATTGACTTTTTGCAGCAGCTCGGCGTCACGAAGCCCGAGATCCACCTCAACGCCGACCCCGCCCTGCTGATCGACCCGCCGGACACCGACGAGCTGCGCGCCTACCTGCGCCGCTGCGGGCTGACCGACGGCAAGCGCTATATGATGCTGGCGGTGCGCCCGTGGGAGAGCTTTGACGAAAAGGTTGCCGCCTTTGCGGGCGCCGCCGACTACGCCCACCGCGAATACGGCCTCATCCCGATCCTCTACGCGATGGAGCCGAACCGCGACGAGCCTGCCGCAAGAGCGGTCGCAGAAAAGGTCAAATGTCCGCATCTGGTCTTGAGTGCCGGGATCAACGGCGGCGAGATCCTCGCGCTGGTGCGCCGGATGTCGCTGGTCGTGTCCATGCGCCTGCACACGCTGATTTTTGCCTCCGGGCAGGGCGTGCCGATGGTCGGCGTCGTCTACGATCCGAAGGTCAGCGGCTTTTTGGACTATCTGGGGCAGGAGCTGTATCTTCCGCTCTCGGAGGTCAACGCCGCCGCGCTGGGCGACCTGATCGACGCCGCCATTGCCGAGGAGCCCTTTGCCGCCGAAAACATCGAGCGTCTGCGCAGGCTCTCGCGCAATAACGAGACGCTTGCCAAACGCCTGCTGGAGTGAGAACTATGACAAACGAACGCAGGCAAGACTTGCTTTCCTATCTGCAAACGCACTGGCATGCGCCGCAGAAGGACCGGCGGACCTTCGCCGCGAAGGCCTGCGGCAGCGCGCCGCTGCCCTCCGCAGCGGCGGAAGCCTGCATGGACAGCGCCTCTCTGCAGGAGCTGATCGGGCAACTGGACGAGAGCTTTACCGAAATGCTCCTGCGGAAGATCGACGAAAAAGGGCTGACCGACGCGCAGTGCTACAAAAAGGCGAACATCGACCGCAAGCTCTTCTCGAAGATCCGCTCCGACCTGCATTACCGCCCGTCCAAGCCCACCGCCATCGCCCTCGCCATCGCCCTGGAGCTGTCGCCGGAGGAGACAGACGAGCTGCTTTCCAAGGCGGGCTTCGCCCTGTCGCGCAGCAGCAAGTTCGACGTGATTATTTCCTATTTTGTCGAAAACCGCTGCTACGACCTCGCCCAGATCAACGAAGCGCTCTACGAATTCGACCAGCCGCTTTTGTATGTATAGAAATGTCGCCTCGTGGGCGACCCATTGAAATATTGTCTCTGGTATCATGTGGTTGTAAGCAAAACAACCACATGATTTTTTCAGGAGGTAACACAATGAAAAACAATGCAACGGAACTGGTCTTCATCCTTGACCGCAGCGGCTCGATGGCAGGGCTGGAGAGCGACACGGTCGGCGGCTTCAACGCCATGCTCGAAAAGCAGAAGCAGCAGGACGGCGAGGCGTTCGTCACAACCGTCCTCTTTGACCACGAGATCACGACCCTGCACGACCGCGTGAAGCTCGCGGAGGTAGCGCCGCTGACCGACCGCGACTACACCGTGCGCGGCTGCACCGCCCTTCTGGACGCGATCGGGCAGACGGTGGAGCACATCAAGAACGTACACCGCTATATCCGCCCCGAGGACGTGCCGGAAAAGACCGTCTTCGTCATCACGACGGACGGGCTGGAAAACGCGAGCAAGGAATATTCCACGGCGGCGGTCAAAAAGCTGATCGAGCAGCAGCAGGCGTGCGGCTGGGAATTCCTCTTCCTCGGCGCGAACATCGACGCGGTGCAGACCGCCGCGTCCTTCGGCATCGCGCCCGAGCGCGCCGCCAATTACCACGCCGACCGCAAGGGGACGAAGACCGTCTACAAAGCCGTCGCCGAGGCGGTCTGCGGGCTGCGCGCGGGCAAGTGCGTCCCGCGCGAATGGAGCGCGGAAATCTCCGAGGACTTCAACTCCCGCGACAGCGAGCGGTAAGCGAAACAAGGCGGCTGCGCGCAAAGCGCAGCCGCCTTCGGGCTGTCAAAAAGTTCGGAAGACAAGCAACTCACGACCGTCGGCGTACACAGGTACGGTAGGTCGTGAGTTGCGCAGTAAGTCATAATCCTTGCGAAGCAAGCTTTTGAAAAAATCTGAAGATTCAGAAAACGATCCAATAGAAGAAAACTCCAAAATGCTGTTCCGATTTTGACGGTTACGGACTTTTTTATTCAAATCTGACGTTGTTCATAAACACTTCTTCGATATTTCCGGGAGTCTTCCCCAGGAAGAAAATGATGGAATAGATCTGATTCTCGTATTCATACAGATAATAATGCACCGTGTCCCTTAAGTCATTTGTGAATTCGTAATACGAATACACAACGCCGTTCACGGCTTTTATCATTTCCTCGTATTCGCTCAACATCGCCTTTACTTCATCCAACGAATGCTCTTCCTCGCAGTTGACACGCACCTCGAACGAAAAATCTCCCGCGTAATTAAAGCTCATTGACTTTGTGTTTCCGACTCTGTCCGTCATAAAGTCCACATAGTTTTCCAGATAATGCAGATGGTTCAGCTCGGTTTCGCTTTTCAGTGGAAACGTGTCCTCGGCAATCGTCACGACCGCGCTATCCTTTGTTCCCTGGCTCTCTGACGCGTCCGTCTCTGCGGCGTCCGTCTCTGCGGCGCTCGTCTCCGGGCCGGTGCTTTCGCGGTTATCTGCGGTAGTTGCGCAGCCTGTCAGCGCAAAGAGTAGCCCACCACGGCAATCAGCGCGATCATACAAAAAACGGTTTTCTTCATGCTTTCGTCCTCCACGTAAAGTATCGTTGTGCTTTATACATATCATAAAGTGATTGTACTGTCAATCCGCCCGCGTCGAAGCGCCGCTATTGCGTCCTGTCAACCCGGCGCAGCAGCAGGCTGTGAACGCCATAGCAGAGCAGTGCGCCGACGGTGTAGCAGAGCAGGTCGCTCCAAAGAAAGCCGTAGCCGAGGATCAGGCCGCCGATCCGCGTGGCGCGAAGCGCCTCCAGAAAAGCGGGATGAAACAGCTGTGAAATCTCCACCGCGTAGGAAATCAGCAGCGATGCGATCAAATTGAACAGCGGCGAGCGGTCAACCAGCAGCCCGAGACCGCAGTAGACCGCCATCGTCCACGCCGTATCCGGAAAATAGGTGTTGAAAAAGCTCGGCGCCGCGCCGTTTGCCCTCCTGACCGCCAGCGCGAGCACGCACAGACAGACGAGCGCCGCCGCATAAACGATCCTTCTGATCACCGTCTTTTTCATTCGACCGCCTCCGTAGGTATTATAGCACAATTTGCCCGTTTGTGCAACGCAGCCCCACGCTTGACGCTGAACACACCTATTTTGACGTTATGCAAATAATCATTGAATCCGCTTGATTGTCCTTTTTATTTGTGCTAAATTTAACAAAGAATAACAACCAAATCGCGTGAGAATCCATCAAAGTGGATACCCTGCGATATGCACAGTTATTATAACTTGTATTCCAAGCACATTAAAGTCGATTGGCGGTGCTAACGCAAGCGCTCAATAGAACAATCCCACAAAAAGAGAACACAGTAGGGATTCGTTAGAAAGGAAACAGCGATATGATCGAATGGACACCTGCGACGCTCTGCGAGGCGGAATCTGTCGCACTCGCAAAACATGTTATAGCATTATTGTTTGTCTCTGTTTTCCTTATTTATCTATTCGTGGCGATCAAGCGTCGTGCAGGGCATCAGACAGAGACAGAGAAGCACCGGATCTCGATGATATTGGACCTCGTTTTCGGAGGGATATTTGTTTCTCTCTTTGCGGTGTCTGTCGTTCTGCTGCTAACACCGCAAAACGCACTGCGCTTTTCGGAGGCAGAGCAGCACGCAGACGACTTGCAAGGAACAGTTTCCGAACAGTATCTGCGACCATATCTGTGGGCGCCGCCTTCCGCAGGGTCTTATGCAATGGTCGAAGGCAAAGAACTGTATTTTTCGGGACTTCGTGCGTCCGTCATTGGCGAAACTGTCGAGGTGTCCTTCCTGCCAGATGCTGTGTACGTGCTGACCCTCTCTACAGCATCGACGGAAGCGTCAGCCCTGTCATACCCGTGGTATTTATATGCCGGTCGCGTTCTGATGCTTGTCTCGGGAATATATATTCTCATCCGTTTAGGACAGATTTCAGCGCACGAGGCTGTGCAGATGAAAAATAAGCAGGACAAATCCAATCCGCTGATTCAGTATTATGATCTAGACCACTTCTAATATCACCATTTCACAGGCATGAATTGCGCTCCCCATGCCCCGCAGGGCAATTCATGCACGAAGCGCAATTCATGACCGTAGGTCAATTCACGCGCCGTCAGGCGCAATTCATTGCATAACAAAAGCTCCTACTTTCGTAGGAGCTTTTGTTATGCATGTTGGCGTTACCTATCTTCCCGGGTAGGCCAAGTGTTGTCTTCGCCGCAAAAACATTCCTGTGGAATGTTTTAGGCGAAAAGAAACCTCCTACAGACGTAGGAGGTTCTTGTGTTGGCGTTACCTATCTTCCCGGGTAGGCCAAGTGTTGTCCTTGCCGTTAAAAAGCATTCCGGTGGAATGCTTTAGGCAAGCACAATACTTGGCAAAGAAGAAGACCTCCTACCGTAGTAGGAGGTCTATTCACGTTGGCGTTACCTATCTTCCCAGGCAGGCCAAGGATTGTCTTCGCCGTGAAGAAACGCTCCGGTGGAGCGTTTTAGGCGAACGCAATACTTGGCGGGTACAGATACGAAAAAACCTCCTACTTTCGTAGGAGGTTCTTGTGTTGGCGTTACCTATCTTCCCAGGCAGGCCAAGGATTGTCTTCGCCGTGAAGAAACGCTCCGGTGGAGCGTTTTAGGCGAACGCAATACTTGGCGGGTATAGGCATGAAAAAACCTCCCACATAAGTAGGAGGTTTCAGTGTTGGCGTTACCTATCTTCCCAGGTAGGCCAAGTGTTGTCTTCGCCGCAAAAACATTCCTGTGGAATGTTTTAGGCGAAAAGAAAACCTCCTACAGACGTAGGAGGTTCTTGTGTTGGCGTTACCTATCTTCCCAGGCAGTCACCCGCCAAGTATTGTCGGCACAAATGAGCTTAACTTCTGTGTTCGGGATGGGAACAGGTGGACCCTCATCGCAATCAACACCAACTAAAGAGGATACACCCTGAAAACTGAACACGAATGAATCGGAAGAATGAATGCTGCAACTTCGAGCCTGCTTCCTCTTGCATTTTGCTTGCTGTGAGGTCAAGCTTTCGGCTTATTAGTATCAGTCAGCTACATGCATTACTGCACTTACACCCCTGACCTATCAACGACATAGTCTACGTCGAGCCTTACTCCGAAGAGTGGAGATCTCATCT
>JAFQZN010000001.1 GCA_017405865.1 Oscillospiraceae bacterium | reverse complement strand
ATTCAGGTGTATAATCTTCTCGGACATAGTTTGTTTGCTCCTTTCGAATGTTTGTGTCGTAACTTCATTCTACCAGAGTTTGCAAACTATGTCTATTTCTATCCATTTTTGAATTTGCGCAATTTATTGTACCTTATCCAACTTTTCGATAACGCGAACAAATCTCCTGCACTCGCTTCCTTTTTCGATAGTAAAGACTATTCAGAATCGTAAACAAAAAATGGATTGTACTATTATTAAAAAAGCGGGGGATCGGATAAATACCCGATCCCCCGAAAAGACGGAATGTGAAGAACGAAGCTCTGAGCAGAAGAACGTTATGTCAGAATTGACATTACCCAGACAGGCTGCGACATTTCAGAATTCCGGTCTTTTATAAAGATAATAATTGATACAGCATTTTGTTTAATGTGTTAATTGCTGCGCCAGGATTACAATATCTGCCGATGTAATAACGCCATCATTATTCATATCTGCTGCTTCCATTTGTGCCTGGTTCAGCTCTGCCAGATCAACTATAAATCTCGCCAGCATTACGGTATCAGCTGAAGTGATCTGCCCATCCAGATTAATATCGCCATCTTGGATTGTTGGATCAATCGCTTCGCATATGGAGCAAATACCACTGACAAAGCTATGCCCTGTTGCAGGTACAACGCTGTCTGTATAGGTGTCGCCGCACACGGAACACGTGTAAAGATCATATCCATCTTCTGTGCAGGCAGGCGGTATCGTTTGGACCGTATATTGGTGCTCCGTCATCGTAATTGTCTGCGTTTCCTGCTGACCACAGCGACTGCAGCTTCTCATATTAACGCCTTCAGCAGTGCAGGTCGGTAAGTTTGTGGCTGTCCACTCGCTCCAATCATGCCCAAGTGCTGCAATCGTTTCAGTATAGGACGCGCCGCAGCTGCACACATATGTGCGCGCACCCGTAGTCAAGCAACTTGGCTCCTGCGTGACAGACGACGTATAGCTGTGCTGATGCGTCGGAAGTTCGCCATACCAATAGTCCATATCGACATTGCCGGAAATCCCGGAGACACTGCCGGTGCTCGAATACTGCCAAATATCATATGCCTTGTCATATGCTGGCGAACTGGCCCCCCAGATAGCAATCCATCTGCTCCACTGATCATAAGCCGAATTTGTCAGCTTCGTTGTCCACCAGTTCTTGTTTGCGTATATTCCGACAGAATAGCCCGCCGCCTGCAAACGGTTGCAGAAAATCGTCGCTTGACGAAGAATATCAGCATTAGAGCAATTATTGGCGATGACTTTATCTTCCAAATCTAAGTATACCGGCAGTTGGGGCGAATGCCCTGCCAAAAGCCGAAGCGCGTGTTCTGCCTCACTTTGCGCTTCTGCGTCTGATGACGCATAAGAATAAAGATACACACCGTATGGAATCCCCAGGCGCTCGCATTCGGATACATTTCGCGCCCACTGGGTATCATCGTAGGATGTAGAATCGTCGCCATAGCCACAACGCAAGATCACGAAGTCAATTTGAGTTGCAACTGTATTCCAGTCTATTCTTCCTTGATGGTGACTGACGTCAATGCCGCGATAAACCGGAGTAGTAGCCCGCAAATCCGACGTGCTCACCGCCGACGCGACGATGCTAAAAGCAAATGCAGCAAGCAGCATTACAATTAGTATTCGTATTATGCTCTTTCTCATATCATGTAACTCTCTTTCTTTATGCGACTAACAGTCGTGCTAACAACACAGCATCTGCAGAAGTAATGAGATTATCGTTGTTCAAATCTGCAGCAAAGCTCTGTGCCTCGCTGATCTGCGCTGCATCAACAAGATAGCGCGCAAGCAGCACAGCATCGGCAGAGGATACGATACCGTCCAAATTGACGTCGCCTTTTGGAATTGATTCATCCACTGCGCCGCAAACAGTGCAGATTCCGGCAGAGAACCTGTGTCCTGCGGCAGGTATGACGTTATCTGTGTATTGATCGCCGCAGTACGCGCAGTTATGAAGATCATACCCTTCCTGCGTGCAGTTCGGGGCAACGGTAGTAACCAAATAACTATGCCCGCCTGCCGGGAGCGTTCTCGTCTCCTGCGCGCCGCAGGCAATGCAGGTTCTTGTCTCCAATCCTGTCATAATACAATTCGCTTGTACTGTTACCACCCAGTCGCCAAAAGAATGACCCGTCGCAGGTATCGTCTCTGTTCTGCTCCGTCCGCAGACAGAGCACGTATAGACATTCTGTCCGGCATTTATGCAGGTCGCCGGGGTGCCTGAAGTCAGAACATCGCTGTGTACATCATCGTCTAACACGACGACGCTGTAGTGCGTATAGGATACGTTCTCCCTCGTATTGGAACGGTAGAGAATATATCCGTCTCCGAGATACTTCGACTGCATTTTAGAGAGGGACTGACTGTACCCGGTGCCATACCACGTTTTCTGGCAGCAGTAATTCGTACCGGCGTTGACTGTTGCCTCAGAAATCTCAACGCCGTTAATAACGCCATTTGCATCATACGTCATATCCGTAACAAGAACCACGTGGCTTCCTGCTTTGCAGAAGCAATCGGCAACCTGCATATTCGCGTAGGAACTGCTGCTGATCAGTGTCGCATAGTTGTGCATTGTAGCCGTCGTTTGCCTTGAACCGAGATTCCAGGCCCAACTGACGAAGGCGCTGCAATCAACGGAATAATACGGCGCGCGGCAATTATACGAGGCATAGGATGTATACATTTTACTGTTCGGATCGTTCACGTAGGAAACAAACTGCGGTAAAGACGTCGTCCAAGGAACATAACTGGCGTCAACCGGCTGTCCATACGGTAATCCTGTATATGTACGTCCTGCGTAATACGTAAGCCCGCCGTCCCATCCGGTAATATTCTTTTGGGGTGTCCAACGGATATTGGTCATCTGATAAGCGCGGCGGACAATATTCTGCACGCCGGTAGAAAGCGTCTTTCTATAACTTTTCTGCGCAGTCCTTTTTACTGTTGATTGCGAGCCTTCTTCATCAGGTTCCGTTAATCCGCTGAAAAGTTCGTCTGCATCAACAACGGCATATCCCCGGTATTCCTGCGGTATGCCGGAACCGGAGAAAGCATCTTCCAAAGTGATGTAAAAACTACTGCCGTCTGTTTCAAACAAAATGCTTCCGCCGCATAATTCAAAATCCACCGAGAACGAGGAAGAATGCTCCGCAAGCAAGCGCTCTCCAGCAAATATGCTGTAGTCAAACAGATCTCCTTCAGCGTATACTAATCCGAAAGGCGTCGGCGTAAATCCAAATAGTTTATCATTCGCCAATACCTCATTTTGTTCGCCGTTCTTGTATAGATAGATTCCGCTGTCAGTAAGGTACCAAAAATCCTCACCATTTACCACATAGAACTGGCGAATGCTTTCTTCTTCCGAAAAAACAAAGGTCTTTTCGTTGCTGTTCAGATCAAACCGATAGGCACATCCGTCCGAGATATAATACAAGTTCCCACCGAGGTAATTCAGCCGGGCAGCCTTATCCGGCAGAAAATCGTTGCCGTTAAGGCAAATGCCTTCGTTATCATTCGTCGTGAAAAGCCCATATTCCGAGTTCACGGCAATTCCGCCGAAAGAAATCATTTCTCCCGGCTCTGCGCCGATCTCAAATCTCTCTTTATATGCTTCGTTTGTTGCTTCCGGCAGCGCCCCTTCAAAAGCGAAAACGGGTGTCAAAAGCAGTGCAACTATTATCACGAAGCAGCAAATTGTTCTTCGTTTTTTCACAATTTTGTTTTTTCTTTCCATTTAATAGAATGTATTCTCTGCTTTTGGAAACTGTTTACCAGTATCGTAAAAAAGCGTTGTGTAAAGCTTTAGATTACTGCAGCAGATACTGTGCCAGCAACACGGTGTCCGCAGAAGTAATCACACCGTCGTTGTTCAGATCCGCTGCCGACAGTTGTGCTTCGTTCAATTCCGCCAAGTTGATCAGATATCTTGCCAACAAGACGGCATCTGCTGAAGTTATCTGACCGTCCAGATTCATATCGCCGCTTTGCAGCGACGGGTCAATTGCACCGCACAGGGTGCAAACGCATCTGACATAGTTATGACCTGTTGCAGGGATAACGCTGTCCTCATAGGCGTCGCCGCACACGGAGCAGGTATGAAGATCGTACCCGTTCTCCGTACAAGTCGGCTGGATCGTCTGGAGTACATATTGGTGGTCAACGATCGGAAGGGACTGCGTTTCCTGCTGCCCGCAGCGGCTGCAGCTTCTCACACTGACGCCTGCGGCAGTACACGTCGAAGCGGTCATAGTTGTCCACGCGCTCCATTTATGACCCAGCGCCGCAATGGTTTCCGTATAGGAAGCGCCGCAGTTGCACGTGTATGTACGCACGCCGGTTGTCAGGCATCCCGGCGCAAGCGTAACTGACACCGTATAGCTGTGTTGGTGCAAAAACTCAGAATAGTCAATCCAAGGCACCATACCGTGGTACAGCCAAGTGCCGCCTCTCACACCGTTCCTTGATCTGGCGCCGGTGGTACTGATCTGGGACTGTGTAACACAATTCGCGCCCCAGCCTGTCGTGCATTCGATTACCTGTCCGTTTCCGATATAGTATCCGGTATGACCATCCATATAGAGCCATTCACCGGGGATCAGGTTTGTAAAGTCGCCATTACAGTTCGGCGCTTTCTGAATGATTGTAAGCCCGGTCCAATCCCCAAGTCCGCAGCTTGTATCTACGCGTGCGTGCGTACCGACTGTATAGTTGTCTACAATGGAACCCGCTGTCCAAATGATGCTTTTCCCCAGATTCCAACAATCCCAGGAAATCGTTGAACCGTCATAATAGCCAAGATTGTACGGATAACTGTTATTATAGGTAGTATTTCTTGCAAGCGCTCTCTGCAGGCAGGATATAAATTCTGAAGCAGTCATTACAATCCTATCAGCTGCGACAACCTCTGTTGTCGGCAGGAGCGGTAACAGCAATAACACTACAAGGATGAAAACCAGCAGTCTTTTCTTCATTTCCCATTTCCTCTTTATCATCGCAGCAGGATCGTCTGGTTTTGGTTGGCAGCACGCTATCGCGTGCTGCCAACATTGTCACTGGCTTTCAGCGTAAGCCAGGGCAGAAACGCCATAGTTGTACAGTGCTTTTACCAAGGTCTGCAAACTTGCGTTGTCGCTGTTCTGCGTAGAGCAGACGTAAGCGTTAACGGTGTAACTCAGCACTCTGCCGACACTCTTGCCGCCGCAGCTGAAGCTTGCAGTAACGGCATCGTCAAACTCGTTGGCCTCAATACCGCAAAAGTCTATGTAGTATTTCCCGTCTCCTGCACTGTTGAAATCCTCAGAGTTGAACGCTTCTTCTCTGCCATTGATAGCAACCGTTACACTCAGGTTTTGGATATTTTCCGCCGTAAAGGTCAACCGCATTGAAACACTATTTCCGAGGATCAGTCCTGCGCCGATCCAGTCCACTGTCATGTCTGCCGTGCCGGTGAAGGACGCAGTCTTGTTGGAAATCCCACCGAACGCAGAAGGCGTCAGATCCAATCCGGTAGTAACAAGGCTGTCAGTTCTGTAATTGGTATACTGCTGTGCAGCTGCGCCGTAACACAACAGGTCAGCCAGCAGGGTCTTCAGCACGGTATCCTCCGGATGATTCGCCAACTGGTTGATGCAATACTGTTTCACGCTATAGTTTGCTACAGTATCAGTTACCTCCTTGCCGTTACGGCTGGCATGGAGAACCGCCGTAATGCTGTCCCCCATGCATTGAGGCGTAATGCCTGTATATACAAAGCACAGTCTGTCATTCTGTACAAAGGAGTCCGTGATCCGGGCTCCATTGACGACCAGATATGGGTCAGTGAAACCTTCCGGAATCTGAACAGAATAGATGATATCGATATCCTCGTTAAGAAGCAAGGAGGCGGACTTGATCTCCGGAACAAGTTCACTCGCTCCGCAGACGCAGGTACCGTTGATGTAGCTGTGCTCCTCAGTCACGCTGTAATCACAGCGAGAACAGGAAGCGGTATGCGTGCCGTTTCCGTTATCGGTATAGCTCAAATCGTGACCGGCGGGAATAAACTCGGAATACTGACTGCTGCAGCGCGAGCAGCTATAACGAATCACGCCGCGCGTCGTGCAGGTCGGTTCCAGAAGAATCGTTCCTACATAGTCGTGTCCCAATGCAGGCAGAGCCTCCGTATGCGTGTAACCACACCTCGAGCAAGTTTCAACGATCGATCCGTCTTCCTCGCAGGTCGGCTCGGTCACAGTCCGTTCAAGCAGATGTCCGAGCGCAGGTGTTACTTCCGTTTTGGTATCGCCGCATCTGCTGCAGGTAAACTGCGATGCACCGTCGTCCGTGCAGGTTGCCGCAATCAGCACTTCTTCTGCATAATTATGTCCAAGCGGCGCAACAAACTCTGTCGTTTGATAATTACACCTCGAACACGTGCGCAGAATCGCGCCTTCTTCCGTACAGGTCGCCGGAATCAGTACCTCGTCTTCAAATATATGACCAAGCGCCGGAATAATCTGCGTGTAACTGTCGCCGCATCGGCTGCAGGTAAACTGGGACGCGCCGTCTTCCGTACAGGTAACGGGAATCAAAACCGTTTCAACATAATCGTGGCCTAACGCCGGCAGCACGATCGCTTCTCTGCTCAGTTCGATATTGCAGCGCTCACAATATACGACCGCGTAGCCGCTTCCTGCAGTCGTGCAGGTTGCAGGCGTCGTAACTTCTTCTGTCGCTTCCCCTTGAAGATGTCCGAGCGGTTCCAGCGTTTCGCTGTACGTATCGCCGCATTCGCAGGTATAGATGATCGCGCCTGCTTCCGTACAGGTCGGAGACGTCGTTACTGCGGTATAAGAATGGGTATGGTCGTTGTATACGACCTTGCCTGCAGTGAAGCGAATGGGAACTGCCTGGCTCAGATAATCCACAAAATTCGTAGGCTGACTGTCTTTCAGGGCGATCGTTATTCCATATTCGCCCGGCTCTGCATTGGCGGAGAGCGTAAGCACCAGATTGAACAGCACGCCGTCATTCGTCAGATTCTCGACGTCATACCAGGTTACTTTCCCGCTTTCAATGTTTTTGGTAAAACTGCCGCTTTCAGACGTGCTCAGTAAAGCACCCTTCGTGATGTTTGTAATGGTCAGGCCCTCGTCGCAGGTAATAATGAAAGTGAAGCCCGCAAAGCCGGTATTATCCGTAATGGACACGGGGACCGTCACGCTCTCGCCGGGCTGAACCGTACCGGAAGCAGGCGCAACACAAAGCGCGATATAATCCGGGTTTAGAGCGCCGCAAACGGTACAGAACTGTTCATTCTCATCCCAGTTATGCGCAGCAGGGATCGCTTCCGTCTCCGTCTCACCGCAAACGGTGCAAGTTCTGCTTCTTTGTCCGTCAACCGTGCAAGTGGGCTCTGTAACTACCGTCCATTCTCCCCATTGATGTCCTTCGAGAAGGCTTGTTGCATAGCGGTAAATCGTTGCAGTTTCGACGTCGCAGGTCGCAGTTTCCTCGATTACCTCCGTGTCCCAGTCGGACCACTCCGACCAACGCTCAAAGTGATACAGCTTTTCTAACATTTGGTAGTCCTGCTGCCGGACAGGCAGCGCAAAATACCACCAAGTGTCTGTACAGCAGTTTGCGTTTGCATACTTGTATACCGTTCCCGAGCTGTCCATTGTCAACGAGGACGGCGACGTTGTGCTGAAGAAGCAATGGAACCCGGTAAATTCTCCTTCACACTGATCTGCCACAAGGCGGTCGATCGGACCACTCGTGTAGGAGTTTCGGCACCAGTGCCAGTAGAGATAACCAATCACATTGTCCGAATCAACCGATGTTTTTTGGGTTTCCGTCTCGCTTTCAGTCACCGGCGTATTGTGATATTGTGAATAATACGCGTTGTTCGTGTTGAATCCTGCAGGCCAGGAAGCAACGTATTGGACTGATCCGCCGTCTGTCTGAATCCATTCGCTCCCGGCGCCGGTCCACCCCTCCATTTGTGATCCCGAACCGGTAGTCGTTTCCAGCAATCTGTAACGGTAGCCGGTAGCAGACTCAACGGCGTTATTGTTCGCACCGGCAGGATAGGAGATGCTCCATTCGCTGTACTCATCATCCTCCGTCTCGGAATAGCTGTAGCCGCAGACCGTGCAGGTGTAGGTCGTCACGCCGTAATCCACGCAGGTAGCCGGCTGGAGACTGCTTTGATATTGATGTCCCAGCGCCGCAATTAGTACACTATAGTTTTCTCCGCAAAGGCTGCAAACGAAATGTCTCTCGCCGTTCTCCTCACAAGTAGCAGGAGTCTCATAATCAAGAGCGTACTCATGCTGACAGGCATCCGGAATCCAACGTGCATAAACGATGAGATTACCATCCTGCACTGTAGTCTGTGAAGTAATCTGTGTCCCTCCGTTTTTCGCAGTATACCACCCTGCAAATGAATACCCTTCGCGTGAAGGAGCTACGGACGGAAGCTGGTAGTTTTGTCCCGATGTCTGTACTGTTTTTTCGTAATTTATTCTGACACTTTCCGGAGCAAAAGCAGTCGCCTCTGTCCCATCCTCTAACTGCATTTCCGTGATCCAAACCGTGCCCGCCCGGTCAACATAGGGATGCATGTCCTTTCCGTAGGTAGTAGTTCTATTCATAGGAATTGAATAGTAAGCCCAATCCTGTGAAAGTGTCACACCGTTGTAGCTTCCGTATCCCCAGCGAAAATAGATCCCCGTATTCGGGTTAGATGCTTTTGCCCAAAAGCTCAGTGTCATTTGTTTGCTGTCGCCGATCCATCCGTTTGCTGCTCGGTCATTGGTCAGTGTGGCAATTGCCAAATCCTTTCCCGAGGAGCCTGCAGAGGTATTCACAATTTTCAGTGAACTGTTGCCGTTATGCTGTGTCGTCTGATCCGTGCTGACCGTCGTCACGCTTGTATCGCGCGAATAGATGATGTCGGAATTCAGCGATCCGCTGAAATCTGTGCCGTACAGATAGTTTTTCCCGCTGTAGTTGTTGTGACAGTACAGCGTATAGTTCGGCTGATCAGAAAACACAATTACACCATCTAGGTAGTATTTGCTCGCAGGATATGCCGAAAAATAATTCGAGATAGATAGAACAATCGGGTCCCCTTCTGAAATTGTGCTGCTTGTACCAAACTTACCAGAAAAAGACTCAGAGGAGTATACCATTCCATTCACAATCCCGTGAATAAACGTCGTGTGACCATAGGTCCTTCCATCCTTATTCCCCGTGTATTGCTGAAATCCAATCAGAATATTGTAAACGTTCTTCGTTCCATTATCGGTAATCAAGTTAAGAATCGTTTTCAAGTTTCCGTAAGATGCTGCAGAATAAGCTGCAATATATTTGCCGCCAGATGACTGGCTTTTGTTCTTATAATTGTCGAACATATCTTTGCCATGTCCGCTTGCCGGCGAAGGATCAATTCCCAAGAGCTTTATCTGCCATTTTACATAAGTCGCACAGTAGCCGCTGAAGCTGTTATTTGCGTCAATTTTTCTTCCAATATCTGAATTGACCTTCCTCGCTCTAGCTAAAGCATCCTTATATACGCTTCTAATTTGGCTCTCCAGTTGACTGCCTGTCATTCCGCGTGTTTCAGCCACGGCAGAAACAACAGGGCAAACCAATCCGGCAAGCAGAGACGCTACTATACACAGCGCTAACAGACTAGATAGGATTCTCCGTTTCATCATTCGCTTTTCCCCCATTAGTTATATAATTAAATTGTATAAGCAAAAAATCGCCTATACAGTTTATTTTATACTATCAGAATTGTCTCTATAATTCAAGTAGATTTTTATTATAGATAATAATAGGTGATTTAATATGGATTACTATGTGATCGGGCAGCGCATCCGGGCGCGGAGAAAGGCGCTTGGGCTCTCACAAGAGCAACTTGCAGAGCGCATCAACATTTCCCTCACGCATATGAGTCACATTGAGACCGGCAACACAAAGTTAAGTCTTCCGGTACTGGTCGCACTGGCGGATGCGCTGCGTACGGGAACTGATGCGCTGATCTATGGGCAGGAAGCTCCGGGCGGTACACAGGCGAAGCTCTCTGCGCTTTTGCGAGATTGCTCTGAAGCAAATGCAGCGTTGCTGCTTAAGATTCTGCAGAGCGTGAAGGAATCGCTGGAGCGATAATACCGATTGCATCCGTAAAGCGGCGGAAGTGCTTGCCGGATCCACAATGCCATTCTATCTGTCCTGCGGACTTCAGGCAATACGACCTGCATATTCGACCGTTTTTCCAGCATAATTTGCACAAAATGGAACCGCGCTGCCGTTAAACGGCAGCGCGGTTACGCATGATCGGTTCATTATGTATTCTTCAACTCAGAGGATAGCTTAGAAAAGAGCTGCTCACGAACGCTTTTACGGTAGGTGCGGGAAATGGGAAGCACGGTACCGTCGGTCAGCACGAAGCTTTCACTGCGCATAGAGCGGATATAATCCAGATTTACCCAAAAGCTCTGATGGCAGCGCAGGAATCGGTTGTTTCCCCTGCCAAGCAGTTCAGCGGGTGACGCGGTCGTTGCGCATTCCTCGTGCTGCAGTCGGATGATCGTCTTGTGCAGCACCCGTTCCAGATAGAGAATGTCTCGGCAGCGCGCAAAGCGCAGACCGCCTTCCGTTCGGAAGCAGAGCGTGTCGTCCTGCGCCTGCTCCTCCATTGCCTTTCGGATCGCCGTGCCCAGACGTTCCGGAGCGTCCTGCTTCATAACATAATAGGTATGTCTGGTAGAATAGACCTCGGGAGCGTACTGCAAAAATGCAGTCAAATAGATGATGGAGCAATCCGGAAGCAGCGTGTTGAGCGTTCTCGCAAGGGAAATGCCGTCCTCTCCGCCTAACTCAATATCGAGCACCGCCACGCGGGGATGATACTGCTCCCGAACGGCGCAAAGCATATCCTCCGCGGAGGGGAAGCTGCGCACCTGCGGGTGCAGCTCAGGAACACCGGACAGGATCAGTTTTTCCGCCCAGAGCGCCTGCTCCTTTTCGTCCTCACAAATTGCGATCTGCAGCATGATGAACCTCCGTGTTCAAGCTCAGGGTCGCCGTATAGACGCCGTTTTCCTCTCCGGCGCGGAAGCTGCCGTCGTACTTTTCCGCCAAATCGGACAGAATCTGATGCCCAATACCGCGCGGAAGCTCCCGAATGCGGCGGCTGTGCGGCTGTTTTTTCTCCCCGACGGGATTGTCCGTGCGGATGGTCAGGAAGCCGTGGTTGACCGCCGCAGTCAAAGTGAACTGCCCCTCCCCACTCTCCGCACAGGCCTCTGCAACATTGTCCAGCAGATTTCCGAAGGCCGCAATGATATCCACATTGGCAATCGGCAGCTCCCGCGGCACTGCAATACGGATCTCCGGCGTGCAGCCCTGCTGCTTGAGCTCCTCCAGCTTCGCCATAAGAAACGCATCCACTATCGGGTTTTCGCAGGTCCCGACGCGGGAACGGTAGCGGAACCAGCCTGCAGCGTTTTCCGTATAGCTGGACGCCTCCGCGTATTCGCCGCACTCGAGCAGCGCCTTCATCGTCTCAAGGTGGTTGGCAATATCGTGACGCATCCGGCGCATATCCTCGTACTGATCTGTAAGCGCGGCATAGTGCTTTTTCTGCAGCTCCACCTGTTGCTCCAGCAGTTCCTTCTGCATCGTGAGGCTTCTTCTTTGCGCCATGCCCCGGACAGCAAAAAACAGAAAGCCGTCCGCTGCAACGCTCAGCCCCATTCCGATGGACATGACAAGCACCCGGTTCGTGTTCAATTCTGACATGGAAACGAACTGCCAGCCGCCCAGCAGCACGATCTGGCTGACGGGGAAGATGCAGAACAGGATCCATTCTGTCGGCGCAAGCCGAAATGTGCGGTTCCGCATCAGTATGACAAACAAAGCGGTAAGGAACAAAATGAGCGCCGTGGTAAGAAGCTCCAGGACGATCACTAGGTTCGGCGGCAGATCCGCCATACTTCCGCTCCGGAGCTGCTCGTGCGGGATCAGCAGCGTTGCGCTGAGGAGATCCGCCACCAGCTGCATCGCAAAGCAAACGCCGCCGGTGAACAGACTCTTGTACCACTTTTCCCGGAACAGAAAGATCGCAGGAACGAAATACATAAACATCATTAAGAGGAGGCGCAGGGCAGATGCGGCGCGTTCTGCGTTGTCCACGGAAAACTCAAAGAATAACCCGTAGGTAAGAAAAACTGCATAAACTCCCACAAAGCTGAGTATGGTCGCAAGCCAGCCAAACCGTCGCTGCAGCAGGATGCAGAGCGCAGTGGCATAAACGCCGTACCATAGGGTATTAAAAATCGACAGTATGGCCTCCGATGTCATTCGCATTGCTCCTTTCCAACTCATCACGTCCCATCGCACACAAATTGGCAGGACCTTATATAATGAAGTATTATACTGTAGCCGGGGTTGCTTTGCAACCATTCTTTTTCCCGGCTTATAAAGGATGAACAGTAAAATGCTATTTATCACTGCTTTGGTCTGACTTTAAGCAAACACACCCATTTCAAAACGGTGCTTTGTGCTGTCTTCAAATCACCTCTTGATCGTTTATCATCAAGGTCTCCCCGCAGAAACAGAGATTATGAAAAAAAGTTATTGCAAACGTACGTTCTTGTATGATAAACTATTTATGGAAGAGCTCCGTAGATAAAAACGCCGCCGATGCCGTTCGTTACATCAAATCTTGGAGGCATTATGATGGAGAACAACCGTGCTTCCCGAAGAGGTGAGGCAACGCCAACACCTTAAACCGGAGCGAACCTGAAAAAGCCGAAATTCCGCAGCAGGTGCTCGAAGAAATCGCGCGGCTGTTCCTGCCGGACATCCTTGCTTTCTATGAGAGCGAAGAAGGTCAGCGGGAGTTTGCGGAATGGAAGCAGGCGCAAGGCCGTCAGGACGGCTGAGCGCAAAAGAGGCGGGGTATGTGAACCATACCCCGCCCGATTTTTCTCGCTCAATCCATCAATCGATGTTCGTGATTGCCCTTTAGGTATTGGGGAACGCTGCCGTTGAGAACGTGGTATGCGTACTCCAACGGATTGTTGTAGATCAGCCAATCCAGTTCGGAGCGGTTGGCGATGCTGATGTCATAGAGTTCCTCGACGGCTTCGCAGTCGATGGCGAGCATCGTTCCGTCCGAGAACTTGACATCTACGCAGTTGGCGTCCAGATTGAATTCGCAGCGTTTGATCTTCCGTTCCATTTGATTTACCTCCTTGTTTGTTGTGTCTTGTTTTGGGTAGTTTCCCTTACTTTTCTCGTCCGTTTCGTGTGCTTCTGTCTGCGGTATTCCTCGTCATAGTCGAAATATAAAAATAATCCGAACCCGTTTCGCAATGGAAACAAGTTCGGATTATTTTCGCGTGGTGACCCGCGGGAGATTCGAACTCCCGACCCATTGCTTAAAAGGCAATTGCTCTGCCTGCTGAGCTAGCGGGTCAAAAATAAAAGAATCGGAGCAAAGCACGGCCTTGCTCCGACATGGCTGGGATGGCAGGACTCGAACCTACGAATGCCAGAGTCAAAGTCTGGTGCCTTACCACTTGGCGACATCCCAATACGGTCCGTGCCAAGGATGGGGGAAATGGGGTGAGTGATGGGACTCGAACCCACGGTCTTCAGAGCCACAATCTGACGCGTTAACCAACTACGCTACACCCACCGTATTTCTTCCCTCGCAGAAATGCTGTTGTGGCGCATTTCTGCGTTTTGCAGATTTTCAGAAGTCTGCATCTTTGCTGATATACATATCAACTGGTACGCCAGAAGTTGCAAGCAGAAAAGATGCCGGTGGCATTTTTTCTGCGCCGCAAGTCCCTTCCCAAGAAGGCGAGCCGTTAGGCGACGCCTGATTGGCAGGCGTACCGGCAACATCTGTCGTTTTGCTTTGCAGATTTTTAGAAGTCTGCATCTTCGCTGATATACATATCAACTGGTACGCCAGAAGGGACTCGAACCCCCCACCTACTGCTTAGAAGGCAGTTGCTCTATCCGGATGAGCTACTGGCGCGTATTGGAGCGAGTGATGGGAATCGAACCCACGCCCACAGCTTGGAAGGCTGTTGTACTAGCCGTTATACTACACCCGCACGTCGAGTTCAGCATCAGCCATAAGATATTAACACACGGGTTTTGGATTGTCAAGGTTTTTTTCAAAAAGATACGGGAGGCGCAGGCATTTCTGACTTTCGCCTCCCGTTGGAGTTATTGAAATTCGATCAGCGTGTCTCCGCGCTCGAGCGTGACGGTCGTTCCGTCGAAGCGGAAGTCGATCGTATCGCCCTCCTGTGAGGTCATGGTCGTGCCGCTCCACCGGAACGGCTCGCTCGCCGCGTTGAAGCGCAGCACGCCGGTGCCGTCGGAGTCAAAGGTGATGCTGATCAGTGCGCCGCTGTCCGAAAGCGCTCCGGCAGTTGCCTCCGTGCCGTTCTTGACGACGCGCACGGCGGTGTAGGTGCCGGAGGGCGAGGCTGCGCAAGCCGCCAGGCCCGCTGCGAGCGCAAGCGCGAGCAGGAGCGCGGCGATCCGTCGTGCCGTTCTCATGCCCACGGGTCGAGCGCCGCAGGGACGCGGATGTCGGGCAGCAGATAGTTTTCCCAGAGGAACCACTGCCCGCTCTTGGAGCGCAGCATGATCTCTCGCGGACTGTCCGCGCCGGAGGAGCGGAGCATCAGCTTGGCGTAGCCGTCCTGCTGATAGGAATACGGACCGTCAAAGACCGTCACGGTGTACGGCAGCGAGGGCGTGTAGTTATTCGCGGGCGACGTTCCTGCAAAATAGGAACGCGCCACGTAGCCCTTGCCCGCCAGCCGGTCGCGCAGGAATTGGATCTGGAAGGGCGACATTGGCTGCGGTCCCTTGAGGAAATTCAGCAGCTCAACCGTCGCCGCAGGATCCGTCTCATAGCGGCAAAGCGCGAGGGCGGTCAGTGCCGCCGTCTGAAACGGAGACGTCAGCGCCGCCTCGGGGAGCGCCTGCAGCTGCGCGACGCTCGCGGGGATCGCGGAGAATTGAAATACCTGTTCCATATCGTTACCTCTTTCAGAAGCTGCCGCCGCCGTGGCTTGTGCCGGAGGAGCCGACATGCGTTCCGCCGCCCCCGCCGCGAGAAGACGTATCTCTCGGGATCGGCGTCTTCGTGACGTTGGCAAACAGGAAGACGTCGCGATTCTGCGTCAGGCTCATGCTGCCTGCACGGACGTAGTCGGACGCCGCCACCTGCGAGCGGACGGATTTCAGCTTGCCCTTCATCGAGCTCATCGGGATCAGCCAGGACAGCACCGCGCCGATCAGGAGCGCGATCACCAGCATACCCCACGGGAACGCGCGCGCCGAGCCGATGATGTCGTCGCAGGCGTCGGCAAAGGCAAGGAACGCGCCCTTATAATCGCCCCGGTCGAAATACGGAATGATCTCGCCCGTCAGCTCGGTAAAATGATCGCCTTCAAAAATCTCGATGGCGTCGCCGGTCGTGCTGATATAGCGCACACCCTCGTTCGGGCAGTAGAGCAGCAGGATGCCGTCGTGATCGTCGCCGAAGCCATAGCCGTTGTAGTCGAAATAGTCGTCGGCGAAGGCGACCCTGTTCTTGCCGCCGAGCGTCTTCTGGGTGACGATGACGAGATCAAGCTGACGCTTTTCGCTGACCTCGTCGAGCCGTTGGGCGATTGCAGCCTCCTGCGCCGCCGTCAGCAGCTCGCCGTCGTCGACCAGCCGCTTGGAGTGGGCGGACGTCTCTTCCCCGCCGGGAACGGTCACTGCGTTTTCGGTCGCTGCCGTGCCTTCATCAGTCGCCTCGGACGAATCGCCCGACAAGAGCGTCAGCGCCGTGTTCATATAGGCAAGCCCAAGAGCATGATACGCGCGGATGCCGCCCGTGTAAGTCGTCTCGTCCTCATAGGCCTGCATCATCGCGTTCAGCTCGTCATCGGAAAGCCGCAGCTTTACAGAGCCGGTGGCGCGGATATAATAAGACGCGGGTTCGTCCAGCAGGATGACGCTGTTTTCATAGAAGCCGTGCTCCTGCGCAAACGCCGTCACGAAATCCGCAGCCTCCATGCCATTCAGGTCTTCGGTGATGATGAAATACAGGGCGACGCCGCTCTGGTGATAGATCTCCTCCGCCTCGTCGGAGAGGACGGCGGGATCGCTGATCGCGTCGCAGAGGTCAAAGACGAAGCCCTCGGACGAAGCAAAGGCAGGCAGGATCGTCAAAACGCACAGCGCGAGGACGAACAGGAGAGAAATCAGTCGTTTTTTCATACCTGTCCCCTCCTATATGATCTCCAGCAGGCGCAGGAGCAGCAGCGCGCCGAACGCCAGCGCGCCGAGGATCGCCGCCCACAGCGCCCACCAGCGCCAGTAGGCGCCCTTGTCCATCGGCAGATCGCCGACCATCTTGCCCGTCTGCCCGTTCATTGCGAACAGGTAGTTGTTCCCCTGCCAGCTCGTCTGCAGGAGCCACACAGGGTAGAGCGCGTACTTTGCCTTGCCGTTGGAGAGGCTGATATTGCTGTTCTTCGCCGTGACGGACGAATAGCCGGTCGCCGTCCGCGCAAACGCCTCCTCGGTGCTGCGCTTCACGCGCTCGTTGGCGCGCGCCACGCTGTCCTCCGCCGTGACGTCGTAGCGGTCTGCCAGGAAGCCCGACAGATACGCCGACTGGAACGGCACCGCCTGCGAAAAATCGAACGGCTCGATGGACTCCATCAGATCGTCCGCCATCTTGCTCGATCCGTCCACGGGGACGCGGTCGAAGCTGATCGAGCCAGCGCGCAGCAGGGCGAAATGGCTCGTCTCTGTGTAGTTGTAGCGCGTGTCGCTCCAGGCGCGGATGCGGGTGGCGCGGTATTCGATGTTTGCGTCGGCGTCGGCGTCAAAGAGCCAGAACGGGACGTAGACGCCCTTGATCTCGTCGAGATGGCTGTCGCTGCGGAAGAGCTTCGGTACCAGCTTTTTGGAGCTGATATGCGCCTTCAGCGCTGCCTTTGCCGCTTCCTTGTCCAGCTTGAAGGGGATGACGAAATCCGGCTTCAGATCGCCGGACAGGCGGCCGGTCAGCACAACGGGGTTGCCGCAGAAGGGGCAGCTCGTCGCCGCCGTCGTCTCGTTCGTCATGAGCTCACCGCCGCAGGAGGTGCAGGCGAACACGCCCATGTACTCGTTCTGTCCCCATTCGGAGCCTGCGTCCGTATCCCAGTGCATTTCCTCCTGCGGCGCCTGCTGGTTGAGGATCTCGTCATAATCCTGCAGGGTGCTGACGTCGAAGGTCGTCTCGCAGAAAGGGCATTTCATCTGCTGCAAGCTGCTGTCGAATTCGATCTTGCCGTCGCAGCAGGGACATTTATACTGAAGAATCGTTGCCATGAAATAACCTCATTAGATTACGGTCTGGCATCCGGATGGATGCCAGACCAAGCAGAATTAACGAACGTCCTTATCGTCAAAGGGGTCGCCGCACTCCGGGCAGAACTTCGGCGGGTGACGCGGATCCTCCGGCTCCCAGCCGCACTTGTCGCACTTGTACAGCGGCTCGCCGGCAGGCTTCGGGCTGCCGCACTCGGCGCAGAACTTGCCCTTGTTGACCGCGCCGCACTTGCACGTCCAGCCTTCAGCGGGCTTCGGCGCGCCGCACTCTGCGCAGAACTTGCCGGTGTTGACCGCGCCGCAGGCGCACTTCCAGCCGGCTGCGGGAGCGGCGGGAGCGGGGGCTGCAGGAGCAGCTGCCTGCTGCTGCGCCGCCATCGCGTAGAGGTTCTGCGCGGTCGCGCCGCCCAGACCCTGCGCCATGCCCATGCCCATGAAGCCCGTCATCGCGCCGTTGGGATTGGACGCAGCCGCACGCATGGAGTCGCTCTGTGCGCCGACCATACGGGCAGCGGCGGTAGAAACGTCGGTAGACATCGCGTTTTCTTCCCACTCGGTGATCTTCTTGCGCTGATCCTCGGGGACGGAAACGGAGTTGACGGTGAAGGAAACGACCTCGATGCCGCGGCGACCTCTCCACTGCTCGCTCAAGACCTCGTTGAGCGCCTGGGAGATCTCCTCGGTGTGCGCGGGAAGCTCATAGTACATGATCTTATTTGCGGAGATCTTTGCCAGCGCCGGCTGCAGCGCGCTCAAAAGCTCGCCCTTGAGCATGCCGTCGATCTCACTGCGGCGGTACTCGGACGCCACGTTGCCGCAGACGTTCGTGTAGAACAGCAGGGGGTCACTGATGCGGTAGGAATAGACGCCGTTGCAGCGCAGGTCGACGGAGAGCTTGTAGTTCAGCCGCTCGTCGATGGTGACGCGGAACGGGATCGGGGTAGCGGTGCCGTACTTGTTGTCGAGGATCTCCTTGGTGTTGAAGTAGTACACGCGCTGATCCTTGCCGGTGTCGCCGCCGTAGGTGAACCGTCTGCCGATGAGCTTGAAGGTCTCCTTGATGCTGTCGCCCAGCTTGCCGGTGAAGATGCTCGGCTCGGAGGAGGTATCGTATGTAAATTCGCCGGGCTCCGCGCAGACCTCAACGATCTTGCCCTGCTCGACAATGATCATGCACTGACCGTCGGCAACCGCAATGCCGGAGCCGTTGGAGATGATATTGTCGCTGCCCTTCGTGTTGGAGGAACGGTTGCCGATGCGCTTCTGACCCTTGACCACAAGCACGTCCTTATCCAGCGCCTCACAATAGAAAAATTCCTTCCACTGGTCAGCCAGTACGCCGCCCAATGCGCCGAGTCCTGCTTTGATAAGTCCCATAGTTTGTTCTCCTTTCGGTGTATATATAGCCGCTGATATTATATCACAGATTTCCGCGTTTTCCTATACTATTTTTATTTTTTTGCACAAAAACCGCGTCCGCAGAAAAAACTGGCGGAATTGCGGAAAAATCGGTTTTTCCGCGTTGCGTCCGTAAAAAATATATGCTATACTAACTCTAATAATGCGTTCGGATCAGGAGGATCGCCATGTCCGATTTTTCTGCGGAGCTTTGCCGCTGGCTGGAAAGCGGCGTCTCTCCCTATCATACCGTCGCCGCAGCGGCGCAACACCTGCGCGAGCAGGGCTTTGCAGAGCTTCCGCTGCACGGGCGCTTTCCCGTGGAGCGCGGCGGAAAATACTATGTGCCGCACGGCACGGCGCTGGTCGCCTTCACGGTGGGTCAGCAGGCGGAGCGCTTCCGCATCGCCGCCGCGCATACCGACTGGCCGTGCCTGCGCGTCAAGCCGGCGCCGGAGCAGATTTCCGGCGGCTGCTGCAAGCTCTCCGTGGAGCCCTACGGCGGCGCGATTCTAAACACGTGGTTGGATCGCCCGCTCTCTCTGGCGGGGATCGCCGCCGTGCGGACGGACGATCCCATGCAGCCGGAGCTCCGACTCGTTTCGTGGGACGAGCCGTTGCTGACCATTCCGAACCTCGCCATCCATATGAACCGCGAGGTCAACAAGGGCGTTGCCACGAAGGTGAACGTCGATATGCTGCCGCTCTGCCGCACCGTGGAGGAGGGCTGGAGCAAAAACGGCTATCTTCTTGGGAAGCTGGCGGAAAGGCTGTCTGTTCCGACGCAGGACGTGCTGTCTTTCGAGCTGTACGTCTACTGTGACGAACCGCCGCAGACGGTCGGCTTCGAGCGCGACCTCCTGTCTGCGCCCCGGCTGGACAATCTGACGAGCGTGCATGCCTGTCTGTCCGGACTGTGCCGGTCGAACGGCAAGGAGATCAGCGTCGCCGTCCTCTACGACAACGAGGAGATCGGCAGCAACACCCGCCACGGTGCGGACAGCGCAATGCTGCAGATTGTGCTGGAAAAGCTTGCGCTGGCGCTCGGCATGGATCGCGCCGCTTTCCTCGACGCCTGCACAGGGGGCTTTCTTCTCTCGTGCGACGTGGCGCACGCCGCGCACCCGAACCACATGGAGTTTGCCGACCCGTCCAACGCCCCCGTTCTGAACGGCGGCGTCGCGCTCAAGCGCTCGCCGCGCTATTCCTCCGATGCGGCGACCTGCGCGGTGATCCGCTCACTGTGCGAAAAGCACGGCATTCCCCTGCAGTCCTATATGAACCGCGCGGACCTGCCCGGCGGAAGCACTGTCGGCTCGATGGCGTCGGCGCTGCTGGCGATGCCGGCTGCGGACGTCGGCGTTCCGATCCTTGCCATGCACTCCGCCCGCGAGACGATGGGCGCACGGGATCAAGAGGCACTCTGCCGCCTTTGCGAAGCATTTTTTAACGAAGATTGAGAGGAACCCATATGAAAAAGAGATTACTGATCGTTCTGACCGCACTGCTGGCGCTGTGCGTGCTTTTGAGCATTGCGGTCTTTGCAGAAAACGAGCTGCCCATCGTCCCCGGCGCATCGGAGGCAAGCGCAGCGACGGAGGCAACGGAGCCGACCGAGCCGACGGAATTCCAGTACGAATACCCCAACGACTGGAGCCGTCCGGCGCTGGTCTTCGCCGTGGAGAACGGCGTGCTTGCCGGCGACGAAAACCACAATCTCAACCCGCAGGCGAACATCACCCGCGCGGAGATGGCAGCCGTGCTGGTGCGTCTGCTCGGCGCGTCCGAGCCCTGCGACTTGAGTGCCTATCAGGACGTCGATCCCGCTGCGTGGTACTGCACGGAGCTGTCCTGCGCGGTCAACGCAGGCATCTTTGGCGGCGTTTCCGCCACCTCGATGCAGCCCAACGCTCCCATCACCCGCGAGCAGGCGATCGTCGTTCTGTCCCGCGCCTTCGGCATCACCTCTCTCAACCGCGAGAGGTACAAAGACTTCACCGACGGCAGCGACGTTTCCTCTTGGGCGCGCGACGCTTTGAGCGCGATGAAGTTGCAGGGGCTCGCCAACGGCTATGACGACGGCTCCTTCGGCCCGCAGAACTCCATCACCCGCGCCGAGGTCGCGCAGCTGCTGTTCAATCTCTTCGACTGCATCGCCGACTCCCCCGCCGACATTCCCGCCTCCGGCTGGGTTCTCTACCGCGGCAGCGAGCCGCTGCCCGGCGCATTGCGGCTCGACGGCACACTGATCATCGGGCAGGCGATCGACCCCAAGATCGTCGCCTTCGACTGGTCCGTGACCGACAGCGTGATGCTGCGCACCGGCAAGGATACCAACGCCGACCTCAGCGGTCTGAAAGCCACCCGTCTGATCTGTGCGCCTCTGAGCGGCAGGATCAACGGCAAGGCGTCCGAGGTCTACCTCTGGGGCGCGGGCTGCAGCTTCTACGGCAACGCCGCGATGCTCGTCAGTATGGACGGCACGCAGAGCGCCGTCGGCGACTACAGCACGACGGAGCTGCGCGCGGGTCATCTCACCGTGACCGGCAACCCCGGCAAGGTCACCTGCTATGCCAATACCCACCTGACGGTCAACGACGGCAAGGCGGAGTCCATCGACGTCAACGGCAAATACGTCACCGTGGACGGCACCGGCTCTGCCGCGCTCATCACGATCAACGCAGGCAACTTCGATATCACCCTCCCCTGCGACAGGCTCGACGACACGTGGTATCAGACCTACGTGAAGGAACACGACAACGCGCTCTCCACCGTCAAGACGCAGATGGTTCCCTGCACGGTGGAGAAGGATACCGACCTGTACTCCTATCAGGGCGGCGGCGGCTGGATCCGCAGTCTGCCGAAGGGCACGATCGTCTATAACCTCTTCCACCCCGCCGGCACGTGGTTCTACGTCGCCTGCACGGACGGCACGCGCGGCTGGGTGCCGCGCTGGGACTGCTACATTCCCGACGATCCTCCCGGTGCGACCAACGGCAGCCTCGACTACTCCGACGCCACCAAGGAGGGCTTCGTCGATCTGAAGGGCTATTCCAGCAAGACGAATTACCTCGTATGGGTCAGCCGCTACACGCAGAAGGTCATCGTCTTTACCGGCGAGAAGGAAAACTGGAAGGTCTACAAGACCTTCCCCTGCTCCAGCGGCGCGAACAACTGCCCCACGCCGGAGGGCATCTACGAGATCTACCTGTCCGGCGACCACTGGAATTTCGACAATTACTACGTCACCAACGTCACGCTGTTTAACGGCGATATCGGGTTCCATTCCATCCTCTACAACTATGACGGCTCGATTTTTGACGGGACGCTGGGCTATCCGATGTCCCACGGCTGCATCCGCATGTCGTTTGCAGACAGCAACTTTATGGAGACGCTCCCCCTCGGCACCACCGTCGTAGTATATTGACAGAATCACAAACGCAGCAGCGGAAACCGCTGCTGCGTTTCAGACTGTCAAAAGAGTCCGTAACCGTCGAAATAGAGCATCGTATTCCACCGCGCCTGTCATTGCGAGGGTGCGCCAGCACCCGTGGCAATCTGTCCCTATAGGTTTAGGAAGAGGTAGATTTTTTTGAATATTTCGACTTACTGCGCAACTTGCACTCTACCGTATCTATATACGCCTACGAGTGCAAGTTGCTTGTCTTCCGAACTTTTTGACAGCCTGCGAGCGTGTCGAAAAGGGTTTTTCGACACGCTCAAACGCAGCAGTGGAAACCGCTGCTGCGTTCTTTATAATGACAATAATTCTGCGGGTTTTGAAACACTTTGCGGAAAAATAAACTTGTGGAAATATGGCGGCGGCTTGGCTATAATGGGAAAGGAAGTATGAATCGAAGGAGCATAGCCTCGTGCGAAAAAAGAAAGAGATTCCGCCGCTTTCCGAAGCACAGAAGCAGGCGGTCACCGAGCTATACCAAGCCTATAAAGGGCTGATGCTGTATACCGTCCGCCAGTTGACCTCCATTCCGGAGGAAACGGAGGAGGTCATGCAGGACAGTCTGATCGCCCTGATGAGAAATATTCAGACGGTTTCCTCCCTAAACCGCTGCAAAACCGCCGCCTATATTGTTTTAACTGTCAGAAGGACATACTACAACTACGCAAACAGAGAGCGCCGCATCCTTACCGTCCCGTACGAGACTGTGGAGGAACAGGCGGCGGACGCCCTCGGAGAGGCCGCGCGGCTTGATGCGGACGCCCGGCTGGACGTCATGCATCTGATGGACACGCTCGACCCGAATGACCGCAGGATCCTGGAGGCGTGGTATCTGGAGGGTTGCTCCGCCGAGCAGCTGGCGCAGCAGCTGCACTGCAAGCCGGACAGCGTCCGCGCCATTCTCAGCCGCGTCCGCAAGCGCGCAGCGAAGCTTTTGAAGGAAACGGAGGCGAAGCACCGTGGAACATGACCGACCGATGACGCCGCAGGAGGACAACGCCGTTTTGGCGCAGCTGATGGACGACTACGCCGAAGCGCTCGGCGCGCAGACGCTGCGCGAATACGAACAGGCAGAAGACGGCGCCGCCGTCGACCCTGCGCTGGACGCGCTCTGCCGTGAAATCATCCGCGACAGCAGGAAGGTGCAGACGTCCGGCAGACGGCGCGCCCTGAAAGCGGCAGGGATCGCCGCCGCGATCGTCGCCGCCCTCTTCCTCACCCTGCTCGGCGTGCAGGCGGCAGGCGTCGACGTGTTCGGCTCCATCGCAAGCTGGACCGGCGAGGTGTTCCGCTTCGGCAATACAGAGAAGAACGAACTGCCGCTGATCGAGCCGCCGTCTTCACAGTACGACCCGCAGGGACACACCTACTTATTTGTGCATGGCATGTACTCTTGGGCGGAAGCGCAGGAATACGCAAAAAATGAGGGCGGCTATCTGGTGCGCTTTGACAGCGAGGAGGAATTCAAATACGTAACTGCCGAGCTGTCAAGCCAGAGGCAGGATACGATCTTTATGATCGGCGCAAGAAGAGCGGAAAACAGCACGGATTACTTCTTCGTCGACGGCGAGGATCGCCCGATCGGCAGTGAGCTGAACGCTTCCGCCTCATGGATCTCTGCATACTGGGCAAGCGGCGAGCCGACCTGCGAATGGGAAGGCGAACCAGAGTGGATCGTCACGGTAGAGTATGACGCCGCTGCCGGCGGCTGGGTGTTCAATGACGTCGTTGATGACCTCGCCTATCCCGCCGACCCGAACAGCCACGGAATGATCATCGAATTCGAGCCGCCGTCCGCGCAGTACCGTCAGACGGGAAACGAGATACAGACGGCGCTGGAAGCGGTGGGCATCCCGACCGCCCTTGCGCCGCTGTGGATCCCGGAGGAATACCTGCTCCTTACCGTTGAACGGCTCCAAAACGAGATCAGCGACGGGATCGTTGCGGTATACGAATCCGTCGACAGCTACCTCAATGTGGAGATCACGCAATACGCAGACGCGGATGCGCTCGGCGGGCTCGAGCTGCAGATGGACGACGCCAAGCCGGAGCAGTACGTGTCGAACGGCAGGCGGTTCTACCTGTTTACGAACATGGGAAACTGGCGCGGCGCATGGAGCGGAAACAGCTGCGTGATCGCCGTCGGCGGTCTGCCGGAAAAGACCCTCCTGCTCCGCATCCTTGATTCCATCCCCGCACAGCGGTAACCTGCCGCGATACGCGACTTCGCATGCATTTGCTGTTTGCAAAAAAACTGCCATCCCGTGAGGCGAGATGGCAGTTGCTTTTTTTTATTAGATTACTTCGCCTTCGGACCGGCGGCGGCGATGTGCGCGGGCATGTTCGGGTACTTCTTGGCGAAGTTGTCGGAGAACATGGTCGCCAGCTTATTCGCCTGCGCGTCGTAGGCTTCCTTGTCCGCCCAGAGGCCGCGCGCGTCGAGCATCTCGTCGGGAACGTTCGGGCAGGAGGTCGGATAGTCGACGTTGAAGACGTCATGGTGCTTGAATTCGACGTTGTCAAAGCTGCCGTTCAGCGCGGCGGTGACCATCGCGCGGGTGTAAGCCAGCTTCATGCGCTTTGCGCCGGAGGCAGCGGAGCCGCCAGCCCAGCCGGTGTTGACGAGGTAGACCTTCGCGCCGCTCTCACGGATGCGCTTGCCGAGCATCTCGGCGTAGACGGACGGATCCATCGGCATGAAGGGCTCACCGAACAGGGTGGAGAAGGTCGGCTGCGGCTCGGTGACACCGCGCTCGGTACCGGCGAGCTTGGAGGTGAAGCCGGTGACGAAGTGGTACATTGCCGCGTTCTCATCCAGACGGGAGATCGGAGGCAGGACGCCGAAGGCGTCCGCCGTCAGGAAAATGACGACCTTCGGAATGCCGCCGACGCCGGGGATCGCCGCATTGGAGATATAGTTGACGGGGTAGCCGACGCGGGTGTTTTCGGTCAGGCTGCCGTCGTCGAAGTCGAACTCGCGGGTTTCCTCGTCCATGATGACGTTCTCGACCAGCGCGCCGAAGCGGATCGCGTGATAGATCTCGGGCTCGTTCTCTTCCTTGAGGTTGATGCACTTGGCGTAGCAGCCGCCCTCGAGGTTGAAGATGCCGTCGTCCGCCCAGCCGTGCTCGTCGTCGCCGATCAGCTTGCGGTTCGGGTCAGCGGACAGGGTGGTCTTGCCGGTGCCGGACAGACCGAAGAATACAGCCGTCTCATGGGTTTCCGGGTCCATGTTCGCCGAGCAGTGCATCGGCAGGATGTTTTCCTTGGTCAGAACGAAGTTCATCGTGGAGAAGACGCTCTTCTTGATCTCGCCTGCATAAGCAGAGCCGCAGATGATGATCTCGTGCGCCTCGTAGTCGATGATGATCGCCGCCTCGCTGTTGATGCCCTCGACCTTCGGATCGCACTTGAAGCCGGGCGCGCAGAACACGGTGTAGTCCGGCTCGCCGTAGTCCTTCAGCTCCTCCGCCGTCGGACGGATCAAGAGCTGATGGATGAACAGGTTCTGGGACGCCAGCTCGTTGATGATGCGGAACTTCTTGGTGTGCTTCTTGTCCGCGCCGGCATAGCCGTCAAAAACGAAAACCTCGCGACCCTGCATATAGGCTGCCATCTTGCCCTTGATCGCCTCAAAGCGCTCTCTGGAGATCGGGCGGTTGACCTTGCCCCATGCGATGTCGTCATGGACAGCCGGTGTATCAACGATGAACTTATCATTAGGCGAACGGCCGGTGTACTTGCCGGTCGTGACGACCAGAGCGCCGGTGTTGCTCAGCTTGCCTTCGCCGCGGCGGAGCGCTGCTTCGGTCAACTGCGCAGGACCGAGATTGCGGTAAACCGCTTTCGGGCCGAGAATGCCCATCTTTTCGATGCCGTAGGTTTCCATAGTGTTTCCTCCTGAAATATGCAGCCGCAGCAGCGGCTTATTGAATACGACTCGGTGAAATTCCAATGTTCACCAAATACATTATATCACAACCCGATACAAATAGCTATCCCATTTTTGCAAATATTATCAAAAAACATAAAAAGGCGCTCCGCCGCAGGGTGGGAACTGCTCGTATTGTTGGAAGCCTACCAAGTTTGTCATTCCCCGGCTGACAAGGTCAGCCGTGGGAATCCGTCCGTCGCAGGTATGGCATTTGTACCGTTATACGAAAAAGTGTCCCTCACTGCTACGGACAGATTGCCCGGACAAGCCGGGCAATGACGCGGAGCGAAGCACGAAAAAAAACATCCGCGGCGTGGGAAAACCACGCCGCGGCCGCAATTTTCGATTCTATTACGCAATGCCGTACTTTTCGGCGAAGCGCTTGTAGTCGTCGACGAAGTCACGGCTGCCGCCGGTCTTGATGTCGTTAAGGTAGGCGTGCGTATCGAAGCTGCCGATGCCCGTCTCGATCAGCGCGACGGCGATATTCGAGCAGTGGTCGGAGATACGCTCGTAGTTGGTCAGAAGGTCGGACAGGACGAAGCCCGTCTGGATCGTGCATTTGCCGAGCTGCAGACGCTCGATGTGCTTGCTCTTCGAGCGCGCGATCAAGACGTCGATGACCTGCTCCAGCGGCTCGACGTGGATCGCCTGCATGCGGTCGGACTCGCGGAAGGCGCGGACGGTCAGCGACAGGATCTCGTTCAGCGCGTCGGTCATGTTGCGGATCTCCGCCTGCGCGTCCTCGGAGAAGACGATCTCCTTGTCCTTGATCTCGCGCGCCGACTTGAGCAGGTTCACCGCATGGTCGCCCAGACGCTCAAAGTCGCCGATCGTGTGCAGCATCAGCGACACCTGCCGCGAGTCGTGGTCGGACAGCGCGCGGCTGGAGAGCTTGACCAAGAACGATCCGAGCTTGTCTTCATAGTTATCCAGATCGCCCTCGTCCGTCATGATCTGCTCCGCCGCCTTTTCGTCAAAGTGGTGGAACAGCTCCAGCGATACCTCCAGCGTCTTCTGCGCCAGCTCCGCCATATTCTTTGTCTGCACCATCGCCTCGTTGACGGCGATGGAGGGCGTGCTGATCAGACGTTCGTCGAGGAAGGCGCCGACGCCCTCCTTTTTGGACGAGCGGACGAAGAAGTTGGTCATTTTCACGAGCTGCTTCTGGAACGGGAACAGCAGGGCGGTATTCGCCACATTGAACACCGTGTGGACCAGCGCGACGCCGGGTCTGCCGGGATTATCCTCAAGGAAGTGCAGATCGAACGCCGTGTCGGCGATGAAGAAGCCGATCATAAAGACCGCCGCGCCGATCAGCTTGATGATGATATGCACCACGGAGACCTTCTTCGCCTCCCTGGTGACGCCCACGGAGGACAGCAGCGCCGTCGCGCAGGTGCCGATGTTCGCGCCGAGCACCAGCGGGATCGCGTTGCCGTAGGTGATGAGTCCCGTCACCGTCAGCGCCTGCACGATACCGATGGTCGCCGCAGAGGACTGGATAATGCCGGTGAACAGTGTGGACGCCAGCACCGCGACGAGCGGATTGTCGAACGCGACGAGCATCGACTGGAAGGAGGGATTGTCCTTCAGTCCGTCCATCGCGTCGCTCATAAAGGTCATGCCGTACATCAGAACGGCGAAGCCCACCATGATCTTGCCGAGGTCCTGCCGCTTTGTCTTCTTGGACATCAAGATCAGGACCGCGCCGATGATCGCAACGATCGGCGAGAAGTTCTTCGGCTTCAGAAGCTCCATCCAGCCGCCGCCCTCAACGCCCGTCAGGGTCAGGATCCAGCTCGTCACGGTCGTGCCGATGTTGGAGCCCATGATGACGTTGATTGTCTGGTCGAACAGCATCAGCCCGGAGTTGACAAGGCCGACCAGCATGACCGTCATGGCGGAGGAGGACTGGATCGCGATGGTGATGCCCGCGCCCAGACCCATGCCGAGGAGGGGATTTGACGTTGCTTTTCTCAAGGAACGTTCCAGAGAGCCGCCCGCCATCTTGCCCAGACCGCCCGACATGACGTGCATGCCGTAGAGGAAGAACGCAAGACCGCCGATCAGCTCCAGTGCGGCTAATATCACTTGCATATGGGATTCTCCATTTCGTTTTTTATGAGGATATGTCCTGTATCCAGCAAATTATACAGTATCCTTAAAAAGGAGGCCGGGTTTCCTGCCTCCTGTATGATTATTTAAAATGAATCAGCGAGATGCTCTGGAAGACCGTGACCAACGTGTTGGCAACGGTGGACATGCTCTTAATGAAAATATCCAGCGCGACGCCGACGACGTCCTTACGGGTGTCGCCGATGGTGTCGCCGGTGACCGCCGCCTTGTGGGCGGCAGTGCCCTTGCCGTGCCCCGGGATAGCGCCGGATTCAATGTACTTCTTGGCGTTGTCGAACGCGCCGCCGGAGTTGCCCATGAAGATGGCTCTGGGAATGGCAACGATGGTCGCGCCGGCGAGCAGACCGCCGACAAATTCCACGCCGAAGAGCAGGCCGCCGATCACCGGGATCATGAGAGCCAGCACAGAGGGCAGCAGCATCTTGCGCAGCGCCTGTCTGGTGGCGGTTTGGATCATGCGGTTATAGTCGGGCTTGACCGTTCCCTCCAGCACACCGGGGATGGACAGGAGCTTGTCGCCGTCGTCGGCCATGATCTTGGCAGATTCGATGGTGTTGTCGGTGAGCAGGGCGGCGAAGTATTCGATCAGTGCGCCGCCGAGGATGCCGCCCGCGATGACCCAGAAGCTGGCGATGTTCAGGCTGAGCTCCGCAGAATAGCTGGAAACGTAGGCGACGATCAGAGAGACGGTGGCGAAGGCAGCAGAGCCGATGGCAAAGCCCTTGCCGATGGCGGCGGTGGTGTTGCCGACGGAGTCGAGCTTGTCGGTGATGACGCGCACATCCGCGTCCAGATGGCAGGATTCCGCCAGACCGCCTGCGTTGTCTGCGATCGGGCCGAACGCGTCGATCGAGACGGTCGCGCCGACGAACGCCAGCATGCCGAGAGACGCCAGCGCAACGCCGTAGATGCCGCACAGGAAGCCTGCAAGGATCAGCGAAATGGCGATCAGCAGGACCGGCAGCAGGCAGGAGCGGGAGCCGACGGCGTCGCCCTTGGTGACGACGAACGCCTCGCCCTCGTGGGCGATCTCCGCCAGCGTTCTGGTCGGCTTATAGTCGGTCGAGGTATAGTATTCCGTAATGATGCCGATGGCGACGCCGGAGAGGATGCCGAGCACTGCGGACACCCACGGCGACAGCCAGCCGATCCGGAAGGTTTCCGGCAGCACGGGGTTGCCGTTTTTGAAGAAGTACCAGCTTCCCGCCAGACCTGCCAGAACGGTCACGCCGGCGGAAATCCAGGTGGCGAGATTGAGCTCTCTGGACGGATTGTCGCTCATCTTCTTGAAAGCGGCAATTCCCAGACCGATGACGCAGCTCAGCAGACCGCCGCCTGCCAGCACGATGGGGAAGGTCGCGGCGTTTGCAAGCATCGTTACGTCGCTGCGGAACAGCATGCCGGCGATCATGATCGCGGCGGCCATGGTGGCAACGAAGCTCTCCAGAAGATCCGAGCAGTTGCCGGCAATGTCGTTGACGTTGTCGCCGATGAAGTCGGCAACGACGTTGGGAACGCGGGAATCGTCCTCGGGAAGGTCGTGACGGATCTTCGCAAGGATGTCGGAGGAAATGTCGGCAGCCTTGGTGTAGTTGCCGCCGGCGACGCGGTTGAACATGGCGACCACCGAGCAGCCGAGGGAGTAGGTCGTCACGCGGATCAGGCAGGGCGTGATGCCGTTGAGCCCGACGTCGATCAGTCCGCGACCCGACTCGGACAGGGTCTGCGCGTTGACCGGCGTGATCATCAGAATCAGCACCAGACCGAGCATGCCGAACGCCTGCACGGCAAGGCCGGAGATGGAGCCGCCGCAGAGCGCGACCTTGACGGTCTCGCCGATGGACTTGGATTCGCGCGCCTTGTTCGCAGTGCGGACGTTGGCGTAGGTCGCCGAGCGCATGCCGAGCACGCAGACCGCGCTGGACATCATCGCGCCGATCAGGAAGGTGAGGCCGCTGATCTTCTCCACGAAGAGGCTGAACACCAGCGCAAGCACGGCGACGACAACGGCGATCGTCTTGAACTCGGTGATCATAAAGGCGGACGCGCCGCTGCGGATGATGCCTGCCATTTCCGCCAGCTCTGCCGTGCCTTCGCTCATCCGTTTCACACGGACGAAATTGAAGACGATATAGCAGATGGCAAGGACAATGACAGCAAGAACAATATAGGTTAGTAGCATTGCCGATTGCTCCTTTTTTCGATGTTGCGAAAGATAATCCGAATCTTCCGCATTGTACATCTAATAATATAGCGAATTCCCACCCGTTCGTCAACCGAAAACAGAAAAAAGCAAGTATTTTGTCGGAAGTGACAAAATACTTGCCGAAAAAACCGTGTAGTATGACAAGGCTGTTTCTTTTCATCTTTCGTTTCCCCTGCAAAGGGGGCACGCGCCCTCACGACACGCAGATGGCCTTGCGCAAGGTGGTGATGGCGTTCTTCTCCAGACGCGAGACTTGGGCTTGGGAGATGCCGACGAGGGCGGCGACCTCCATCTGCGTCTTGCCGTCAAAGAACCGCAGCGCCAGGATGCGCTTTTCGCGCGGATTGAGCCCGGAGATCGCCTCGCGCAGGGCGATGCGCTCGAGCCATTTTTCATCCGTGTTCTTCGTGTCGCGCACCTGATCCATCACCGTCAGCGGGTCGCCGCCGTCGGAGTAGACCGGATCGTAAAGCGACACCGGCGCGGCAATCGCGTCCATCGCGTTGGAGACGGCCTCCACCGGCAGCTCCAGCCGCCCGGCGATCTCCTCCAGCGACGGCTCGTGGACGCCCTCGGCGAGCATCGCCTCCTTGCACTGCAGGACGCGGTAGGCCGTATCGCGCACACTGCGCGACACGCGGATGCTGCTGTTGTCCCGCAGATACCGCTTTACCTCGCCCTCGATCATCGGCACCCCGTAGGTGGAAAAGCGTACGTTCAGGCTCGTGTCAAAGCGTCGGATCGCCTTTAGCAGTCCCACGCAGCCGACCTGAAACAGATCGTCCGGGTTCTCTCCCCTGCCGAGAAATTTCTGGATTACCGACAGCACCAGCCGCAGATTGCCCTCGATGAGCTGCTGCCGCGCAGTCTCGTCGCCCTGCTGCGACAGGCGGAGCAGATCCACCATTTCCTCATTTTTCAGCGTTTTCAGCCGCGCCGTATTGACGCCGCAGATCTCAACCTTTCCCTGCATTGTCTTCCTCCTGTTGTCTGTGTATCCTTCAGTATTTCCCAAGAATCGGTTTTCATTCCCGCGTACTGCCGCAAGGATCGAGACAGTCGGATCGACTGCGCGCACGGTGTCGAATCCTGCCCGGTTTGCAGAATTTGTAAGATTTCGTCACTTCGACGGACGATTCCGGAAACGCACCCGAAATGTCGCCTGAAATTGCCGCAAATCTTCGATCGGAAGACAGAGAAATCCAACTTTTTCGACGGATAACCGCAAAGAAAGGTTTACATAATGTAAAATTATGCGGAAATCAGCGCAATTATCGCAACCTGTGCATGTCTTTTCACTATGCAAATATTCAGCGTAGATTTCATGCCCAACCGCGATCGCGGCGCAAAATTTTCCTTGAAAATCAAGAGTTCTGCACAGTATGCACAGGTTTTTGCACAGTCCGCCCCCTGCGGAAATATATGAATGCGCTGTATGTTGAGTTTACATAATCACTTTTCCGCACTTTTACGGCATTGTGCAACTTCCCCACCCATTTTGCGCGTCTCGCCGCACCTGTGAAACACCGCTCTGCGCCGCAGCAAAAAAAATTTTCACTTTTGCAAAAAAACTATTGATTTTATTGACTTTCCCCGCTATAATTTATACTTGCGTGAAAAAAAGAACGGTTTTCATAGATAGTACCGTACGAGGAGGTGCAATTCATGCCCAACATCAAGTCTGCGAAGAAGAGAGTTTCCCTGTCCCGCATTGCCAACGAGAGAAACCGGATGGAGAAGTCTGCTCTGAAGACCACCATCAAGAAGTTCGACGCCGCTGTCGCTTCCGGTGACAAGGCAGAGGCCGCTACTGCATACACTGCAGCAGTCGTCGCTGTTGACAAGGCTGTGACCAAGGGAATTCTTCACAAGAACAATGCCGCCCGCAAGAAGAGCAGCATGACCTTGAAGAAGAACGCAATGTAAGCAAATTCAGGATGATATTCCGCCTGACGGTTTTCCGTCAGGCTTTTGCTTTTTTTTCGCTGCCGTTTGACTTTTCCCTTCTGTAATGATACAATGCAGAAAAACGCACGGAGGTGTTTTTTCTATGATCGGAATCCCGCTCAAAAAATACGCGTCGGAGCACGGGCTGAAGACGGACGGCGGCTTTGCCTACGGCACGCTGCATGGCTACCGCGTTGCGCTGGACGACGGCCCGAACATCAAGCGGATGTTCCTCTTCACCCGCTTCGCCGACGAGACGCAGCAGGCGGCCTTTGACGCGATGCTCAACGGCAGCGACGCCGTGACCCGCTACCGCATCCAGACCAGAGAATACCGGGACGACCGGCTCCTCTTCGTTTTCACCGACAAGATGGGCACGATGACGCTGATCGGGGAATTTATCGACTGGCTGCTGCCGCAGCTGCCGCAGCTCGGCATGGAGGCGGACGTCTGCTCGCACTGCGGCATGCAGACCTCCGGCAGCGGTATCTGGGCTGTCATTGACGGTCTGCCGCTTTACACGCACGAAAGCTGTCTGCGCTCAAAGGCCGACGCCATCCGCAGCGGCGAGGAACGCGCCAAGGAGGAGCTGACCGGCAGCTACCTGCGCGGCTTTGTCGGCGCGCTGCTCGGCGGCCTGCTCGGCGCGCTGATCTGGGGCGCCGTGATGTACTTCAATATCATCGCCGGCATCATCGGCTTTTTGATCGGTCTGTTCGCCGAGAAGGGCTACAATCTGCTCAAGGGCAAGCAGGGCAAGGGCAAGCTGGCGATCCTGATCGTCGTAATCCTGCTCTGTGTTTTCATCGGCACCATGTTCGGCGAGTATATCGCGTGCGTCAAGGCAATGCACGAGGAGGGCATCACCCAGATCTCCTCTCTGGAAATGTTTCGGCTGATCCTCCAGCAGAGCGATGTGCGCAGCGCCATCTTGAAGGATTTCCTGCTCGGTCTGCTGTTTGCCGGTCTGGGTGTCTTCGGTCTTCTGGCGCGGACGCGCCGGGAAACCGCCGACACCAGTATCATAATTCTGAAATAAGCGTAAGAAAGCCCTGCAGGATCTTCTGCAGGGCTGTTTTTTTATAAATTAGTAATTGTATTATCGTAGAAAATGTAGTAAAATATAGCACAGAAATTAGAATGGAGGTATATCGGACGTGAAGAAACCCGTTGTACTCATTATTATGGACGGCGTAGGCAAGGGCGACGGCGGCAGCGGCGACGCTGTGGCGGTCGCAAAGACTCCCACCCTCGACCGTCTTTTCGATACCTGCCCCTACACCTGGCTGAAGGCGCACGGCACGGCGGTGGGTCTGCCCAGCGACGACGACATGGGCAACTCCGAGGTCGGTCACAACGCGCTCGGCTGCGGGCAGGTCTATTCGCAGGGCGCAAAGCTGGTCGGTGAATCCATCGAGAACGGCGCGCTGTTCGCATCGAACACGTGGAAGGAGCTCGTCTCCAACTGCGTTGAAAGCGGCAAGGCGTTCCACTTCCTCGGTCTGCTCTCCGACGGCAACGTGCATTCCAACATCAGCCACCTGATCGCCCTGCTCCGGCAGGCCAAGGCCGAGGGCGTGAAGAAGGTCTACTGCCATATCCTGCTGGACGGCCGCGACGTGCCCGCCACCTCTGCGCTGGACTACGTCAAGCAGCTCGAGGACGTGCTTGCGGAGCTTCGCACGGATGGCTGCGACTACCGCATCGCCTCCGGCGGCGGCAGAATGAAGATCACCATGGACCGCTATGAAGCCAACTGGGCGATGGTCGAGGAAGGCTGGAGAACCCACGTGCAGGGCATCGGACGGCAGTTTTCCTCCGCGAAGGAGGCGATCGAGACCTACCGCGAGGAGCTCGGCTGCATCGACCAGGATCTGCCCGCCTTCGTCATTGCGGAGAACGGCGCGCCGGTCGCCAAGATCGCAAACGGCGACAGCGTCGTGCTGTATAACTTCCGGGGCGACCGCGCCCAGGAGATCTCCCTTGCCTTTGACCGCAAGGACTTCGACAAATTTGACCGCGGCGACTACACGGGCGTCCACTTCGCCGGCATGCTCGAATACGACGGCGATCTGCACATCCCGACGCACTATCTGGTGCAGCCGCCCGTCATCAAGAACACGCTGACCGAGCTTTTGTGCGCTAACGGCATCCGTGAATACGCTCTGTCCGAGACACAGAAATACGGCCATGTGACCTACTTCTGGAACGGCAACCGCTCCGGCAAGGTCGATGAAGCCCTGGAGACCTACGAGGAGATCCCCTCGGACGTCATTCCCTTTGAGCTGGCGCCCGCGATGAAGTCCAGGGAGATCACCGATCACATGATCGCGGCGATGGAGTCCGGAAAGTATGACTTCCTGCGCTGCAACTTCCCCAACGGCGACATGGTCGGCCACACCGGCGTCATGGAGGCCGTCGTCACCGCGATGGAGTGCGTGGATGAGAGCGTCCGCCGCATTCTGGAGGCGGCGGACCGCCTCGGCTACACCGTTCTTGTCACCGCCGACCACGGCAACGCCGACCAGATGACGGAAACCAAAAAGGGCAAGACCACGATCCGCACCGCGCACAGTCTGAACCCCGTTCCCTTTATTGTCTACGATAAGGACACGAAATACACATTGAAGGACGGCAAATTCGGTCTTGCAAACGTCGCGCCCACCGTTGCGACCCTGCTGGGCCTGACCGCGCCCGACTGCTGGGAAGCCAGCATGATTTAAGGAGGTAAGCTTATGATCCGCCGTGAAAACGAACTGGGCAGCATCGCTGTCAGCAATTCCGTCTTTACCAAGATTGCGGGCAACGCCGCGACCAACTGCTTCGGTGTCAAGGGCATGGCGATCCGCTCCGTGACGGACGGTCTCGTGCACCTGCTGCGCCGCGAATCCATGGCAAAGGGCGTGCTCGTGAACGTGAACGAGGACGGCACGCTCTCCATCGACCTGCACATCATGATCGACCAGGGCGTGAACATTCCCGCGCTGGGCAGCTCGATCGTCTCCGAGGTGCGCTACATGGTCTCCCAGCAGACGGAAACCGAGGTCAGGGACGTCAACGTGATCGTTGACTCCATGATGATCGACTGAAAGGCAGGTGGCCGATATTGAGAACGACAATCGACGGGCAGGCGCTGCAGGAAATGCTGATCGGCGCCGCCGCCGTAGTGGAAAAGCATAAGCAGCAGATCAACGAGCTGAACGTATTCCCCGTCCCTGACGGCGACACCGGCACTAACATGAGCATGACCCTCGGCACCGCCGCCCAAGAGCTGCGCAAGCTCAAGGGCGCGACGCTGACAAAGGTTGCGGACACTGCCGCTTCGGCGATGCTGCGCGGCGCAAGAGGCAACTCCGGCGTCATCCTGTCGCTGCTGCTGCGCGGCATCTCCAAGAGTCTCAAGGGCATGGAGGAATGCGACGGCGCGCAGCTTGCCGTCGCCCTGCAGGGCGGCGTGGACGCCGCTTACAAGGCAGTTATGAAGCCCACCGAGGGCACGATCCTGACCGTGGCGCGCGTGTCTGCGGAGGACGCCTTCGCCGCAGCCGAGCAGGACAGCGCTTTTGAATCCGTCCTCGCCGCCGCCTGCGCCTCGGCAGAGAGCGCGCTGGCGCAGACGGTCCACCAGAACCCCGTGCTGGAAAAGGCGGGCGTCGTGGACGCCGGCGGCAAGGGCTGGCTGCACGTGCTGGAGGCGATGCTGGCGGTCTGCCGGGGCGAAAAGATCGAAGCCGCGCCCGCCGCTGCCGCTGTCAAGGAGCAGGCGGATTTCACTGACTTTGACACCGAGGACATCACCTTTGCCTATGACACGGTCTTCATCGTCCGCAAGGCGAAGGAGGATATCGACCTTTCCCCGCTGCGCCGCTATCTGGACACGATCGGCGACAGCATCGTGATCGGCGAGGACGACGAGTCGTTCAAGGTCCACGTCCATACGAACATCCCCGGCGCTGCGCTGATCCGCGCGCAGAAGTACGGCACGCTGGAGCTGGCGAAGATCGAGAACATGCAGATGCAGCACGACGATCTCGCCGCAGGCAGAAAGGTGCGCAGCACCGACGATCTGGAGGAAGTGGAAGCAGAGCTGGAAGCCGGTGAGCCGCAGGGCGTCGCCGCGCCGGAAAAGAAGTACGGCGTCGTCGCGGTCTGCGCAGGCGCAGGTCTTGCCTCCGTCTTCCGCGAGCTGGGCGCGGACAACATCATCGAGGGCGGCCAGACCATGAATCCCTCCACGCAGGACATTCTGGAAAAGATCAACGCCACCCCGTCCGAGGTCGTCTTTGTCTTCCCGAACAACAAGAACATCATCATGGCCGCCGAGCAGACCGTGCCGCTGACCGAGAAAAAGGTCGTCGTCATTCCCTCCAAGACCGTCCCGCAGGGCATCTCCGCTCTGCTGATGTTTGACCCCGAGGCGAGCGAGGAGGACATCGTCGCAACGATGAAGATGGCGATGCAGCACGTCACCACGATCCAAGTGACCTACGCCGCGCGCGACTCCGACTTTGACGGATATGACATTCACGCCGGCGAGTATCTGGCGCTGTACGGCAACACGCTCTTCGGCAGCGACACCGACGTAGAAAAGCTGCTGGGCGCGCTTGCGGACAAGCTCAAGGAGGAAGGCAGCGAATTCATCACCGTCTACTACGGTGCGGATATTTCCGAGGATCAGGCCTCCGCCGCCGCCGCGATCTTCACCGACCGCTGCCCGGACGCCGAGGTTTCCGTCATCAACGGCGGCCAGCCGGTTTATTACTACCTGATCTCCGCCGAATCGCAATAATACATGAAAAAGGAGTGACCGCTATGACCGTGATCGTGACTGACGTTCGATACCGCACGGCATTGGCGGTCATTCGTCCGTTACGGAAGGCGGGCTGCGAGGTCGTCGCCGTGCAGACGGCGCACGAATCGCCGAAACGGCCCGCCGCCTTCTCCTCCCGCTTCGTCAGCCGCTGCGTCACGCTGGAGGGCTCTGTCAAGGACGAGGACTATGCGGAGCGTCTGCTCGCGCTGTGCAAAGAATACGAGCGCCCCGTGCTCTTCCCGATCGGCGCAGACACCCTCGCCATGCTCTCAACGCATGCGGCGGAATTTGAACCCGTCTGCGATTTTCTCGTCTCTCCGCCGGAAACGCTGGACGCCGCCAACGACAAGCGCACCGTCGCGGATACCGCGCGCTCCATCGGCGTCCCCGTGCCGGAGGAATTTGACTGCACGGACGGAAAGTTGCCGCCGCGCTGGCCGGTCTTTCTCAAGCCGCGCTGCGGCGAAAAGCTCGGGCTTCACGCCGAGCAGCGGTATGCTTCTGCGGAAAACGAGGAAGAATTTCTTACGGCGTACCGCAAAATGTCCGCTTACGACCCCTCCCCCGTCGTGCAGGAGCGCGTCACGGGCGACGGCTGCGGTCTTTGCCTCGTGATGGACCGGGCGCACCGGCCCGTCTGCGTGATGGGGCATAAGCGCATCCGCGAATACCCGATCAGCGGCGGCCCGTCCGCCTGCTGTGTGAGCTTTTACGATGAAACGCTGGAAGAATACGCCGTGCGCCTGCTGCAGGCGCTCGACTTCACCGGCATCGCAATGGTCGAATTCAAGGGCGGCCGCGTGCTGGAGATCAATCCGCGCATCTGGGGCAGCTTCCCGCTGACCGAGGCCTCCGGCAGCCGCTTTGCAGAGGACTACGTCCGCGCTGCGGCGGGCGAGGTCTTCTCTGTGCCGGATCGCAGCTTCCGGCGCGACAGGCGGATGCGCTTCGTGCTGAACGACACCCTCGCGTGGCTGTCCTGCCTGAAGGCGCGCCGCTGGAGAGACGTCGGCAGCGGTCTTCTGGACGTCTTCCGTGCCAAGGAGGCGCTCTTCCGCTTTACGGATCAAGCCCCCTTCTGGCGCTATCTCTATCTGACCGTGCGCGGGAAAGGAGGCGGCGTATGATCTACCGGCTTGACCTGCATCTGCACACCGAGCATTCGCCGGACAGCCGCGTTACGATCGCGGACGCCGTGCGGATCGCAGAAAAAAAGCACATCGACGCCATCGCCGTGTGCGATCACAACCGCTGCGCGCCGCAGGAGGTCTTTGACCGGCCACTGCGTGGCGGAGTGCTGCTGATCCCGTCCGTGGAATACTCCACGGAGGCAGGGCATCTTTTGGGGCTGTTCCTGCAGAAGCCCGTCTGCGTTCCGGGCGAGGAGACGGGGCGCGTCCGCTTCTCCGACGCGGCCGAAGCGATCCGCGCCGCAGGCGGCGTTTGCGTCCTTGCCCACCCGTATGAGCTGACGCAGCGCAGCGTGGAGGAGATCTCCGCGCGGATCGCAGCAAACGAAGCGCTGCTGGACGGCATCGAAATCTTCAACAGCCGCGCAACGAAGAAGCGCAAAAACGCGAACCTTCTCGCCCGAGAGGCAGCCGAGCGCTTTTCCAGGCCCGTTCTGATGACCGCCGGAAGCGACGCGCATACCCTCCGCGAGATCGGCGGGGCCTACGTCGAGGTAGAGGCAGCGGAGCTGACCGCCGAGGCCTTGCGCGCCGCGCTGCAGGCTCCCGCTTCCTACGGCTGCGGCAAATGCCGTCACACGGCGCTGGCGCAGAGCCGCCTGACGCATCTGCAAAAGAATCACGCCGGCCTGAAATCTTACCTGAATTGGTGCGCCTACGCGGGTCTATGCCTGCTGCGCGCGGTGAAAGGGGTTTTCCAATGAGTACCTTTGTCAGAATCGGTAAAAAAGTCAAGAAATTCGCGAAATCCGTCCTGCTGCCGGAGCCGAAAACCCACGTCGGCTACTGCCGCAGGATCGAACGGGTCAAGACGAACGAGCGCGTCTGCGCCATGACCTTCGACGACGGCCCGATGGACCTTCCCGCCGCACCCGATCTGTTCGGCGGCAGAGCCTTGACGGACGTGCTGCTGGACGTTTTGGACGAATTCAACGCCAAGGGGACCTTCGACGTCGTCGGCACGACGGCGGAGAACTACCCCGACGTCAAGGGCGCGGTCGGAACGCCCGCATGGGGCGGCGTCGCCTTCGACCACTACCCCGCCTTCGAGTGCGACGGCAGGGGCGGCGCGGTCAGCTGTCCGCAGCTCATGGAGCGCATCATCCGCGAGGGGCATCAGATCACGAACCACGGCTACCGCCACGTTCTGTTCGGCAAAAAGTCCTTTGTCTACGGCAAGCGCCACACGCTCGGCAGTCTGGACAGGGTGCTGGACGATCTGACCGCGCTGGATCGCCTCCTGCGCGGTCAGTACGGCTATTCGATGTGCATGAGCCGTCCGCCGCACTACGTCGACCGCATCGACGGCGTATTCACCTCCTACGACGCCTACGAGAAAATGGGCTATCAGTATCTGGCCGCCTCCTTTGACGGCGCGGGCTGGCTGCCGTCGAAGAGCGAATCGCCCTTTGAGGCCGAGGTGGACGAGATGGTGCTGCCGCTGCAGAAGAAGTTAGAAGAGGATCCCGATTCCTTCTGCGGGCAGATCATCTTCCAGAAGGACGGCTATAACATGGGGCTTCGTACGCCGGTCGCCGTCGGCCTGCGCAGGCAGCTGGAGCTGTTGACGAACGCGGGCTACCGCGTCGTCACGGTGCAGGAGCTGCTCGACCGCTCCCCCTTTGCCGACGTCGGCGCGGACGATCCCGATTTTGAGACGTTCCGCGCGCTGGCGAAGACCCACGCGGTCGCCTATTCCAACAACACCCTCCAGCCCGACAAGCCCATGACCTGCGGTGAATTTGCCATGCTCGCCGCGCCGCGTGAGGCCGCCGTGGACGAGCGCCTGCGCCGTCTGCTCGCCGGAAGCCGCGCCTACCGCTCGCGCTACAGCGGGGCGATGGCGTGGTGCAGGGAACAGGGTCTGCTGCCGAAGCATGCGAAGGAAAACACGCCTTTGAACGCGGAGCTTCTGAAGGATGCAGCCGCCCTCTTCACCGCCATGCCGGAGGACTTCTCCCGCCGTGCCGTCCTGCGCGCCTTCCAAAAGTAGAAAACCGCACCGCCGAAGCTGCTTTTTCTTCGGCGGTGCGCCTGTTTTTTCTTGACAGAGTTGAAGAATACCCTTATACTGGAAATCAGAAGGGAAAACGACGTCATCTGCGTTTTCTGAACCGTCATCCATCAACAGAGGGAGGAAAGATAAGTATGGATAACAAATGTCCCGTCTGCGGCGCCCCCTACGCACCCGGCGAAAAGTTCTGTCAGAACTGCGGCAATAAGCTGCCGGAGCCTGTGAAAGAAGCGCCGATCGAAGTCCCGCAGGAGGCTCCTGCCGCGCCCGTTTTCGAAGCGCCTGCTGCACCCGTCTACGAAGCACCCGCTGAACCTGCTGCTCCTGTTTACGAAGCGCCCGCTGCTCCTGTTTACGAAGCGCCTGCTGCTCCTGTTTACGAAGCGCCTGCTGCTCCCGCTGCGCCCGCCTATCAGGCGCCCACCGCGCCCGTGTCGCCCGTCTATCCGCAGGCGCCGAGCTATCCGCAGAACGTTCCCAATTACGCCCCGAAGGCAGCGCCCGTGCCGCCTGCCGCGCCGCAGTATGCAGCGCCCCCCTACGGCGCGCCTGCCTATGCAGCAGCGCCCGCTCCCGCGCCGAAGAAGAAAAAGACCGGCCTGATCATCGGCCTGTGCGCAGGCGCAGCCGTGCTGATCGCCGCTTTGGTCCTGCTGTACTTCTTCGTCTTCTCCCCGTCCTCCGTGACCCTGTCTGCGGAGACAGCTACGGTCGGCTACTTTGAAACGATCGAGCTGACGGCGGAGGTCAGCCCCGGCAGTGCGTTTAATAAGAGCGTCACCTGGACGTCCAGCGACGAGGACATTGCGACCGTCTGGAACGGAAGCGTGACCGGCTGGGAAGCAGGCACCTGCATCATCACCGCCACCACCTCCAACGGCAAGAGCGCGTCCTGCACCGTCACGGTCGTCGTTGAGCCGAGCTCCATCTGGCTGAACGAATACTGGATCGACCTGACCGTCGGCGAGAAGTTCACCCTGACGGCGGACGTCTACCCCGAGGAGGCAAGCGACAAGGCCGTCATCTGGACGTCGAGCGACAGCTCCGTCGCGACCGTTGCGGGCGGCGTCGTGTTTGCTGTCGGCGAGGGCAGCTGCGAGATCATCGCCACCACCTCCAACGGCGTCACCGAAAGCTGCACCGTGGACGTCTCCGCCGCAACCGAGCCGACCGATCCGACCGAACCGATCACGCCGACACCGACCGAGCTGACGGAGTATGAGAAGCTCATTCTCGGCGATTGGCATCTGACCTACGTATGGGACGCCGACCTCGGCGAGGATGTCCCTGCAGACGAATACCTCGGTACCGGCGTGAGCAGCACGCTCACCTTCAAGGACGACCGTACCGCAGTGATGACCCTCAACGACGAAACCTTCGAGGCAACCAGCTGGGAATACTGGTATACCGATGAGGAAGGCGATTATCTGTACGTATTTGAAGACGGAGAGGATATGTACTTCTACTATATTGTGGAGTACGGCGAGCTCTGGGTCTACTTCGACGACGAGATTCTCACTTACGAAAGATAAAAGAATATGAGAAAAGCACCTGCTGCGGCAGGTGCTTTTTCAGCGTGTCGAAAAACCCTTTTCGACACGCTGACAGGCTGTCAAAAAGTTCGGAAGACAAGCAACTCACGACCGTCGGCGTACATAGGTACGGTAGGTCGTGAGTTGCGCAGTAAGTCAAAATCCTTGCGAAGCAA
>JAFQZN010000073.1 GCA_017405865.1 Oscillospiraceae bacterium | reverse complement strand
TCAAAATCCTTGCGAAGCAAGCTTTTTGGATCCTAAATTGTTAGAAAAACCTGTAAAAATAGAAAACGTTTGAACAGGGAAATAATCCAAAAAAATGTTTTAATGATTTTGACGGTTACGGACTTTTTTGACAGTCTGAGACAAGCGCACTCCCGGCGGGAGCGCGCTTGTCTTTTTTATAAATTATTTACAGACTTCGACGAAGAAGTGTGCTATAATGGTTTCAGCAGGGGGCTGCGTCTCCTGCGAAAATAAACGGAAGAGCAAATCAATGACTGGGAGTGACAAAATGAATCTGCTCTTTTTCCTGACCCCGAAGGCAAACTGCTACTACTTATATGACGACTTCACCGTGCGGCAGGCGCTCGAGCGCATGGAATCGGCGGGCTACACCGCCCTGCCCATCCTGCGGCGCGACGGCTCCTACTGCGGCACGCTGACCGAGGGCGACCTGCTGTGGGCGGTGAAGAATCTCTGCATTATGGACATGCGGGAGACGGAGAAATACAACATCATGGATATTGCCCATCGCAAGTACTACGTGCCTGTTTCCGTGACGACCGACATCGACGAGCTGGTCACCCGCGCGATCGATCAGAACTTCGTCCCGGTCGTGGACGACAAGAGCGCGTTCATCGGCATCGTCACCCGCCGCGCCATCCTGCGCTGCCACCCGCTTTATAAAGAGGGAGCGGCAGTCTGATGGAGCTGCGCTGCGTTGCCGCGCGCGAGGCAAAGCTCCTGTCGATCCTTCGGCAGGAGCTTTCCATGTCGTCCACCCTCGTCAAGCGGCTGAAATATCAAAACGCCTACCGCGTCAACGGCGTTCCGGTCCATACGGACTATCCTGTGAGAATCGGCGATACCGTGACCGTCCTTCTGGACGAGCCGACGCCGCTCTACCCCGCCGAGGACGGCGAGCTGCATATTCTCTACGAAGACGACAGCCTGATTGCCGTGGACAAGCCAGCGGGGATGCTGGTGCATCCGTCCTCCGCCTGCAACACGGGCACACTGGCAAACCGCCTGACTGCCTACTATCAGAGGACGGGGCAGCCCTGCGCCATCCACCCCGTCAGCCGTCTCGACCGCGACACCTTCGGCGTCGTCCTGCTGGCCAAGAATTCCCACGTCCACGCGCTCATGTGCGCGCAATCCAAGGCCGGACGCATCGAAAAAAACTATCATGCGCTGGTCTGCGGCACGCCGCCGGAGAAGGAGGGCGTCCTCTCCGCGCCGATCGCGCGCAAGGCGCCGCCGAGCTTACTTCGCTGCATCCGCGACGACGGCAAGGAAGCGCGGACGCGCTATTGCCTGCTCCGAACGGACGGGCAGCTCTCGCTTTTGGAGCTGCAGCCTCTGACCGGCCGCACCCACCAGCTCCGCGTCCACTGCGCCCACTTCGGTTTTCCGATTCTCGGCGACCCGCAGTACGGCAGCGAGGCGTCATGCGCCGTCTCGGAGCGGCTGGGGCTTTCCTACCAGCAGCTCTGCGCCGTCCGGCTGGCATTCTGTCACCCGATCACGGGGAAAAACGTCGAAATCCGCTCCGATCTGGACGTCAGACTTGATTTTTTGTCCGATGCGGATATATAATAGATGCGAAAATCAACAACAGGAGGAACGATTATGTTTGATCGTCTGATTGAAAAGCTCAAGGCAAGCCCGAAAAGTATCATCTTCACCGAGGGACACGACCCCCGCATTCTCGAAGCGGCCGACCGTCTGAAAAAGGGCGGCTTCCTCACCCCGATCCTCATCGGCAACGTCGAGGCGGTACAGGCGAAGGCGAAGGAATGCGGCTTCGATATCGCGGGTCTGGAGATCCTCGACCCGGCGACCTATCCAGACATGGACGCCATGGTGGAAAAAATGGTCGATCTGCGCAAGGGCAAGATGACTGCCGAGGAATGCCGCGCGCTGCTCGCAAAGGGCAACTACTTCGGCACCATGCTCGTCAAGCTCGGCTATGCCGACGCGCTGCTCGGCGGCGCGACCTACTCCACCGCCGACACCGTCCGTCCCGCGCTGCAGCTCGTCAAGACACGCCCCGGCGCGCACCTCGTCTCCTCCTGCTTCATTCTCGCCCGCGGCGAGGAGAAGCTGGCGATGGGCGACTGCGCCATCAATCTTTCCTATGAAGACACCCTCGACAAGGAGGGCAACGTCGTCCTTTCCGCTGCGGACAAGCTGGCGGAGGTCGCCATTGAAGTGGCAAACTGCGCCAAGCTCTTCGGCATCGACCCGAAGGTCGCCATGCTGAGCTTCTCTACCAAGGGCTCCGGCAAGGGCGCAACCGTCGGTCTGTCGCAGGCGGCGACCGCGCGGGCAAAGGAGCTTGCTCCTGATCTCGCCATCGACGGCGAAATGCAGTTTGACGCCGCCGTGTCCCCCACGGTCGGTCAGCTCAAGTTCCCCGGCAGCCCCGTCGCAGGCTATGCCAACACCTTCATTTTCCCCTGCATCGAGGCGGGCAACATCGGCTACAAGATCGCCCAGCGACTGGGCGGCTTCGAGGCCTACGGCCCCATCCTGCTCGGCCTGAATGCGCCGATCAACGACCTCAGCCGCGGCTGCAACGCCGACGAGGTCTACAAAATGGCGCTCATCACCGCCGCGCAGGCGTAACTCGAAGCAGCTTCACTCGCCGCAAGGCGAACTTCACACAAACAATGGGGCGCTGCCGACCGGCAGCGCCCCTTCAGACTGTCAAAAAAGTCCGTAACCGTCAAAATTATTAAAACAATTTTTGGATTATTCCCTGTTTAAACGTTTTTCTGTTTTTTCAGGTTTTTCTAACAATTTAGGCTGCAAAAAGCTTGCTTCGCAAGGATTTTGACTTA
>JAFQZN010000051.1 GCA_017405865.1 Oscillospiraceae bacterium | reverse complement strand
GCTTGCTTCGCAAGGATTTTGACTTACTGCGCAACTCACGACTTACCGTATCTATATACGCCTACAGTCGTGAGTTGCTTGTCTTCCGAACTTTTTGACCGTCTGTCAGCGTGTCGAAAAGGGTTTTTCGACACGCTGAAATGACCGGCAGGGAATACCCTGCCGGTCATTTGGTGGCGCCTCCTTTGCTTTCTGCTGCCATTATAACCCTTTGCCGGAGAAAAGGCAAGGCTTGCAGGCAGCGGCGTTTCGTGGTATAATCGCGGGAGAAAGAAGGGAACGGAATGAAAACACTTCTGCATATCTGCTGCGCGCCGTGCGCCAATCAGTGCATCGACGTTCTGCGCGCTGACGGCTTTGAATTGACGGGCTTTTGGTACAATCCGAACATCCACCCGTTCACCGAGTACCGCAGCCGCCGCAACTGCCTGCGCGAGTACGCGCAGACGGTCGAGCTGCCGCTTTTGGAGCGGGACGAGTACGCGCTGCGTCCGTTCGTGCGCGAGGTCGCGCCGGACATCGAAAACCGCTGCGTCAAGTGCTACGAAATGCGGCTCTACGCCGCCGCGCAGGAGGCAGCCGACGGCGGCTTTGACAGCTTCACGTCCTCCCTGTTCATCAGCCCCTACCAGAACCACGACCTGCTGCGCGAGGTCGCCGAGCGAGCGGCGAAGGAGGTCGGCGTGGCTTTCCTTTATCGCGATTTTCGCCCGTATTTCCGCGCCGGACAGGAGCGCGCCCGGGAGCTGGGCATGTATATCCAGAAGTACTGCGGCTGCGTCTTTTCCGAGGAGGAGCGCTACCTCAAGCCGAGCAAACGGATACCGTAAATGTAAAAACCCTATAACCTGTGTTATTGCCTATGTGGGATACCCTTTCGTATACCGCACGGTATGGCTCCCCTGTGTAAGGGGAGCTGGATTTGCCGAAGGCAAAGACTGAGGGGTTGTCAACGCCAAAGATACGCGCAATGCTGCGGGGAGCGGTAACAATCCCTCCGTCAAAACCTGCAGTTTTGCCACCTCCCTCAAGGTGAATTGCCTCGAAGGGGCAAGAGAGGGTGGTCTGGGCCATTACACAAGGGAGGCTTTGCACAGTGAAATTTCGCGCCGTGCGCGAAGTGAAATTCCGTGCGCATAGCGCACGGAGTGAAAAATGATCCCTGTCCGCATTTGCGGACAGGGACGTTTTTTATGCCGGGGGAAGCTCGAGGAAGGTCAGCTTGTAGCGCAGGAGATTCTCTCCCGGGCCTTCCGTGACCTCCATTTCGGTCAGCAGGGCGGAGACGTTATCCCACTGCGGGTGGACCAGCGTGGCGGGGTTTCCTGCGATGTGGAGCGTTGCCAGCGCGCGGATGCTGTTGTAGGCGCCGCTTCCGTAGAAGACGCCCTCGCACTCAAAGGTGCGCCCCATGCGCGCGATGTCGTTGACCGTCCACAGGCCGTCGCCGCCGGCTGCCACCGCGACCTTCCGCGTAAATTTCATGCGGAAGATCTCGGGATCGTTCGGCCAGATGAAGGTTCCGAACTGCAAGTCAGCCACCTCCTCCCGTTACGGCGCTGCGGTCAAGCGCCATCAGCTCCGCTTCCTCGATCAGGCAGGAGCCTGCCTCGGTGTGTACCGTCACGGAGGTGAATTCGCAGCCCGTGAAGCGCACCGTCTGACGCGGCCCGATGATAGAGAGCGTGAAATTGTGCAGCTCGTAGGGCGAAAAACCGTCGGTCAGCATCGGGTTTTCGAGCAGGACGCGGTTGAGCTTCACACGGTAGCGTACCGAACCGGGATGCAGGCCGGAGGGAAGATTGCTCCCGCGCGCGGCAGCCGCCGTGACTTCGACGGTCATCTGCTCGCGGAAGCTGTTGACCAGACCGATGAGCGAACCGTTGATCTCCAGCGACAGCGGAGGGATGCTCGCAGCGGCAAGATAAGACGACATGGTGGATCACCTCACGTTTCTGCGTATTGGAACAGGTGCGCCCGGAAGGTCAGCAGCGCGCTGCAGCGGATGCAGTCCACCTTCGGGTCGTAGTGGATATCGCCGACCTTCACGTCCGTCAGCGAATGATTGACAACGCCGTTCAGCGCGGCGAGCAGGGCCTCGTTCATGGTCGTCCGGCAGGGCGCTCCGCCGCTCATATAGGGCGAAAAGACGTCCAGCCGGATCACGCTCTCCTCCAGAAAGCCGGTACAGACCCGACCCGCCAGATAGCCGAAGAAGTCGCCGAAGGCGGTTTTCAGGAGCCGCTGCGAATCCAAGCCGACGGCGACCATGGGCGTTTCCAGACGCGGCAGCGGTGCGAAGGGGTATTCCAAAAGGCAGTGCAGTCCCGCGTTGGAAAGCAGGCGCTCGACCAGCAGCTTTAATTCGACCACGGATCCGGCCCTCCTCCCTCAACGCACAGGCCCCAGATGAACAGCCGCTCGTTGCGGAAAAGGATCGCATCGGCGCGGCGCACGATGAAGGTGCGCTCGTCGATGGTCACCAGATCCGCTCTGCGCAGGCCGATTTCCGGCGGCGCGATGAACAAAAACTGCCCGCGCGGAATCTCGCCGCCGGAGCAGAACATGCGCTCCATGTTCTGCCAGCTTTTGGAGGTGACGAGCTGAAAGAAGATCCGCGTGTTCGTGACAGTGCCGTCGCAGGTGATGACCGCGTCGGAGCCGTAGTCCTCAATCAGCTGTCGGATCCGCTGCTTCATCCGCTCACCCCGCGAAAGGCGAAGGCGTCCGCGCACCACGGCGCAAGCAGGCGGTACGCCATGTCTGCGTAGGCGGAGCGGTCGTCGCGAAGGCTGACTTTCAGCGTTCCGGCGGTGAAGTCGGAAATATCCGAATCTTTCAGCTTCCGCATCGTCGAAACGGCGAGCAGCACGGCGGCGAGGGTCACCGAATCGTCGCAGTCGGCCGGGTCGACGTCCGGCCGCAGCCGCGCGCCGATCTCCTCCTTCACGGCGTTGACGATCGCGGCAAGCAGCGCGTTATCCTGCTCCGTCAGCGTGCCGAGCAGAGGCGCGGCAAGCCCCATGATTTGAGGAGACGGTTTCATACTCAAGCCTCAAGGATCACCGCGGCGTCGTCGTAGATCTTGCCGAAGCCGCAGATCGTGGTGATCGCAGCGCGCTCAAGCTGTCGGTCGATGAGCTTGTCGTATTCGACGCAGACGTCGCCGGCCTGCACCATTTCCAGCGCAAAGCGGCGGTCGAGACCGATCAGGTAGTTCGCGGGGACGGCACTGCAGCAGATGGCTTCGGCGCCGAGCGGCGTGCCGAATTTGCCGGTTCCCTGGAAATTCAGACCGGCGGTCGGATTCTGCATTTCGGGCAGCTTCAGCAGCTTCGCCATCATGCTGGGAGAAGTGAGGATCGTGTTCATCTCGTAGGGGTGGAACAGCGACCAGAATTCCACGAGCTGATCGTAGTCCAGTACGCCGGGGGTTCCGCTCAACGGGCTGACGCCGACGCCGTAGATCCCTGCGCCGTTGGAGTTGCCGTCGCCGGACTCGATGATGTCCACCGCGTCTGCGATCTGCATCTGCTGGATGTAGCTGCCGATCTGGCGGAGCATGACGGAGAACATGTCGAGCTTCTGGAAACGCAGCGCCTCATAGGAAGCGACCAGCATTCTGCCGCGCTTGCGCAGGGAGATCAGGTTCTCCTTGCTGCGGATGACCGTTTCGGGGATGCTTGCGCCCTCGGAGATCAGCCGCAGCGCCTTGTCGTCGCCCTTTGCGGCGGAGTAAATGCTGCGGTAATCCAGCGCGTCGATGTTGGTGACGGTGGCGACGATGGAGGGGAGAATGTTCTTCTCGTCGATGCCCTGGCGGACGACGCGGGCAATGAATTCCGGGAAGAGAACGGCAGACTCAAAGGTGGAGAAGAATTTTTCCACGGGGTCGGAGCCTGCGCCGCGTGCGCGGATGCCGAAGCGCTTCAGCTGCCGCTGAAAGGCGTCGGTGCCCTCCAGTGCGGTACCCTGATAGGCCTCGGACGGGTCCAGGGATTCCAGCACCTGCGAGAAGGTCTTTCCGCTCTCGCGGTACATCCCTTTTTCCAAACGGATCGAATCGTAAGACATAGTGAAACCTCCTTTGTTATTACAGACAGAACGTGACGGTCTTTTTGGCCGTGTCAACGCTGACGACGAGATATTCGTGGGCGCCCTCGAGCTGCTTGACCTTGCCCATGCCGGTCGCGGCGATCGGGCTGAAGCCGAGCGCGGGCGCGTCGCCGCTGTAAGAAACCGTGACGAAGCCCTTGACGGCGACGGTCGCGAGATTGCCTCTGGCGGCGACGACGACTCCGGCGATTGCGTCCGTGTCCTGACAGGCGCTGACGCCGTTGTTCGCGTTCATTTTGCAGGGCTGATTGACCTGTGCGCCGTTGTTATAGCAGGTGATGCACACCTGGCCGATGGAATTGTAAGAAATCGACATAGAAAAACCTCCTAAATGATGTAAGCGGCGTCCATTGCGCCTCGTGCGTTCTTATTCGCGGGGAGCTGGGCAGAGGGTGGGAAGAGCGCGGCGGCCTTCTGCGCCATGGCGTCCTTCAGCGCGGACAGCTCCGCGCTTTCCAGGGCGGAGAAGGCCTTGCGCAGGATCGCCTCGTCCGCGCCGAAGTCCAGCAGCAGGCCGAGCGAAACGGTCTCGCGGAGCATGGCGTTCCGGCAGTCTCGGCCGAACTGCGCCTCGCGCTCAAGCGCGTTGAGGCTGTCGCAAAGATCGGGCGTGCCGGACTTGGAAACAAGCTCCTGCAGGGTCATGCAAACACCTCCTTCCGCTTTCTTCATCACGCCCGCCTCGCGCTGGGCGGGGACTGCGACGAAGGAAAATTCGTAGGCGTCAGCCGGGTCGCACAGAACGGCAAGGCAGAGCTGCCCGTCGTAGGTCAGCCCCTTGCGGTGCTCGCACGAGCCGTAGGGCTTGCCGCAGACGGAGCAGACCGTGCGCTGCACGGCGCAGCCGACCGACACCTCCTTTTTGATGCCGCCCTCGATCTGGGCGATGAAGTCGGCATTTTTCTCCGTGCGCAGGAGATAGCACCACGCGCGGATATAATGCGCGCCGTTTTCGCAGAGGACTTCCGTGTCAAAGATGCGGGCAATCTGGCGTTCAGCAGACCAATCGTGGTCAACGATCCCGGTTTTTCCGCGGAACAGCTCTGCAAGCACGGGCAGGGCGTCGGTGTCGAAGCGCTCAAAATCGCGGTCCGGCTGATCGTCGCACAGACGGACGCTGAAGCAGTAGACCTGCTCTGCGGTGAGCGCTGCTTTGGAATAGAGATTGATTTTTTTGAGCTGCTGCGCGTCGGGCGTTCCCGTCGACGCCACAGCGGCGGCTTTGCGGATGTTCAAGCGATCACTCCTTTGAAGAATCAAGCTGCTGCGCCTGCGCGCGGTAGAGGGCTGCGTGCGCCTCCTCCACCAGATCCTGCAGGCAGATGTCGTCCCAGACGATGCGCGCGCTGCAGGCGTAGCCGTTCAGCCGCAGCCACAGCTCGCAGATGCGCTCGAGCGCAGGCTCCACGGCGCGGCGGATCGCCCAAAGCTCGCTGGTGAGCAGGTCGGCCTGCTGGCGGCTCATGCGCTCGGTGCTCGACCAGTTCAGCCCGAGCAGGAAGGGCGGCAGGCCGGTCTTGGAGACGAGCTGCTCCAGAAGCTGCCGCACGGGGATCTCGGAGTCGAGGATCTGTCCGTCCGCGCCGATGACCTTGACGGAGACGTCCCCGACGGCGACGAAGTCGCGCACGACGCCGTTTTTTGAGTCCTGCATGGCGGCCGCCCATTCATTTGCGATCGCCTCGGCGTGACCTGCGGCGGCCGAGCGCTCCATGCTGTCGCCGCCCGGCTTGCAGACCACGGCGTAGCGGACGTTGCCCGCATGCTCCCAGTTGACGCCGACCGTCCGGTAGATCTTCATCAGAATGTCCGCCAAAAACGGCATGCTGCGAAACAGCGACACGCCGTAGGGATTGGAAGGCTCCGGGTTGAGGGTCGTCAGCAGGAGCAAATGCTGGTAGGGCAGCGGACGGATCGCGCCGTTTTCATCCGGTGCGCAGACCGTGACGTCGAGCGGGCTTGCGCCCTCCTCGATCTGCACGTTCGTCACGTCGCCCCAGCAAAGGGCGCAGAAGCGGCGATCCGAGACGACCATCTCGCCGATCGCCTTGCCGTAGAGCAGCAGACTGTCGAGATAGGCGGCAAGAAAGCTGTGGACGCCGCGCTGTCCTCTGCCGCAGGGAACGGTGCGAAGAAAATCCGCCAGCTGCGCCTGCCCCTGCGGACATTCGGCGTGAAAGCCGCCGGTCAGACGCACGAGCTTGCCGATCGCCGCGTCCAGCACGGGCAGCGCCTCGCGCATGGACTGATAGAGGCGGTATTCGTGCTGTGCAAGGGGAATATAGGCCTTGAGGGAACCGAAGGGATGCCAGTCGCCGCTGCGCAGTTGGGTGACGGCGGCAGCGGCAGGGGCGGAATTGCGTTTGCGTTTCATTGGTAACCTCCTTTCGCAAGAATTGATAACGCAGAGCGTGTTATCCGGGTCAGCGTGCGACGGCGCGGACGGCGACGGGGACGGAGGGCTTGGAAAGCACGGTGGCGCAGAAGTAGCGCATGTCGTCCATCGCGTGGTCGTGCTCCTTTTTCACGGCGTCTCTGCCCGCCTTGACGTCCCAGACGTATTGTTCGGTTTCGCGCAGGCAGTCTGCGCAGGTGTCGCAGATGACGATCCTGCCGCTTTTGAGCAGGTCGGAGGTGCGGCGGATGCCGGAAAGCACGTCGTTGTCGGCCTTGACGACGTTCCAGCCGCGCCTGCGCAGCAGCTCGATGAAGCTGGCGGCGGAGGGATCGACGATGACCGCCGTGATGTGCCTGCCGCCGGCGAGGGCGGAAAGCGCGTCGGCGTATTCCGCATCGGTCATCTGCCGCATTTCGCGCCGGGAGTCAAAATAGAATTCCTTGACGCGGTACCAGACGCCGTTCTGCAGACCCCACAGCCCGAAGGAGGCGGGGTTGACCGTGCCGTAATCGCAGGAGATGTACCACTGCGCGAAATCGCCGGACGGTACGGGCGGCGCGCCGGAGGCGTCAAAGAAGTCGTAAACTCTGCCCTCGGCGGCGATCCACTGCCCGAGGACGAAGCGGCGGTAGAACACGCCGGAATACAGGCGGGCATACCGACTGCGGATCTGCGGGGAAAGGGAGGGGTTGTCCTCCATCGTGAAATGCAGATACAGACAGTTGCGCTTTTCCGCGCCCAAGATCCATTCGTTGTAAAACCAGTGGTGCGGTCCTTCGGGGTTGCAGTTGAACCAGAGCCTGCTGCCCGTGACGGAGCAGCGGGCGCAAGCCTGCTCGACAAAGGAACGCGGCATCAGCGCCACCTCGTCGAGCAGGATCCCCGCGAAGGTGATGCCCTGAATGAGCGAGGAGGAGCTTTCATCGCGTCCGCCGAAGACGTAAAAATCGTTGCTGTGTCCCCGGTAAGAGACACGGACGAGGTTTTCCGTCCGCTTTTCCGTGACGCAGAAGCCGATCGCCTTCAGCTTGGGCAGCACCTCCGAAAGCACGTTGCGCCGCAGGGAGGCAATCGTCTTGCCGCACACGCCGAAGCGCGCGCCGGAAAACTGCGAGCAGCCCCACAGGAAAAAGCTCAACGCCATGCACAGGGTCTTGCCGGAGCGTACGGCGCCGTCGCAGATGATCGCCTCTTTCGTGTGGTAGGGACTGCCTTCTTTCCACCAGTTGAGCACAATGCGCTGCTGTTTGGAGAATTTCAATCCTCGTCCACGTCCCCGGCGGCGGCGAAGAACGCCTCGGCGCAGTCGACCGCATCCGTGCCTGCCTGCAGAAGCTGCTCGAGCGCACGGATGCGGTCAATGAGCTTGACCTCCACCGTGCCTTTTTCATTGCGCTTGACCTCGGCAAGCAGACTCAAGTCCAGCCGGTCGATCGCAGGCGCGTCCTCCAGAACGAGCCTGACGCAGTCGTTGGCACGTCCGAAGGCGAGCTGGGCGAGCCTGCGGATCACGTCCTGCCGACGGACGTCGCACTGATTGCGCTGCAGCTCCAGTTCATGCTGCACCGCCGGAGTGGAAAGCAGTCGGATGCCATCCGTGCGACCGATCGCGGCGGCTGCCGCGTCGGCGTCGAAGCAGCGAAGATAGGCGGCGGCGAAGCGGCGTTTTTCCGAAGGAAGATTGGGATTCATGCAGATCACCTCAAAAAATGGATTTTCGGGCGAAAAAAGAGCGCCCTCTCAACCGAGGGCGCAAAGGACGGGGAATTGACGCGAAGTGTGCAACAATTGACAAACAGGAGAAAAAGAGGTACGATAAAGGCATAAAATCAGCAAGGGGGAATTCTCTATGCTCAAGATCAACGACCTGACCAAGCACTACGGCGATAAGTGCGCGGTCGATCACCTGACCCTGCACATCCGTCCGGGCGAGCTGTGCGCCTTCATCGGCCACAACGGCGCGGGCAAAACCACGACCTTAAAGGCGTGCGTCGGCATTCTGGACTTTGACGGAGGCGAAATCTATATCGACGGCAAGTCCGTCCGTAAGGAGCCGCTTGCCTGTAAGAAAGTCATCGCCTATGTGCCGGACAATCCCGACCTGTACGAATTCATGACTGCCGACAAGTATCTGGACTTTATCTGCGACGTCTACGGCGTCGGCGCGAAGGAGCGGAAGGAACGCATCGAAAAGTACGCGAAGATGCTGGAGCTGGAAAACGACCTGCTGCAGCCGATCGGGACCTACAGCCACGGCATGAAGCAGAAGCTGGCGCTGATCGCCGCGCTGGCGCACGCGCCGAAGCTGCTGATCATGGACGAACCGTTCGTCGGGCTGGATCCCAAGGCGTCGCATATGGTCAAGCAGGTGATGCACGAGCATTGTGCCGCCGGCGGCGCGATCTTCTTCTCCACACACGTGCTGGAAGTGGCGGAAAAGCTCTGCGACCGCGTGGCGATCATCAAGGACGGCAGGCTGGTGCGCGCCGGCACGATGGAGGAGGTTCGCGGCGACGCTTCTTTGGAAGAAGTGTTCCTGGAATTGGAGGACAACGATGCTGGGCAAACTGATTAAGATCCGCCTGCGGAGCATTCTCAGCCGCACGACCGCCCGCAAAAAGAACGGCAAGGGCATGCTCGTCCTGTTTGCATTTCTGATGCTCTACTGCGCCGGCGTGTTCGGCTTTATGTTCTATCACATGTTCGGATTCATGGCGGAGTTCATCGTCCTCGATCCGCAGCATCATTGGTTCTATTTTGCAATGATCGGTCTGATGTCCTTCGGGCTGTCCTTCTTCTTCACGGCGTTCACCGCCAAGAGCGAGCTGTTCGAGGCGACGGACAATGAGCTGCTTCTGTCCATGCCGATCCGCCCGCGCACGATCCTTTTAAGCCGCATGGCGATCCTGCTCGGTCTGGAGTATCTGATCTCCCTGCTTGTCATGGTGCCGGCGGGCGCCGCGTGGTTCGCCGCCGCAGGACTCGATGTCACGCAGCTCGTGCTTTACATCGCCGGCAGCGTTTTCCTTCCGCTGATCAGCGCGTCGCTTGCCTGCCTTCTCGGCTGGCTGCTTGCGCTGCTGACCGCCCGCGCAAGAAACAAGACCCTCGTGACGATGATCTTCTCGCTCGCGTTTCTGGCGATCTACTTTTTCGTCTATTTCAACGCCCAGCGCTACATCACCTCGCTGATGCAGCATTATCAGTCGGTCGCGGACGGCATGATGGGCTGGGGCTTTCTGTTCTTCTGGTACGGCAAGGGCATTGCCGATCCCGACTGGCTTCTCTTCCTGCTCGTCGCCGTGCTCGCGCTGGCGGCATTCACCGCCGCGTTCGGCTTGCTCGGCAAGGGCTTTTTGGAGGTCGGCTCCTCGGAGAATCTCAAGAAGCGCAGAACGGGCGAACTGACCCTGCGCAGCAGCAAGCTGTCGTCTGCCCTCCTGCGCAAGGAATTCAAACGGTTTACCTCGAGCGCGATCTACATGCTCAACAGCGGTCTGGGGCTGCTCCTCGCCGTGATCGCCGCCGTCGCGCTGTTTGTCAAGGCGAACGCGGTGCGCGAGCTTCTGACGCTGCTGCGGCTGCAGCCCGAGCTTTCCCTGTCCGATCTCGATCTTGCGCTGATCGCGTCGATCCTGACCTCTCTGTTCTGCAGTATGAACGTGATCACGGCGCCGTCCGTTTCGCTCGAGGGCAAGACCCTGTGGATCCTGCGTTCCGCGCCGATCCCCGCGAGCGCGGTGCTTGCCGCCAAGCTGAAGCTGCATGTGTATCTGTGCGCGCTGCCGACCCTGCTGCTGTCGGCTGCGGCAGGCTATGTCCTGCGTCCCGACGCTCTGGGCTGGATCGTTCTGCTCCTGGCGCCGCAGATGTTTGTGCTTTTGAGCGGCGTCTTCGGTCTTGTCATGAATCTGTGCTTCCCGAAGCTGGACTGGACGAACGAGGCGGTTCCCGTCAAGCAGAGCGCGTCCGTCCTGCTGACGATGCTTCCGATGATGGCGTATACGGTCTTTGCGGGCGTCGGCTTCGCCGTGCTGGTGTTCGCCATGCAGCTTCTGACGCCGACGGCGTTCCTGTTGATTGTGCTCGGCGTCGCGCTCGTCTGGCTGCTCTTCTCCTGCCTGTGGCTGTGGAAAAAAGGTCCGAAAAAGTTTGAAACACTGTGATGGCAAATAATACAAGCCGGAAAAACGGTTGTTCCGTTTTTCCGGCTTGTGCTTTGATGAATTGCATTGCTTGAGCAATATATGCTCGCTGACGCTCACATGCGATATATTTGCTCCGCAAATGCGATATGTGCCCGCTGCGCGGTCACGCGATATGATATAAATTCCTTCACGCCCCGCAGGGCATATCGCGTCGCAGACATATCGCGCCCGTTAGGGCATATTGCAAATTCCGACAGGAAGCTATATCGCTGCGAAGCGTTGCTTCGCTAGATTTCCATAATAATCGGCAAAATCATCGGGTTGCGCTTTGCGTTTCGGAAGAGATACTGCCCGATGTCGCTCTTGATCGTGGACTTGATTGTCGCCCAGTCGGAGATCCGGCGCGACTGACAGGTTTCGATGGAGCGGGTGGCAATCATGCGCAGCGCGTCCATCAGATCCTCGTTCTCCTTGGCGTAGACGAAGCCTCTGGTGATGATGTCCGGGCCGGAGAGAATCGAGCCGTCCTCGCTCGAGAGGTTGACGCACACGACGATCATGCCGTCCTGCGCCAGATGCTTGCGGTCGCGCAGCACCACGCCGCCGACGTCGCCGACGCCGGTGCCGTCGACGAGGATCTTGCCCGAGGGAACGGTATCGCCGAGCTTGCAGGACTTGCCCGTGCATTCGATCACCCTGCCGAGGTCAGAGATGAGGATATTCTTCGGGTTCATGCCCATCTGCTTTGCCAGCGCCGCGTGCTTCTGCAGGTGACGCTGCTCGCCGTGGACGGGGATGAAGTAGCGCGGCTTGGTCAGCGCGTGGATGATCTTCAGCTCCTCACAGCAGGCGTGGCCGGAGACGTGCAGCCCCTCCAGCCGGTCGTAGATGACCTCCGCGCCCTTGCGGTAGAGCTCGTTGATGATCCGCGAGACGGCTTTTTCGTTGCCGGGGATGGCGGAAGCGGAGATGATGACCTTGTCCCCGGGCTGAATCTCGACCTGCTTGTGGCCGGAGAACGCCATGCGGTAGAGGGCGGACATGTTTTCGCCCTGCGAGCCGGTGGAGACGATGACGATCCGATCCTTCGGCAGGGACTTGATCTGGTTGATATCCACGAGCGTCCCCTCGGGGATATTCAGGTAGCCGAGGTCGATGGCGACCTTGAGAATATTCTCCATGCTTCTGCCCGTGACGGCGACCTTTCTGCCGTGGCGGTGGGCAATGGCGAGCACCGCCTGAATGCGGTGCATGTTGGAGGCAAAGGTCGTGACGATGATGCGGTTTTTGCAGCCCTTGAAGTGGCGGTCCAGACTCTCGGCGACGATAGATTCCGAGGGAGTGTAGCCCTGCCGCTCAACGTTGGTCGAATCCATCAAGAGCGCGTAGACGCCCTCCTTGCCAAGTACGCCGAAGCGCCCAAGGTCGGTCATACCGTCCTCGGCCGTGGGGTCGATCTTGAAGTCGCCGGTCATGATGACCGTGCCGACCGGCGTGCGGATGGCAAAGGCGACGGCGTCTGCGATGGAGTGATTGACGTGGATGAATTCCACGGAGAAGCAGCCTGCCTTCACGATGTCGCCGGGCTTATGGGTGACGAGCTGCGTTTTTTCCACAAGCTCGTGCTCCTCCAGCTTGAGCTTGATCAGCCCGTTGGTGAGGGGCGTGGCGTGGACGGGTGCGGAAACGGCTTGCAGGACGTAGGGCAGCGCGCCGATGTGGTCCTCGTGACCGTGGGTGATGAAGAAGCCGCGCAGCTTCTTTTGATTTTTTACGAGATAGGTTACGTCGGGAATGACGAGATCGACGCCGTACATGTCGTCCTCGGGGAAGCCGAGACCGCAGTCTACGACGATCATATCCTTGCCGTACTCCAGAACGGTCATGTTCTTGCCGATTTCATTCAGACCGCCCAGAGAAATGATTTTCAGTTTATCTGCCAAAATGTATGAACTCCTTTGTTGTAAACGTTGTTATGTAGTCGGGCCGAAGCGGCCCTGTATTGTCAGAAATTACGCCGCGCCGACCGCATCTTCGGCGCTGCTTTTTGTCTCCGCCGCCTGAAGTATACCACAAAATGAGGAAAAAGTATACTGTTTTTTGGGAAATGGCGGGTGCCGCTGGAAAAAATAGAGAAAAGCGGTAGAAAAAACCATGGGATTGTGCTATAATAATAGGACCTATCATGTTTTGAAAGGGGAGCCGCCCTTTGAACAAGAAGAAAATGCGAAGACTGCTGCAGCCGAGCCTGCTCGCCTATTTTATCGTGATGGCGCTGTTTTGCGCTGCTGCGGTGATCCTGAAGCAGTATTACCTCGCTGCAGGCGAGGCGGTCGTCCTGCTTTTGCTGCTGCTGGGCTACCGCTGGGCGAATGCCCGCCGTCACCGCGCCCTCAACGAGTACGTGCAGAAGACGAACGAAATGATGCGCAAATCGGCCGACAGCGAGGTGCCGTTCCCCGTGGCGCTGATCCAGCTCAACGAGGACGAGCTGATGTGGTACAACAAGGCCTTCGCGGAGCTGACGAATGTCCGCGACACCCTGTCTGCACAGATGATCACCGACGTCCTGCCCGGCTTCAAGACCGAGTGGCTGATCGCCGGCAAGACCGTCTGCCCGGACGAGCTGCATTACCGCGGACGGCGCTTCCGCGTGACGGGCAGCGTCCTTCCGTCCAAGGACGCAAGAGCCGGCGTGGTCATGGGCATGATCTATCTGCAGGATCTGACGGAGCTTCTGCAGGTGCGCGACGAATACATCCGTTCCCGCCCGATGGTCTGCATCGTTCTGGTGGACAACTACGACGAGCTGACCAACAACCTGCAGGAGGCGGAGATCTCCCGCCTCAACGCGGAGATCAACAAACGGATCGACGACTGGGCGGAAGAGTATAACGGCCTGCTGCGTCGGCTGGAGCGCAACCGCTTCCTCCTGCTCTTTGAGGCCAAGGAGCTTTCCGCGATGGCGGATGCGAAGTTCTCCCTGCTCGAGGCGATGCGCGAGGTCACCAACGCCGCCGGCGTTGCCGCGACGGTCTCCATCGGCATCGGCAAGGACGGCGTGGACTTCCGCGAGGATCACAGCTTTGCCTCCCTTTCCATCGAGATGGCGCTCTCGCGCGGCGGCGATCAGGCGGTCATCAAGGATCGCTACGATTTTAACTTCTTCGGCGGCAGAAATAAGGCAACGGAACGCCGCAGCACGGTCAAGTCCCGCCAGATGGCAACCTCGCTCTCCGAGCTGATTGCGCAGTCGAGCCGCATTTTCGTCATGGGTCACAAGATGGCGGATCTCGATGCGGTCGGCGCAGCCGTAGGCGTCTGCTGCCTGTGCCGCAACAAGGGCAAAAAGGCCAACATCGTCATAGACCCCGAGCATAACGCTGCGGAAAGCATTCTGAACGTCCTGCGCGAAATGCCGGAATATGCCGACTGCTTCATCAGCGGGCAGGACGCGCTTTTGGCGGCGGACGCCAAGAGCCTGCTGATCGTGGTCGACACGAACCGGCCCGATCAGGTCGAGTGCAAGCCGCTGCTCGAATCCATCCGCAGAGTGGTCGTCATCGACCATCACCGCCGCGCTGCCGATTATATCGAGCAGCCGGTTCTGAATCTGCACGAGCCTTACGCCTCCTCGGCCTCGGAGCTTGTTACGGAGCTGCTGCAGTATTCGCAGGACGCCGTGACGATCTCCGCCAACGAAGCGGCCGCGCTTTTGGCCGGCATCGTGCTTGACACCAAGAACTTCGGCGTCCGCACCAACAGCCGCACCTTCGAGGCGGCGGCCTTCCTGCGCAGGATCGGCGCGGACACCGTGCAGGTCAAGAAGCTCTTCCAGAACGATCTTCCCACCACGGTCGCCCGCTATAAGATCATCCAGAACGCGCGGCTCTACCGCCACAAGATCGCGATCGCCGCGCTGGACTATACCGCTTCGCGCACGACGGCGGCGCAGGCGGCGGACGAGCTTCTGAACATCTCCGGCATCGAGGCGTCCTTCGTGCTTTACCCGCAGGAGGATCAGACGATCATCTCCGCCCGCTCCATCGGCGAGGCTAACGTGCAGGTCATTCTGGAGCCGCTGGGCGGCGGCGGCAACGCGGCGACGGCCGGCGCACAGGTCAAGAACAAGAACGTGACCGTGACGCTGGACGAGCTGCTCAAATCCATCGACAAATTCTTTGAATCGTAACAGAAAGAAGGAGGAACAGCCATGAAGGTTATTTTGCTGCAGGACGTCAAGGGCAAGGGCAAAAAGGGCCAGCTGCTCGAGGTATCGGACGGCTACGCCAGAAACTATATGCTGCCGCGCAAGATGGCGGTGGAAGCGACTGCGGACAATATCAACACCAAGCGCATGACCGACAAGGCGACGCAGGAGCGCCAGCAGCGCGAGCGCGAGGAGGCGTTCGCAATCTCCGAAAAGATGAAGGATATGGTCGTGACCGTTCGCGCCAAGGGCGGCGGAGCGGGCAGGCTCTTCGGCTCCGTGACGACGCAGGAGATTTCCGACGCGATCCGGCAGCAGGAGGGCATCGAGATCGACAAGCGCCGCATCGTCCTCGACGAGCAGATCAAGACGGTCGGCGACTACACGGTCAAGTGCAAGCTGGGCTACGAGATCACCGCAAAGCTCAAGCTGAAGGTGGAAGAGCTGTAATTTACCCCGAAAAGACAAGGGAGGGGACCCCAAATGGATGATTTACTGGGTCGCCAGGCGCCCCATTCATTGGAAGCCGAGCAGGCCGTGCTCGGCTCCATTCTGATCGACAGCCGCTGCATCAACGACGTGATCGGCGCGGTGCGCGCAGAGGACTTCTATCTGCAGACCAACCGCGAGATTTTCGAGACGGTCTACGAGATGTTCAGCTATTCGCAGTCAATCGACCCCGTCACGGTGCTCGACAAAATGCGCGAGCGCGGCGTGTACGACGATCAGAATTCGCAGAAGTACGTTATGCAGCTCATGGAGATCACGCCGACTGCCGCGAACGCCAAGCAGTACGCGCAGATCGTGCATGACAAGGCGATGCTGCGCAATTTGAGCGACGCGGCGTCGGACATCGTGGGCATGGTCAACGAGGGCGTCGGCACGGCGCAGGATATGCTCGAGGCGGCGGAAAAGAAGATCTATTCGCTGCGCCGTGGCAATACGAACGAATCGCTCGAGCACGTCGGCACGATCCTGCTGAAGGTCTTTGACCGCCTGACCGAGCTGAGCCAGTCCGGCAGCGACATTTCCGGCATTTCGACCGGCCTGCGCGATCTGGACAAGGTCATCAGCGGCCTGAACAAGACCGATCTGATGATCCTCGCGGCGCGTCCCGGCATGGGCAAGACCTCCATGGCGCTGAATATCGCGCTGAACGTTGCAAAGCGCTACCCGAAAAAGACGGTCGCGATCTTCTCGCTGGAGATGTCCAAGCAGCAGCTCGTGACCCGACTGATCTCCAACGAGAGCTTCGTGGACAACAAGAAGCTGACGACCGGCAAGCTCTCCGTGGACGAGTGGAGCAAGATCGGCATTGCGTCGACCGCGCTGTCGCAGACCGACCTGCGCGTGGACGACAATCCGTCCATCACCGTCGCGGAGATGAACGCCAAGCTGCGCCGCATCGACGATCTGTCGCTGGTCATCATCGACTATCTGCAGCTCATGACCTCGACGGGTACCAAGCAGAACTACAGCGGCGAAAACCGCCAGCAGGTCGTCTCCGATATTTCCCGCTCGCTCAAGATCATGGCGAAGGAGCTGAACGTGCCGGTCATCTGCCTGTCGCAGCTTTCCCGTTCCAACGAAAACCGCGGCGAAAAGCAGAGAAAGCCGATGCTGTCCGACCTGCGTGAATCCGGCGCGATCGAGCAGGACGCCGACGAGGTGCTCTTCCTCTACCGTGAGGATTACTACAACAAGGAGACGGAAAACCAGAACGTCGCCGAGTGCATTGTGGCGAAGAACCGCCACGGCGAGACCGGCACGGTCGAGCTGCAGTGGCTGCCGCAGTTCACGACCTTCGCCGACCGCGAATGGAGATACGATGAAGGCTGACGTCGTCGCCTACTGCCGCGCAGAACAGCTGTTCCGCGCAGGAGACCGGGTGATCTGCGCAGTGTCCGGCGGGGCGGATTCCATGGCGATGCTGCGGTGTCTGTACGCCTGCCGGGAGGCGCTCGGGATTTCCGTCTGCGCGGCGCATTTCAACCACGGCCTGCGCGGCGCGGAAGCCGATGAGGACGAGGCCTTCGTCCGCGCCTTCTGCGAGGCGCACCGGATCGAATTCTTTGCCGGCAGGGCGGACGTCGCTGCCTTTGCGAAGGAAAAGGGCATGACGCTGGAGGAGGCGGCGCGGGAAAAACGCTACGAATTTCTCCTCTCTCTGCCCGGCGACAAGGTCGCCACGGCACACACGGCGGACGACAACGCCGAGACGGTGCTGCTGCATCTTTTGCGCGGCAGCGGGCTGCGCGGCCTGTGCGGCATTCCGCCGCAGCGCGGAAAAATCGTCCGTCCCATGCTCGCAGTCAGCCGCGAGGCGATCGAGCAATTTTTGAACGATGAGGGCGTTTCGTGGCGCGAGGATCGCACCAATGCGGAGGATACCTGCCTGCGCAACCGCCTGCGCCACCGGATCATGCCCCTGCTGTATGAAGAGGCGCCCTCTCTGCGCACAAATCTGCTGCGGCAGAGCGAGCTGCTGCGCGGCGAGGACGCGCTGCTGGACAAGCTGGCAGAATCGCTTCTGGAGCGCGACGGCGAGGGCGTCTTGATCGCGCCGCTCCTGACTGCCGACGACGCCCTGCAAAGGCGCGCGCTGCGCCTTCTTCTGCGGGATGCTTTGCCGCAGAACGTCGCGCAGAAGCATGTCGCCGCCCTGCAGGCGCTTGTGCAATCTGGCGATCCGTCCGCGCAGATCAGCCTGCCGGACGGATGGACGGCGCGCCGCAGATACGGCACACTGACCGTTACAAAGGGAGAGGCTTCCACCTTTCCCGCCACCGCGCTGAAGGTGCCGGGCGTGACCCGCATCCCGCAGCTGCATATCCGCGTTACCTGCACGGTCACGGAGAATTTTCAAAAACAGGGAAATACGCCATTCCATTTTGCCGTAAAATATGATATGATAGCCACCGACGCGCTGATGCTGCGCCCGCGTCAAACGGGCGACTGCATGCAGATGGACGGCGGCTATACGAAAACGCTGAAAAAGCTGCTGATCGAGCAAAAAATCCCCCGCGACAGGCGCGAGCTGCTCCCGGTTCTGACCGACGGTACGCGCGTGATCGCGGTGATCGGTCTGGGCGTCAGTGCGGACTGCCGCGCGGAGGAGGGCCGTCCCGCCCTTGTGATAACGACAGAAACAGAGGCTTGAATCGCATGGAGATAGACCGCATCCTGCTGACGCAGGAACAGCTGCAGACGCGCATCCGGGAGCTCGGCGCGATTTTGAGCGCGGAGTATGCGGAGAAAACGCCGGTCTTTATCGGTGTGCTGCGCGGCGCGGTGCACTTTTTTACCGATCTGACGCTGCAGTTTTCCCACCCGTGCCAGTACGATTTCATTGGCGCGGCGTCCTACGGGGACGGAACGCAGACGAGCGGCCGGGTGCAACTGACGAAGGACGTCATGACCGAGCTGAAGGGCCGCCATGTCGTCGTCGTGGAGGACATCCTCGACACGGGGCTGACCCTGCGCTTTGTCACCGACTGGCTGAAAAGCAAGCAGCCCGCTTCCCTGAAGCTGTGCGTACTGCTGGACAAACCGGAGCGGCGCAGAGCGGATATTACCGCCGACTATATCGGCTTCACGATCCCCAACGAATTCGTGGTCGGCTACGGCCTTGACTATCAGGAGCTGTACCGCAACCTGCCGTACATCGGGGTTCTGAAGCCTTGAGAAATTAGAAGGAGAGTAGCTTTGAACAACCCGCCCAAACGAATCAATCTGGTGATCTATCTGATCGTCCTCGGCCTCGCCATCCTGCTGCTTTCGGGACTGTTCAGCGGAGAGGATCTGCCGGAGGTCAGCTATGCCGAAATGCGCGAGCTTTTCCTGCAGGAGCAGGTCCGGTCCTTCGAGTGGGAGGATGGCGTACTGACGCTGGAGCTGCACGGCGATAAGGAAACGGAGTCGCCGCGCGTGATTCACCTGCTCGCGGACGTGGAGATGTTCCGCGACGATTTGAGCAGCACCTACGAGCGCCAACTGCGCGAGGGGATCATTGAGGACTACAACTTCGTTCCCGTGAAGGGAACGCCGTGGTACTTGCTGATCCTGCCCTATCTTCTCCCGATTCTCCTGCTGGGAGCCTTCATGTATTTCTTCCTCGGCCGCGCCAATAACAACGCGGCCGCCGGCGTCAAGTTCGGCAAGGCGAACCTCCGCGTCGGCTCCGGAGAGAAGAAGGTCACCTTCGCCGACGTCGCAGGCGTTGAGGAGGAGAAGCAGGAGCTGGAGGAAATTGTCGATTTCCTCCGCAATCCGAAAAAATATCAGGCGATCGGCGCCCGCATCCCGAAGGGTGTGCTGCTGGTCGGCCCTCCGGGTACCGGCAAGACCCTGATCGCCCGCGCGGTTGCCGGAGAGGCAGACGTGCAGTTCCTGTCGATTTCCGGCTCGGACTTCGTCGAGCTGTACGTCGGCGTGGGCGCGAGCCGTGTGCGCGATCTGTTTGAGCAGGCGAAGAAGGGCGCGCCCTCCATCGTCTTTATCGACGAGATCGACGCGGTCGGCCGCAGACGCGGCGCGGGTCTCGGCGGCGGCAACGACGAGCGCGAGCAGACCCTCAACCAGCTTCTGGTCGAGATGGACGGCTTCGGCACCAACGAGGGCGTGATCGTCATGGCGGCGACCAACCGGCAGGACATTCTGGATCCCGCCCTCATGCGCCCGGGCAGATTTGACCGCCAGATCTATATCAACCCGCCCGACGTGCAGGGCAGAGAGGCGATCCTCAAGGTTCATGCAAAGGAAAAGCTGCTTGCTGACGACGTCGATTTTAAGGTGATCGCCCACGCGACCGGCGGCTTTACCGGCGCAGATCTTGCAAACCTCCTCAACGAGGCGGCGCTGTACGCCGCGAAGCACAACAGCCCCGTCATCACGATGCAGGCGCTGGAGGAGTCCATTCTGAAGATCATTGCCGGCCCCGAGAAGCGCAGTCACGTCCGCTTGGAGCGCGACCGCCGCATCACGGCCTACCATGAGGCAGGTCACGCCGTCGCGATGCACGTCCTGCCCACGCAGGACCCGGTCCACAGCATCACGATCGTGCCGCGCGGCAACGCGCTGGGCATGACGATCAGCCTGCCCGAGGAGGACACCGACCACATGACGCGCAACGAGATGCGCGAGAAGATCGTCGGCCTGCTCGGCGGCAGAGTCGCGGAGAAGCTCGTCTTTGACGACATCTCCACGGGCGCCTCCAACGACATTCAGCGCGCCAGCCGTCTCGCCCGCGACATGATTGCAAGATACGGCATGAGCGAGCGCATCGGCACGGTGGCCTTCGACGACGGCGACGAGATTTTCGTCGGCCGCGACTACGAGCGCACCAAGGCGTATTCCGAGCATACCGGCGGCGAGATCGACGCGGAAATGAAGCGCGTGATCGACGAAGCCTACAAACGATGCGAGGACATCCTCACCGAAAACCGGAGCAAGCTCGACGAGGTTGCCGCCTTCCTGCTTGAGCATGAGACGATGAGCCGCAAGCAGTTTGAGGCCTGCATGAACGGAGAAGCGATCCCCGAAACTGCCGAGGGCTTTTTCGAGACGGTAGAAAGCGCGCCCGAAGCACCGGCGGATGCGGAAGCGTCAAATCAATAATTTATGAATCACGGTGGGCTGCCGCCCGGCAGCCCGACCGGATAAGCCCCAGTAGCTCAGTTGGATAGAGCGACCGCCTCCTAAGCGGCAGTTAAATGCCCGAGAGGCCGCTAAAATCAAGGGTTTTCCGGTTTTGCATTTGAGTGACAATGAGTGACAAATCAATAAATCTGCCCACGTAGCTCAGCAGGATAGAGCACGAGCCTCCTAAGCCCGGGGTCGCACGTTCGAATCGTGTCGTGGGTGCCATAGGGAAGCTGGTTTCAGCTTCCCTTTTCTTTCAGCTTTTTCCTGATTTCATCAAGGTTGCGCTGGTCATAAACCGAATAATAACGTTCGTTGGTTTGAACGTCGTGACCGAGAAGGAGGGCACGGTCGGTTGCTGCCAAACCGTAAGCAAACAGCAGAGAATTGCGCGCGACACGGAAGGAGTGATTGTTCTTCGTCTTAATATCGAGACGCTTGCATGAACGACGAAGGTGCAGCATATAGGAGCTTTTGGAAATAGGTTTCCCATTTTTGTCATGAAAGACATACTCCGAAGTTCCGGCGAGCTTTTTCGCAAGCTCCAAGACCTCGTTTGTTCCGTTTGTACGAGGAATATACCGTCCTCCATGCGGATGCTGCCGCTCGTCTTTCGTATATTCTACATCATAGAACACCTGATGACCGCTGCTTTTGTCAAGAAGCTGCTGACGGTGAATGTGTATGTCATCATCATCTATGTCCGACCAGAGAAGTGCAGACAATTCAGCAACCCGAAGACCGGTTTCGATCGCAAACAGCCGCATAAGAGAACGCGGATTATTAGCCGTCGCCAACGCGCCGCTCCTCAGCAATGCGATCTCCTTCTTCGAGAATTCACGTTCCTCCGGCCGCTTCTTTTTCAAATCGCAGTCTTTTACGTAGTCTGCGAAGAGAATGTATTGAGCAGGATTGAAAAAACAGAGCTTTTTGTGGATACCGTAATCGAAAATCTGATTCAAGAGCTGGAGCATTTTCCGAAGTGCAGATTCTTTCGGTTTCGTCGGCAGATAACTCTTGACCAACCAGGTACGAAGATCCGACTCAGTAATCTCGACCAACGGCGTTTTCTTCAAGGTCTCACTCAGATAAGAGAAATAGCGCCTGTAATCAAAGATGGTCGCGTAGCTGCGATTCAACTCGTCCTTCTTCCTTTGCATCAGGCGCTCAAACGCTTGTTCAAAGGTCATAGCAGCGGTATCTGCTGCCTTGTAGAATTCATAAAGGTGTTCGTAGAGTTCTTCTCTGGTCTTTCGCACGACCTCCTTCCGCTTGCCATCCTCATCGACATACGTTTTCCATTTCCCGTCTTTATATTTGTTGCTGGAATGCAGTTGCGTAATCGCATTGGAATGGCGCGAGTCAACGTACTTTTCTTTCGCTTTGGTAATCATGTTCATTACCTCGGCATTTTCAAAGCCACCACTACTTAATAGTAGCACAATATCGCTTATTTTGGAAGACGGCAAGCCGCAAGTATTCAGTTCTTTCAAGCGGCTCACCGCCTTTCTGTTTCTATAAGGATTTAGTACGGAAATCCTCCGTAGAACGACTTAAAAAGTTGCCTGTTTTCAGTTACGAACATCCCGACACTGCCGGGCGGGATCATCCTTCCGAGCTCCGTGCTTCCCGTCATTACGATGGAAAGGTTATCGTTACAGGATCCGAGGATAATCCTTGTGTTGGAGCGGATCTGTCCGGAGATCTCCTGCCCGCCGCGCTGCAGACCGAGGATCATCGAAATGCCGGCGGCGCGCGCCAATTTACACAGGCTGGCGATCAGCGCCTCGTTCTTTTCACTGCGGGCACGCTGCTCCTTATCGCCGGATTTGGCGACCGCTTACATGTACTCATCTACGACGCACAAAACGCGCGGCATAGGATTCGCCGGATGCGAGCTGTTGTATTCTTCGATGTTGGCGCAGCCAGATTGCTTTAGACAATTCAGGCGGCAGTGCATTTTTTCAACGAGTTGCGAGAGAAACTGAGTCAGGTCGTTTTCGTTGTCGACCGCCTTGCTAAGATGCGGCAATAACGCTGGGTAGTCAACGAAGTGTTTCATATCAATCAGGTGTACCAGATAACCCTTCATCAGCGCTTGAAACATCAGACCTTTAATCAAGACGGTCTTTCCGGAGCCGGTCTCGCCGCCGATCATGTAATGGGGATGCACCGCAAGGTCAATGTTGATCGGATATGAGCGGTTTACTCCGACGCAGAGCACGGAATACTTTTCCGGGAGGTACTTGTCGTTCCACGGGATGAATTCTGGCCACGGCCCGGGATGATTGATCAGCGTCAAAACGGCAAGGGTATTATCCGTGCCGTAGTTCACGCAGAGGATCGCAATGTCCAGAGCATTTTCGAGTTGCTGTTGTTTTATTGGGTCGGTCCATTCTTTGAATGCGATCCCACAACTCTTGAGCGTCCACTTTTCAATGCGGGCTTCGACATCAATGATCTCCCTGTCCCAAAGCAGAGGTGCTTCGAGATCGCCATTGCGAAGGTTCGGAACGCGTTCGAGGCGGCGCGTGATCCCGATGAAACCTTTCGGGGCCCCGAGGGATAATAGCACGCAAGCGTTTGCTATCACTAACGCAACGACTAACAGAAATCGATATGATGTGGAGAGCATTTCCGCCAAAACATCCCCGCCATGGATCAACGAGATCAGTGTGATCGCAAGGATATTCAACAGCAGAATAGGGAAAATGTAAAGTTTTTGGCATGCACGGCGGAGACCTCTGCAGGCGAAAAGCAAGGATATTCGCCAACGGAGGCTCTCATGCGGCACATAGTTCCGGTTAATTCTATTTGGATTATCCATTTTTAACCTCATCTCCGAGCATGTTGTCGAGCAGGTGAACAACCTCCCCGACGGTCATATCAGACTGATTGGTTAGACAGGTCGCGCTGACAGGTATCGAAATCCCGGTCGTGTAGTGCTCTTCAAAAAGCGGTCTCCCAGAAGCGGTGACAGACGCGAGCTTTCTCATAATATCGAAGAGCTCTTCCACGGCATTTTTCTCCGTGGGGATATGGTATTTTTTGATCTTCTGCGCCTGCTGCAGGCCGCGGCTATGCCAGACGCGCGTCTTAAAGGGGCTCTCTCCGTCCGACTTCGTCAAATACTTCGCGATATAGGACGCCGCGCGATCCTGGTCTTGGATAAGATTCAAGGTGTTAAATCCAAAAATCTGATCGAAATCCACGCAGTGGAATACTTTGCGTCCGTTTTTCAGCTCACGCAGAATAAACTCGGGCATCGGCACAGTCGGATCTTCGTGGTACTCAATGAGTTTGTCGAGGGGATAATTATGCAAAACACCGTGAAGGTGGATCGCTCCGTCCTGATGACATTCCGGGACAACCAGGTAGGAAGCATCTCTGTAAGGTTTTTTGCCGTTAATCTTAGTATTACGGATCGTGCGGAAAAACTCTTTAATACATTCTTGCAGTCCGGTAGGGTTGTGCCGGTTCCACTTGCTCGCATCCAGCGTAATTGTTAAAAACCACTCCCAGGGATTCGCCGCAACGAGCTCCGTGACAATCCGTTTTGTCCTGCTGATGGAGCATCTTTTGGATTCTCGTTTTCGCTCGTCATCATCAGGAGCAATATACCCGGATGCGAGATTGAACTCATGGACGGCGCGGAGATTCACCCCTTCGGCAGCAGTACAGAGGGAGAAAACGAGTTTTGTGGTATTCCCATAAACGGATACAGATAAAGTATTGCGACTGACTTCCGGAACGCAACGATCGACATCAAGGACAGTGGGTATGCCGTTATCCGTTATGGTCCTCTCGATTATTTCAATATGGCAGTTTGATGGAATGTTCATTTTTTTCCTCCCCAAGTCGTTACATCGTCAAGTCTGATCATCTTCACTGCATCAACTATCGGATATGGGTGGGTTATGCCCCACCCATATCCGGTGGCTGCCGAGCCTAATTATCGACAACCTCGAGGCGGAAAATCTTGCCGTAGTGGTTGAAGGACACACGAACCGTTTTGCCGATGAGCGTGTCGGGATCGATGCCCAGACGCACCATCTTCGCAGTGCTCAAAAAGTGCCGTTCAACGCTCAATCCCGTTCCCATTTCGGCGGGAATCTCGTGAGCGAGATAGATCGCAACCCCAGTTATTTTTTCGGTTGCATCCTTGGGAGTGAACGCTACGGTTTCAACGCCAATCACAGACCGCATACTGATGCACCTCCTTTCTAAAGTTTTTCTTCCGAGGTCACCCTCTACGGGGTAGCCACGGCAGGAGGTTAAAACTGACGGTCTTCAAAAAAATCTTTCAAAATTTTTTCTGCGCGGCGCAGCCAGTGCGTCACCGTGGTGGGGTGGACGCCGATGGAAGCCGCATAATCCTTCGTCATTCTTCCATCGATATGAACGGCAATAAACGCGGCGGCCCACTGCGGTTTTTTCTTCATCACGTTGCGAACCAACTCGCAGATGTCTTCATACTCCTCGCGCGCTGCACGGGCAAGCTCGTCCCGGCGGAAAATACGGTCATCGGCCACCTCGCTCATCAGCGGCTCGGAGGTGTCGATGTCATCCTCAGTTTCGTCCTTACCGGGCCTTGCCTTCGTTTCGCCCCGGTGGCGATTGAATCTATGCCAGTTGTTGTATTCGGGACGGTTGAACTTGATGTCGAAGGCTTCCTGGATACGCTTCTCGCGCTCCTCCTGTGAAAGCGCCTCGCCGCCGTCCAAGTCAAGGGAGCCCCTCAGCTGTTCTGTTGCCTGCTCGTCCAGCTCCAGCGTCTGGTACTTGTTTTCGCGGAGAATCTTCAATTCCATGATTGCGTCCTTTCCGCCCGTGGCAAGGTACGGAGGGACACAAATCGAGCCTTTGGTGAAGACGACCACAGGCTCCGGCAATCCGAAAATGGGCGCAGGAAACCAACGGTGGGTGCATCCTCACTTTGAAACGCCGCCTTTATCGCGGTGTTCTAAGCTCGCTATGCAGTCCCAACGTCCTTTTGGCGCGCCTTATAGGGCTATGAGATTATTTGGGCTTTGAGCGCCCAGGTGACAGCGCGGCATCCGTGCCGTCAGCTCGACGTTCAAATTGATAGATAAAAAATAAAAAATGCCCGATCTCCTGAGACAACCGTGCCTCAGAAGATCGGGCAAAAAAATAGACCGAACCCCCCAAGGGACATAGTTGTCCCTTCATGGGATTTCGGTCACGCGTACTGGTGGATTCGCCGGAAATGGGCGGATGCTACCCTCACCGATCTCAAGAACCAGCAGGGAGGACGATCGGTTATCCTCTTATCCTGCCTTGTCAGAATTACTTCTGGCTGGATCCGGTATTAATCGGATTGTGTCAGCAACTATTAAATCTGGCTGACTAAACATCCTTCGATATCCCCCCAATTAGGATATCTTATAATGTTATTATATCATAACATGCCGTGAGCATCAAGCGATTCTTTTGAAATCTCAAAATTTCGCTGAAGTGCATAAAAAACCGACCGATTCTGTTGCATTCATTTTCAATACTTACAACAGAAAACAAAAAACAGCCTCGCTGTTCACCTGAGCAATCCGGCACCGCCGATTTTGTGCCGACAGCAGCAATATTCTTTTGTATCGTGCAGACGAAACAACAAATGTGTGATACAAACATAGTGCTGCACGACAGTATTTGCTCTCAACTGTCAATGGCGGGGCACTTCCCCGCCATTTTGTATTGTCGATGTTTGCTCTCAAGCCCCGCTCGATTCTTCGAGCGGGGCTTTGCTTTATCATTTTCAAAGATAAGGTACAATAAATTGCGCAAATTCAAAAATGGATAGAAATAGACATAGTTTGCAAACTCTGGTAGAATGAAGTTACGACACAAACATTCGAAAGGAGCAAACAAACTATGTCCGAGAAGATTATACACCTGAATG
>JAFQZN010000072.1 GCA_017405865.1 Oscillospiraceae bacterium | reverse complement strand
TCAAAATCCTTGCGAAGCAAGCTTTTTGGATCCTAAATTGTTAGAAAAACCTGTAAAAATAGAAAACGTTTGAACAGGGAAATAATCCAAAAAAATGTTTTAATGATTTTGACGGTTACGGACTTTTTTGACAGTCTGAGCTGCCCGTCGGCACAGCCGGCGGGCAGTTCAGACTATTGCTTTGTGACGATGTTGATATAGTTGTAGGGGATCTCGATGCGGTTGGCGATCAGCGCCTCGCGCACTCTCGTATTGACGTCGTTGATCACGACCTCGGGCTCGTGCTGCTTCTCGAAAAACACGGTGACCGCCGTGATGAGCGCGCTGTCGGCAAAGGAGAGGAAATACACGGGGCCGTAGGTGAGCTCGCCGGTCTTCTGCTTTCTGCCGGGGACGGAATACGGGCTGTCTGCGACCGCCTCGAAGATCACCCGCTTCACCTGCTCCATATCGCTGTCGTAGCCGACGGAGAAGCGGAACTGAATGGACTGCAGCTCGGTCTCATAGCTGAAATTGTTGATCTGCATTGCGTTGAGCTTGCTGTTGGGGACAATGATATGATTCGAGTCGATCCCGAGCAGCACCACGTGGCGCAGGGTGATCGTTTCGACGACGCCCGTCGTGCCGTCCTCAAGGACGATGCGGTCACTGATCTCAAAGGGCTTGTAAATGCTAATCATCAGCCCGGCGAGGATGTCCTTGATGACGTCCTGCGCGGCAAAGGCGAGGACGGCGCTGACGATCGCCGTTCCGCCGAAGATCGTCTGCCAGACGGTCTTCGCGCCGCTGAACACGGAGATCGCCAGAATGAGGATAAGCAGGACGATCAGCGCGGAATTGATCTTTTCAAAAAAGGCGAGGTGGATGCCGCGGTGCTTTTGCTGCACCTTATTGAAGACGCGCTTGTTGAGCGCGGTGCCGCCCCATGCCAGAGCGACGACGGCAACGGCGATGGCTGCCCACACGAGGGCGCGCCACGGCATATCCAGTTGATTGATCCAGGCAAGCATATTTTTTCCTCTGACGCAGTTTGCAATATTTTGCAATAAGTATAGCAAAACGGCGCGAAAAAAGCAAGCGCGCTTAACGAAAAGCGCTGCGTTTTGCCGGGTGACGCGTCCGGCGGGTGCAGCTTTACGGCGAAATCGCACTTGCCAGCGCGGCGCATATTGTGATAGAATGGGAAAAATCAAAACAGACAGGAAAGATCGTCATGCGAAATCTGCTTGCTCTCCTGCTGACGGCCGTGCTGCTGCTTTCCCTGCTGCCTGCGGGCAGCGTACAGGCGGCGGAGCCGACCGGCGCGTTTCAGGAGATGCTCGACCGCGCGGAGGAGATCGTGAATTACGCTTGGACGCCGACCGTCCGCATCGCCGTGTGGAACGAGAATCCCTACAACGGAAAAATGTATTTTGAGGCCGGGGAGGTCGTCCACGGCATGCCCTACACGCTCTTCAGCCGTGAGCTGGGCGTCAAGAGCATGATCACCCTGCGGGAGTATAAGGCGGTCGCGGACAAGAACTATTCCGTCAGCCACTTCTGCAACGCGGTGTGGGGCATGCGCACGGGGCCGGTGTACGGCTCTTGCTGCGCGACCTTCATCTGCGAGATCCTCGGCGAGGGCTTTTTGAACAGCAGCGGCGTCCCGATCTACAGCAGCGTCGGGCCGCTCGCACGCGACGGGCTTCTGACGAGCCGCAAGGTCAAGGCGAGCGAGATCCTGCCGGGCGACCTGCTGTACGACAAGGACTGGTCGCACATCGTCTGGGTCGGGAGCGTCACCGAAAAGACCGTGACGGTCTATGAGCAGACCCCGCCGATCTCAAAGGCGACGACGATCCCGCTGACCAGCGTGACCGACGACGGCTATTTGATCATCCGCAATCACGTCTACGCTTTCGCCTCGAGAAGCAACCGCTTCAGGCACAGCGGGGCGCACGTTCCCGTCTACGACGCGCCGAAGGAGCCGACCTGTACGGAAGACGGCCTGACCGCAGGCTCCCATTGCGCGATCTGCGGAGAGAACATCGAAATGCAAATGGCGATCCCTGCCTACGGACATACGCGCGAATCCATCGTCGAAGAGACGCCCTGCACGGATACCGAGGACGGCTGGACGGTCTACCACTGCGCCGTCTGCGGCGAGGACGAGAAGGTCTGGAACCCGTCTCCGCGTTGCGCGGCAAACCGCTTCTCCGACACGCCGCTCGGGGAGTGGTACCACGAATACGTGGATTTTGTCTGTTGCAGAGACTACATGAACGGCATGAGTGAGACGGTCTTCGCGCCGGATGCGACAATGTCGCGCGCCATGCTCGTCACGGTGCTGTGGCGGTACGCCGGGCAGCCGGAAAGCGGCAGCTCCGCCTTTACAGACGTGCCGGACGGAGCGTGGTATTCCGACGCCGTCGCTTGGGCGGCGTCAAAGGGCGTCGTCAACGGCGTGGGCGGCGGCAGATTCGACCCGGAGGGGGCGGTCACCCGCGCGCAGTTTGCGACCGTGCTGCACCGCTATGCCGCAGCGTACGGTCTGCCCGCCGAGCCTGCCGACGCGCTGGAGTTCCCGGATCGTGCCGCTGTGCCGGACTGGGCGCTGGACGCGATGCGCTGGGCGGTTGCCGAAGCGCTGATCGCCGGCTCGAGCCACGCCGACGGAATCAACTATCTTGACCCGCAAAGCGCCGCGACCCGCGCACAGGTCGCAAAAATGCTGACGCAGTTTATACGGAACGTCGCCGAGGCTGCCGAAGAGACGGATATTTCGTGAGCTTTTCGTATTTTTTGCCTTTGTTTTGCGGAGATTCTGCCAGCTCCGTCTGCTATGATAGCATTAGAAAGAACATGAAAGGAAGAATTCCCATGAAACGCAAACTGCTTTCACTTTTCTTGACCCTGACCCTGCTTCTCTCTCTGACTGCGACCGCACTCGCCGCGCCGCACGACGCAGAGAGCTCGTTCAGCGACGTCAAAAAAAGCGACTACTACTACGACGCCGTCCTCTGGGCGGTTGCGCAGGGCGTGACGGTCGGCACGTCAAAAACGACCTTCAGCCCGGACGACGCCTGCACCCGCGCACAGATCGTCACCTTCCTCTGGCGCGCTGCGGGAAGCCCTGCGCCGACGCGAAAGAGCTGCCTCTTTACGGACGTAGACGTTGACGCCTATTATTATGAAGCGCTCCTGTGGGCGCTGGATGAGGGCATTACCGAAGGCACCTCCGCGACGACCTTCAGCCCCGAGGCCGGCTGCACCAGAGCGCAGGTCGTGACCTTCCTGTACCGCTTCGCCGGCAGCCCGAAGAATCCGGTTGACAGATGCGAATTCAAGGACGTGGATTCCGTCGCCTTCTACTATGACGCCCTGCTGTGGGCGCTGGAAAACGAGGTGACGGAGGGCACGAGCGCGACGACCTTCAGCCCGAACGCCACCTGCACGAGAGCGCAGATCGTCACCTTCCTCTACCGTGCGATCGGCGGCGAAAACACCGAGCCGGACCCCACCGAGCCGACGGAAGCCCCCACGGAGCCGACGGAAGCTCCCACAGAGCCGACCGAGGCTCCCACGGAGCCGACCGAGGCCCCCACGGAGCCGACGGAAGCTCCCACGGAGCCGACCGAGGCCCCCACGGAGCCGACCGAGGCTCCCACCGAGCCGACCGAAGCTCCCACGGAGCCGACCGAGGCTCCCACCGAGCCGACCGAAGCCCCCACGGAGCCGACCGAGGCCCTCACGGAGCCGACCGAGGCCCCCACGGAGCCGACCGAAGGCTACGCCGTGCAGCTCACCGCGCCGCAAAGGGCTGATATTTGGGTCTACAACACCCAGACCGTGACCGGCACGGCGGACGTCGTGATTGCTTCCGGCGAAACCGGCACCGTCTACGCCCGTGACACGCAGGGGAGCATCGACGTTTCCGGCAGCGGACAGGTCAACTTCGTCGTCGTTCCCGACGAGGGCTTTGAGGTCGACACCGTGACCGCCACGGGCAGCTACAAGAACCTCAAGGGCCCCGACGAGACCGGCACGGACAATGCTTACCGCGTCACCAAGGTCACCGCCGGGGACGTGGTGATCACCGTAACGCTGAAGGAAACGTCAGACGATCCCGGCACCGTCACCACCGGCCCGACCTGCTTCGTCTTCTCCGACGACGGGATCACCGTCAGCGGCAACACCGCGAACAAATACTCGATTAACGGCACCGCGTTGAGCATCAGCGGCGAAGGCACGTATATCGTTTCCGGCTCTTGCAAGGACGGCTCGATCACCGTCAAAAAAGCCACGACCGACGTGACGCTGATCCTGAACGGCCTGACTCTGACCTCCTCCGATACCGCGCCGATCACCTGCAATAAGAGCACCGAGGTGATCATCGAGGCGGCGGCGGGGACGGTCAACACCCTGACCGACAGCGCCTATAACAACGACGACAACTACCCCGACAACGCCAACGCTGAGAACGCCGTCATCAAGTGCAAGGACGGCTCCATCGTGACCCTCTGCGGCACCGGCACGGTCAACGTCATTTCCAACGGCAAGAACGGCGTCAAGGGCGGCCTCACCACTGAAACCGAGGGTACGGCGCGCCTGACCGTCAAGGAGCTGACGCTGAATATCACCGCCAACGCCAACGACGCGCTAAAATCCGACCAGGAGCTGAACATTTTAAGCGGCAATATCACCATCAACGCCACAGACGACGCCATTAAGAGCGACTACGTGCTGAACATCGGCGCGGAAGGCACGGAAGGCCCGACGATCAACGTGGTGAAAAGCTACGAGGGCATCGAGGCGGCAACGCTGAGCGTCTATTCCGGCAACATCACGGTCCACGCCTCTGACGACGGCATGAACGCCGCCAATGCAGACCTCACCGGCTATTCGTTCGCCCTTAATATCTACGGCGGCACGCTCTACGTCGACGCGCAGGGCGACGGCCTCGATTCCAACGGCACTCTGACGCTCGCGGGCGGCACGGTGGAGGTCTACTCCTCCTCGCGCAACGACAATGCGCCCCTTGACAGCGACGGTACGCTGACGCTTTCCGGCGGCACGGTCCTCGCGGTCGGCACCGGCGGCATGGCGCAGACGCCGAACAACGCCAAGCAGCGCTATGTGAGCTTCGGCGCGGGCGGCATGGGCGGCCCCGGCGGTCCCGGAGGACCCGGCGGTGGCGGCGGCTGGCATCCCGGCCAGCCCGGCAGCGGCAGCAATATTTCGATCGCCGCGGGGGACAGCATCACCGTTCGGGACGCGAGCGGTAACGTGCTGTACAGCGCGACCGCCGTCCGTGCGGCAAGCTACGTCTTCTTCTCCTCGGCTGCACTGGTCAGCGGACAGACCTACACCCTGCTGGTCAACGGCACTGCCGTTGCGACGGCAAACGCATGAAAACGAAAAACAGAGCAAAAACACGCTGTGGAAAATCCCGCAGCGTGTTTTTTGGCGCAGATTCATTGACAGCCCGGTAATAACGGTGTAAAATTATAATGATATACTGCATATTCTTCCAACTCTTCACAGGAGGGGATCGGCATGAAACGAATACTCGGTCTGTTGCTTGCGGCGGCGCTGCTGCTGTCGCTGCTTCCCGCGAGCGCTTTCGCGGCGGACGCCTTCACGCTCGGGGCGGACAGCGCGGAGATCCTGAACTGCGGCGGCAAATCGCTGCATGCGGACGGCGTTACATATTCCTCCGAGGACGGCTGCGTCCTGCGTGACGGCGCTGCGCTGCTCGATGCGGACGCCGCCAACCTGAACTATGCAGACGGCACGCTCTTCTTCACCCGCACGGGGGAGGACGGCTTCGAGATCTGCAAATACGACCTTTCCGCGCAGCGGGCGGAGGTTTTGCTCTCCCGCGAGGGAACGGTGCGGCAGATGTACGTCGTCAACGGCACTGCGTTCTATTATTTGAGCGATCAGGCGATCTGGCGCTTCGCGGACGGACAGACCGAGCGCCTTCTGGCCGACGAAGGGCTTTGGAGCTTTGTCCCGACGCCCTACGGCCTCGTCTACGCCGTCGGTACGCTCTTTGCATACTCGATCCATGCAGGAGATACCCTCGTCACGGACGTCGCGAGCAGCTACCACGTGGATTTTGATCTGGAAGAGCCGCGACTGGTCTATACGACCCATGAGGGCGACTTTGAGCTTGCGCTGGACGACGCATTCGGAGGGAAAGTCCTGCCAAAAGCCTACACGGGCTACGGCGAGGTGGACGTTGCCGCCATGTTAAGCGAGACGTACAACGAAAGCGCGGAAGAGATCGCTGCCGAGGAGCAGACTGCGCGCAACGCCGCGCGGCAGACCCGCGCCTTCAACGGCGCGCAGGGCAACGACGGCGCGCTGCGCGGCACGCTCACGCAGGGACAGCGCAACGCGCAGAAGCGCGCCTATCAGATGACGGACATCGAATGGACGCCCAAGGCAAACGTCCTCGGCTGGGGCTCCGGGCTGACCTACACCGCCGGGACGACCTACAAGGGACTGCCCTACGGGCAGCCGGTCTACGCCAGCTACGTTCCTTGGAGCACCGATCTGACGGGCTTTATCAGCGCGGTCAACAATTCTTCCAGCAAGATGTACACCGATTATTCCTCCTATAACAAGCGCGCGCCGTACTATTCCACCGACTGCAGCGCGTTCGTCTCCTGGGCGCTGAACATGGGCTCGCGCCAGACCACCTCCACGATCGCAAGCAAGGGCACGCTGATCAGCTCGAGCTCCTACGCCAACATTCAGGTCGGCGACTACCTGAACAACGCCGGCTCTCACGTCGTCCTGTGCACGGACATCACCTATGACGCAGGCGGCGCGATCAACGGCATCGAGATCTCCGAGGCAACGGTCAATTCTGCAACGAAATACTGCTGCCAGCGCACATGGTACGGCGACGGCTTCGGAAACTCGTTGAGCTATTTCACCAGCAAATATTTCGGCGGCGGCTACTCCCTCTACCGCTCCAATACGATCTCCAACGTGTCGTATTCCCACGTCTGCGTCTCGCCGGTCTACGGCGACGTGTGCAGCACCTGCGGCTACGGCGTGTCCTCGGGCTCGTCGGGCTCGTCCGGCTCGTCCGATTCGACGAAATTCGGCATCGACGTCAGCGCCCATCAGGGCTCGATCAACTGGGACCTTGTCGCCCCACAGATCGACTTCGCCATTCTCCGCGTCGGCTACGGCAGCGACCTCACCAATCAGGACGACAGCCAGTGGGCGAACAATGTCGCCGCCTGCGAGCGCCTCGGCATCCCCTACGGCGTGTATCTTTATTCCTACGCCAACACGGCCGAAAAGGCCGCCAGCGAGGCACAGCACGTCATCCGTCTTTTGCAGGGGCATACGCCGACCCTTCCGGTCTTTTACGATCTGGAGGACAGCACGGTGCAGGCCTGCGGCAACGCGACGATCTACAGCTTCGCGACAATCTTCTGCAACGCCATTGAGGCGGCGGGCTATCTCCCCGGCGTCTACGCCAACCTCAACTGGTGGCGCAACTACCTGACCGACCCCGGCTACGACCAGTGGTACCGCTGGGTCGCCCAGTATAACACCTCCTGCACCTACACCGGCACCTACTGCATGTGGCAGAACAGCAGCAGCTATCAGATGAGCGGCATCACAGCGAACACCGTCGATACAAACTACTGGTACGGTCCGTTCCCGAACGGCGGCGGGTCGACGCAGCCTTCCGGCACGTATCAGGTGACCTTCAAGGTGCCCACGGATTACACCGCGCCGGAGACACAGACCGTCACCGCAGGCGCCTCCGTCACGCTCCCGTCGATCTCCACCAAGGTCTGCGGTTACACCTTCATGGGCTGGACGACCTCGGCAGTCTCCGCAACGGCCGAACGACCGACCTTCTATTACGCGGGGCAGAGCTTCACCCCGACCAAGAACACGACCCTCCGCGCCCTCTTCTGCTACTATAAAGACGGCAATGCGATCAAGGGCGACATCTACTATCCCGCCTGCAGCGCGTCTCAAACGGGACTTGCAGCCGCGATGGCGGAGGTCGGCGCGACCGATACGAGCTACGCCTACCGCAGAGACAACGTCGCGCCGGTGAATTTCGTCTACAACTATTCCGGCACCGCCGAGCAGAATACGGCGCTTCTGAACCTGCTCAAGGCGGGCATGCTCGTCAATCCTGCGGCGGTCGCCTCCTACACAGCGTACTACAACACCACGCCCGGCGTCTGCAAGCGCGCGAGCACGACCACGACGGTCGCGGCGACCTGCACAACCTCCGGCACGAAGGTCACAAGCTGCGCCTACTGCGGCTACAGCAAGACCTCGACGATCAACCCGCTCGGGCATAACTATCAGACGGTCATCACCCCGCCGACCTGCCAGACGAGCGGCTACACGACCTACACCTGCAAGCGGGAAGGCTGTAACGATTCCTACGTCGGCGACGAGGTGCCGCCCGGCGACCACAGCCTCGCCTACATGGATCTCGGCAACGGTACGCACAGGCAGTACTGCACCGTCTGCAATACGGTGATCTCCACCGGCGCGCACAGCTATGAGAACAACTACTGCACGCTCTGCGGCGCGTATGACGCCTCGGCAAACTTCGCGGGCACTTATTACATCGCAGCCAAGCGCACGAACGACACGAACTGGCACTATATGACCTCCGCCCTGTCCTCGACTGCCCCTTCCTCCATGCGCTATGTGATCGAGGACTCCGGACTGGCGGAGCTGCCGTCGGCAATTGCTTCGCCCGAAGCAGACAAGGTGTTTACCCTCACGAAGAACCCGGACGGCACCTATCTCATCAAGGCGGAGGGCGTCTATAACGGACGGAATTATCTCGGCTGGACGAGCGGAAATACCGGTACGCTCGTCGCCGAGAGCGACGCGATCCGCGCCACGGTGACGGGACAGCCGGGCGGCTATGTCCATATCTCCTTCGTCGACACGAACGAGGCGACGCGCAATCTGGCGTTCAACGCCACGGCGACGTCCCTGTACGCCGCGTGGTACACGAGTCAGATGAAGAATCTCTATCTTGTTCCCGTGACCGGCGCGCTCCCGCAGCACACGCACAGCTATGAGAGCGAGGTTACGACCGCCGCAACCTGCACGGCGGCGGGCGTCCGAACGTACACCTGCACACTCTGCGGCCATACCTACACCGAGGCGATCGCCGCCCTGCAGCACGATTATATCTACCATGAGGTCGCGGCGACCTGCACGGAACGGGGCTATACCCGCGCGACCTGCTCGCGCTGCGATTACGATGAAATTTTAGACTATACCTACACTGCCGCGCTCGGCCACAGCTGGCAGGCGGGAACGCCCGTCGCGGCGACCTGCACCGATGAGGGCTATACGCCGCTGACCTGTTCGCGCTGCGGCGCGACCGATCTGGACGCGGAAAGCATCACTGCCGCGCTCGGCCACGTCTACGCCTATCGGGACAACGGCAACAGTACGCACACCTACTACTGCTCGCGCTGCGATACCGTCTTTGCCGCCGCCGAGGCATGCGTCTTTGACGACGGCGTCTGCATCGGCTGCGGACATATCAAGACGACCGCCTCCAACGGCGACTTTGAGCTGGTGACGGCTGCGCCGACCGACTGGTCGGGTGTGTACCTGATCGTCAATGAGAGCAGCGCGATCGCTTTCAACGGCTCGCTCGCATCGCCGAACGTTAAAACGAATTACAATCCCGTTACGATCGCGGACGGTTTGATCAAGGGGAACGAGACCGTCCGGGGCTATGCCGTCACGGTCGAAAGGATCGCGGGGACGGACTACTACACGATCCTGCTCGGCTCCGGCAAGTACATGGGCAGCACCGGATCAAGCACAGGCATCAACGCGACCTCGACGAAGTACCAGAACGCGATCTCCCTTGACGCGGACGGCAACGCCGTGATCGCCAACACCTCCGGCACGAACACCTACAATTTCCGTTTCAATACCGGCTCGACCTCGGACCGCTTCGCGTTCTATGGCGCGTCCACCGGTCTTCCGGTGCGGCTCTACCGCCTTGTGCAGATTGAATGCCTGCACAGCTACACGAGCGCGGTGACGGCGCAGCCGACCTGTACGGCGGCGGGTGTCCGGACTTACACCTGCTCGCTCTGCGGCGATACCTATACCGAGGCGATCCCGGCGACGGGACACAGCTACACGTCGGCCGTGACTGCCCCGACCTGCACGGCAGCGGGCTATACGACCTACACCTGCGCGCGCTGCGGCGACAGCTACACCGGCGCGGCGACGGCTGCGCTCGGACACAGCTTAACCTATACCGACAACGGCAACGGCACACACACCGCTTCCTGCACACGCTGCGATGCCTTCCAAACGGAAAGCCACAGCTACACGGCCGGCACGTGCGTCTGCGGCAGCAGCCAGCCCGTGTCCCTGCTCAACATCGACAGCGTCCAGCCGTACATCAACGAGAATATCAATCTGATTTACAACGTCTCCGTTCCCGACGGCTATACGAACCCGTACATGGTTTTCACCTTTCTCGGCGCAAGAGTTACCGTGCGGGATTACACCGTCGGCGCACAAGGCGGCTGCTGCTTTGAGCTGACGAAGATCCTGCCGCAGTACATGGGCGAGAACATCCGCGCGGAGCTTCACGCGACGTACAACGGAGCGGACTGTACCGATACGGTCGCAGCGTACAGCATCCGGCAGTATTGCGTTAATCAGCTGGCAAACCGTCCGAACGATACGAAACTGAAAACGCTGCTGTCCGACCTTCTGACCTACGGCGCGGCGGCGCAGCAGTACGTCGGCTACAAGACGAACGAGCTTGTGACGAGCGGCCTGGATCTCGCGCCGAGCGACTTCTCCGCGATCTCCGGCAGGGCGATCTCCTTCTCCGGCACGGCGGACGCCGGAACGGACTGGAAGGCGGCAACGCTTGTCCTGCAAAGCACGCTTGCGATCCGCTTCTACTTCGAGGCGGCGAGCGTGAGCGGGCTGACGGTGCAGTGCGCGATCAACGGGCGGACGCAGACCTTCACGGACTTTGCCCAAACGGACAGCGGGCTGTATTACGTGGAGATGAGCGGCGTCGAGGCGACGGAATTCGACGATCTCGTGACGGCGACGTTCTACCGCGACGGCGTCCGGGTGGGCAGAAGCGCGAGCTACAGCGTCAACGCCTACATCTGCGGCACACAGAACAGCGCGAATGCAAGCCTGCGGGCGCTGGTGCGCGCACTTTACAATTACGGCGCGTCGGCAAGCGCCTATGCTATGAAGGAGTGAGAGCATGGAAGCAACGATCAAGGGCAACTGCCCGAATTGCGGCAAACCGCTGGAAATCCCCGCAGAGCTGGAGGAGTTTTCCTGCCTCTACTGCGGCGCGCGGTCGAAGACCGCCGACCTTCGCGTGAAGAAGGACATCGTCCCGGGAGAGTTCGAAAAGCGGCGCGAGGCGCTGCGCGAACGCCTGCCGAAGATGGTCACGCGCTATCTGGATTTCCACAAGAAAATCACGAAAAAGGAGTTTTTCCTCGCCTTTGAGCGCTACGAGAACGAGAATCGCGCGACGGTGGACAGCATCGACCCTTGCGTGGACGCCTGCCCGGACGGAGAGAAGGCGGCGGTCGCCGCCCTGTGCAAGGATCTTCTGGACGCGCTGGACGAATCCATGCTGGCAGATCCCCGCTGGGGAAAGGTCAACGGGAAAAACAACGTGCTCTTCGAGGTCAAGGTCGTGCTGGCAATCTTCTTCACGCCGCTGCTGCGCAAGCGCGGCCTGCGCTGCGCCGAGGACTTCCGCACGGAGCTGAACCGCCAGTGGCTGGAGCGCTACCCGAAGCAGCAATGGTCGCCCGGCGACTACGAGGTGATGGCGGGCGGCTTCCAGAAGCACAAGCTGTGCTTCATCACGACGGCGACCTGCGCCTTCGAGGGAAAGCCCGACGACTGCGCCGAGCTGACCGCCTTCCGCGCCTTCCGCGACGGCTGGCTGACGCAGCACGGCGGGGAAGATCTGGTCGCGGCGTACTACGAAACGGCGCCCGGCATCGTGACCTGCATCGAGCTGTGCGACGATCCGGAAGCGCGCTACGCGGAGATCCGCACGCGCTGGCTCGAGCCGTGCTACCGCGCCCTGCAGGACGGCCGCATGCCGGACTGCCGCGACCGCTACGTCGACATGGTCCGCACGCTGGAAAAACGGTATTTACAGTAAAGCCAAGGAGCTGTTGCATTTGCAACAGCTCCTTCAGCGTGTCGAAAAACCCTTTTCGACACGCTGACAGACGGTCAAAAAGTTCGGAAGACAAGCAACTCACGACTGTAGGCGTATATAGATACGGTAAGTCGTGAGTTGCGCAGTAAGTCAAAATCCTTGCGAAGCAAGC
>JAFQZN010000071.1 GCA_017405865.1 Oscillospiraceae bacterium | reverse complement strand
CGTGACCTTCCTGTGGAGAGCATTGGGCGAGCCCGCTCCCACTCTCACGGTCAATCCCTTCGTGGACGTAAAGGAAAGCGACTATTATTACAAGGCAGTTCTCTGGGCGGTCGAAAAGGGCGTCACCAAGGGCACCGACGCAACGCACTTCGCGCCGAACGCCTACTGCAAGCGTGAGCATGCGGTGGCATTCCTGTACCGTGCGGCAGGCGAGCCGTCCTACACCATGACGAGCAATCCGTTCGTCGACGTCAAGAGCGGCGCGTACTACTACGACGCAGTCCTCTGGGCGGTCGAAAAGAACATCACCAAGGGCATGGACGAGACGCATTTCGGCCCCGAAAACTCCTGCGAGCGCAGCCAGATCGTCACGTTCCTCTACCGCTTTATGAATCCGTAAGCATTTCACAGAAAACCCCCGCGGGGTGGCATCCCACCCCGCGGGATTATTTGAAACGAAAGAGAGGAAAAACGTGTGAAAAAGAAACTATGCTCCCTTCTGCTGGCGCTCGTGCTGGTACTCTCGCTGCTGCCTGTGCTGCCGGCGGCCGCCGACAGCTACGAGCTGCGGATCAAGGGCAGGCTGGTCACCGACATCAACAAGGACGACGTCTGGGGCGACGGCGTCTTCAAGTACGATCCCACCTACCATATCCTGTACGTCAACGGCTCTGCCTCTGTGGACGACTCCAACTGGATGATCGATTCCGCGATCCCCGCGCTGAAAATCAAGGCGACGGCAGACAGCACGCTCACCTGCACCAAGTACGGTCTGCGTCTGCGCTGCAGCACGTTCATCGACGGTGAAAAGGGTCTGACGATCTATGCGACCGACGATTCCGCCGTCGCCGTTTACGTGGACGAGCCCTCCTATGCGTCGAGGATCAGCCTGACCATTCAGGATACGACGTTCGGCATTCTCTCCAATGGCAAGGGCATCGAGTTTGCGTCCGGCCATCCCGCGACGTTCTGTGTCTCGCATTCCACGGTCGGGATCATCTCCGCCAACGCCGCCGTCACCTGCGACGATGTGCAGCTCTGTTCGGCAAACGTCGGCGCCTACAGCACCACCGACCGCGGCTTCCGCTCGGACGGCGCGGGCGTCTTCCATTGCGAGAGCAGCAAGGTGACCGCGAGCGGCTCTGCCGTTTCTCTCGGCTTCTACAAGCAGATCCATCTTCTGGGCGACAGCTATCTGGAAAGCGGCTCCTACACCGGCAAGGAGGTCAAGATTTCGCGCGACGAAACTGCGCGTTACGATCTCTCGGTCGCGGGCCGCTACGTCACGGAGCGCAACAAGGACGACATTCTCGATAACGGCGCGTTCTCCTACGATCCTGCCGAAAAGACGCTGCACATTAAGAAGAGCTATACCTATACGCCGAGAAAACCGCTCGGAAACACCGACGATACCTTCCCGCTCTTTGTGTTCAACGATCTTGTCGGCACCGATATCAAGGTCGAAAACGACGCGGTTCTGACGATTGACGACGCCGCTGCCGGTACACACGCGGACGCCTTCGTTCTGAAGAACGGAACGACGCTGGACTTCACCGGCCCCGGGAAACTGACAGTTTACTGCAGCGGCAGAGGCTTCTACCTGCCCGAGGGCGGCCAGGTCAACATCAAGAATATGACGTTCCAGGTCTATGCCACGAGCGAGATCGCGCCGGAATACGGCTTCTACAACCCGGGCGACGACAACGCCTATCTGTACGTCATGGATTCCGACGTCGTGCTGGTCGGCAGGGTCACCGCAGTTCAGTACGTCGACCAGCTGAGCGTCGTCAACAGCAAACTCTACTGCACCGGCGGCGACTACTACGGCATCCACGGCCACTATGAAGCAAGCTCCAATCTCTACGTCGAAAACAGCGAACTTTTTGCCACCGCGACCTCCTGGGCGATCGGCAGCTTCTTCAAGATCACCGCGAAGGACTGCGTCCTGACCACGCCGCTCGGCGGCCACTACGATCAGGGTCTGGTCACGGATTCCGCGGGCAACCCCGCGAAGGTCGCGCATTTCGAGAAGCTGGAATCCTACGGCCTTTACGTGCAGGGCAACCTCGTCCACGAGGGCAACAAGAGCGACATCCTCGGCGACGGCTCCGGCACGGCGAGCTACGATCCTTCCACCAAGACGCTGACCCTCCGCGGCGACATTACCGGTCACTTCAATCAGGAGGTCATCAAGAGCGAGGTCGACGGTCTGACAATCGTTCCCACGCGGGATCTCAAGCTGACTTCCACCGAGGCGCAGGCGCTCACCCTCAAGGGTGACACGACGATCAAGGGCGGCGGCAAAATCACGATCTCCGCCGGCGGCGATGGGATCCGCGCCGAGAGCGGCCTGCTCAATTTCCAGGAGGCGGACGTTGTCATCACATCCGGCGCGACCGGCATCCGGGGCAGCAGCGCCGCGGGTCTCAACGTCTACGCCTCCACGCTGGACGTCAAGGGCTCAACCGCCGCGGTTGACGGCTTCGGCGGCATCACGCTGACCAACGAAATGATCCAATATCCCATGGGCGCCGTGAACAACGGCAGCGCCTTCGTCCTCGGCAGCACGCCTGTCAGGGAGCTGAAGCTGGCTCCGGACGAAAAGTTTGACCTCTACGTTGCGGACGTTCAGGTCACGCGCGCAAACGCGCACAACATCCTCGGCGACGGCAAGGCGTCCTACGATCCTGCGACCAAGACGCTGAAGATCAACGACAGCATCACCTGCAGCGGCACCGTCATCAGCAACAACGGCGTCAGCGGACTGACGATCACCTGGGACAAGGACGTGACCCTTGAGAACACCGCAAACCTGATCGCCGCCGTGACGCTGACCGCCGAAACGACCTTCACGGGCATGACCGGCAAGCTGACGATCAAGAGCGCGGGCAGCGGCGTCGTCGCAAATTACGACGGCGACCTCTTCTTCCGCGGCGCGAAGCTTGACGTGCTTTCCAAGGGCTACGGTCTCACCTCGAACGGCAAGGCGAAGCTGGTGTTGCATGCCTCTCTGCTGCACGCGGAGGGCGTCTACGGCGCGATCACCGAATTCAAGAGCATTGCGCTGCATGACGACGAGATCATCGAGCCGGCGGACGGCAAGATCGACGGAGGCAAGATTGTCTCCGGTAGCGACGCCGCGACCTCCGTCACGATCGAGCCGAGCAAGCCCGTCGAGCTTGTCAACCCGTTCGTCGACGTACAAAAGACCGACTATTTCTACGATGCGGTTCTGTGGGCGTACTACCACACGCCGCAGGTCACCAACGGCCTCGACGCGACCCACTTCGGGCCGCACGCGACCTGCACGAGAGGTCAGATCGTGACCTTCCTGTGGAGAGCATTGGGCGAGCCCGCTCCCACTCTCACGGTCAATCCCTTCGTGGACGTAAAGGAAAGCGACTAT
>JAFQZN010000070.1 GCA_017405865.1 Oscillospiraceae bacterium | reverse complement strand
TCCTTTGAGGACTTTCAGAAGCAGCTCGCTGTCTGGAATCGTCACTACAACAGCTTCCCCATGCGACCACTCAACTGGCACTCTCCCAAAGACGTCCTTTTTTCTTTCGCAAAAGTGTAACACATCATTGACAAACCTACATTTCTGTCCAGAAAGCTATGTTATAACGCTCTCGCTTTATCGAGAGTGTTATTGCTTTTGTGTTCTTCTGTGATCATTCTTTCCTGCTGCCTATATCTGTGAGAAGTGCTTTGGATGAGAGCTTTGTGCAGCCGTTTTCTTCATCATAGGCAGGGAAAATCTGCGTCCACCCCTCTACAGCCGCAGCACCTCCTTGCCGGTCGATTCTGCGTATCGAATCGCCTCTGCAGCGCCGCCGTAGTCGCGTCGCAAGGCGGCAATCACGATGCTGCTGCGATCTACCATCCAGCGATTTCGGAGAGTGATGGCCGCTTTGGGATGAACGCCAGCCAGCTCTGCGGGGATCAGGATCTCGTCATATTGCGTTTCATACCACGCTCTTTCCGTCGCCACCGGCTGTGTAAGATACGGAAGCACAAGAACCAGCCGCAGTTGGTGGTCGTTTCGTTTGATGCTCCGCACGGTCCTGGAAAACAGTTCATCAAACTCTCCCATTCCGCCGGTATAAAACGCTGTTACGCCTTGCACAGCAAGCCGCTCCAACATTTCACGGAGCAGCTTTTCCACGTCAATCAGCATTATTCGATGTCCAAATCCGCAGCAAATCTGTTCGTCCAAACTTTTCACCTCTTTTGAGTTATTATAACTCAAAAGGGTTAAACTTTACAAGAGAAAATCGGTATTCTCAAACAAGAGGTGATACCGATGATTATTGGCGAAGCAGTCAAAGAACGTATTTTGGAATTGTGCCGTGACCGGGATATTACGATTAACAAACTCTGCACTATGAGCGGCGTGACGCAATCGACGGTCAACAATATCGTCAGCGGCAGGAACCGCAGCGTCACGATCTCGACGATTAAAAAACTCTGCGACGGTCTGGATATGCCGATCGAGGAATTCTTCCGTTCAGATCTTTTCCGCGGTCTGGAGCAGGAAATCAAATAGCAAAAACACCCACCTTGCGGTTAATGAAAACCAGTCAAGGTGGGTAAGTTATGAGCGCAAAGTCCGAGGGCGTGATTATACGTCTTCGGGCTTTGCTATTCTTTTCAGTTATTCTTTGCTGCCAAGGTCTGCTGTGAACAGTTCGGGCGGGATCTTCGCTCGGATTGCGTCCTGGTCGTAGGTCGGGTAGTATCTGCGCCAGCGGTCGTAGTCGGCTTGCGTAATCTCCCCTGCTGCGAGTTTTTCCGCTTCTTTCTGCCAGGCAGAGAGCAGTTCAAACATTGCCGGATAGCGCGGCGAATGCTTGTCCAGGCGGATGCAAAGTTCGCCGTCGATCTCGCCGATCTTGAGCGCGGATGTGTCCTCCAGCGTGAAGAGCGTATGCATCAGGCCGATCTCCGTATCAATATCCGGCACGGTGAGCGCGTGGACGGAGACGTCCAGTTCTCTCGCAAGCGCAGACACGATCTCCGCCTTCGGCGTTCGGACGCCGCTTTCGTATTGCGCGATCCGCACGTCAGCGGTGTTTTCCGTGAAACCGACCGCGTTGCCTAATTGCTTTTGCGTCATTCCCCGCAACAAGCGGAAATAGTGAATTCGTTCGCCAATTGCCATAATAGGACCTCCAAAGAATAGTATCTGCATCGATTATAGCACATTTGTTTAATTTGTCAATACGGATTAAAACAATTTTGTTTAATTTCCCTATTGACTTTAACGTATTTGTTTAGTATGATATAGTAGGAAACCAGATACTTCAGACAATACAACTGGAGGTGATAGCCAACCCCAAACAACTGAATAAGCCGACCGATACAAGGAGGTATAGCTGGCGACGATGGCCCGCAAGAGCCGGAGCGGTGGAGACGCTGGAGTTTCAAAGCTCGGGCAGGAGCCGGGTCGGACAACGGATGAAGAGAGGGAGAAAGATCAGCCGCACGCCATAAGCGTGCGGCAAAACTACTGCCCGACGCCGCCGGCATCGGGCAAATCTTTTCGACGAACTCTCCCGTGACGCGCTCAAGTTTTTTCGTCCCGACGTCTCTCGCCCGGACGAAGGAAGCGACGCTTCCGAGGTAGGATTGCCGAAAGGCCACGGTGCGGTCTTTCGGCAACGGGCGGCAAATATATTTGCTGCCCGCGCCGGGGATATGGAGCGAAAACGACTTCATATCCTCGGCGTAGGCTGCCGCAGCAGCCGCATCCGCCTCGCAGAGCCCACGGTACTTTGCAGCCGAAGGATGAAAGTACCATAGTGGGTTAATACACTTTCGCAAAAGTGCTTCTCCGGGGCTTTCCATTCCAAAACAAAGGAGGTGATGCCTATGGCCCGCAACGACGGAGCCAATCACACGTTCGTCCGAAACCGTGATCTCAAGGCAGATAAAAAAGCCACGCCCCAGAGTGCATACGCCCACAATGAGAGGAAGAAAGAGTCGTACTCCAATCAGGATATCGTTCCCGAACGGACACCGATGAACGTGCATTTCAAATCGCCGCTCGGCACGTATGAGGAATGCTTTTCCGCGTTGGAAGAGCAGAAAGTGATTTCAACCTGGGGCCTGAAACCCGGCTCGACGAGGATGTGCGAATTGATCTTCGACGTCAACTCCGCATACTTTTTCAACCACGGCGGGTATGAGTTTGCGAAACAATTCTACGCCGACGCATATCAGGCCGCGATCGAAATCGTCGGCGGGGAGCAGTATATCCTCTCGGCCGTGATGCACGCCGACGAGCGCAACCGCGCGATGTCCGACGCGCTGGGGCAAGACGTGTTCCACTACCATATGCACGTCGTCTACGTGCCGGTGGTGGAGAAGAAAAAGCTCTGGTCGAAACGCTGCAAAGACCCGTCTCTGGTCGGCACCGTGAAGGAGATCATCCCGCAGGTCAGCCGTTCAAAGAAGTGGGAATCGAAACCTGCGTTGGACAAGAACGGCGAGCCGCTGCTGAACAAAAACGGCAAGCCCGTCCTGCATCATTCGTATTCGGTTCTGCAGGACGCATTCTACGATCACATGGCCGCCGCCGGCTATGCCGACGTCGAACGCGGCGAGCGCGGCAGCAGTGAAGAACGCCTGACTGTGACGCAGTTCAAGGTCGATCGGGAGGAACACCGTCTTGAAATGATCCACGAAAAGATCAGAGAGGAAACGTCCGAGTTCTCCCAAGTACGGAAGGATAAGTACGCCGTCGAGAAAGAGATCGAGCAGAAGCAGAAGCGTCTGGATCAGCTGACGCCGCAGGTCGAGGACGCGGAGAGATTCGTCGCCGATCATCTCGGCAGGCCGGAAGACCTGATTCCCAAAACGACCACGATGGAATACGCAAGCCACTACCGTGAGAAGAAAGCCAAGCCGATCATCCAAAAGCTGTGGAAGGTCGCGCTGTCGCTCTGGCACACGGTGCAGGAGCTTCGCGCCAAGACCAAAGACTGGCAGAAGAAGTTTGAGACTGCCGCCCGTGACCGCGATATTCTGAAACGGCGATGGGAGACCGCGTACGCAGAAAACGAAGAAATGAAATCCGAGCTGCGGGAATACGAGTTGGTGAAACGCGAACTCGGTCCGGTCGTGATGGAGGACATGCTGCAGACCGTCAAGGAGCGAGAAGCCGCTGCGGCCGCCGTCAGCCGTCAGGACCACCGCAACCGCCATTACCGTGCGGAACAGCAGCGGTAATGAAGAAGTGCCTTTGATAGACACGATGCCTTGAATCTGTGCAAGGGCATGATGAAAGAATGCCACACACTTGTACAGATTCCCCCATTCTCAAAGGAGGTACTCTATGTGTTTAACCAATTCCCGGACATCATGTCCATTAAAGATTTGCAAGGTGCGCTCGGCATCGGACGCACCAAAGCATACGAACTGATCCATACCGGAGAGATCCGGTCGATCCGTATCGGAAAAGCAATCCGAATTCCGAAGAAAGCCCTACTTGATTATGTCAATGGCTTCGTTTATAATCAAAACAGAAACGGTGTGGGCAGCTGCCTGAAAGAAAAGGAGGTTTCATGAATATTACAGGCAGCCTACAAATCCGAAACGGCACTTACTATATGATGCTCCGCGTCCCGAGGGGCGACGGCACCTATACGCAGAAAGCCAAAACCACAAAAATCAAAGTGCAGGGCAAGAATGAGCGCGAGACGCGCCGCAACAAACTGGAAGCAGAGAAAATGCTGGCGCAGTGGAGCGACGATCTGGAACAAAACGTCGGTCTTGCCAATCACAGACCGCTGATCGCGGCGCTGGACGAGTGGCTGGAACGGAGAAAGCGCAGTATTCGGCAGAATACCTATGAATCCTACCTGTGCGAATACAACTACCATATCAAGCCGTACTTCACGCCGAAAAAGCTGCGGCTGTGCGACGTGACGCCGCGAATCATCCAGCGCTACGTGGATGACAAGGAAACGTCCGGACTGTCGCCCAACAGCGTGAAAAAGCACCTCGTCATTCTGAACGGCGTGTTCAACGACGCGATCAAGCTGGGCGATATGACGTTCAATCCCTGCGCGAGGATCACGCCTTCCCGCCGCGAGAAGTTTGTCGGCAAAGCGTACACCGCCGAGGAGGCGCGGCAGCTTTTGGCCGCGGTCAAAGGCGATCCCCTCGAGCCGGCCGTCTATCTGGCGCTGTATCTCGGTCTCAGGCGCTCGGAAGTCGCGGGCCTGCGCTGGATGGATGTGGATATGGAGAACGATCAGGTGCATATCCGCAACACGATCGTGCGCTTCTACACGGTGACGGAGCAGGAAAGGACAAAGAGCAGAGCGAGCAAACGCGATCTCTTTCTTCCCGCAGGTCTGAAAACGTACCTGCAGGAGCTGCGAAAGAAGCAGGAAGAAAACCACGCATTTCTGGATCTGGCGTTTTCAGAAGAATCCCACGTGTGTCAATGGGAGGACGGTCGGGCGTTTCAGCCGGAGTATATCAGCACCCGCTTCCGGGAAGTGCTGCAAAAGCGCGGACTGCCGAAGATCCGATTTCACGATCTGCGGCATACCGCCGGCAGTCTTCTGATCAATCAGGGGCAGTCGGCAAAACAGGTGCAGGAATTCCTCGGGCACGAGAACGTAGCGACCACGCTGGACATCTACACGCATTTGACGATGGATCGGAAAAAGGACACCGCCGCCGCGATCGATTCCCTGCTTTCTGACGCAAGTTAGACCGCTTATCCGCCCCCAAGAATCCTTGTTATCATTTTTGTTATCATAGCCGCTCTGTAGGGGTAGTTTTCAAGAAACCGAAAATCTTGTTATCATTTTCGTTATCATCGGCGTTTTTTGAAGAAATCAGCGATTTCGATATCGGGCAAAAAGTTAGAAAAATGCCCGAAATCTGACGATTTCGGGCATTTTCGATGGTGCGCGAGGCGGGACTTGAACCCGCACGTCCGGAGTGGACACTAGAACCTGAATCTAGCGAGTCTGCCAATTCCACCACTCGCGCATGTGTTTTTCAACGCTCAAATAATATAGCACACCCTTCCCTGCTTGTCAATCATTTTTTCGCAGTTTTTTCTGCAATACCGTTTTTTCGCAATCACTGTTTTCTAAAACTGCGGCGATCTGCCAGGCGCCCTGCATCTTTTGCAAAGACGGCTCGGGCAGATCGCCGCGCCTGACTGCGTCAGGCGTGCAATGACGTGGTTGAGAGATATTTTCGTATTGCAAAAAAGTGTCCAGCGTCGAAAGGGACAGATTGCACCCGCAAGGGGTACGCCGCATCCGTTACACCTCATCAGTCAGCCTTACGGCTGACATCTGTCTTGCTGCGGCTCGGTCACCGCGCGGCTCTGACATGCCACCGGCATGTCATTCACTCCCGCGCGGACGCTTCGCTGCCTCAAGGAGAAGCCTTTGGTTGCGCAGCCACGCCGCATACTCGCAATGACAGGCGCGGTGGAATGCGATACTCTATTTCGACGGTTACGGACTTTTTTGACAGTCTGAAAGGCTGTGCCTGCAATGCAGGCACAGCCTTTGCGTTTCTTGCGCTTTGCGCGTCCGGGCAGGTATTACCGCTCGTCGAACGGGATATACTCTCTGTGGCGTAGCATTGACTTATAGGCGGGACGGTAGATCCTGCCGCCGGTCAGCGTTTCCTCCATACGGTGCGCGCACCAGCCGGCGATACGGGCGACGGCGAACAGCGGCGTAAAGAGGTCACTCGGGATATCGAGCATCTGATAGACAAGGCCGGAATACATATCGACGTTGGCGCACATGACCTTTTCGCTGCCGGTGACCTCGGCGAACGCAGCGGGCGTCACGCGCTCGATCGCCTCCATGAGCTCCAGCTCATCCAGCATGCCCTTCTGCTGCGCCAGTCTGCGCGCGCCGTGCTTCAGGATCACCGCGCGGGGGTCGGACAGCGTGTAGATCGCGTGACCCATGCCGTAGACGAGGCCGGTATGATCGCTGACCTCGCCGCGCAGGATGCGCTTGACGAACGCGGCGACCTCTTCGTCGTCCTTCCAGTCGCGGATGCTCCGCTTGCACTCCTCGAACTGATTCAGCACAGCGCGGTTTGCGCCGCCGTGCTTTGGACCCTTCAGAGAGCCGACCGCCGCCGCGATGGCGGAATAGGTATCCGTTCCCGTGGAAGCGACGCTGCGGCAGGAGAAGGTGGAGTTGTTGCCGCCGCCGTGCTCGGCGTGGCAGACCAGGCAAAGATCCAGCACACGAGCCTCTTCCATGGTGAACTGCTTATCCGGGCGGATTAGATGCAGGAAGCTCTCGGCAGCGGAAAGCTCCGCCAGCGGGCGGTGCAGATACAGGCTGTCGTTCTCAAAATAATGGCGCTTGACGACGTAGGCGTACGCTACGATGGTCGGAAAACGCGCGACCAGCTCGATGGACTGACGCATCATGTTTTCCACGCTCAAATCGTCCGGATTCGGGTCGTTGGAATAGAGCGCAAGGACGGATCTGCCGAGCTTGTTCATAATGTCGTGGCTCGGATTTTTGAGGATCATGTCCTCCGTGAAATTCTCCGGCAGAACCGTGCAGGCGTTGAGCATGGCGCGGAACATATCGTACTGTTCCCGGTTCGGGAGGTTGCCGAACAAAAGCAGATAGGCGATCTCCGTGTAGCCGAAGCGGTTTTCTTTGATGTAGGCGTTGACCAGCGTGGTCAGGTCGTAGCCGCGATAGATCAGCTGGCCTTCCATCGGCTCGCGCTCACCGTCAACCACGCGGTAGCCGAGGACGTTGCCGACCTTGGTACAGCCGACCATCACGCCGGTGCCGTCGTCATTTCGGAGACCGCGCTTGATGCTGCTGTTGTTGCGCGCTTCCACGGTCAGGCTGTTATGAATTCTGTAGTCGGCGCATAAAGTGTGTAGGGATTCCGAGAAGGTCGATGACACTGACATGGGATCACCTCCGGTAAAAGTTGCTTTATTATATCAAAGAGAGTGCAAATCGTCAAGAATTTTTAGTAGAACGAAGGAGTTTTCCATGAAACGGTTGATAATTGTTCCCCTTTTTGTCATTTTACTTTGCTGCGCGCCGTTTCTACTGTTCGCGGAGGAAAAACCGGCGCCGGCAGTTGCGTCTGCGCCGCAGCCGGAACCTGCTGCGGACATGCCGTTCGACGCGCAGGTTACGCTTCGCGTACTGAAGGACGGCAGTGTGCAGGAAATGACGGTAGAAGACTATCTCGTCGGGACGCTTCTGGCGGAGATGCCGGCGGATTTCCCTGCCGAGGCGCTTCGTGCGCAGGCGATCGCCTCGCGCACCTTCGCGCTGCGCAAGGCCGAGAGCGGAAAGCACACCGGCGCGGACGTCTGCACGAGCTACGCCTGCTGTCAGGGCTGGACGGCGGACGGTACGGCGTCAGATATCGCACGCGTCACACAGGCCGTCCGCGACACGGACGGGCTGATCCTCACCTACGACGGCACGCTGATCGACGCGACCTTTTTTTCCTGCACGAACGGGAGGACGGAGTCCGCCCTCGCCGTTTGGGGCAGTGATATTCCCTACCTGCAAAGCGTGGACAGCCCCGGTGAGGAGGACGCGCCGCGTTACGCGGACAAGGTCGTCTTCAGTGCGGACGAGTTTGCCGACCGGATCACGGCGATCTGTCCGGACGCCAATCTTTCCGGCTCCCCTGCCAACTGGATCGGCAGCATAGAGCGGACGGAGGGCGGCGGGATCGGCACGGTCTTCCTCGGCGGCGCTGCGATCAAAGGAACCGCGCTGCGCAGCGCGCTGGGCGTACGGTCGACGGATATGGACTTTACCGTGACGGAGGACGGGATCACCGTCACGACCCACGGCTTCGGCCACCGCGTCGGCTTCAGCCAGTACGGCGCGAAGGCGATGGCGGAAGAAGGCAGCGATTTTCAGACGATCCTCGCGCACTACTATCCCGGCACGGAGATAAAAAAACTGCTCCGCCGGACGGCAGAGCAGTAATTTTTCTTTGAAATCACGCAGCGGTGTAGAGCAGGGAAACAACGAGGGTCAGCAGGACGAACACTGCGGCGATCCACTTGGTGATGCTCGCGAGCTTCGCGTCCTTGGTCGCGGCCTTGCCCTTGCCCATATAGCTCTCGGAATTGCCGGTCAGCGCGCCCATAGCGCCTTCCTTGCTGTCCTGCAGCATGATGATCGCAGTCAGCGCAACGCAAGAGAGAATCTGCATAATCAGAAGAACGATTTTCAAAGTAGACATTGTTACCTCCAAAGTACGCCGCGCTTACGGCAGGCGGCTCGCCGGAATGAAGTTCTCGCGAACGTATTTTTACACAGTACTGAAGATATTACCACAAAACGCGGAATATATCAAGCACTTTTTTTGTTTTTCCGAATTATTTTGTCACCCAGTTGCCCGTCGCCTTGCACGTCAGGTAGGCGTTGATGAAGCCGTCGAGATCGCCGTCCATGACGGCGTTGATATTGGTGTTCTCAAAGCCGGTGCGGGTATCCTTCGCCAGCGTGTAGGGCATGAAAACATAGGAGCGGATCTGGCTGCCCCATTCGATCTTCTGCTGCACGCCCTTGATGTCGGAAATCTTTTCCAGATGCTCGCGCTCCTTGATCTCGATCAGCTTCGAGCGCAGCATGCGCATGCAGGTCTCGCGGTTCTGGAACTGGTCGCGCTGGGTCTGGCAGGAGACGACGATGCCGGTCGGCTTGTGGATCAGCCGGACGGCGGATGAGGTCTTGTTGATGTGCTGACCGCCCGCACCGGAGGAACGGTAGACCTGCATTTCGATGTCCTCGGGACGGATCTCCACCTCGACGTCGTCCGTGATCTCGGGGATGACTTCGACGGCGGAGAAGGACGTATGCCGTCTGCCGGCGGCATCAAAGGGAGAGATGCGCACCAGACGGTGGACGCCGTTTTCTCCCTTGAGGAAGCCGTAGGCGTTCGCGCCCTCGATCATGATGTCTGCGGACTTGAGACCGGCTTCATCACCGTCCAGATAGTCCAGAATTTTATAGGTATAACCGTGTGCCTCCGCCCAGCGGGTATACATGCGGTAGAGCATGTAGCACCAGTCCTGCGCCTCGGTGCCGCCTGCGCCCGCGTGGAAGGACAGAAGGGCGTTGTTGCCGTCGTATTCGCCTGTGAGCAGGGTCTCCAGACGCGCCTCCTCCATGTCGCTTTCCAGTTTTGCGTAGCCCTCGGTCAGCTCGGAGAGCATGGAGTCGTCGTTTTCCTCCAGCGCCATTTCGCAGATCGTCATCAAGTCGTCCCAGGAGGACTTCATGGCGTTGAATTTGTCGCGTTTTCCTTCCAGCGTCTTCGTGCGCATGACCGCCTTCTGCGAACGGGCGGGATCGTCCCAAAAGCCCGGCGCCTCCGCCATGGCGTGCAGGCGCTCCAGCTCGTCAAGCGCGGACTGCGGCAAAAACGCCGCCTCCAGCTCGTCGAGCTTCGGCTTCAGGTCGTTCAGTTTTACCTTGTATTCTTCAAATTCAATCATCGTCTTTGCTCCGTTACAAAATTTACCGCGTATAGTATACCCGATGAAGCGCGTTCTGTAAAGAAGAATTTTAACAGCCCCCACGCGATCGTGGGGGCTGTCCAGACTACTTTGTCGGGTTCGCAGAAATTACTCCGCGAATACCTTCTTGAGCTTGGCAAAGCGCGGCAGGCCGTTCTCGTAGCGCAGCTTCGTCTCGCCCTGCACCAGAGGAGAGCAATAGCGGATGAAGTCGTCGGTGACGTGGCAGCCGTCGGGCGTGATCCACTCGAGCGGGACCTTCTTCTCGAAGTTTGCGACCTTCTCAAGGTCGAACAGCTCGTAATGGCAGACGTAGCCGTTGTCGCGGTCGCAGACAAAGCCGACCATCTTGCCCGTCTCACCGGCAAGAGCGGACTCGACCGCGACCTTGCCGGAGTTGAAGGACTCCTCGATATCGGTCAGGGACGCCTGATGGGCGGCACAGCGCTGCAGCAGGGACAACTCGATGCCGCGCACCTTGACGCCAAGCTCGCTCTTAACCGCATCCGCCAGACGGGCGGCAAGTCCGCCGAGCTGCGCATGGCCGAAGCCGTCGGTGCCGGAGGTCTTCGCCTCGGAGACGAAACTGCCGTCGGCGTAGTGGACGCCCTCGGAGACAGCGACGAGGCAGTTGTTCTTTTCGCCGTACACGCGCTTGACGTCGGCAAGGAACTGCTCCATGGTGAAGTCGATCTCGGGCAGGTAAATGAGATCGGGGCCGTCACCGGCTGCGGTGGCGAGAGCTGCGGCGGCAGTCAGCCAGCCCGCGTGACGTCCCATGCACTCGACGATCGTGACCATACCCTTGTCATAGACCTGACTGTCGCGGGAGACTTCCATAACAGAGGTCGCGATATACTTGGCCGCAGAGGCAAAGCCGGGGCAGTGGTCGGTGCCGTAGAGGTCGTTGTCGATGGTCTTCGGCACGCCGAAGACGCGGCACTCGTAGCCGACCTTCTTCATATAGCGGCTGATCTTGTTGCAGGTGTCCATGGAGTCGTTGCCGCCGTTATAGAAGAAATAGCGGACGTTGTGCTTTTTGAAGACCTCAAGGATGCGCTTGTAGTCGGTGTCGTCCACGTCGGGATCGGCGATCTTGTAGCGGCAGGAACCGAGGGCGGAAGACGGCGTGTAGGGCAGAAGCTCCAGCTCCTTCGGGTCTTCCTTGCTCATGTCCATCAGGCGGTCGTTGAGGACGCCCACGATACCGTGATGCGCGCCGTAGACTGCGGTGATGCAGTCGCTTTCCAGCGCGGTCTTGATGACGCCGTAGGCGCTGGCGTTGATGACGGAAGAAGGACCGCCGGACTGGCCGATGACAGCCGCGCCGATCAGGGGTTTATTATGTTCCATTTCGTTACCTCCGATATTTGGTGCATATTGCACAAATTTTTACAGATAAAGTATAGCACAACCTTTTCCTCTTTGCAAGAGATGCTTCCGATTTTCAGCGCCTCGGGAGATTTTCTGTTGCAATCCGTCACAGATTATGGTATGATATGATAAATTACTGGGCTTATCAGCCGAGAGGTGGTTCCTGTTGAATAAAGTCGAAATCACGTTTCAGGATATTCTCTGGACGTTAAAAAAATATATCGTATGGATCGTCGCGGTATCGCTGGTGTCCATGGTCGTCGCGTGGGTGTATTCCACCTATTTCGTCACGCCGATCTACTCCACCACGATTTCGGTCTGCGTCTTCTCCAATGAAAGAGGCTCCTCTTCAAGCGTTACCACAGGCGAATTGGCGGCAGACGCCAGCATCGCGAACACCTATCAGGTGCTGATCACCAGTCAGCCCGTTATGAACGCCGTCAGCGAAGACCTCGGAGGCAGCATTTCACCAGATGCCCTTCGCGGCATGATCACCGCAGAGGTGGAAAAGGGTACGCAGATCATCAACGTGCGGATCCGCGGCGCAAAGCCGCAGCTGATCGCCGACATCGGCAACTCCCTGGCGGAGGTCGGGCCGAACGTGCTGAACGCGCTGGCGCGCGGCGGTGAAATGATCGCCATCGACCGAGCGAATGTCCCGACCACGCCCACCTACCCCAATATTGCCTCCAACACCACCGTCGGCTTTGTTCTCGGTCTGCTCCTGTCCTGCTCCGTCGTCATTCTGATCGCGCTGCTGGATACCACCGTGTGGCGTGAGGAGGATCTGGAGCGTGCCTTCAACATTCCCATTCTCGGCAGTATTCCCCCGATGAACGCGGCTGCCATTGCCGCGTCGAAGCGGAAAAGGAGGAAGTAAACGCTGATGCTGTTTCGCAACAAGAACAATAGCCGGTTCAAAAAGAGCCTCTCCCATACCGAGCGCCCTCATTTAAGACCCGACAGCCCCTTTGCCATCAAGGAGGCATTTAACTCCATCCGAACGAAGCTGATCTTCACCGGCAAGGGCGAAAAATGTCCCGTCTTCGCCGTCACCAGTTCCCTCGCCTCCGACGGCAAGTCCACCGTCTCCGTCAGTCTGGCGATCTCCATTGCCATGGCAGAGCAGCGCGTTCTGCTGATCGACGCGGATATGCGTAAGCCGTCCGTCCACCGCTATTTCGGCGTAGAGAGCCGCCACGGCTTGAGCGAGATTCTTGCGGGCTTGAGCAGTGAGATCAAGCTGCGCTCGACGGATATCGACAATCTCTCCATCCTGACGGCAGGGCAGATCCCGCCCAACCCGGCAGAGCTGCTCGGCTCGAAGCAGATGGATTCCCTGCTGGACTATGCGCGGCAGTATTTTGACTACGTCATCATCGACACGCCGCCGGTCAACATCGTCACAGACTCCACCGTTATTGCCGATAAGATCACCGGCTTCCTTCTGGTCGTGCAGAGCGGTAAGAATCACATGCAGGACGTCACCGACGCCGTGCATCAGATCGAGGAAATGAACGGCAACATCGTCGGCATGATCCTCAACGACCCGGAAAACAAGACCGCCGCACACTACAGCTACCGTTACAACAAGTATTACCGCTATAACCGCTACAAGTATTACGGAGACAGCAATTCGGGCGAAACCTCAAAATAAGGAGGCCTTGCCGTGCATATTGATTTTCATGCGCATATCCTTCCCGGCGCCGATCACGGCAGCAGCAGCCTGGAAACCTCGCTGCAGCAGGTCGAGCTTGCGCGTCAGGCCGGCATTGACGTTCTCGCCGCGACCTCGCATTTCTATCCGAAGCACGAGTCGCTGTCCGGTTTTTTGGAGCGCAGAACAGAGTCGGAGCACCGCCTGCGCGAGGCGTTGCCGGAAAACGCGCCGAAGATCCTCGTTGCTGCGGAAGTAACGCTTTGCCGCGGCATGGAGGAGATCGACGGGCTGGAGCAGCTTTGCTTTCCCGGAACGGACGTGCTTCTGATGGAGCTGCCGCGGGATTTTTCCATCCGCGCTTACGAGCAGTCGCTGGATATTCTGCAGTTTGAGCGGAAGCTGAACATCGTTCTGGCGCACATTGACCGCTACTCGGACACAGTTGTTGATTTTCTGTTGGATCTCGGGTTCCTCGCGCAGATCAACGCGGAATCCTTCTGCCGCTGGCGGACGAGAAGGCGTTCGATGGCATGGGCAACGGAGCTGGAAAGCGTCGTTGCGCTGGGCAGCGATATGCACGGCTGCGACACCGGCTACCGCGATTTTCTCAAGATGAAGGAGAAGCTCGGCGAAGCCTACGACCTTATCATGGGCAGAACGCAAAGGCTCCTAAAGCTATAAAAATCAGCGGAGAACTGCAAGTACAGCTCTCCGCCTTTTTCTTTTGTATTGCGACCCGCAGGATCTTCCGATCCTGCGGGTCGCTGTTTTTGTTATCATACTAGACTTCGATAAAATGCTTAAAAAGCATTTTATAGCGCCTATGGCGCGTCGAAGTCTGCACGAGACGGCATTTCAGCGAAACGCGCTGAAATGGCTGTGCGTAGCACAGCAAAATTCAATTAAATTTTTTAATTGAATTTTAGTATCAGTCGAAGGGGTTGGGGTCCTTATCCAGGAGCTCCTGCGCGGCCTTGGCGGCGGCGGGGTCGAGGAAGCGGAAGATCATCGTTGCAATCTGTGCGCGCGTTGCGTATTCCTGCGGCGCAAGACGGCTGTCGATGCCCT
>JAFQZN010000050.1 GCA_017405865.1 Oscillospiraceae bacterium | reverse complement strand
CTTGCTTCGCAAGAATTTTGACTTACTGCGCAACTCACGACCTACCGTACCTATGTACGCCGACGGTCGTGAGTTGCTTGTCTTCCGAACTTTTTGACAGCCTGTCAGCGTGTCGAAAAGGGTTTTTCGACACGCTGAACCGCCTCCGGGTCACACGACCCGGAGGCGGTTTTCAGCTTGACGAAAAAGGCTTCTCCAAACGGAGAAGCCTTTTTCGTCACTGCTTTTTCTTTTTCGGTTCGGGAAGCTCGGGCCACATCGCCTCGAGGACGGACTGCAGCAGCGCCGTGTTTTCCGGCTCCTCCACGACGGTCATCAAGGTCTTCGCGCCCTCATAGGGATACGCCCTCGGCGAGTCCGGCAGCAGGCGCAACACGGACGGCGTCGGCTTCAGAAACAGCTGATTGTCACACAGATCGCCGACCAGCTTTTCCCGGTAATAGACGCAGTATTCGCCCATCATTTTGCGCGAGGATACCTCCCCGGCGCGGGAGAGCTGCTCCATCACGTAGTCATGAAACTCCTTCGTCGTTGCCATTGGCTTCCCTCCGCATCAGGTCGATTTTACGGGAGCAGACCCCACGGGAAGTAGTCGAAGGGATCGACGTACTCCGTCGTTACCTCCGGCTCGGCCGTCGATTCGGTCGGCTCGGCCGTCTGGTTATCCTTGCTGTCAAACACGATCGTCAGATCGACGGTTTTCCCGCCGCGCCAGACCGCCAGCACGGCGCGGTCGCCGCCGCGATAGCTCTTGAGTGCCTGCGTCAGGGCGTTGCTGTCCTTCACGGCCGTGCCGTCCACTGCAGTGATCACGTCGCCTGCCTGCAGACCGGCCTTTTCGCCTCTGCCGCCGGAGACGACAGACACGACGTAGGCGCCGTTCGGCAGACCGCTCTGCTTCTGCTCCGCAGTGACCGAGCTGACGTTGATGCCGATGAAGGCGCGGTTGAGCACCGTTCCGTTTTCGCGCAGATCGTCGAGAATGGCGAGCGCGTCGTTGATCGGGATGGCGAAGCCGATGCCCTCGATGCTCGCGCCGGTTCCCATGGTGCCGGAATACTTCGCGGTGGTGATGCCGATGACGTTGCCGTTCAGATCGAACAGGGGACCGCCGGAGTTGCCGGGGTTAATGGCGGCGTCGATCTGCATCATGTTGATCGGCGTACCGTCGGCGTTGACGGCGCGATCCTTCGCGGAGAGGTAGCCGACGGTGATGCTGTAGGTCAGCTCGCCGAGCGGGTTGCCGATCGCGGCGACCTCGTCGCCGATCAGCAGGGCGTCGGAATCGCCGATCGTGACGGTCTGCAGATCTCTTGCGTCGATCTTCAGCAGTGCAATGTCGCTCTCGGCCTCGTAGCCGAGGACGGTCGCGTCGTAGGTTCTGCCGTCGTACATCGTGACGGTCAGGGTGTGCGCGCCCTCGACGACGTGGTAATTCGTCAGAATCTCGCCGTCGGCAGTGACGACGAAGCCGGTGCCGGAGCTGGCGGTCTCGGAGCGCTGGCCGAAGGCGTTATAGATGGTGCTTTCGCCGGAGATGCCGACCACGGCGCCGACGTTTTCCTCATAGATCTGCGCCGGGGTTTTCAGCTCGCCGGTCGAAACGGGGCGGGCGGGCGTATCGGTCGCCTGCCGGATGCCTTCGGCTGTTTGGGTCACGGCGGTGTTCGCGACAGCGGCCTGATCCTTCTGATACATGCGGTGCATGACCAGACCGACGGCTCCGCCGCCGACCAGACTGCCGAGAATAGCGCAGCACAGCGCCACCAGGGCGATGCGCGCGGTCATGCGCTTTTTCTTCGGCTGTTCCTGCCGGACGGTGCGCGTCTGCTGCGGATAGGAATAGGCGGGACGCTGCGGGTACGGCTGCTGATACGGATAGACCGGGCGCGGCTGCGGCGCGGCCTGATATTGCACTTCGGGCGGCCGGGGCGCCGCGCTCTGCGCGCCGTCGGCCTGCGGGACGGCCGTGGACGGCTGATCAAAGGAATATTCGTTTTCGTTCATGGAAATCACTCCTGTTGTCCATTGGGATTACTCACATCTTACGGCGCGATTGTTACCGAATTGTGACGTAGAATCGAAGAATTTATAAATCATAAGCAGTCGCCGCCCTGCATGATGCGCAGGATGGTGCTGTCCGTCTCCTGCATGCCCTCCTGGGCAAGCGTACCGACGTTGGCGATGGTGGCGTCCACGCTGCCTGCGACGATGCCCTCGCCGCTGCGAAACTCCTTGTGGTGCAGATACATGCGGTAGCCCATCAGTCCTGCGTCCACGGCGGCGGCGATTTTCGCCGCGCAGGACGGCTTCGCGCCGTCGCAGATCGTGCCGGAGAGAATGGCGACCGCGTTGACGACGGTGTGCGCCACAGCGGAAAAGCCGCCGCCCAGCAGGTAGCAGACGCCTGCGCCTGCGCCGACGCCTGCAGAGATCGCGCCGCAGTAGGCAGAAAGCCTGCCGATGCCGCTCTTCTGATGCACCGTTACGAGGTCGGAGACGATCAGCGCGCGGCAAAGCTGCTCCTGCGTCGCGCCGATGTGTCTGGCATAGACGACGACGGGCATGCAGGCGGTGATGCCCTGATTGCCGGAGCCGGAGAGGATCACGACGGGCATGTCGCAGCCGCTCATGCGGGCGTCGCTGCCCGCCGCAGCGTAGGCCTTTGCCCGCTGCTTAATATCTTCCCCATAATCTTCCAATAAAATTCGCCCGATCTGTGCGCCCCATGCGCCCCGCAGCCCTTCCTCGGCGATGGCGGAGTTCTGCTCGATCTGCCGCAGAAGGAGCGGCTCAAGGCGGTCGAGTGGCACGGTGTCGGCAAAGCGCACGATGTCCTCGACGTTGAGGCAGCTCTTGTCCGTCCGATGCTCTTCGGCAGCGTCCGCGACCGGCAGATCGCGCAGGATCTCGCCGTTGTGCTCCATGCGGACGATGTTCGTGTGGGAATTGGCGATGCGCACCCGCGCATAGGCGTCTCCCGCCTCGGCGCGGAGGTCAATGTCCAGCTTGCACGGCGAGCTGCCGCAGGTCACGTCGATCTGCACGCTGTTCAAAAAGTCGTCCATCTGCGCGAGCGTTTCTTCGGGCAGGTCGGCGATCACCTGCAGGTCGCGATCGGGGTCGCCGGCAAGCATGCCTGCGGCGATCGCAGGGCGGATGCCCTTGCGGCCTCCGGTGTTCGGCACGACGACGCTCTTGACGTTTTTCAGGATATTCCCGCTGACGGTCGCCTCCACGCGCGTCGGCAGCCTGCCGAGCAGCTTCTTGACGACGGCGGCGCAGTAGGCGATCGCGATCGGCTCGGTGCAGCCCGTCGCCGGGACGAGCTCTTCTTCCAATATGGCGGTATAATCACGCAGAACGTTTTCTTTCAGCATATGTCGGCTCCTCCCTGATGCTATCCTTTTTTCTTTCTGTTCTGATACTTGAGAATGTAGAACAGAATCAGCAGCACCTGCAGCACGGCGCAGATGACGAAAAGCAAAAAGACGGACTCCAGCCGGATGGAAAGCACGAGACTCAAGCCGACGCCCCAGATGATCAGCGAGCCGGAGAGCGCCTGCAGAAGCAGGCTCCACCACATCGCGCTGAAGACCTCCCACACGATGCCGGAGACGGGGATGGCGAAGATGAACAGCAGCCATGCCCAGTCCGACAGGACGCCGCTGATCTTCGAGGCGCAGAACAGCACCGTCATCACCAGCCACACCAGACCGATGGAAAGCAGGGTGATCAGCACGTGGCGCGTGTGGGACTTCGGAACCTTTTTCGTCCGCAGAAGGTCCTGCACCGTGATGCCGTAAAGGTCGGCGATTTTGGTAAGAATAAAGATGTCGGGCGTTCCGTCGCCGCGTTCCCACTTGGAGACGGACTTGTCCGAATAGTTCAGCTTTTCCGCCAGATCGGCCTGTGTGTCTCCGTTCTGGCGGCGGTAATAGGCAATGTTTTCTGCGATCAATTGCCGCAGGGCTTCTTCTGACTGCAACATGGTGTTTCCTTCCTGTGGACAGCGCAAAGGCTTGAAATTACCGGGTTCTACTGCCGGTAGAGTGCCGATCGACCCGCAGTAGAGCGTCTCTCTCCGTTCCGTGACCGCCCGGCTCGCATCGGTGGCGTGACAAATCCCGGCTTTCGGGGCATACTGAACCGTAGCCGGGGGGGCGTTGCTTCTTCCCCCTTCGGCAGATGCAAGGGGAGGGATCTCTTTGAAAGAAAAGACTGCAAAAATCATTCGCATCCTGACGACCGCGCCGGTGTTCGCGGCAATTCTCTGCTCGCTTTTGTACGCGCTCGTGCCTGGCAGCTTTGCCTCGGCCGGGCACTATCTTGCGGCGCTGGGCTTTCTCGCCGCGCTGCCGCTGCTGGCCTATCCGATCTCTCTTATGATCCCGCCGCTGCGCAGAAAGGGCAGGGACGGGCAGCGGGATCTGGCGGTGGCATTTTCGGTCGCGGGTTATATCGGCGGCTTCCTGTTCGCCATGCTCGGCGGCGGAACGACGACGGAAAAGGTGCTGTTCGGCACCTATCTGATCTCCGGCGTCGGGATCGCGGTCTGCACGCTCCTGCATTTCAAGGCGAGCGGCCACTCCTGCGGCTGCTCCGGCCCGATCGCAATGCTGGCGCTGTATGCAAATCCGTGGTTTCTGATCGGCTATGTCCTTCTGACGCCGATCTTCTGGGCGAGCAAAAAGCTCGGCAGACATTCCGCAGCGCAGCTGTTCGCCGGCGCGGCGATCCCGGTGCTTGCCATGTTACTGTGCCGCCTGATCTTTCTTCCTGCGTGATATTATAGCAAACGTTTTTCAAAATAGCAAGCCGTGGCGGCTGCACCTCCCCGAGCCGACTTTGCTTGACAAAGGAACACCGCTGTATTACAATAATACTGCTTAAATTACAGATATAGGAGGGACTTCCATGAACTGTCCCAAATGCGGCGCGCCGAATCCGAAAGACGTGCAGTTCTGCACGTCCTGCGGCGAGCAGATCGCAAGGCCGGTCAACGGCTCGAAGGACCCGGCCGGAAAAAAACGCCTGTTTATCCTTCTCGGCGCGGCAGCGGCGCTGGTCGTGCTGATCATTGTGCTTGCCTCGGCTTTTTCCGGCACCGGCGCGGAAAATGCGGCCGACGACCTGTGCGACGCGATCATCGAGATGGATGCGAACGCGGCTATGAAGATGCTGCCGCCGGCCGTGACGAATTACATCTCCGACACGCTGAATCTGAAGCAGGCGGACGTCAAAATCGCCCGCAGCCAGGAGCTGGATGAGAACGACGTCAAGGACATCGACGAGCTTTACAGCATGTATTTCGATACCGAGGACGGCTACGTGCAGGCGGCGGCGATCGTCTACGTGGACGTCAACATCCCGGATCGCAAGCTGACGCGCGACTCTATCCCGCTGGTCATGATCCAGGTCGAGGGGAAATGGTACGTCGACATTCTGACGACCTCGGACGAGATCGACGAGGCCGACTGGGTCTTCGGCGGCTTCAGCTTCACGAAGTATTTTAAGAAATAAGCAGAGGTAAGGCTATGGATACGTTCAAACTTGCAAACTACCTGTTTCCCAACGTAAAAATGACGCCGGAGGAGCTGGAGGCGCGCTTTCCGGAGCGCAACGCGCCCGAGGGCGCGGTCATCACCCGCATGGCGCCGTCACCGACGGGCTTCGTCCATCTGGGCAATCTGGTGCAGGGGCTGATCTCCGAGCGCATGGCGCACCAGTCCGGCGGCGTCCTGTTTCTGCGCGTGGAGGATACGGACGCCAAGCGCGAGGTCGCCGGCGCGGTGGAGGTGCTGATCAGCACGCTCAAGCACTACGGCATCCGCTTTGACGAGGGCGTGACGGTCGACGGCGAAGCCGGCAATTACGGCCCGTACCGCCAGCGGCAGAGGGCGGACATCTACCATGTCTACGCAAAAAAGCTGGTCGAGCAGGGCGACGCCTACCCGTGCTTCTGCACGGAGGAGGAGCTGACGGATATGCGACAGCTGCAGGAGGAGCGCAAGGTCAATTTCGGCTACTACGGTGAATACGCGATCTGGCGCGACCGCCCCTTCGAGGACGTTCAAGCTGCGATCGAGGCAGGCAAGCCGTGGGTGCTGCGCTTCCGCTCCACCGGCTCGGTCGAGAATAAGTTCAAGTTCAACGATCTGGTCAAGGGCGTTTTGAACGTTACGGAGAACGACGTCGATCAGGTGCTTCTGAAATCCGACGGTATCCCGACTTATCACTTTGCCCACGCGGTCGACGACCATCTGATGCGCACGACCCATGTGGTGCGCGGCGACGAATGGCTCCCGAGCCTGCCGTTCCACCTGCAGCTGTTCCGCGCGCTGGGCTTCAAGATACCCAAGTACGTCCATATCGGACCCTTGATGAAGATGGACGGCAATTCCAAGCGCAAGCTGTCCAAGCGCAAGGACCCGGAGCTCGCCCTGACCTACTATAAGGCGGAGGGCTTCCCGGTCCGCGCGGTCTACGAGTATATCATGACCCTGCTCAATTCCAATTATGAGGACTGGCGCAAGGCGAATCCGACCGCCCCCTCCGACGACTTTAAGTTCTCCTACAAGAAACTCAATCCCGCCGGCGCGCTGTTCGATTATGCGAAGCTGTGCGACGTTTCCAAGAACGAGATCGCCCGCATGGACGCCGAAACGGTCTATTCGCTCGCCGTGGAATACGCCGAGGAGTTCGACCCCGACTTCGCCGCCGTCCTGAAGCGCGATCCGGACTACGCCAAGGCGATCCTCGCCATCGGCAGAGGCGGAAAAAAGCCCCGCAAGGATCTGGCAACGTGGAAGGATGTCAAGCCGTATATGGGCTTCTTCTATGACGAGTACTTCGCCTCCGAGGGCTTCCCGGAGGGCTTTGAGCCTGCCGTGATCCGCACCGCGCTGGAAACCTTCCTCGCAAGCTACGATCCTGGCGACGACGCTTCGACGTGGTTCGACAAGGTCAAGGCGGTCACCGCCGCCATCGGCTTCGCCGCCGACATGAAGGAATACAAGGCCAATCCCGACGCCTTCCCCGGCTCGGTCGCGGACGTTTCGACCTTCCTGCGCGTCGCCGTCACCGGCAGAACGAATTCCCCCGATCTCTACACCGTCATGCAGCTGCTCGGCAGCGAGAAATCCGTTTCCCGCATCCGAAGCGCAATGGAGGCGCTTGCATGAAGGTCATCGACATGACGAAAGACCCCCGCCGGAAGCACTTTGAGTTCTTCCGCACGTTTTCCAATCCCTACACTTCGATGACGGTCAACTGCGACGTCACCCATCTGCGGCAGACGGTGCTGGAAAACGGCTGGCCGTTCTTTCTGACGGCGCTGTACTGCGCGATCAACGCCGCCAACGACGTGCCGGAACTGCGCCGCCGCATCAAGGGCGAGCAGGTCGTGGAATACGATCGCTGCATCAGCTCCCACACGGTCGCGCTGCCGGACGGGACGTATTGCTACTGCTGTCTGGACTGCGCCATGCCCTTTGCGCAGTACCTGCCCTATGCGCAGGCGGAGGTCGAAAAGGCGAAGCGGAGCCAAAGCCTCGACGACGGGGAAGACCCCGCGCGCCTCTTTTTCGTGAGCAGCCTGCCGTGGATCAGCTTCACCGCTCTGACCGGTCCCGTGCCGGATCCTCCGGACAGCAACGTGCGCATCAATTTCGGCAAATTCTTCGAGCAGGGAGACAAGACCCTCCTGCCGGTCAATATCAGCGTGCATCACGCGCTGTGCGACGGCGTCCACGTCGCGCGCTTCTACGAAAGCTTCGAGCGCAGAGCTGCGGAAATAGGTTAATAAAGGACTGTTTGACATAGAAAAGGTAATAAAAAAACTCTTCGGCGGGATCAATCTGACCTGGCCGAAGCTCATCATCGCGGCGGTGATTGCCGGCGCTTTCACTGCTGTTATGGCGATCATTCCGCAACTGCTTTATACCTCTTTCATTGCGATCACCGTCACATTCGAGGTCTGGATCCTGTTTGGACTGATTATCATCATGAACAGCAAGTCGAATCTCGATTCGGCGCTGAAGTGCTTCGTATTTTTCCTGATCAGCCAGCCGCTTGTCTACTTGATCCAGGTTCCGTTCAGCACGCTTGGCTGGAGTCTGTTCGGGTACTATAAATACTGGTTTATCTGGACGATCCTTTGCTTCCCGATGGGCTATATCGGGTATTATATGAAGAAAGGCAAATGGTGGGGCTATCTGATCCTCCTGCCGATGATCGTATTGACAGCAGACTCGTATCTGACCTATTTTTCCCGTTTTCTCTTTTCCCGCCCGCGTTATATTCTCATCACTCTGTTCTGCGCAGCGGCAATGATTCTTTACCCCGTTGCAATCTTCGAGAACAGGAAAATCCGGAGGGTCGGCGCAGCGATCGGCGCTGCCGCAGTTGTTGCCTTAACGGTCCTCAGCCTGATGAACCCGCCGGTTTACAGCACCGAGCTCATTGCGAACGGTGAGACGTACCAATTCGACGATTCGTATACGGTGTATTTAGCGGATGAAAGCTACGGCGACGTGGAGATCCGGTACGTTGACTCGGTGGAGGACTATATGGTACACGCCGACTTGAAGCGGGCGGGCAAAACGGTTCTGACGCTCGAATCTCCGTCCGGCGAGAAGATTGAGCTTGACCTTGAGATCGAAAGAGACACATATCAAATCACGAAGAGATAAAAAACGGGCGTGACCGCTTCAAAGAAAGCGGTCACGCCCGTTTTTTGCATTCAACCCTCGATCGCCATCATCTTGTCGATGCGGCGCTGATGTCTGCCGCCCTCGTAGGCGGTGTCGAGCCAGACGTCGACGATCTGCAGGGCGAGCATCGGGCCGACGACGCCCTGCCCGAGCGCCATCATGTTGGTATCGTTGTGCTGACGGGTCATCTTTGCCGACATCAGATCAGACAGCAGGGCGCAGCGGACGCCCTTGACCTTGTTGGCGGTGATGGACACGCCGATGCCGGTGGTGCAGACGAGAATGCCGCGCTCGCAGGCGCCGGAGGCGACCGCCTCGGCAGCGGGACGGGCAAAATCGGGGTAGTCGCAGCTATCCTTGCTGTACGTGCCGAAATCCTCGACTTCAAAGCCGCGCTCCAAAAGATGCGCCTTGATCGTTTCCTTCAATTCCAGACCGCCATGGTCACAGCCCATAGAAATTTTCATCTTATTTTCCTCCCAATCAGTGAATCAACATTTCCGCAAACAGGAACAGAATATACGTCGCGGCGAAGCCGACGGCATAGAGGGGACGGCCGCGCTGCGCATACTGGCACCAGCACCAGCCGATGATCAGCGCGAACACCGGGATCAGCGCGTAGCAGGCGCTGAAGTACCACGCCAGCAGCAGGCAGGGCAGAAGCAGGAGCAGGAACAGGCAGCGCGTGTCGCGCTGCTTGATCAGCCCGTGCAGCAGCGGAACCATGGCCATCACGCCGGCAATGAAGCAGAACGAGTCGCTGAAGACCAGCGTACGCCAGTAGGACGGGCGGCGCATGAGCGTGGAGAATCTGCTGATCAGCGCGGGGAAGAGCCTGCGGTAGAAGCTGAACGACCGGAGAAGATCGATCGGGCTGGCCTTTTGATGCCGTACACAGTAGACAAGCCACACTGCGATCGTGCCGAACGCCAGAAGAAGCAGAAGCAGGACGATGGAGGCTGCGAGCTTTTTGCCGCGCGCGCCGGGGGTGCCGTGCCTGAAGCGGAGGACCTGCACGGTGACGTAAGCGCCTGCGTAGAAGGGCGCGGCCCAAATCAGCGGGAAGTGGAACAGCAGGGCGACGCCGTAAGCCGCTGCGCTGAAGGCAAGCCAGAGCGCATGGAAAAACAGCGGCGCGTCGTAGGGAACGCAGACCCAGAGATAGAGAAACAGCAGCGACAGAGTGAAGGCCGCGATGCCTCTCGCCTGGCCGAAGAGGGACACTCCGCCGATGACCGCCGCGAGGATCGCGGGCAGGGGCTTGCCGCCCATCAGGCGCAGGATCAGGAAGACCGAGAGCGCAGTGACCGCGATCGGGATCGCCATTTTCAGGAGCAGCAGAATGCTCGCGACTCTTCGGATAAAATACGCGATCCACAGAAAGGCTGCGCAGAGCATGGCGATCAGCGTCCAGATGATATCCGCAGGCGTCAGCGCGCTTGCGGTCAGCGGCTTGAAGCTGCGGCGATCCAGACGGCCGATCCATTCGGTCGAGTTGACCTTCGGACGGTAAGCAAAGAAATATGCCGGAATCATCAGCGCCATCAGAACGGCGAACGCGCCCATAAAGATCAGCAGCAGGGGCTGCTGCAGCAGGCTGCGGAGTACCGGGTGATCCATGGCGACACCTCCCATTTTTTACTACAGCTATAGTAGCACAGTTTTCCGCGCAGTGCAAGAAAAAAAGAGGGCGAGGTACGACCTCGCCCTCCCAGCGTGTCGAAAAACCCTTTTCGACACGCTGACAGACGGTCAAAAAGTTCGGAAGACAAGCAACTCACGACTGTAGGCGTATATAGATACGGTAAGTCGTGAGTTGCGCAGTAAGTCAAAATCCTTGCGAAGCAAGCTTT
>JAFQZN010000069.1 GCA_017405865.1 Oscillospiraceae bacterium | reverse complement strand
GATCCTTCGGCACCAAGTCCTCCAAATCCACCATCACTACTTCCTTTCGCCCGTCCTTTTTCCACTGCTCCATGAAAAACACCCCCGTTTCTTTCATTATACCAGAAACAGGGGCGTCTGTATAGTTTTTTGACAGGCTGAACGCGGCAGAGATAGCAATATCTCTGCCGCGTTTTCTGCCGGAAATAGGGACTTTCTTTTTGAAAGCGCCCGTGATATAATTATTCTGTAAAATTGGCGGGATAGCTCCGCCGGACAGAAATAAAGGAGGAATCACCATGAAGAAACGACTGATCGCCCTGCTCCTGTGCGCGGCGATGCTGCTGTCCGCGCTGCCGCTTGTGTCGGCACAGGGCGGCGAGATCACAAGCATTTCCGTCACCGGCGTTCCTGCACCGATCGACGGTGCGCTGATTCCCTATAACAGCAGCAACCTGCTGGAAGCAGAGCCGCTGTATGAGGCGTATTACTGGAGCATGTCCTGGCGCGTTGCCGACGGCTATTTCATGCCGGACAGCGCTCCCACCTTCGCCGCAGGCGAGCTCTATACCCTGACGCTTTTGATCGTGCCGGCGGACGGCGCGACCGGTCTGGACGAGACGACGGCAGGCACGCTGCCCGTCTTTATTGCCGGACAGAAGGCAAAATATGACCCCGACTGCAAGCCGTCGCTGGACGCGGAGCCGGGCAAGGAGACCTTTGCCTACACGATCGACCTGCGCTGCGGCTGGACGAACGAGATCAAGGTGATAGACGTCTACGGCATGATCCTGCCCGCTACGGGCGCGGAGCCCGACGTTTCGACGCTGTTCGTTCCCGAGGACGCGCCCTATACGATCGCAGACGCGGCGTGGTGGCGCTACACGACCATGCCCGACGCCCCCGGCGATGAGATCCGCATGGAGCCGGGCGAGAAGTTCGTGGAAGGCACATGGTACTATCTCGATATTGACCTTGTTCCGAAGGAAGGCTACTTCTTTGCATCCAGCGAAGAGTGCTACTGGCGCATCGACGGCACGGCGTCCCTGACCGACGAAGAGTGGAGCAGAAGCAGCGGCACAGGCTTCTCCCTGTTCTCGGCAGACTTCCAAGCCGAGGCGCGGCATATCGACGTCATTGAGCTGAACGGCGCGGCGGAAACGCTTTACGTGGGCGACCCCGCGAAGACCGCATTCGAGAACGTCACGATCCCCGCCGGCGCGGGCTATACCCTCGTGACCGACCAGGCGGACGTCAACGTGTCGAAGAAGAGCAACGGTACGTACATCAAGGACGACGACCTCTTTGAGGCGGGCGAGAGCTATATGATCACCCTTCGCGTTGCCCCGAAGGAAGGCTGGACGATCGACAGCTCCACCGTCTGGCGCATCAACGGAAAAACGGATCTCGTCCTCGGCGCGAAGGATAGCTCTTCCGGCTACTGGTACTGCCGCTTGAAGGCGATCCCGGCGACCGAAAAGACGCATATCGACACGGTCCGCATCTTCGGTATCGAACAGCCCGTCGCCGGCTGGATGGCGTACGAATGCATGGACGACGTCTACGTACCCGACGGTCCGTACCAGCTCGTCGACTGCTACTGGTACAACGAAAAAACGAGCGAGCATATCATCGGAGACATGGCCTTCGAGGAAGGTAAATTCTATTCCCTGTGCTGCGTCGTAGCGGCTTATCCCGGCTACGTGATCGACGGAGCGACGGAATTTGAGCTGAACGGCGGCGACGTCCCGGCGGACTTCTCCGGGCAGGTCCCGGGCGGCGCATATTACGTCTGGACCGAGCCGATGGAGGCGCTGAAAACCTACAGCGTCTGCTGGTACCTTGACGTCAATGACGAATACCCCGTGGCGGGCGTGGACGTCCTCGCGGGTGAGACCTTCGCTGCGCCGGATGCGCCGGCCAAGGAGGGCTACATCTTCGGCGGCTGGTACACGGACAAGGAGTGTACCAAGCCCTACGATCCCGCCGTGCCGATCACGGAGGACACCAATCTGTATCCGCTGTGGATCCAGGCGATCGCAGTCACCGCCGTGGACGCTGCCATCGCCGCGCCTGCGGTCGGTCAGAAGCCTTCAGAGGCGGTCACGCTGACCGTCACGCCGTCGGACGCGAATCTCGTCGTGAGCGGCGTCCACTGGTGGCACTGGAACGAAGAAACGAGCACATGGGACCCCATCGACGATCCGAGCTACACCTTTGCAGCGGGCGAACGCTACGGCGTGGACATCGGAGCAAAGACCGGAGAGGGCACCGCCATTGACAAGAATGTTGTCGGCACGGTCAACGGAAAGCCCGGCAACGCGAACGGTCCCGTGTATGAATCCGACACGGAGGTTCATCTGAGCTTCGACTGGGAAAAGCTGCCGAGCGGCGGCGAGCTGAAAAACCCGTTCGTGGACGTCAAGGAAAACGACTACTTCTACGATGCAGTTCTGTGGGCATACTACGCAAAGCCGCAGGTCACGAACGGCCTTGACGCGACCCACTTCGGCCCCTACGCGACCTGCACCAGAGGCCAGATCGTGACCTTCCTGTGGAGAGCGTTGGGAGAACCCGCGCCGACCATCACCAAGAATCCGTTCGTGGACGTGAGCACTTCGGACTATTACTACAAGGCGGTTCTCTGGGCGTATGAAAACGGCGTCACGACCGGCACG
>JAFQZN010000049.1 GCA_017405865.1 Oscillospiraceae bacterium | reverse complement strand
TGTCGAAAAACCCTTTTCGACACGCTGACAGGCTGTCAAAAAGTTCGGAAGACAAGCAACTCACGACCGTCGGCGTACATAGGTACGGTAGGTCGTGAGTTGCGCAGTAAGTCAAAATCCTTGCGAAGCAAGCTTTTTGCAACCTAAATTGTTAGAAAAACCTGAATAAAACAGAAAAACGTTTAAACAGGGAATAATCCAAAAATTGTTTTAATAATTTTGACGGTTACGGACTTTTTTGACAGTCTGAACGGCTGTTGCACGGTTTCGTGCAACAGCCGTTTTCTGCTTTTATAATTCCGACAGCGCCGTGCCGTTCAGCCAGCGCACGAGCTGCGCCGGGGTCGCAGGTGCGCCCGCCGTGGTAAAGCGTGTGCGTCCGGGCACCAGCAGCTCCGGCGTATCGCTTTCTGACCAGATGACCCGCTGCAGCATCTGCTCATTGCAGTTCTGCAAGCCGCCCTCGGGGATCGGTTTCCATTGCAGCACGATGCTCGCGCGGCATTGATCCGTGCTCCAGCGGTCGAAATTGGTCGTCGGCCGCTTCCAGAGCCAGCGGCAGCGCTTTCCGCCGTTATTCTCCAGCAGCTTCAAATGCCCGTTTTGGATATCCTGCGTGCAGCGCATCAGCCAGACCACATGGTAGCCTGCCTTCTGGAAGAACTCGCAGACGTCGAAGAAGGTCGCCCGCATCAGAAGCCCGTCCTGCAGCATCATCACATAATGATTGATCTGCACGAACGCTACGCGCGTTTCCCCTTCATAAGTGATCGGCACGTCGCGGTGTTCCGGCGGGAAGAGGCTCTTCCACTGCGCCTTCCATTCTTCCTTTGTGCATTGCTGCAGCTTTTCGCGGCGAAGCATGTCAAAAAGCATTGTTATTTCCTCTTCGGTTTCACTTCGATCCGATATTCGATCTCGCCGACGCTCTCCTCCTCAATGGAGATGTCGTAGGCGACCTGCAGTGTGCCGCCGTTCTCCCCCACATTCGAGCGGATGCTGCTTGCGCGGACGCAGATCAGCAAGGCGCCGTAACCGATGTCGTAAAGAGACTGTTCCTCCTGTCCCACGGCGAAGACCATGCGCGATTCGAGCTTACCCGTGCGGGTCAGGATGACGCGCGCGCCTTCGATGCGGAAGGTCGTTCTCGTGCCGGTCAGCCCGGTCAGCTCCGTTTCGTCATAAGACAGCTCTACCGCGCCGTCCTCGCAGCGCATGACGCCCTCCGTGACCAGCCCGGTCGTTTCCGGCTCATCCCCGTCAAAGCGCTGCGTTCCGGTGATCGTCAGAAGAACCTCTTTTTCCATGTCAGTCCTCCAGCGCCAGCTCGATCAGCCGATCCAGCAGCTCGCTGTACGGAATGCCGCTCGCGGCAAAGAGCTTGGGATACATGGAGATGGAGGTAAAGCCGGGGATGGTGTTGATTTCGTTGAAGACGACCTCGTTTTTGTCATAGGTCACGAAGAAATCCACGCGGGACAGCCCGCGGCAGCCCATTGCCTGATAGACCTCGATCGCTGCCTCGCGCACACGCTCTGCCGCCTCGTCGTCGATCCGTGCAGGAATGAACAGGCGAGCGCAGTCGGAGATATATTTCGCGTCGTAGTCGTAGAATTCCGTTCCGGCGTCGATCTCGCCGCAGATGGAGGCTGCCGGAGCGCTGTTGCCCAGCACCGCCACCTCGATCTCGTGACCGTTGACGAACTCCTCGACCAGCACCTTGCGGTCGAATTTTGCCGCATTTTCCAGCGCAGCGTGCAGTGCCTCTCTGTTCTTCACCTTTGCCACGCCGACCGACGAGCCGGTGCCTGCGGGCTTGACGAAGACGGGATAGGAGAATTTCTTCTCCACCGCGTCCATCGCAGCGTCTGCATTGGCGGCAAGCTCCTGCGCCGTGACGAGGTGCCACGCGGCCTGACGGATCTTCGTCCGGTCAATGATCAGCTTCGTGATCGTCTTATCCATGCAGGCGGCAGAGGCCGAAACGTGCGGGCCGACATAGGCGATCCCCGCAAGCTGCAGCAAGCCCTGCATCGCGCCGTCCTCGCCGTTCTCGCCATGGAGAACGGGGAAAACGACATCCAGATGCTCGCGCACCACGCAGTCGCCCTCAAAGCGCAGCAGTCCCTGCCCGCGGATGGGCGAGATCGCAGCGCGGCAGTTGCGCTTGCAGTCGAGCCACTCGCCGCTCGGCAGCTTGCTGTAGTCATTGTCGCCGTAGAGGATCCAGTCGCCGCTCTTGGTAATGCCGACGGGCAGGATGTTATACTTTTTCTTGTCCAGATTGTTCAGCACGGATTCCGCAGAGCGAAGGGAGACCTCATGCTCCGGCGAAACGCCGCCAAACAGGACGCAGACGCTCAGTTTTCTCACAAAATACCTTCTTCCGAAATACAGTCGCCATATATCATATTGTATTTCATCGGCAAATACAAGTCTTTTTTTGTTTTTATTCCGCAACGCGGTTGATCACGCCGAGGAAGAGCAGGCAATCCGTCTCGTTATCCACGATCGCCATGACATACGGGCGGTCGAGCGTAACGGTTTTCCCCATTGCGGGTCTTGCCGATCTGGTCATGATGATCGCGGTGGCGGCAGCCGCCTCCGTGCCTTCCTCGTCAATGCTCAAATACGTCTTGTGGATCACCTCGTCTATGTGCTGATCGGCATTTGCCATGCGGCTGAAATCCGCCGCTGCGGTAAACGCGTTCCGCAGCCCGAGGCTCATAAGCGGCTCTGCAAGCCGCAGCGAGGTCTCCGTGCGAACCTTCGGCATTTTCACCGTGACCTGCTCCTCCGAAGCGGCGTGGATCGCTGCAAGCAGCTTCTCGCCCGTCAGAGAGGCAAGATAGCTCTGCACGTCGACGCCTTCGTTCGGCAGGAGCGCGACGAAGCTGTATTTTCCGCCCTCGTAGGGCTTGATGAAGCCGGTCGCCATCCCGTCGTCAAGATAGGCGTTCTCCCTGCCGCAGAGCATCTCTACGTCCTGCTCCGTGCCGTCCGAAGCGGTAAAAACGCCGCCTTTCACGTTGGAAGCGTCGAAGGGGCTTTCCCACTTTGCATCAAAGCTCAAGGCGTTGATCAGCACCGTAGAGGCGTCGTCCAGAGTGTCCACGATCCGTTCGATGCGCTCTTTCGTATGCTCGCTGACCCAGCCGTTGATCTGCTCCACGGTCTGCGCGTCAAACGGCGCAGTAAACGCCTCCGCGCCGAACAGCTCCTGCATGAGCGCTTGATAGTCCTCCCTGAGCGCAAAACCGTCAGCGTCGCGCAGCCAGATGGAATTCGCGTCTGCGATCTCGTCTCCCGCTTGTGCGATGCAGACTTGCAGATAGCCGTTCAGAGCGTCGAGGGGCATCGCCAGCACCTGCTCAAACTGCCGCAGCGTTTCCCCGTCCGCGCCGTTTTCCGCCATGGCAAGGGCGGTCAGGATGCTGTAGGGCGAAAGGACGCAGTTTTTCTCTCCGTCCTCGCAGCTGCGCAGCAGCGCAAGGGCAAAATCCGCCGCAGCGTTCTGCGGTATCGCATTTTCAAATTGCGACGGATCAGCCAGCTCCGCTTCGGTTGCTTCTGTCTCATTGTGTACGTTTTCCTGCGCGGCGCAGCCGAACAGCTGAAAGCCCAGCGCAGCCAGAAGCAGTCCGGTCAGTAGTTTTTTCATAGTCATAGCATTCCCTCCTTGGTAATCGTGTAGACGACGCACAATTCCTTTCGTTCCAAAAAATGCGCCGCGTTGCGGCGCATTCCAGCGTGTCGAAAAACCTTTTTCGACACGCTGGCAGGCTGCCAAAAAGTTCGGAAGACAAGCAACTTGCACTCGTAGGCGTATATAGATACGGTAGAGTGCAAGTTGCGCAGTAAGTCGAAATATTCAAAAACCCTACCTCTTCCTAAACCTATAGGGACAGATTGCACCCGCAGGGGGTACGCCGCATCCGTTACACCTCATCAGTCAGCCTTACGGCTGACAGCTTCCCCTCAAGGGGAAGCCTTTTGCTGCGCAGCCACGCCTGACTGCGTCAGGCTCGCAATGACAGGCGCGGTGGAATGCGTTACTCTATTTCGACAGTTGCGGACTTTTTTGACAGTCTGAAATGCGCCGCGCTGCGGCGCATTTTATTATGTTCTTCGCAGGAAAATCTCTCCGCAGCGGCGGCAGACGATCTTGGTCTGACCTCGCCCGACGGGGACCGCCTGCACTGCCCGGCAGGCGGGGCAGCGGAAATAGCGCTTTTTCGCACGGTGCTGCAGGCGGCTGCCGATGCGGTCGCGCCGCTTGACCCAGAAGGTCAGAAAGCGCCGCCTCATTGCGCCTGCCGCGTGTCATCGGCACGCGCCTCCCGCAGGATCCGCAGAAAATAGAACAGATACTTGACAAACGCCAGGAGGATCAGCGCGACGATCACGATCGAGTCGATCAGAACGAAGGTCGGATCCGCCGGGACGCCGAACACAGGCTGCCACAGGATCAGCACGAACATGGAAAGATAGATCACGACCGTGCAGAGCTTGCCGTACCAGCCGGCAGAATAGACGCTGTGCGTGCGGTGCAGAGCGACCAGCCCCAGAATGCCGATGGTGACCTCCTTGATCAGCAGCGCTGCCAGCACCCACCAGTACTGCCGCATAAGGCAGAACAGGACGGCGATCTGCGTCAGCTTGTCTGCAATGGGGTCGAGCGCCTTGCCGAAGTCGGAAACGAGATGGAAGGTGCGCGCGATCCAGCCGTCGATCACGTCCGTCGCTCCGGACAGCAGCAGCATGCCGAAGGCCCACCAGTACTGATCCGTCTCGAACAGATAGACGATCAGCGGAATGAGCAGCAGACGGAAAAAGCTCAACATGTTCGGCAGAGTAAAGATGCGATCCGTATCGACGTGCTGCGCCTGTTGGATCTGTTCTCGTTCCTTATCACTCATGGATTTGTCTCACCTCATTCTCTTTTCCCATTCTATGCCATAGTATAAACCGTGATTGTCAACTGAATATCAACGGAAAATCAATTTTTGTTAAAATTCGGGAGTTTTCCTTTTACAAACCCCGCCCTGCTGTGATATACTGCATAGTGGAGGGATGTGTATGTTCAAGATCCTGATCGCCGAAGACGACAGCGAGCTTCGGCAGCTGTTTTGCCGTGTTCTGACCCGCAGCGGTTTCACCGCGATCGGTGTACCGGACGGCGCGGCAGCGCTGGAGACGCTGGAGCATGAATATATTGACCTGATCGTTTCCGACATTATGATGCCGAACGTGGACGGCTACGCGCTGGTGCGCTCTCTTCGCGAGGCGGGCAATACCGTTCCCGTTCTGATGATCACCGCGAAGGACAGCTTTCAGGACATGCAGTCCGGCTTCCTTGCCGGAACGGACGATTACATGGTCAAGCCCGTCAACGTCAACGAAATGATCCTGCGGATCAACGCCCTTCTGCGCCGCGCGCAGATCGTTGCAGAGCGGAAGCAGACCGTCGGCAGCACGACCTTTGAGATTGATTCCCTTTCGGTGCGGTGCGGCAGCTTTGAGGCCGTTCTACCGCAGAAGGAGTTTCTGCTGCTGTACAAGCTGATCTCCTCCCCCGGACACATCTTCACGCGCCAGCAGCTCATGGACGACATCTGGGGTGTGGATTCGCAGACGGACAGCCGCACCGTGGACGTGCATATCAACCGGCTGCGCGACCGGTTCCGGGAGAATCCGGACTTTGAGATCGTCACGGTGCGCGGCATCGGCTATAAGGCGGTGAAGCGCCATGAATGACAAGAAAATGTCCCCGCGCATGCGGGCGTACTATTCGCTCATTGTCGTGATCATCGTCCTGTTTTCCGGCGCGATGGTCACAGGCGTGCTGTTCCTGCTCGACTCTCTGGGCGTCAGCTATCAGCTCAGCTTCATCACCCTGATCTCCATCTTCGTTGTGGCGGCAGTCGCGGGCGGCATGATGAGCTACTTTGTCGGGCGGCGCATCCTCGCGCCGATGCTGAAGTTGAGTAAGGCCTCGGCCGAGGTCGCGCGCGGAAATTTCTCCATCACCGTCAGCGATTCGAGCAAGCTCGAGGAGGTGCAGACCACCTTCCGCAATTTTAACGCCATGGTGAAGGAGCTTGACAGCATCTCCACCTTGAGTAACGACTTCGTCGCCAACGTCTCGCACGAATTCAAGACGCCGCTGACCGCCATCGAGGGCTACGCCATGCTGCTGCAGGATTCCTCGTTGAGTCCGCAGGAGCGCAGCGAGTATCTGGACAAAATCCTTCTGAACATCCACCGCCTGACCACGCTGGTCGGCAGCATCCTGATGCTCTCGAAAATCGAGAGCAAGTCCATATCCGAGCAGTACACGACCTTCCGTCTCGACGAGCAGCTGCGGCAGGCCGTCGTGGCGCTGGAGCCGGAGTGGGAGGAGAAGCAGATCAGCTTTGACGTCGCCCTCGACGAGGTCACCTTCCGCGGCTGCGAAAGCCTGCTGACCCACGTTTGGACAAATCTTTTAGGCAACGCGATCAAATTCAGCCCCGACGGCGGACAGGTCCGCATCCGCCTGCTCGATCAGAAGGAATGCGTCGTCGTCAGCATCACGGACCACGGCTGCGGCATGAGCCAGGAGGTACAGGAGCGCATTTTCGACAAATTCTATCAGGCGGACAGCTCCCACAAGGCGCAGGGCAACGGGCTTGGCCTGTCCCTGGTCAAGCGGATCGTGGAGCTCTCCGACGGCGTGATCGAGGTCGTCAGCAAGCCCGGTGAGGGTTCGACCTTCCGCGTCATTCTTCCGAAATCATAAAGGAGGCATATCCTATGAGAGTATTAGAATCATATCAGCCGCGTGAGGCGCTGCGCTACTTTGAGGAGATCTGCAGCATTCCGCACGGCTCGCGCGACACGAAGCGTATTTCGGACTACTGCGTTCGCTTTGCGCGCGAACACGGTCTTTCCTACGTGCAGGACGAACACAACAACGTCGTGATCTGCAAGCCCGGCACGAAGGGCTATGAGGATCACCCGCCCGTCATTTTGCAAGGGCATCTCGACATGGTCTGCGAAAAGGACGCCGACTGTGACGTTGATTTTTCAAAGGATGGCCTGCGCCTGCGATGCGACGGGAAATATATCTTCGCCGAGGGCACGACGCTCGGCGGCGACGACGGCATCGCCGTGGCGTATGCGCTGGCGGTGCTTGCTGCGGACGATCTGAAGCATCCGCCCATCGAGGCGGTCTTCACCGTGGACGAGGAGATCGGCATGCTCGGCGCGGACGCGATGGATATGAGCGTTCTCAAGGGGCGCGTTCTGCTCAACTGCGACTCGGAGGACGAGGGCATTCTGACCGTGGGCTGCGCCGGCGGCGCGACCTCCACCCTCACCCGCCCGATCAAGCGCGAGGCATACCCCGGAAGGGTCTGGCGCATCGGCGTAAAGCATCTGACCGGCGGCCACAGCGGCGTGGAGATCAACAGCGGCAGGGCAAACGCGAGCAAAGTGCTGGCGGCCATTCTGAATGATTTGCCTGTCCGTCTGATCTCCATTGACGGCGGCAGCAAGGACAACGCGATCCCGCGCTCCTGCGAGGCGCTCGTCGTTTCACAGGAAGACCTGCGGGAAGGCTTTGCCCGTTTGGAAAAAGCCGCGAGGGATGCCCTCCCCGCAGCGGAAAAAGCAGCGGAATTCTACCTCGAGCCTGCTGGCAGTGCGCTTGCACCGATGACCGGGGAAAGCAGCAGCAGCGTCCTTGCGCTCCTGACCGCCCTGCCCAACGGCGTGCAGGCGATGAGCGCGGACATTCCCGGTCTCGTGCAGACCTCTCTGAACCTCGGCATTCTGAACACCGGGGAGGACGCCGTCACGATGACCTTCTCCGTCCGCAGCTCCGTCAACGCCGAAAAAACGGCACTGATCGAGAAGCTGAAGACGGTAGGCACCGCCCACGGCGCGGCCTATGCGGAGTCCGGCGCCTACCCGGCTTGGGAGTACCGGAAGGATTCTCCCCTGCGCGAAACCATGGTTTCCGTCTTCCGCGAGCTTTTCGGCAGAGAACCGGTGGTCGAGGCGATCCACGCCGGTCTGGAATGCGGCATCTTCTCCGACCGCCTGCCCGGCTTGGACGCGGTGTCCTTCGGCCCGCAGATGCACGACATCCACACCAGCCGCGAGCGGCTCGACCTTGCCTCCACGGAGCGCACGTGGAAGTATCTGATCGCCGTTCTTGAAAGACTGTGATACCCAAAATTTCCCATCCGCCGCACCTCCGTGCGGCGGATTTTTTGTTGCTTTTTGCACTCATATTTGATAAAATAGGGTCTTGCAAAACCACTTTGGAGAATTCGCTATGTTCGCTGCCCTGAAAAATAGATACATCGGAGACAAGAGGTTCTATCGCATGGCGTTGGCGGTCGCCGTGCCGATCATGATACAAAACGGCATCACGCAGTTCGTCGGCATGCTCGACAACATCATGGTCGGTCGGCTCGGCACGGCGCAAATGGCCGGCGTTTCCATCGTCAACACGCTGATCTTTGTGTTCAATCTCGCCATTTTCGGCGCGGTCTCCGGCGCGGGCATATTCGGCGCGCAGTTCTACGGCAGCGGAAACCATACCGGCGTTCGCAACGCCTTCCGCTTCAAGCTGCTGATCGGCGCGGTACTGACGGCGATCGGCGTTTCCGTCTTCCTTCTGCTTGACGAGCCGCTGATCATGCTCTACCTGCACGGCGAGGGGTCGCCGCAGGAGATCGAAGCAAGCCTCGGCTACGCCCGAGAATACCTGCACATCCTTCTGCTCGGACTTGCGCCGTTCGTGCTGACCCAGTGCTACGCCGGAACGCTCCGCGAAAGCGGGCAGACCGTCGTACCGATGGTTGCCGGCGTCATCTCGGTGTTTGTCAATCTTCTTTTCAACACCCTGCTGATCTTCGGTCTGATCGGCTTTCCCGCCCTCGGCTCTGCCGGCGCGGCGATCGCCACCGTGATCGCGCGCTTCGTTGAGCTTGCGATCGTCATGCTCTGGGCGCATCTGCACCCCAAGAAATGTCCCTATTTCGTCGGCGCCTACCGCTCCCTGCGCATTCCGAAGGAGCTGTTCTTCCGCATCCTGTGGAAGACCCTGCCGCTGATGTTCAACGAAACGCTCTGGGCAGGCGGCATGGCGCTGCTGTCCCAGGCTTACTCGGTACACGGCTATGATGTCGTTGCCGCAGACAATATCTGCCGGACGATCTCCAACGTCTTCAACGTCGCTTTCCTTGCCCTGTCCAACGCCATCGGCATCATCGTCGGGCAGCTGCTCGGCGCGAACAAACGGAAGGAGGCGGTCGATACCGACCGGAAGCTGATCTTTTTCTGCGTTGCCGTCTGCGTAGGCGTCGGCGGCGTGTTGGCGGCAGTCTCCCCTCTGTTCCCGCAGATCTACAACACCACGGACGCCATCCGCTCTATCGCAGCGAAATTCATCCTGATCGTCGGGCTGTGCATGCCGATCAACAGCTTCGCGAGCGCCTGCTATTTCACCCTGCGCTCCGGCGGCAAGACGCTGATCACCTTCTTTTTCGACAGCTTTTACGTCTGCGTGCTGACCGTGCCGTTAGCGATGCTCCTGACCTACACGACCGGTATCTCCATCGTACCGCTCTATCTGATCTGTCAGCTCGTCGACCTCGGCAAATGCGCCGTCGGCGTCATTCTGATCAAAAAAGGCATCTGGATTCACAACATTGTTGAGGAGCAACACAATGAAGGACACGAAATACTATCAGAAGCATAGTCTCATCCGCATCTTTCTCGGCTATTTCAAGCCGCACCGCAGACTGTTCGCCATGGACATGCTCTGCGCGCTGGCGGTCGCGGCGGTCGACCTCGCCTTCCCGCTGGTATCGCGCTGGGCGATGAACAACCTCCTGCCCGACCAAAAGTACATGATCTTCTTCATCGTCATGGGCGCCATGGCGCTGGCGTATCTCATCCGCGCCTTGCTCTATTTCGTCATCACCTACTGGGGACACACCTTCGGCATCCGCGTGGAGGCGGATATCCGCAGCGACCTGTTCCGCCACATGCAGACCCTCGGCTATGACTTTTATGACCGCAACCGCACCGGTCAGCTTATGAGCCGTCTGACGAGCGACCTGTTCGACATCACGGAGCTGGCGCATCACGGTCCGGAGGACCTGCTGATCTCGACGCTGACGATCATCGGCGCGCTGACGGTCATGTTCGTGCTCGAATGGCGGCTGGCGCTGGTTGTGTGCCTGATCCTGCCGATCCTGCTCGTGAGCGTCATCACGCGCCGACGCAAAATGAGCAGCGTCTCCAAGGGCGTCAAGGTCAAGACCGCAGCGATCAACGCCGAGATCGAGTCCTCCCTGTCCGGCATCCGCACCGCGAAGGCGTTTGCCAATGAGGACGTCGAATTTGAAAAATTCAGCGAGGCAAACGAGCGCTTCAAGGTCTCCAAGCGCGAATTTCATAAGGAAATGGGCATTTTCTTCAGCACGCAGGAGTTCTTCATGTCCTTCCTGTCCGTCGCCGTGATCGCGGTCGGCGGCGCGCTGACGATGCAGGGCAGCATCGAAATGGTCGACCTGCTGACCTTCAGCCTTTATATTACCACCTTTACGGGACCTGTCCGCAAGCTGGTCATGTTCTCGGAGATGTTCGCCAACGGTTTTGCCGGACTGGGGCGCTTCGCAGAGCTCATGCGCACCGAGCCGACCCTGCACGACGCGCCAGACGCTGTCGATCTGACAAACGTGAGCGGCGAGATCGAGGTCGATCATGTTTCCTTCGCTTATGGCGACGATTCCGAGGTCCTGCACGACGCCTCGCTGACGGTAAAGCCCGGCGAGACGGTCGCGATCGTCGGTCCCTCCGGCGGCGGCAAGAGTACGCTCTGCCGCTTGATCCCGCGCTTTTACGACGTAAACGAGGGCAGCGTCCGCATCGACGGGCTGGACGTCCGCAAAATCACGCAGGCATCCCTGCATCAGTCGATCGGCGTGGTGCAGCAGGACGTTTTCCTCTACGCGGACACGATCTGCAACAACATCCGTTACGGCAAGCCTGACGCGACAATGGAGGAGATCATCGAAGCGGCGAAACGGGCAGAAATCTACGACGACATCATGGAAATGCCGGACGGCTTCGACACCTACGTGGGCGAACGCGGCACCCTGCTCTCCGGCGGGCAGAAGCAGCGCGTCTCCATTGCGCGCATTTTCCTGAAAAACCCGCCCATTCTGATTCTGGACGAGGCGACCAGCGCGCTCGACAGCGTGACGGAGGAAAAGATCCAGTCCGCGCTGGATGCGTTGGCGGTCGGCAGGACGACCCTCATCATCGCCCACCGCCTCTCCACCATCCGCAACGCCTCGCGCATCCTCTCCATTGCTGACGGCAGGATCGTCGAGCAGGGCAGCCATGCCGAGCTGATGGCGAAAAACGGGCTCTACGCAGAGCTGTACCGCACGCAAAATCTGGGAGAAAAGCAAGAAATCTCTTGAAAAATATCTATATATAGTGTAAAATTGATACAGCCAACCACAAATACGGAAAAGAGGGGTTATTTATGGCAGAAAAAAAGATCACGAGAGCGGAAAGCTCTCCGAAAAAAGTCAACCATACCGTAAAGCCCGCCGCTGAAACGCAGGGCAATCCGAAGCCCGCCGCTCCGGTGCAGGGCAAGGGCGGCGCGACCGGCTACCGCATCGGCGCGGTCCTTCTGTGGATCGCAGCCATTGCCTTTGAGGTCATTGCTGTCCTGCTGCTGTTCGGCAAGATCGAATGGACTTTCCTTCCCACGCTGTGGCTCATCATCATCGCGCTCGTCCTCGACCTCATCTGCGTGGTCATCGGCTCGCTCCTGTGGAAGAAGTCCAACCTGCTCGATCCCGCCTCCGCCAAAAACAAGGTCAAGTTCTGGCTTTGGAACAATTTGGGGCTGATCGTCACCGCCTTTGCGTTTATCCCCTTCGTGATCCTCGCGCTGACGAACAAGAACGCAGACAAGAAGACCAAGACCATCGCCGCCATTGTTGCGGTCATCGCCCTGCTGATCGGCGGTCTGTTCAGCTACGACTGGAACCCCATTTCCGCCGAGGAGAAGGAAGAAGCCATCGCCGAATACAGCGGCGTGGACGTCTACTGGTCGACCTTCGGCAAGGTGTATCATCTGGATGAGGACTGCAGCGCCCTCAACCACAGCGACGAGCTGACCGTCGGTTCCGTCGAGCAGGCGATCGAGGCCAACCGCACCCGTCTGTGCAAGTTCTGCGAAAAGCGTCACGAAGGCGACACCGCCGACAAGGGCGCCGAGAGCGAGCTGCCCGAGGTGACGGAGCTTGTATCCGAAGCGATCGGCGATTAAATCATGGAGACAAAAAAGTCATTCCGTTTGTACGGAATGACTTTTTTGAACGAAAGAAAAGGAGACGCTATGAAATTCTATCTCGGAAACGATACCGATCCGCTGTTTGCGGTCTATGAGGCAAACGGCAATTGCTATCCGGTCTTTGCCGAAAAATACGGCGCGGAGGGCTTCCCCTTCCGCGAGGGTCTGCAGGAGATCACCGAAGCGAAGACAGTGGAAGCGCTGACGAAGTACATATGCCCCTATGAAGACGGAAAGCCCGCCGTCTATATGGCAGGGCCCCTGTTCAACGAGGGCGACCGCTACACCAACCAGTGCAATTCCGACCGCCTGCGCGCACTCGGCTATACCACCTTCCTGCCGCAGGAGGTCGTCATCACGAACGAAAGCACCCTCCTCGTCAAGGCGGCTTGCTTCTACATGGATCTCAAGGCGATCCGCCTGGCGGATTATCTCGTCGTCAACTGCAACGGCATCGAGATCGACTCCGGCACCGCCGCGGAGATCGGGCTGGGCTACGGACTGGGCAAGAAGCTGGTGCTCTACAAGAGCGACGTCCGCAACTACTACAACGAGACCTTCCGCCTGAACAATTTCGTCGGCGGCCTCGTGGACAACCGCGTCTGCAGCACGATGGACGAGGTCATCGCCGCCCTGCAGGAATAACGCAAAACAAATACTTTCCCGTTTTGTCATTTCCCGCTATACGTGGGCAATCTGTCCGCCGCAAACAAGGAAACTGTATCGAATGACAGAAAACACCGTAGGGAGGCGTCCCCTGACGCCTCCGCGTTTTGGCTTCAGATGCGTTTGTTATTGCCGGAGGCATGTGGGCATGCCTCCCTGCTGACGCTCATATAGAAAGCAGCCGCGCGGTGGATTTCCACAGCGCGGCTGTTTGTGTTTTTCAGGTTGTTTCGCTGCTGCGCAGCTGGTTCCTTATGCGAACGCGCGGTACAGGAAGGTCACGATCTGGCCTCTCGTGCAGGTGTTATCCGGGCTGAACGTCGTTGCGCTCGTGCCCGCGGTGATCTTCTTCTCGACCGCCCAGAGAACGGCGTCGTAGTAGTAGCCTCCCGTCACGTCCTTGAACGGATTCGCGGACGAAGTCGGCTTCGGCTCTCCCTCGGTGCGCCAGAGGAACGTCACGACCTGCGCTCTCGTGCAGCCTTCGTTCGGGGAGAAGGTCGTTGCGCTCGTGCCTGCGGTGATATCGTTCTCCACCGCCCACAGAACTGCCTTGTAATAGTATTCGCCCTGTTTGACGTCCCTGAACGGATTATTCGCGGACTTCGGCTCCGGGCAGCCCTTCGCGCGCCACAGGAAGGTCACAACCTGCGCTCTGGTGCAGGTGTCATTCGGGCTGAATGTCGTCGCGCTCGTGCCGGAGGTCACCTGCGGCTCCGCGTTGACTGCCCACAGGACTGCGTCGTAGTAGAACGCGCCGGATTTCACATCCCTGAAGGGGTTGGTCGTCACGGGAGGTTTGTAATTCGGATCCTTCGCGCCGCAGGCAGTACAGACGCCGTTTTTATAATTGTGACCGAGTGCATTAGTTGTTACATCGAAATAGAAGTTGCCGTAGGTTGTTGTTCTCCAAGTGTATCGACCGATGCCTGCTGCCGTGCAGGTAGCCGCTTTCACAACAGAATAAGTGTAATCCGTCGTGTTTAACTGCGGAAGATTAGCTGTTGTAGTTGCGTTGCAGCGTGAGCAGTCGCCATTCAATGTGCCGGATGCACCCGTTGTAGGCACTTTGGTTACTCTATAAATGTAATTGTGTCCCAGTGCAGGAATTGTTTCTTCTTTTGTCTGCCCGCAGACCTTACAGGTATAGATCATCACACCGTTCTCTGTACAGCTTGCTGCAGTTTTCACTTTGCCTGTATCCCAACTGTGCCCGGTTGTACATGATTCTCCGATGGAGAAGTTGTAATTGCCGGTACCAGAACCTTGCTCAATGGCAAAATAGTATGTGCCGGAAGTCAGGTCAACATTTTCGTCCAAATTGTATTCTTCCGAAGTGCTATTCCAATATTGCCATGTTTTTTCCCAAACCGCGCTTCCCTTTGCGTCATAAATGTAGTAATTCGTGAGGTAAATATATGCTGTTATCCGCACGTTCACTCTCCCGGAAGTGGAAAGAGTGAACTTATAGATGTCTTTTGCGTCATTGCAAGCAATTTGTCCGAGATAGATTGTCCCGATAGAAATTCCAGAGGCAGTTGCAATTGAGT
>JAFQZN010000068.1 GCA_017405865.1 Oscillospiraceae bacterium | reverse complement strand
TCAATCTGCCCGATGAAGGAGGTGTCGACGCCCATTTTCTCCGCCAGCTGCGCCTGCGTCATTTCCTTGATCTTGCGGAAATATGCGACCCGCAGCCCGATCAGCTTGTAGTATTCTCTGAATTCATCCTGCATACCGCTCACCTCCATAATATATTTGCTTGACAGATGAATTTATATTTGATATAGTTACAATATATATTATTTATATGGTAATATATCAAAACATAATCAGGAGGAAAACGCAATGAAACGACCATTATCTGTAATTCTGATTTTGGCAATGGTAGTCAGCCTGCTTGCAGGTCTTGCCATTACCGCAAACGCAGCAACCTATTCCGGCACCTGCGGCGAGAATCTGACCTGGACGCTGGACTCTGAAACCGGTGTGCTCGAAATCACTGGCACGGGAGAGATGAAGAATTGGCTTGCTAACGCTCCTTGGTATTCATATAGAAATTCTATTAAGTCCGTCAGCATTGACGGTGGCGTGACAAGTATCGGACGTAATGCGTTCTCGGACTGCACCGAGCTGACGAGCATGACGATCTCGGAAGGCGTGACGAGCATTGGTCGTTTTGCGTTCAGTGGCTGCACCGGGCTGACGAGCGTGATGATCCCAGACAGCATAACAAGCGTCGGCCATGGTGTTTTCATGGGCTGCACCGGGCTAAAGAGCATCACAGTAGATACAGGTAACGCATATTTTTGCAGCATGGATAGTGTTTTGTATAACCAAAACAAAACGACGTTGATCTGTTATCCTGCCGAAAAGGAAGAAGCCACATTTGTTATCCCGGACAGCGTAATAAGCATCGACTACTATGCGTTCTACGGCTGCACCGGCCTGACGAGCGTGACGATCCCGGATGGCGTGAAGTTCATCGAAAGTTATGCGTTCTGCGGCTGCACTGGGCTGACGAACATGACGATTCCGGACAGCGTAATAAGTATCGGTGCCAGTGCGTTCTCCGGCTGCACCGGTCTGATGAGCGTCACGATCCCAGACAGCGTGACGAGCATCGAAAGTCATGCGTTCTACGACTGCACCAGGCTGACAAGCGTGACAATCCCGGGCAGTGTGACCAGCATCGGCTATTATGCGTTCTGCGGCTGCACCGGGCTAACGAGTGTGACGATCCCGGACAGCGTGACAAGCATCGAATATGATACATTCCGGGAATGCCGCGGGCTGACGAGTGTGACGATCCCGGACAGCGTGACGAGCATTGGCACTTTTGCGTTCTACGACTGCAGCGCTCTGACGAGCATTACAATCGGGATCGGAGTAACGAATATTCAGAGTTATGCGTTCGATCATTGCAACAAGCTGACCGACGTTTACTATTGCGGCACAGAATCCGGTTGGAATAATATCTTCATCGGCGACTCCAATAATACATTGACCAGTGCAACGAGGCACTGTCTTGCGGAGGGACTGAGAATCAACACCGCCTCTCTGACCCTGTATGAGGACATTGCAGTGAACTTCACTGCCTCAGTGCCGGAGGGCTTGACTGATCCATACATGTTGATTGAGATTAACGGGCAAAGCTACACGGTCACGCCCAACCGCGAAGACGCGCAAGGCAGACTGGTCTTCGAGTTCATGAACCTGACGCCGGATATGATGGGCGACAATATCAAGGCGACGCTTTACGCCACCGCCGCAGAAGGACAACTTGTCCACTACTGCAAGCCAGAATACAGCGTCAGGCAATACTGCACGAACGTAATGGCGGCGTATCCGGAGAACGCGAAGCTGCAGACCCTCCTCGCAGATATGCTGGTCTACGGCGCGGCGACGCAGATGTTTACCGGTCACAACGCAGACATCCTCGTGACAGCGGGCTTGACATTGAGTCCGTCCGAATTCATCGATTTGACCGCCACCGATTTCACCAGAACGGGTATGACGGATGAGAACATACAATGGACGGGCGCGGGACTGGAATGTGGCAGTCAGATGTCCATGTACTTTATCTTGAACACAATGGTTGGCACTGCGACATCAGTGGAGGTCAGTATCAACGGACGGACCACAGTGTACAACTATTCCGATATGACAATCATCGATGAGAGTGACTTTGGCGCATCCTGCAGAGTGACATTCCGCGGTATTGCCGCGAGTGAATACGGCGATGTCGTTACAGCAGTATTGAAGAATAACGGCACGCCAGTCGGGCAGACCCTGACCTATTCCGTCAACTCCTATATATACGCAAAGCAAGACGATAACACTGTGGAAAACCTAGCGCAGCTCGTGCAGGCGCTCTACAACTACGGTGCGTCCGCCAAGAGCTACCTGAATTGATAAGGAGGGAAAGCTGAATGAAAGTATTTGAAGCTCCGACAATTACCGTGAAGGATGCAGTTCTGCGTGATATTATCACCTCCAGCGGCAACAATAATCCAGAAGTCCCCGGTGTTTCTCTGCCGGAAGACCCGAACTTCAACGGAAATGGCTGATCGAAAATGAAACGAAGCCGCGCTGTGGAACTCCACAGCGCAGCTTTTTTCTCGGTCGCATCCTTTCCGCCACCTTCGCCTCGAGGGGTAGGCTTTGCGGGCGCCCGATGGGCGCCCCTACAGGCATCTCCCGTACAATTCCGTAGGGGCGGCCACTGGCCGCCCGCATATTCCGCTACAGTTCCCAAACCTGCGACGGACAGATTGCCCGAGCAAGTCGGGCAATGACAGAAACGGGAAATCACAGAGAAAACGCTGCAGCTTCCAATCTTGCCGTTCGCCGGAAACTTTTTTGGGAATTTGCTTGTTTTTTACCGCCATTTGGTGTAACATGAAAGTAGGAACCAAATTTTTTGCGAAGGAGTATCGTTCATGATAAAGCTTGACATTTCCAACGTTTGGGGCGACCTCGCCCTGCCCGATCTGCTCGCCACGGAGCAGGAGGTTTTTAACGCGCATCAGATCCTGACCGAAGGCAAAGGCCCCGGCAGCGATTTCCTCGGCTGGCTGAATCTCCCCACCTTTGAGGAGACCGAAGAAATGCGCCGCATCTGCCGCGCCGCAGAGCGCATCCGTTCCGACTCGCAGGTCTTCGTCGTCGTCGGCATCGGCGGCTCCTATCTCGGCCCGCGCGCTGCCATCGAGCTCGTCAAGGGGCAGAATCACAATCTGAACAGCAGCGACCCGCAGGTATTCTTCGCAGGCAATAACCTCTCCACCCGTGCATGGCAGGAGCTGTGCGCGCTGCTGGAGGGCAAGGATTTCTCCATCAACATCATCTCCAAGTCCGGCACGACCACCGAGCCGGCCATCGCCACCCGCGCGCTGCGCTGGATGCTCGAGCGCAAGTACGGCGCGGAGAAGGCAAAGAAGCGCATCTACGTCACCACCGACCCGGAAAAGGGCGCGCTGCGCCAGATGGCGACCGAGGAGGGCTACGAGACCTTCGTCATTCCGCCCGACGTCGGCGGCCGCTACAGCGTTCTGACCGCCGTAGGTCTTCTGCCGATGGCTGTCGCGGGCATCAACCCCACGGACGTCATGCTCGGCGCAGCAAGAGCAAGAAAAGAGCTGGATCTGCACTCCTTTGAGAACCCCGCCTGGCAGTACGCCGCTGCCCGCAATCTGCTCTACCGCAGGGGCAAGAAAATCGAAATGCTCTGCTGCTATGAGCCGAGCTTCAAATGCTTCGGCGGCTGGTGGCAGCAGCTCTTCGGCGAGAGCGAGGGCAAGGACGGCAAGGGCATCTTCCCGGCGACCGCTGAATTCACCGCCGACCTTCATTCCCTCGGGCAGATGATCCAGCAGGGCGAGCGCAACCTCTTTGAGACGGTCGTGCGCTTCAACCCGCCGCGCAAGAAGACCGCGATCGAGTCGGATTGGAAGAATCTGGACGGTCTGAACTATCTGGAGGGCAAGACGCTCGACTTCGTCGAGGAGCAGGCCTTCCTCGGCACACTGAACGCCCACGTAGACGGCGGCATTCCCGTCATGGTCCTGCAAGCCGACGAGATCGACGCCGATACCGTCGGCGAGCTGTTCTATTTCTTCGAGCTTTCCTGCGGCATCTCCGCCTATATGCTCGGCGTCAACCCGTTCAATCAGCCCGGCGTTGAATTCTATAAGAAGAACATGTTCCACCTGCTCGGAAAACCAGGTTATTGATCTCTTGCTTTTCCGGGTCAGAACTGATATAATCAAATTATCAAAACAAAGGGGGAATTTCCTATGGTCAAGATCATTATGGGGCTGAAGGGTTCCGGCAAAACCAAACGTCTCATCCATGACATCAACACCGCAGTGAAAAACGAAACCGGCAGCATGGTCTGCATCGAAAAAGGCACCAAGCTCCGTTACGATATCGATATGCACGTCCGCCTGATTGACTATCAGGAATACAAGGCAGAGGGTACGCTCACCTTCCTTAAGGGCTTCGTCAGCGGCCTGCACGCAGGCAACTTCGACATCAGCCACATCTTCATCGACAGCTTCTATAAGCAGGTCGACGGCGCAGGCATGGCGGAGGTCGAGGACTTCGCCCTTTGGTGCGACGAGTTCGGCAAGGCGAACGATTTGGACTTCACCCTCGTTGTCTCCGACGATCCCGCCAACGCCACGGACGCGATCAAAAAGTATCTGCAGTAATCGCTTTTTGAAGTAAGAATGAACCCCGCCGGATGCGCCAGCCGTACCCGGCGGGGTTTTCATAACTTCCCCGCTCCTGTCATCGCCCGCGTAAGGCGGGCAATCTGTCCGTGACGTCATCATACTAGACTTCGATAAAATGCTTTAAAAAGCATTTTATAGTGCCGAGGGCGCGTCGAAGTCTGCATGAGACGGCTTTTCAGCGCGTTGCGCTGAAAAGGCTGTGCGTAGCACAGCAAAAATCAATTAAATAATTTAATTGATTTTAGTATCAGACGTTTTCCCAAATACGGCGTCAACTCCGTTGTCACAAGAGCATAAGAAAAAAGTCAAATCCAGTCATAAGTTTTTGCTTGACAATTGCCGTTATCCGTGCTAATATATATGAGCGTTGATGCAAAGCCTCACGCCATATCGCGGGATAGAGCAGTTGGTAGCTCGTCGGGCTCATAACCCGGAGGTCGGGGGTTCAAGTCCCTCTCCCGCAACCATAAAAATAACACCCATCTTCGGATGGGTGTTATTTTTATCATTCGGGAAGGATCGTGTTCTCCTTCCCGGGTTATGAGACCGAAGGGCGAATAACCCGGAGGGTGAGGCGGTAGTGAATGACTGTCCGGTGGACAGTCAGAGCCGCCGAACCGACCGCAGCATTTTCGCCGCAGCGAAAATGCAAGACCGGGGGTTCAAGTCCCTCTCCCGCAACCATATAAGGACGGATGCCCTCGCGGCGTCCGTCCTTATTTAGTACGATTGCATAACAGGACTTGACGGGTCGGTAGTGAATGACAGCCCGGTGGGCTGTCAGAGCCGACCCTGACCGAGCGACCTTGAGTCTTTCGCGTTCAGCGAAAGACGAAACCGCGGGAGCGAGAACAAGTCCTGTCGCCCGTACCAAAAAAAGGCGCTGATTTTGATATAAAATCAGCGCCCTCAGCCTGTCAAAAAACTATACAGACGCCCCTGTTTCTGGTATAATGAAAGAAACGGGGGTGTTTTTCATGGAGCAGTGGAAAAAGGACGGGCGAAAGGAAGTAGTGATGGTGGATTTGGAGGACTTGGTGCCGAAGGATC
>JAFQZN010000048.1 GCA_017405865.1 Oscillospiraceae bacterium | reverse complement strand
ACTGTCGGATTTAATCTTTCGAATCTATCCGCCCTCTCCGCCAAAATAGGCAGCCTTTCGGCTGCCTTTTTTGGCGGAGAGGGCGGGATTCGAACCCGCGAGACGCTTTTAACGCCTACACGATTTCCAGTCGTGCGCCTTCGGCCAGCTCAGCCACCTCTCCAATTCGCTGACCCGCTTACCGCAAAATCAGCTTGAATATCATACAAGATTATTCTTCACTTGTCAAGCATTTTCTTGCCGATTTTTCATTTCTTACGAATTCATCGCGACGATGCAGGCGTCCAGCACCTGACGGATGATCGGTGTGCAGGCTGCGCTGCCCGCGCCGCCGCCCTCAACGATGACGACAAAGGCGAGCGGATAATCCTCGCTGCGCACGAAGCCTGCCAGCAGCGCGTTGGGCGCCTGTCCCTCGGCGCGCTCCGCCGTGCCGGATTTGGCGCCGGCATAGAGCCCGCTGAAGTACCACTCGCCGTAATTGTTGACGACGTTGTAGTGCATCATATCCGTCAGCTCGTCTGCGGTCTGCCGATCCAGCATGGTGCCGCAGGTCTTGTGTGCGGCGCGGTACTCCTCACGGTCGCCGAAGTAGACGCTTTCGACCAAATACGGCTGCGCCGCCTCACCGCCGTTTGCGATCGCGCCCATGAAGGTCATATATTGACAGGGGTTGATCTGGTCGGTATACTGTCCGACGCCCGCCCACGCCGCCTCAAAGGTCGTCGCGTCCGAGAGATCGAAATTGCCCTTTTTCGTGATAAAGCCATCGAAGGCAAGGCTCTTGCCGATGCCGAAGGCGTCGGCGTACTTGGATAGCCGCTCCGCTCCCAGCTCCTGTGCGACCCGGGCAAAAGCGACGTTGCACGACTGGCACAGGGCTTCCTTGAACCCGATGTCTCCATGCACCGCGTTGCAGATCACGACCTCGTCGCCGATCAACGCGCTTCCGTCACAGTGGAAGACGCGATCCTCGATCCCGTCGATCTCCTCCAGTGCGGCAGCCGCCGTCACAAGCTTGAAGGTCGAGCCGGGCGCATAGGCGGAGTGCAGAAAGCGGTTGACGTAGACGCCCTCATAGGCGTCCGGGTTGCCCGCCACGTCCGGAACATTGCGCGGATCGTAGGTTGGCGAGGAGACCATGCACAGGATCTCGCCGGTTTTGTAGTTGTAAACCCCGATCGTCCCCTTCTGCCCGCCGAAGGCGTAGACCGCCGCCTCCTGCGCGTAGGCGCTGACGGTCAGCTGCATCCTGCCGTAGCCGTTTCCGGTGTGGCGGGTGCCGGTGAAGCGGTCATAGCCGCTCATTTCGTCGCCGTACTCATTGAGCAGATACGGCGAAATATAGCCCTGCGTGTCGCCGAGAATATGGAGCATCGCCGCACGGACGGTGGCGTTGTCCGCCAGCTCGGATTTTCCGTCGGTGTTGTCCATCAGCATCGTCCCGCTGCGGTCAACGACCAAGCCGTTCTTCTGGAAGGGCATCCAGTCCGGCGCGCCGACGGCGTAGCGGACGAGGATCACGATCAGGCCGACGAGCATCGCCGCTGCAAGGAAATAGGCAAACCACGCGCGTCTTGCGAGCTTACTCATACGGCGTCACCTCCTCAGAGCGTACCGAACGCACCGCAAAGCTCGCGTCCTGCCGCGTGTCCGCCGCCTTGATAAAGGCAAGCAGCCCCCACGAGGCGAGCATAGACGAGCCGCCGTTGGAAAGGAACGGGAAGGTCACGCCGGTCATCGGCAGCAGATCCATCGTGCCGAACACGTTGAGGATCGTCTGCGTCATCATGATCGCCACGGCAGCGCATGCGCCGATCGTATAGAAGCTGCTTCTGCCGACGCTGGCAGAGCGCGCGACGAAGACGCCGAGGACGATGATCGCAAGGATCGGCAGCACACCGAGGATTAGCCCCCACTCCTCGCAGACGAAGGCAAACACGTAGTCGGTATCCGCCGCCATGACATAGTGAGTGAACATGCCGTTGCCCGCGCCGAGACCGAACAGACCGCCGGATGCAATGCACATCATGGACTTGACCTGATCGTAGCCGCCGCCTAGCGGGTCGTCCCAGGCGTGACCCCAGGTGGAGAATCTGCGCAGAACATGCGGCGGGATGTCGATGACAAGCAGGAGCATCGCCGCGCAGACCGCAAGGGTCGCAAGCAGCGAGATCGCGGAGAAGCTGCCGCCGCGCATCAGACAGATCACGACAAGCGCAGCAAAGAAGATCAGCGCCGTGCCGAAGTCGTTCATCAGCGCAAGGCAGCCGCAGATCGCGCCGGAATATACGATAAAGGAAAACAGGTTGCGCTTCGTCACAATGCGGTCCATCGTCGAAGCGCCGACATAGATGAAGCAGAGCTTGACCAGCTCGGACGGCTGGAAGGACATGGGACCGATGGCGATCCAGTTCTTCGCGCCGTTGATCTCGCGCCCGAGCAGGAGGTTGGCGGCAAGCAGCGCAAGTCCCGCGACCGCCGCGACATAACGGAAGCGCTTTGCCCGCGACAGATCGCGCAGCGACCAGCCCAGGATCAGATAGATCAGAATGCCGCCTGCAATGCAGATCAGCTGCTTGGGAATGGACGTCGCGTCGGACGAGGCAATGACCGCCAGACCGATCGTGGAGAGGAAAAACGCGAGCGTTTCCACCTCGAAGCTGCTGCGCCGCATGATCTTCAGCGTCAGAAACAGCAGCCAGCTCAAGGCGCAGATCGCAAGCATGCCGATGATGGGGTAAAGAACCTCCTCCGGCTTGCTGCTCATCCAGAACTGCAGCGCGGTCAGCAGCTGGAAAACGGTCAGAAGGAAGAGCGTCAGACCGGGGCTTGCCATGGAGGCGGGTCTGGTGCGGTAGTGCTTCTGCTCCTCGACCTCCTCCGCCGTCGTCGGCGCGAGGATCATTTCCACGCCGCCCAGTGAGATCACATCGCCGTACTGCAGGGCGCAGACGTCGACCTGCTCGCCGTTGACCGACACCGCGCCGCGCGAGCCGATGTCCGTCAGCGACCAGCTGCCGTCGTCATAGCGCGTCAGAACGGCGTGGTTGCGGGAGACTGTGGAAAGATTGACAATGATGTCGCAGCCTCGGGAGCGACCGATGATGTTCTCCCAGTGGGTCACGGGAAGCTGCTGGCCGTCCGGCATGACGAGCCACGCCCACGTTTCCGGCTCTCTGCGGAAGCGCAGCAGCGGCTTGACGCAGCGCCACAGGATCAAAATGCCCAGCGCGGGCGCAAGAAAGCTCCAGACGGTGCAGAACACCTGCGCAAGCTGCCTGCCGTCCGTTCGGAAATATTCATTTACAGTTTGCAGAAACACGATCTCACCTCGATCCTGCGCAATGTGCAACGGGGGCTGAAATCAGCCCCCGAGCTTTTTATTCGTCATAATCGTCGTAGTCGTAGTCGTCATCCTCATCCGGATCCGCCTTCAGATCGTAGGCGGGATCGACCGAGACGTAGGAATAGCTCGGCAGCGGCTCCACCGGCAAGCGCTCCACCGATTCGAGCGTATAGTAAATCTCCGTTTCGGTCGGATAGCGCTTGCGCTTGAGGCGGTTGTTGACCGCGTCGGTAATGAGCGTATAGATCACGGCGAAGATCGGCACGCCGAGCAGCATGCCGCCGAAGCCGAAGATGCCTCCGAACAGCAGGATCGACACCAGTACCCAGAAATCGGAGATGCCGAGCTGCTCACCCAAAATGCGGTTTTCGATGATATTGCCGTCGATCATCTGCAGGACAATGATGAAGATCACAAAAATCAGCGCGTTGCTCGGGTTGTCGAGCAGCAGCAGAAGCGTTGCGGGAATGCCGCCGAGGAAGGGACCGAAGAACGGAATGATATTCGTCACGCCGATCAGCGTTGCGATCAGCGGCGCGTAGGGCATGCCCATGATCAGCATGGCAATATAGGTTACCACGCCGACAAACAGCGCATCCACGATTTTTCCGACGACGTAGCCGCCGAAGATTTTATTCGTGCGGCGGGCGATCTCGAAAATACGGTCGGCATGCTCGGTGCTGAAGGACGCGACCGTGATCTTTTTCGCCTGCGAGCAGAGCTTTTTCTTATAAACGAGCACGTAGATCGCGGCGATCACGCCGATCAATGCGTCAAAGACGCCGATGACCACGCTGTAGACCGAGCTGGTCAGGCTGCCGATAAAGGAAGCAATGTCAATGCTCTTCAGCCAGTCGAGCACCATTCCCCACAGGCTGCCCAGATTATCTCTGATCCACTTTCCTACCGTCGTATTCGCAAAGTTCCCGTTGATCCACGTCGTGATCGTGTTGCCGTACTTTTCAAGGCGTTCCGTCTGGAACAGCTCCTGCACACTGTTGGCGATGTTCGGCACGATCAGCGCGGCAAACGCGAACAGAAGGCCGACCAGAACGACCGTTGCGACGCAGACGCTGACGAAGGTGCTGATCTTCTGCGCCGTTTTTTCTTTGAGCTTGGTCTTGGACAGCAGCTTGCTCATCAGCTTGCGCGTGAATTCCATCACGGGATTCATCAGATAAGCAAAAATGCAGCCGTAGAGGATCGGCGCAAGGATATTGGTCAAATCGAGGAACAGCTCGTAGAAGCCCTTGAGGTTGGAGAAAATGATCCAGAACACCAGCGCAGCCACGATAACGAGGAACGCGGTCAGGCCCCATTTGAAGTACTTTTGATTGCGGTGCAGTTTCACATCGGTTCTCCTTTCCTCGGAATTCTCTAAATAAGATACCACAAAGCTGTGAAATCGTCAAGTACTCTTGCTTTTCAGTCCGCTTTATGGTATCGTATTTGCATTGAACCCTCGTTTTTTAGCCTGTGATCGGGAGGAAGGAGGACGCCTTATGGCAAAATCAGAACGGCAGAAACTAAAGCTCTTGTACCTGCGCGACTATCTTCGGCACAACACGGACGAACAGCATCCTGCCACGGTGCAGCAGCTGATCGACTATCTCGCGTCAAAGGATATTCACGCAGAGCGGAAAAGCATCTACAACGACATTCGCACCCTCAACGAATACGACACGGAGGTTCTCTACAAGCGCGGCAACGCCGGCGGTTACTACGTCGCGCAGCGCGATTTCGAGCTGTCGGAATTGAAGCTGCTGGTCGACGCCGTGCTGTCATCGCGTTTTCTCTCCGCGAAACGCTCGGCGGAGCTGATCAAAAAGATCGCCGCCCTTTCCGGCGCGCACGGTGCGGAGCTGCTGCGCAGGGAGGTCGTGCTGGCCGGCCGCGTGAAAACGACCGAGGAGGAGGGCTTTGCAAACGTCGACGCCATTCACGAGGCGATCCGGAAAAACAGCCGCATCGCATTCCGCTACTTCAACTGGGGAACGGATCTGAAAAAGAAATTCCGCGACGGCGAGTATGAGGCCAGCCCCTATGCATTGATCTGGGACGACGAGAACTACTATCTGATCGCCCACTCCGAGCGCCACGGTCTGACCCACTACCGCGTAGACAAGATGGAGAACATCCGCCTCACGGGCGAACGGCGCATATTTACGGAAGAAATGCGGCAATTCGATATCGCCGCCTATTCGCGCGAGGTCTTCGGCATGTTCCGCGGCGAGCGGAAGCAGATCAAGCTCCGCTTTGAAAACGGGCTGGCGGGCGTGGTCGTCGACCGCTTCGGGCAGAATATTCTGCTGATCCCGGACGGCAAGAACCACTTCCTTCTGACAGTCGACGTTTCCGTTTCTCCGAACTTCCTCGGCTGGGTCGCAGGCTTCGGCGGGCGGGCGTCCATCGTTTTCCCGCAGAGCGTCGTGGACGAATACCGTGCTCTCTGCCGCGCCGCCCTGAATGCGACAGCCGACACAAACTAAAAAAGACCTTCGGCTTGCGTCGAAGGTCTTCCTTTATCGCAAACTATTCTCTGCGCAGGGCTTCGATCGGGTTGAGCTTGGACGCCTTGACGGCGGGGACAAGGCCGAAAATCAGGCCGATCAAAATGGAGAAGACCGTTGCCGCCGCGATCGCGGGGACACTGATTGCCGAGGGCGTGTCCATAAACTTTGAGATCAGCTTGGACATGCCGATACCCGCCAGAACGCCGAGCACGCCGCCGATGCCGGTCAGCACCGCAGCCTCGGTCAAAAACTGCGTCAGGATTCTGCGGCGCTTTGCGCCGATCGCCTTGCGCAGACCGATCTCATGGGTGCGTTCGGTCACGCTGACGAGCATGATATTCATGACGCCGATGCCGCCGACCAGCAGCGAGATCGCGGCGATCCAGATGAGCTGGTTGTTGGTGGAGCTGCTGAGCTCCTGCAGCTGCTGGGCGCGCTTGAGAAGGTCGTTGCTGCGATAGGACATGCCGTTCTGCGACGCCTGCTGCGCGATCTGATTCTCGTTCAGATAATCTGCGACCGCCTTGCCGGCGTTGGTCATATCGTCCGTGGAGCTTGCGCGCACCGCAACGCTCTGCGGCTCGTCAAAGCGGTAGACGATCGGCCACGTGCTGTCCGGCAGGAAGAAGGAGCCTGCGTCGGTCTGCGCGTAGGAGTAGTAGTCCTCCACGGTGTTGATGACCGGCTCGAAGCTGGAGCTGCGCGCCGCCACGCCGACGATCCGGAAGGGCTCCTTCATGATCTCGACGACCTTGCCGACGGGGTTTTCGCTGCCAAAGAGGGTCTGCACTGCGCGTTCGTCCAGAATGACGACCTTGTGCATCTGCGCCTGATCCTCCTGCGAAAAGCCCCTTCCCTGCTTGATCTGATAGTCGTTCACGGCAAAGTAGCTGTCGTCGATGCCGTAGACATTGCCGTTGAACGCCGTGTTCTGATAGTAGATCTGCTCTGCGTAGCTGCGGCTGTGATAGAAGGTCACGTCGTCCACGCCGTCCAGCTTGCGCAGCTCGTCGCGCTGTGCAGCGTCCAGCGGCTTGACGCCGACCGGGTTGCCGCTGTACATCATCTCGTACTGCATATCGTTCTGATACAGCTGCACAGTGACGACGTTGTTGCCCGCGCCGATCAGATTTGCCTTGATCTGCTCGTTCGTTCCCTTGATGCCGGAGATGATCGTAATGATCGACGCTATGCCGATGATGATGCCCAGCATGGTCAGGAAGGAGCGCATCTTGTGGGAGAAAACGCCCTGCAGCGCCTGGGAGATACTTTCAAACATCGTTCTTCCCTCCCATCAGCCGTAATAGTAGTAGACGGAGTCCTCCGCCTCTACCGTCTGTGCGCCTTCTCTGACGCTCTTGCCGTAGGGGAAGGCGATCCAGTCGTCTGCGGTCAGGTCGCCGTAGACGGCGGTGTAGCTTCCCCAGAGAACCGCGCCCGTCTCGACCGGGACCTTTTGGAGCAGTCCATCCGCGCCGCGTTTGTAGACGTAGGAGCGGCCGTTCTCGCTGCGGATATACATGTTTTCGAGGTAGAGCGCGTTGTCCTGCGCGCCGTTTGAGGCAAAGCGGACGGAAACGTACTCGTTTTCCTGCAGGCCGGACTGCGCGTCCACGGCAATGGTTGCGGGATACAGAGAGACGTTCGGATTGCCGTTGCCGTAATAATAGCCGCTGACCGGCGTGTCGTCGACCGCCTCCAGCGTGCCGACGATCTCCCCGCCGCTCATCCACGACATGACGATGACCTCGTCGCCGATTTGGAAGCGGTCGCGGTCATACTCGCCGATGGACGCCGTGACGTGGTAGCAGCCGCCGCCGGAAAGCAGCAGCACGGGGCTGCCGTCCATGCGCGCAAGCTCGGGATCGTTCCGCGTCAGGATCGTTCCGTCCACCTTTGCGTAGACGATGCCGCTTTCCGCCTCGCTCTTCATGCGTTCGTATTCCACCTGCGCGATGCGGTATGCCACGTCCAGATCGCGGATCTCGGTCTGCTTCTCGGCGCGCATTTTCGCAATCTCCGAGGCGGTATATCCGGAGCTGTCGTCGATCCAGATCGGCTCCGGCTCGGGTTCTATTTCATCGTCCGGCGGGAGAACCGGGGTGAAGAAGCTGTATTTGAGCTTCCCCTCCTCGTCGCGCACAACGTGCAGACCCCACAGCTTCGTGATCGCGCCGTCAAGGGAGTTCTGCTCCCGTTCCTCAAAGGAGATCCAGACCTCGTTTTCTTCTCCGAACATTCCGGTAATAAACGCCTCGTCATAGCTCACCTCGTCCGACCAGACCCAGCGGTACGGCATTTCCTGCGTACCCTCGCCGCCGATCAGCAGCGGCAGCTCTTCAATGGGCTCCAGAGATTCCTCGGTCGGCTGGGGCGGCTGGGTGGGAGGGGGCGGCGTATAGGGCTTGAGGCTGTTGATCCACGCCAGATCGTCCTTGGCGTTTTTGAGATCCAGCTCCGCCTGCTGCACGTCGATGCGCTTGCGCTCCAGCTCGATCTCCGTCAGGGTGGTGTCGTAGCTCAACAGCGGGTCACCTTTTTTGACCTCGTCGCCTTCGCTGACGAAGATTTCCGTCACGGTCTGCGTATCGCTCGCGTAGACGGATTGCAGGTTCTCGGCCGTCACTCTGCCGTCGAAATTCATCATGTCGTCGTAAAAGGTCGCGCTATGATACATCAGCGGCACGACCTGCACGGGGTCGGTCTGCCTGCCGAAATACCACAGAGCGCCGACCAGAATCGCGCCGGCGACGATGACGCTGACCGTTGAGATCAGCGCGACTTTCACGCCTTTACGCATGCGTCTCGCCCTCCTCTCCGGTCTGCACGGGCGGAACGGCGTCCTCCGGTGCGGCGGCCTCTTCCGCTTCCGGCTTTGCCTCCTTCTCCGAAGAGAGGACGCCGTCGCGGATATATTGGATATGCTTCGCACGGTCGGCGATCGCCTGCTCGTGCGTGATCATAATGATCGTCGTTCCCTCCGCATTCAGGCGGTCGAAGATGTCCATGATCTGATTGCCCGACGCGGTATCCAGCGCGCCGGTCGGCTCGTCGGCCAGCAGCAGCTTCGGCTTGCCGACGATGGCGCGGGCGATGGCGACGCGCTGGCACTGACCGCCGGAGAGCTGATTGGGGCGGAAGGTCATGCGGTCCTCCAGACCCATGGTTTTCAGCGCCTCCTCGGCGCGCTCGCGGCGCTCCTTCTTCGGTACGCCCGCGTACATCAGCGGCAGCGCCACGTTGTCGATCGCGTTCAGCTTCGGCAGCAGATAAAAGCTCTGAAACACGAAGCCGAGCAGGCGGTTGCGCACCTCGGCAAGGCGGTTGCTGCCCGCGTCGCGGAGGTTCTCGCCGTCAAGGAAGAAGTCGCCGGAGGTCTGCACGTCCAGACAGCCGATCAGATTCATCAGCGTCGTCTTGCCGGAGCCGGACGGCCCCATGATGGCAAGGTAGTCGCCCTCCTCCACTTGCAGGCAGACGTTCTTGAGGACGCGGACCGTTTCCCTGCCCTGCGGATAGTCCTTGCAGACGTCCTTCATCTCAACCAGCATCGTCGATTCCTCCGACGAACGCGCCGTCATAGACGATCTCCTCCTGCGGCAGCAGCTCCGGCGCGGAAGGCGTATCGGTTACCGGCGCGCCCTCCTGCACGGTTGCGTCCGGGAAGGCGATCCGATCCTCCGCCGTCAGGCCGTCGAGGATCTCATACTGATAGGTGAATTCGTCCAGCGCGCCTACGGTCACGCGGCGCTTTTCGATCCGGTCGCTGCCGTTCGCCGCCCAGACGAAGAAGCCCTCTTCCTCCGAGCCGAATACGTACGACGCGTCGAGCATCAGCCCGGTTTTTACCTCCGTCTGGCCGCCGTCCGGTTCAATATAGACGTGCTGACCGAGCAGCAGGCCGTCCATGCTGTCCAGATCGACGTAGAACGGATAACTGCTGGAGGTGGTCATTTCGTCGCTGATGCCATAGTAATACATGCCGTCATTGCCGCTGTCCTCAGGGCTGCTGTCGATCTCCGCGATCACGCCCGTCCACATTGTCTGCGCGTCGGAGCGGGAGCGGACAACCACAGTCTGGCCGACGAAGAAATCATTGCGGTTGAGCTCATTCACCTTGCCCTTGATGCGGTAGGCGCCCGCCTCGATCAGGGTGATATACGGCAGCGGCATGCCGGTATAGTCGTCATAGCCGCCGTTCTCGTTGATCGCCTTGACGCGGCCGTTGATCGGTGAGGTGACCTCACCGTTGCCGACCGTCGTCTTCAGCGTCTCCAGCTCGCGCTCCTTGACGGTGATATTGTACTCCGTCTCTTTTTTGTTGGTCTGCAGGGTCTGGATGCGGACGGTATAGGAAAGCTGCTCCGACTCCCGCGCATTCGCCTTTTCCTGTTCCAGCTCGGCGATCTGCGTGTCCATATCGGTCAGAGAGTTCTTAAGCTGCTCGATCTCCAGCACCGCCTTGTCGATGGTCAGCTGCATCTCGTCCATGTCGTAAGCGAAGAGGACGTCGCCCTCCGCGACCTCCTGTCCCGGCTCGACCTTCAGCTCCGCGATCTTGCGGTTTTCATCGCGCTCGATCTTGACCTCATTGCGCGCGATCACCACGCCGGCGCAGAGATTGAATTCTCCCATCGCGCCGTAGCCCATAAGCTCCTGCACGGACTGCACGTAGACTGCGGGCAATTCCTCTCCGCAGCCTGCCAGCAGCGTCAGCGTGAGGAGCAGGGTCAGCACGATGGCAATAATACGGTTTTTCATAGCTACCTCCGATGATCGTAATCTGACAGTTAGACGAACGATCAAATCATTTGTTCCTTATAAAATCGCGGCAAGCGCGGCCTCGATCTCCGCCGTGTCCAGCTCCTCGGCCATACCCTTGTCGCACTTCTCCGCAACCGTGGGGTCGATCGGCAGCTGCGCCAGCACGGGAAGGTGATACTCCTCCGCGATATCCGCCAGATGGCTCTCGCCGAAAATGGCGTGCCGCTTGCCGCAGTCCGGGCAGCGGAAATAGCTGTAGTTCTCCACCACGCCGAGGACGGGCACGTGCATCATGTTGGCCATGCGGACCGCCTTGCCGACGATCATCGACACCAGCTCCTGCGGGGAGGTCACGATGATCACGCCGTCGATCGGCAGCGACTGGAAAACCGTCAGCGGTACGTCGCCCGTGCCGGGCGGCATGTCCACGAACAGGCAGTCCACCTCGTCCCAGAACACGTCCGTCCAGAACTGCTTGACTGCGCCGGCGATGATCGGTCCGCGCCACAGCACGGGATCATTCGCGTCATCCAGAAGCAGGTTGATCGACATCACCTGAATGCCGCTCTTCGTCAGGGCGGGATAGAAGCCCTCCTCGCTCGCGCCGGCGACCTGCTGCACGCCGAACGCCTTCGGAATGGAAGGTCCCGTAATATCCGCGTCCAGAATGGCGGCGCGCTTTCCTGCGCGCTGCGCGGCAGTCGCCAGCATGGCGGTCACGGTGCTTTTACCGACGCCGCCCTTGCCGGACACGACGGCAATCACCTTGCCAACCTTCGCGTTTGGATTCAGCTGCGCAAGCAGGCTGTCAGCCGTGCGCTGCGCACAGCTCTCGCCGCAGCTTGAGCAGTTACCGCTGCATTGTTCACTCATGTCAAATATCCTCCAATGATTATTCTTCCAGTGCCGCAGCGGCTTGTTCCCACTGCGCCATCAGTGTTTCCAACGTTTCTTCCTCTGCCTGCTTTTCCGCCGTCAGGCGCAAAAGCTCCTGATAGTCGGTTGCAGCCGCTTCGATCGCGGCGTCCAGCACGGCGATTTTTTCCTCCTGTGCGGCGATCTCGCGCTCATAGCGGCGCACCAGCTTTTCCAGCTCCTTGCTGCCGACGTCCCTGACCGATTTTTCCTTCTTTTTAGGCTGCCGGACGGTCTGCGCAGCCTCATGCTCCTTGACCGAGCGGTACTTGGCATAGCCAAACGGGAAGTCCCGAATGGCGCCGTTTTCCAGCTCCCAGACGCGCGTGGCGAATTTGTCCACGAAATAGCGGTCGTGAGAGACGAAGATCAGCGTACCCTCATACTCGTCGATCGCGCACTCGACCCACTCGCGGGAGGCGACGTCCAGATGATTCGTCGGCTCGTCGAGGATCAGCAAATTGATCTTCTCGTCCATCAGCATGCACAGGCGCAGCCGCGACTGCTCGCCGCCGGAGAGGGTGCCGACCGTTTTGAACACGTCCTCGCCGGAAAACAGGAACGCGCCCAGACGGTCGCGCGCCGACTGCGGCGTGCAGTTTTTTTCATAGAGCATCGTGTCGTAGAGCGTACGCTCCGGATGGGCAAAGTGGATGACCTGCGGCAGATACCCCGTCTTGACCGAAGGGCCGAATTTGATCTTTCCCTCGCCTGCCAGCTCGCCCAGAAGGACGCGCAGGAAGGTCGTCTTCCCGCTGCCGTTATCGCCCAGCAGCGCGATCCGCTCGCCGCCCCGCACCGTCAGCTCGACGTCGGAGAAGAGGACGCGGTCGCCGAAGGACTTTTTCAGGCCCTTGACGGTCAGCACCTCGGCGCCGTGGAACTCCTTCTCGCCGAAGCGGGCGCGCATCGTTTTCTCTTTGATCGGGCGCTCCGTCTTTTCAATGCGCTCCATGCGGTGCTGGATGGACATGGCGCGGCGGTAGAGCACACGGTTATTGATGCCCCAGCCCTTCATGCGCTCGAGCGTATAGCCGAGCTGATTCAGCTTGGCCTGCTCCTGCTCATACTGCTTGAGCTGGCGGTTGAAGCGATCCTGCTTCTCCTGCAGGTAGAATGTGTAGTTGCCGCTGTAAAATTCGGCCTTTCCGGCGGAGATTTCCACGATCCTGTCCACAACGCGATCCAAAAAATAGCGGTCGTGGGAGATCGTCAGCACCGTCCCCTTGAATTTCAGAATATACTCCTCGAGCCATTCCACGCTCTTCAGATCGAGGTGGTTGGTAGGCTCGTCCAGCAGCAGAATATCCGTCTTTTCCAGCAAAAGGCGCGCCAGATTGACACGTGTTTTTTCTCCGCCGGAAAGGCGGTCGAACGCCTGCTCACGCATTGCCTGCGGGATGCCGAGGCCGTTGCATACCTTGTCGATTTCCGTGTCCTGCACGTAGCCGCCGCCGACGTGGTAGGCGTTGCTCAAACGGTCGTATTCCTCCAAAAGCGTCTTTGGCGCGCTGGCCGTCAGTTTGTCCGCGAGCGTCTCCATCTTCTGCCGGATCGCCTCCAGATCCGCAAACGCCGTCCGCAGGACGTCCTCGACCGTGGAGCCGGGAGGATAGTGCGGGATCTGCGAGATCAGCCCGAGCTTTTTCCCGGCGCTGATCACGATTTCGCCCTCGTCAGGGAAAAGCTCGCCGGTCAGAAGCCGGAACAGCGTCGTCTTGCCGCAGCCGTTGCGCCCCATGATGCCGACGCATTCGCCCTCGTGGACGTCAAAGGACAGTCCGTCGAGCAGGATCGAGCCGACCTCAAAGGACTTGACCAGTCCGTTTACTGCAATGTCAATCATCGTTACCTCCGTAACGTGTCAAGAATTCCTCCCGCGTCATCAAAAGATTGACCGCGTCGAGGAAGGCGTTGCTGCCCAGATGCTCCGGCAGCTGCAAGTCCTGCTGCAGCGCCTTGCGCTTCTGCGCGCTGTTTTTTCCTCCGGACAAGCCGGCGCAGAACAAGTCCGTTTTCGTGATCCGCTCCGCCGGGGCAGCGGTATCGGTCAGCTCCGCGCCCGCATTTTTGAGCGCGGCAAGCAGGATCTCCGGCCGCATTCCCTCCACGCCGAGCTTGCCCTCTTTTCCGGGCTGTGCCTTGCGGGGCTCCTTGCCGAAAACGTCCGGGATATAGGCGTGGAGCACCTTGTCCTTCGGCAGGGCGCCCTTGAGGTAGTTGCGGATGACAAAGCCCGCGCCGTCAGAGTCGGTCAGAATGATCAGGCCGCGCTTTTCCGCGACGCGGCGCAAAAAATCCAACAGTGCCTTGTCGTGCATCACGCCGAAGCCGTTCGTTGAAAAGATCGTCGCATCGACGAGCTGCGAGAGTGTGTTTTTGTCGTATTTCCCCTCGACGACGATTGCCTGCTTAATCATGGCGCGTCTCCTCGGCAAGCTGCAGGATCAGCAGCTCCGCGAGCCGCTCCCCGTCCCCGTAGGAGGTCTTGAGCTGATAATCCGTCCGGCAGCACAGCTCGACCGCCTTGCTGCAGAAGCGTTCGGACAGGCGGCGTGCCTGTCCCATCGTTTTGGTCGCGGCAAAAGGCGGCATGGAGCAAAGCTGCGCCAGCTCCTCGGCCGACTTTCCTTCATTCAGCAGGATCTTCGCCGCGTGAAGCCTTCGCATCTGCGAGCCGATCGCAGCAACGATCGGGATAGGGTCGTTCTGTAGTTTCAGCAGGGTGTGCAGCAGCGCCAGTGCGTCGTCAAAATGCCGCAGCGCCAGCGCGTCCGTGAGCTGAAACACGACCGCGTCGAGCGTCGGCTCCACGACCGCGTCGATGTCCGCGCGCACGACGGTATCCGCGCCGGAATAGGCGCAGATTTTTCCGATCTCCGCGTCGAGGCGCGTCATGGAAAGGCCGCACTGCTGCAGCAGGTAGCCGCAAAGCTCCGGGGCGATCATTTTCTTCTCGTGGGCGAAATGCCTGCGGATCCATGCGCGCAGATCGCTCTCCGATTGATAGCGGAATTCCGCCAGTACCGCGTTCTTTTCGATTGCTTCCCAGAGCTTTCTCTTCCGCTTGTCGGGCTTGAATTCCTCGTAGGTCAGCACCAGGCAGCAGTGCTCCGGGAGATCCGAAAGCATTGCGCACAGGCGCTCCGTGTCCGCTTGCGCGAACAGGTCGACGTCCTCCGCCAGCACCATGCTGCGCTCTGCCATCATGGGCAGCGCCTCCAGGCAGTCGGCAAAAAGCTCCACGGAGAAGTTTTCGCCGTTCAGGCGGTGGAGGTTGAAGTCCGCCGTCAGATCGTCCAGCAGCAGCTTCTTCAGCTGCTCGAGATAGTACCGGCGCAGATAGTCCTCCTCACCGTACAGGACGTAAAACCGTCCGGGCGTTTTTGCCTTCAGGTCGCTTTTCAGTTGTTCTGCTCCGGAAGGTGTCCCGGTCGGTTTTTTGGCCATATCGTTACCTCGTTATCGTAATCGTTCCGTCCAGATCGGTGCGGAAAACGGCGGCGCCGATCGCCGCGATCCGATCCAGCACCTCCTGCGCAGGGTGGCCGTAGGTATTCTCCCCCACGGAGATGATGACCGTGTCCGGCACGGTCTTGCACAGCAGCTCCTCGCAGGTGGAGCGCTTTGCGCCGTGGTGTCCGGCGATCAAAACCTCCAGATCGGGCAGATCCTTCGTCGCGACCAGCATGCGTTCGGCCGTTTCATCCATATCGCCGGTTATCAGTATATCATATTCTTCGTCTGACATCAATGCGGATAATGACGCATTTCTGACGTTTGGATCCTCCGGGGCGAAAAGATACAGCGTCCCGCCGCCGAAGTTGAGCATCAGATCCTGCCGGACGAGCAGGACGGGAATATCCGCCTGCGCCGCGTAGCGCAATATCGTCTCCCGGTTGCCCGAGGAATCGGGCAGATCCGGCACGATGAGCTGCCTGACGCGGACGCGGGACAAAAACTGCAGCGCGCCGCAGGTGTGATCGGTGTCGAAATGCGTCAGAATCAGCGCGTCAACAGAGGTCAGACCCCGCGCCAGCAGGCTCCTTGCAGCCTGCTCGCCGTTAAATTCGTCCTCGTCGCCGCCGCAGTCGATCATCACGGCGTTTTCGTCGTTCTGCAGGAAGATGCACTGTCCCTGCCCGACGTTGAAGACCTGCAGCGTGATCCCGGAGAAGCTGTGCATGGAGAAAAAGACCGCGCCGACCAGCGTGACGAGCAGGGACGCCAGCAGCAAGCGCACCTTATAACGTTCCTGCCTGTAAAGGAAGAATACAAAGAGCATCAGATACGCCGTCAGCAGCCACGCGACGATATAGGCGCTGTCGGTATAGACTGCGGCGAAGGGAATCTTTGCAAGCAGTCCCGTCAGCCACAGTACGTATCGGATCGGCCACGACGCGACCCACGCGATCGCCGCCCCGACGGGCGCGTAGAGCAGCGCCGCGATCGCGGCAAAGAAGACGAGCGTGAAGGTCGCGCTTAACACGGCCATCAGCAGCAGGTTCGTCAGCGGCGAAATCAGAGAGACTGCGCCGAACACGCTCGCGACGAGCGGCGCAGTAAAGACCGTCGCTGCAACGGACGTGGAAACCGTAACGGCCGCGCCGTGATAGACGCGGTAGACGATCGCATGCCGTTCGCGCAGCTCGTCCTCATTGATCCACTTCATCAAGCGGTTGTAGATCCGAGGCGCAAGCAGGAAGATGCCCGCCATGCAGGCAAAGGAAAGCTGCAGACTGACGTTCGCGATCGCCCACGGGTTGACCGCGAGCAGCAGCAGGAGCGCCAGCCCCAGCGAGGTCGGCGCGTCGTTTTCCCGATGCACCAGCGGCGCGATCAGAAGCACACAGTTCATAATCACGGCGCGCGTCACAGACGCGCTGAAGCCGAGCATCGCCGCGAAGAACAGCATCACGGGAATACTGACTGCAGCGGCGAGCTTCCTTCTCTGCCGGCAGAGCGTCATGAGAATGCCGATCAGGAGCGACACGTGCATGCCGGAGACGGCGACGATATGGGAAATGCCCGTCACGGAAAACGCGTTGCGCGTTGCAAACGAAAGCCCGCTGCGGTCGCCCGTCAGAATCGCCTTTGCAAAGCCCGCCGTATCGCCGGGAAAGACCAGCCCGATCCGATCCTTGAGCCTCGCTGCGAGCAAAACGGGATAGCACGAAAGCGGCGTTTTTTCCGCTTTTTCGACTGTCAGCGCGCCGCGCTGCAGGGCGAGCAGCGAGATGTCGTTGGACTGATAATACAGGTTATTATCATCGCCGCTGCCGTGCGAAACGTCGATCACGTCCGCCTTAACCGTCACGGCGTCGCCGAGCGAAAGCTCCTGTGCAGGGCAGTTCAGATACAGCACGATTCTGCCGCCGTTCAGCGTCCCGACGGCGCTGCAGCCGCCGTATTGCGTCTGCACCGGAACGGAGCAGACCTGCGCAGTGACCGTCCGGCCCTCTCCGCAAAGTCCGCGCAGCGGCGCGAGCTTCAGGCTCTCATAGCCCCACGACCAGAGAAGGCCGACGGCCGCGCCCAGCGCGGCGATGCGCACACGTCTGACGGGATCCGTATGAAATGCCAGCAGAACGAGCATTCCGACCAGCAGAACGCCCGCCGTGATCAGCGCCCAAAGCGGCGGGAGCAGCCAGACGTACGCCGCTGCCGCCGCCGCAAAGGAAAAGGAAAAGTTCGCCAGCCTGCGCACGTCCGCACCTCCTTTTTTGAAGAAAGGGACGGGGTTTCCCCCGCCCCTTTCGATAGAATCAGTTGAAGCTGCCGAGCGTCTTGCCGCCAAGCACGTGGAAATGCAGGTGCTTCACCGTCTGTCCGGCGTCCTCGCCGCAGTTGGTGACGACGCGGAAGCCGTCGGCAAAGCCGAGCTCCGCCGTCAGCTTGGCAATGACCGCAAAGATGTGTCCGACCGTGGCAGCGCTATCCTCGGTGATCTCATTTGCTGCGGCGATATGCGCCTTCGGCACGACGAGAAAATGCTGCGGCGCGAGCGGCTGAATGTCGTAGAAGGCATAGCACAGCTCGTCCTCATAGACCTTCTTTGAGGGGATCTCCCCGGCGATGAGCTTGCAGAAAATGCAGTTTTCCATGTTATTTCTCCTTACTTCGCGTTCGCGCTCACGTAGTCGTCGACGATCGCCAGCGCGTCGTCCAGCTTATTGATTTCCTTGCCGCCGCCCATGGCGGAGTCGGGCTTGCCGCCGCCGGAGCCGCCGCATACCGCGCAGACCTCCTTGACCAGAAGTCCTGCCTTGATGCCTCTCGCCACGGCCTCCTTGCCGCAGACGGCGAGGATCGTGATCTTCTCTCCCTGTGTGCTTGCCAGAACGGCAACCGCATCGTCCGCCCGGTCGCGGATCTGATCGCCCATTTTGCGCAGATCGTTCGGCGCAAGATCGTTGCGCAGCGCTGTCAGCACACGCAGGCCGCTCACCGTCTTTGCGGAGAACAGAACGCGGTCGATGTCGCCGCCGAGCAGCTTGTCCTTCATGCGGTCGACGTCCTGCTTCAGCTCCTTGACCTCGCTCATGACCGCCTGCGCGCGGGAAATGAGGTCCTTCGGCGTGGTTTTGAGCGTCTCCGCCGCCGTCAGAATGGTGCGGCTGAAGCGTTCCATCTCGTCCAGAACGCGCTTGCCGGTATACGCCTCAATGCGGCGTACACCGGAGGCGACGGAAACCTCGGAGTTGACGCGGAAGGGGCCGACCTTCGCGGTATTGTTCAGGTGCGTACCGCCGCAGAATTCCAGCGAATCGTCGCCCATCTTGACGACGCGGACGGTCGTGCCGTACTTCTCGCCGAAGAGCGCGGTCGCGCCGAGCTTTTTCGCTTCCTCGATCGGCAGGACGAGGGTTTCGACGTCCGTACCGGCGAGGATCATATCCATGACCTCGCGGTTGATTTTCAGCATTTCCTCCTCGGAAACGGCAGAGAAATGCGTGAAGTCAAAGCGCAGATGATCGGGTTCCACCAGAGAGCCTGCCTGATGGCAATGCTCGCCGAGAACGCGCACCAGCGCGGTCTGCAGCAGGTGCGTCGCCGTATGGGCGCGGCGGATCGCGTCGCGGCGGCGCTTGTCGACCGTCGCAGTCAGGGTGTCGCCCAGAGAAAGCTCGCCCTTGACGACCTTGCCGTAGTGCATGTATTTTCCGCCCTTGTTCTTCTGCACGTCGTCCACGAGGAATTCCACGCCGTCCGCCGTCAGGATGCCGTGATCTCCGACCTGACCGCCCATTTCGGCATACATCGGGGTCTGATCCAGCACGACGATCGCTTCCATGCCCTCGGAAACGGAGCCGCACAGCTCCTCGTTGGAGATGATCGCGACGACCTTGCCGTCCGCCTGCAGCGTTTCATAGCCGACGAATTTCGACTCCGGCACTTCCTTGCCGAATTCGATGCCCGCCCAGCCGAGATCGCCCAGCGCCTTGCGGGCTTCTCTGGCGCGCTGCTTCTGCTCCTGCATCTGCTTGGCGAAGGCTTCCTCGTCGACGCGCATGCCGACCTCCTCGACCATCTCGCTCGTCAGGTCGATCGGGAAGCCGTAGGTGTCATAGAGCTTGAAGGCGTCCTCGCCGGAGAAGACCGTCTCGCCCTTTGCCTTGTGGCTGTCCAACATTTCGGCGAAGATCTTCATGCCGCCGTCGATCGTCTTGCAGAAGTTCTCTTCCTCGGTCTTGATGACGCGGGTGATATAGGCCTGCTTTTCGCGCAGCTCGGGATACTGGCACTCGTTCTCGTGCACGACCGTGTCCACGACCTCAAAGAGGAAGGGCTTGTTGACGCCGAGCAGCTTGCCGTGACGCGCGGCGCGGCGCAGCAGGCGGCGCAGCACGTAGCCTCTGCCCTCGTTGGAGGGCAGGACGCCGTCGCAGATCAGGAAGGTCGAGGCGCGGATGTGGTCGGTGATGACACGCAGGGAGACGTCCATCTTATGGCTCTTGCCGTAGGTCGCGCCGGTCAGCTCCGTGACCTTGCGGGTGATGTTCATGACGGTGTCGACGTCGAACAGAGAGTCTACGTCCTGACAGACGACCGCCAGACGCTCCAGCCCCATGCCGGTGTCGATGTTCTTCTGCTTCAGCTCGGTGTAGTTGCCCTTGCCGTCGTTGTCAAACTGGGAGAAGACGTTGTTCCATACCTCAATATAGCGGTCGCAGTCGCAGCCGACCGTGCAGCCGGGCTTGCCGCAGCCGTACTTCTCGCCGCGGTCGTAATAGACCTCGGAGCAGGGGCCGCACGGGCCGGAGCCGTGCTCCCAGAAGTTGTCCTCCTTGCCGAAGCGGAAGATGCGGTCGGCGGGAACGCCGATCTCCTTGTTCCAGATCTCAAAGGCCTGCTCGTCGTCCTGATAGATCGACGGATACAGGCGATCCTTCTCCAGCCCGCAGACCTCGGTCAAAAATTCCCAGCACCAGCGCAGGGCTTCGGTCTTGAAATAGTCGCCGAAGGAGAAGTTGCCGAGCATCTCAAAATAGGTGCCGTGGCGGGCGGTCTTGCCGATGTTGTCGATATCGCCCGTGCGGATGCACTTCTGGCAGGTGCAGACGCGGTGGCAGGGCGGCTCCTCCTCGCCGGTGAAGTAGGGCTTCATCGGCGTCATGCCTGCATTGATCAGCAGAATGGACTTGTCGTGCTGGGGAACCAGCGGGAAGCTGGGAAGACGCAGATGCCCCTTGCTCTCAAAGAAAGACAGAAACATCTCGCGCAGTTCGTTTAAGCCGTATTTTTTCATTGCCATGGATTTTTCCTCCGAATAAAAAATATACCCCACCCCTGTTTTAGGGGCGAGGTCAGTCGCGGTACCACCCTAATTGCCGCACAAGGCGGCGTCTTAAGTCATCCGATAACGCAGATGGGGCGTCCTGCTCGTCGCAGGCGGCTCGGAAGTGGCGGTCTGCGGTTCCGGCAATGGGGCTTGCACCGTTCCCCCACTCGCTGTCGCCCTTGCCGCAGATTGGCTTCCTCAACGCACATTTCGCATTTTACGCTGTCATTTTAGCAGGAACGCCGCCGATTGTCAACCATAAATTCCGACCGTCAGAGCAAGTCTTCCCTTGCGGGTCTCTCCGTCCAGATGCAGTATCTTCCCCTTGCCGCAGCCGCGCACGGACAGCTCGTCGCCCTCTGCGACGGCGCGGTCCGGCTTGAGGCAGGTCAGGCTGTTGACTGCGGCCTTCCCCGCGCGGATCGCGTCACACGCGCTGCTGCGGCTCATGTGAAAGGCGGCGGAGATCACGCCGTCAAGGCGCAGGGAGGACACCGTGAGGCGCAGCTCCTTCATCTTCTGCGGCGCCTTTCTCGCCTCGCAGAGCGCGATCGGGGCAAGGCGCAGATGCTGCCGTCCTGCCGCGGTCAGATTGTCGAGCAGGTAGCGTTCCAGATCAGAAAGAATGAAAATATCGCAGAACGTTTCGTGCAGCCAGATGTCCCCGACCGCGTCGCGGCGCAGCCCCGCGCCCATGAGCGCGCCTAAAACGTCGCGGTGCGTCAGCGCGTTTTCTTCATAAAACGACGCGCGCAGGCAGGCGATCGGGCCGTCTGCGAAAAAGTCTTCCTCCCCGATATAGTCCGGCAGCCAGTAGGCGACCTTGCGCTCTGCCTCGGCAATACCGCCGAAGAAGCGGCACTCCGGCAGCAGCATTCTCAACAGCGCCTGCTCCCGCTGCGATAAAAAGGCGGTCGCCGCAGGCGTCTGCCGCTGCTGCGCGCGCTCCAAGCGGTCGCACACCCTGATCAGAAGCATCCGTTCCTCTTCACTTTCCGCAATCGCGGCGATCTGTCTGTTTCGTTCCATACGTTACCTCAAAAACACCCCTGCCCGAACAGGCAGGGGTGCATCGTTTCGTTCAGGAGAGCGGCTCGGTGATTGCGTTGCGCTCCGCCTCGGAGTCCTCCATCATGTCCTTTGCAAAATCGTTTGCATAGTCGAAGATCATGTCCTCGTAGCGGAAGCGGAAGCCGAGCTTATCCTCCACCTTCTCGAAGATCGCCTTCACGGGATCGGAGTCTTCTGCGACCTCCGGCTCTTCCACGGTGCTTGCATCTTCGATCAGATACGGCTCAAAGAAGCTGTTGATATACTTTTTTGCGGCAAAGAAGCCGACCAGCAGAACGATTGCCAGCACGGCGACCTTGATCCAGACCGTCCACCAATAGCGGCGCATAGGACTCCCTCCTTCCTGTGGGTTTGACGCACAAGCGCCCGAAAAGTTCCGAACTTATTTTGCAGCCTTATCCTGCGCGATCAGGAGCTTCAGCGCCTCGACGCCGACGCGGACGGCGGCAGAGGTATCCTCGCTCATCTTCTGATCGAGGCCGGCAGCCTCGCGTTCCTGATTCCAAATGACGTGGAAGCACGAGCCGCAGCGGCAGCCCAGCGCATCGGCAACGACAAACAGCGCCGCAGATTCCATCTCGCTGGCAAGCACGCCCAGGCGCTTCCATGCCTCCCACTTCTGCAGCAGCTCATAGGAGACGGGCATCTTTGCGGGGCTGTGCTGGCCGTAGAAGGCGTCCTTGCACTGCACGACGCCCACGTGGGTCGTCTTGCCCATTGCCAGAGAAGCCTGACGCAGCGCGATGGCGACGTCCAGATTGGAAACCGCCGGATACTCGATCGGCGCATACTCCACGGAGGTATGCTCAAAGCGGATCGCGCCGGTGGCAACGACGATGTCGCCGGACTGGACGTCCAGATTGATGCCGCCGCAGGTGCCGACACGGATGAAGGTATCCGCGCCGATGTTGTGCAGCTCTTCCATGGCGATGGAAGCGGACGGGCCGCCGATGCCGGTGGAGCAGACGCTGACCTTCTCGCCCAGCAGGGTGCCGGTGTAGATATTATACTCGCGGTTCTGTGCAACATGCACGGGATTATCAAAGAGTTTCGCTATCGATTCGCAGCGGCCGGGATCACCGGGCAGGATGCAGTAACGACCGACATCGCCCTCAACGCAGTGGATATGGAACTGTTTTTCGAGCTTTTGCATGATGTGACACTCCTTAATTCATAATTTTGTATGATAATTATAGCGCACTGTGTCAAGAATTGCAAGTAGTTAAAACAGCCTGATTTGGTTGGTTTCGGGCAGGTCGCCGAAGGCGCCGGCCGTCTTCATGTTTTCGATATGGGTCTTGGAGACCTTCGGGCAGGCGGCGGCAAATTCCTCGATGGAGATAAAATGCCTGCCTTCTCTGCCCTTCATGATGTCCCACGCTGCCGTTTCGCCCAGACCGGAGACCGCCACGAACGGCGGCAGCAGCTTGCCGTCCTTGATCAGGAATTTTGTTGCGTGGGATTCATAGAGGTCCAGATTGGCAAAGTCGAAGCCGCGCAGGTAGAACTCATAGCAGACCTCCAGCGTCGTCATATGGTCTTTGTCCTTATCCGTTTTGTTTTCGTTATCGTTGATTCTTTTGATATGTGCCTTGACCGTCTCGATGCCGTGGGTCATCATCACCGCGTCGAAGCTGTCCTTCTGACTGCGGCGGTAAAAGTAGGCCGAATAGTACGCCAGCGGATGATGCACCTTGAACCACGCGATGCGGAAGGCCATCATGACGTAGGCGACGGCATGCGCCTTCGGGAAAAGATATTTGATTTTCTTGCACGAGCCGATATACCACGAAGGTACGCCTGCGTCAAGCATTTCCTTCTCTGCGCCGTCCGGCAGCCCCTTGCCCTTTCGGACGGACTCCATGATCTTGAAGGCACGCTTTTCCGGCAGGCCGCACTTGATCAGGTAGAGCATAATATCGTCGCGGCAGCCGATCGCCTCTCCGACCGTTGCCGTACCGCTCACGATCAGCTCCTTGGCGTTGCCGAGCCAGACGTCAGTGCCGTGGGAAAAGCCGGAAAGACGGATCAGCGTGTCGAACTGGGTCGGCATCGTATCCTTCAGCATTTCGCGGGTGAAGCCCGTGCCGAACTCCGGGATGCCGACCGAGCCGACCTCCGTGAGGATCGGGTCGTGTTCGTAGCCGAGAACCTTGCTGGAGGTAAAGATGGACATCGTCTCCTTATCGTCGAGCGGGATCTTCTGCGCGTTCACGCCGGTGAGATCCTCCATCATGCGGATCATCGTCGGGTCGTCGTGCCCGAGCATGTCCAGCTTCAGCAGGTTTTCCTCCATGGAATGGTATTCAAAATGCGTCGTGATGATATTCTTCTGGGCGTCGTCAGCAGGATGCTGCACCGGGCAGAAGTCCCAGATCTCATTCTCCTGCGGGATGACGACCAGCCCGCCGGGATGCTGACCCGTCGTGCGGCGCACACCGAGGCAGCCGTTGATCAGCCGCTTTACCTCCGACCGGCCGGAGGGCAGATTGCGCGCCTCCAGATAGTCCCGCACGAAGGGGAAGGCCGTATCCTCCTTCACCGTGCCGATCGTGCCGGCGCGGAAGACGTGACTTGCGCCGAACATATTGACGCAGTACTGGTGCGCCTTGGCCTGATATTCACCGGAGAAATTGAGGTCGATATCCGGCACCTTGTCGCCGCCGAAGCCGAGGAAGGTTTCAAACGGGATGTTAAAGCCGTCCTTTTCCAGCGTTTCTCCGCACTCCGGGCAGACTGCGTCCGGCAGATCCGCGCCGCAGTTGATCCCGTCCGGCACCTCAAAGGTGCAGTATTTGCACTTTGGGCAGCGGTAATGCGGCGGCAGGGAGTTGACCTCCGTGATGCCGGACATATACGCCACCAGCGAGGAGCCGACGCTGCCTCTGGATCCGACCAGATAGCCGTTTTCCAGAGAGTTCTGCACCAGCTTCTGCGCCGACATATAGATCACGTCGTAGTGACAGGTGATGATGTCGTTCAGCTCTGTTTCCAGGCGGTCGGTGATCAGCTTCGGCGGGTTCTCGCCGTAGAGCCTGTGCAGCTTCCCGTAGACCAGCGTTTTCAGATCCTCCACGGAGTTTTCGATCTTCGGCGCGAACAGTTTATGCGGCACAGGACGGACGGTATCGCACATATCCGCGATCCGGTTGGGATTGGTCACGACCACCTCGAAGGCCTTTTCCTCGCCGAGGTAGGAGAACTCCTCCAGCATTTCGTCCGTCGTGCGGAAGTAGAGCGGGTTGGGGCGGTCGCAGTCCTTGAACTTCTTGCTTGCCAGCAGAATGCGGCGGTAGATTTCTTCCTCCGGGTTGAGAAAATGGACGTCGCCCGTTGCGCAGACCGGCTTCCCCATTTCTTCGCCGAGCTGTACCACCGTGCGGTTGAAGTCGCGCAGCTCCTCCTCGTCCCGCGCAGTGCCGTCTTCCAGCATGAAGCGGTTGTTGCTGATCGGCTGGATCTCGAGGAAATCGTAGAACGCGGCAATACGCTTCAGCTCGTCGCGGCTCTTGTGCGATACGACCGCCTGAAACAGCTCGCCCGCCTCGCAGGCCGAGCCGATGATCAGTCCCTCGCGGTAGCGCAAAAGCTCGGATTTCGGCATGCGGGGATTGCGCCTGAAATACTTCAGATGCGCGTCGGAGACGATATGGTAGAGATTGCGCAGACCCATCTGATTCTTTGCAAAAACGATGATGTGACGGGTGTGGCGGTTGGTGATGTTCCCCTCCGAACGCAGCCTGTCCATTTCCGCGTTGACGCTCTGAAGGTCCTTAACGCCGCGCTCTGCAAGGGTCTTTGCCAGACGGTCAAAGATCAGGCCGCAGGTCTGCGCATCGTCCGAGGCTCTGTGGTGATTGAACTCCGGCAGACCCAGGGCGTCTGCCACGGTATTGAGCTTGTGGTTGGCAAGGTGCGGCAGGAGCTCCTGCGCAAGCGCCACCGTGTCGATAAAGGTCGGCTCGAAGGTGAGCTTCAGCCGCTCGCAGGCCGCTTTGATAAAGCCCACGTCAAAGTCCGCGTTGTGCGCAACGAGCGGCAGATCGCCGCAGAAGCGCAGAAACTCCGGCAGCGCCGCGTCGATCTCCGGCGCGCCGCGCAGCATTTCGTCGGTGATGCCCGTCAGCTCGATGTTCTTCGGGTCGAGTCTGCGTTTGGGGTTGACAAAGGAGCGGTAGGTATCCACCACCTCGCCGTTCCGCATCCGGACGGCGCCGATCTCCGTGATCGCTTCGTGAACGGGCGAAAGGCCGGTCGTCTCCAGATCGAAGGCGACGAATTCGCCGGGCAGCGTCATATTCCCGCTTCCCTGCACGGCGAGTCGTTCATCCACGTCGTTGACGTAGTAGCCCTCGCAGCCGTAGAGGATCTTGATGTCCAGCGGCGGCTTGCCCTTCGGCGTCAGCGCGTGCAGCGCATTCGGGAAGGCGGACACGACGCCGTGGTCGGTGATCGCGACGGCCTTATGACCCCAGCGCGCCGCCGTCGCAACGGCCTCCTCCGGCTTGGTCAGCGCGTCCATCATGGACATCGTCGTATGAAGATGCAATTCGACGCGCTTGTGCTCGGCGGTGTCCTCGCGCTTCGGTGCGTCGATCTTCATGATCGCGAAGGGATAGAGAACGACCTCTTTCATTTTGTTGTCATAGTCGATCTTGCCCTGTACGCGCAGCCACATGCCCGGCGCCTTCACGCCGTCTGCGATCGGCTTGCCGGAATCGCCCTTAAAGAAGCCGCCGACATGGATGGAGCCGGTATTGTCCGTCATATCAAAGCCAACGATCGTCGCGGCGCTCTTGTATTCGCGATGCGACACGTCAAAAACTCTTCCCTCAATGATCACACGCTCTCCGAGGCCGTCCATCGTGATTCCGCTGATCGGGCTGCTCTTGCCCTTGAACGGCTTGCCGTAGAGCATGGGAGAGGCTTCCTTTTTCTTCGTTTCCGCCGCGCTGAATACCGGTGCGGGGACGTTCCTCATTGCCTCGCGGCGCATCTGCTCCGTCTGCCGGAAAAGCGCTTCGCCGTCGGTCTCGTCGCCGCAAAAAATCTCGATCTTCGTCGTCACACCGAAGCGCTCTGCAAGAAAGCGCTCGGCCAGCGGGAGATGCGGGATCAGGCTGTCCTTGCCGTTGGCGCGCAGATAGAGTCTGCTCTCCTCCTCGCCAAGCTCCCACCGGCAGCCTGCCAGAGAGGCCGCCGCCGGGGAATACGCGCCGATCAAAACGCGGTTCAGATCCTCCGGGTCGCAGTCGGAAAGCAGGTCGGCAGGATACTGCGGCAGGATGCTGACGCCGTTGAAGCCGTAAACGCTGCAAAGATCGCTGCTGATCGCGGTCAGGTTCTGCTCCGGACAGTAGGCCTGCATGGACAGCTGCAGCTCGACCGTTTTCGCCTCCCGGTCGATCTCTGCGCGACAAACCGCCGCCTGCTCCAACGCAGCACGCAGCGGTTCGTCGGGTTGATATTCATAAAACATTTCCAAAAACGGGAATGCAGTTGCCATCATATTCTCCTATAATTCATCTATGTATCGCAATAACGCAGGCAGAAGCTCGCCGTACGGCAGCTTCTCCTTTAATTCGCCCTTGACGAATATGACGCCGCAGCCGTCGCCGCCGGCAATGCCGATATCCGCCTCTCTTGCCTCTCCGGGACCGTTGACGATGCAGCCCATGACCGCGACGGTCAGATCCTTCTTACAGCCGCGCAGCGCCTCTTCCACTTGATTGGCAAGGCCGATCAGGTCGATCTTCGTTCTGCCGCAGGTCGGGCAGGAGATCAGATTCACGCCGCCCCTGCGCAGTCCGGCGGCCTTCAGGATCGCCTTCGCCGCCTCGACCTCGCGCACGGGGTCAGCCGTCAGCGACACGCGGATCGTATCGCCGATGCCCATGCACAGAAGTCCTCCGATGCCCATGGCGGATTTGACCGTTCCCATGTACTCCGTGCCCGTTTCGGTCACGCCGACGTGCAGCGGGTAATCCGACTGCTCGTGCATGAGCGTGTAGGCGCGCATCATCAGCGGCACGGAGCTCGATTTCATCGAAACGCAGGTGTCGTAGAAGCCGAATTTCTCCAGCAGTGCAATATGGGAAAATGCGCTCTCCACCAGCGCCTCCGGCGTCGGATGGCCGTACTTTTCGAGCAGGGCTTTGTCGAGCGAGCCGCCGTTTACGCCGACGCGGATGGGGATGTGATGCGCCTTGCAGCAGTCCACGACCGCCTTGACGCGGTCCTCTCCGCCGATGTTGCCGGGATTGATGCGGATTTTGGACGCGCCGCCCTCGGCGGCTTTGATCGCAAGGCGGTAGTCAAAATGGATGTCCGCGACCAGCGGCAGGGGCGACTGTTCCGCGATCTTCGCAAACGCGGCAGCCGCCTCCTCGTCCAGCACGGACAGGCGCACGATCTCACAGCCCGCGGCTTTCAGCTCCGCGATCTGTGCAAGGCAGCCTTCGACGTCCGTATTGGGTCTGTTCAGCATGGATTGGATCGAAACCGGCGCGCCGCCGCCGATCTTTACGCCGCCGACGGAAATCTGTCTTGTCATTTCAGCCTCCGAAAATCTGGAACACGTCCTTGAACGTGATAAACGCCATGAAGGCAAGCAGCAGGACCATAAAGCCCGCATGCAGGTAGCCTTCGTACTTGGGATTGAGCTTGCGGCGCGTGATTTTTTCGATCGCCGCCGTCACAAGAAGACACACGATGCGGCCGCCGTCCAGCGCGGGGATCGGCAGCAGATTCATCACCGCAAGGTTGATCGCAATAAACGCAAAGAGGTTGAGAACGTTCAACACGCCGATGCCGACGCTTTCCGACTGCGCTCCCTGCTCGGCCACGACGGAAATAATCCCGACCGGGCCGGACATATCCTTGATCCCGGCTCTGCCGGTAAACAGGTCGGTCAGTCCCAGCCGCACCAGACGCACGAAATCTATGCACTGGTTCCACGTATACGACAGGACGCTTCCGACGCTTCTATCGCGGACGTCAGTGGAAAAGCCGTAGCGCGCAGCGCCGTACTCGTCAACGTAGTCCCGCTGCATCGGCACGTTCTTCAGCTCGAGCTTCTCGCCGTCACGGATCACGGTGAGATCGTGCCTGCCGTCCGCGTCGCGGTCGAGAAGCATCGTGATGTCCCCTTGGATATAGACGTGCTCACCGTCGATCGAAACGATCTCGTCTCCGATCTGCAGCCCCTGCGCACTGGCAAAGGGGCGGTCGGGAACGATCTCCGTCACGGTTTTCCCCGGGATCACCTCTGCCGTAAACGTGATGAGCAGCGCCATGATCAGAAGCCCCGTCAGGAAGTTCATCGCAGAGCCTGCCGCAAGAATGATCAGTCGCTTCCAAATCTTCGCATTGGTAAAGGCGCGTGGATTGTCGCTCTCGCCGTCCTCGCCCTCCATGGCGCAGTAGCCGCCGATGGGAATGGTGCGCAGGGCGTAGAGCGTCTCCCCTTTCTGCTTTTTCCAGATCGCAGGTCCCATAAACAGAGAAAACTCGTTGACCTGCACACCGGACAGCTTCGCCGTGAAGAAATGTCCGAATTCATGGACGAGGATCAGTACGCCGAAGAGCAATATGGCAAGAAGAACATAGAAAACGATCAATTTTTGCACCTCAAATCAGTTGATTCACTGCTTCCCTTGCTGCGCGATCCGACTGCAGGATCTCGGCAAGGTCGGGATGTTCGAGATAGGGAACGCTATCCATCGCGCGCCGAACGAGGCGCGGAACGTCGTAAAAGCCGATCTCATCTCGTAAAAACATAGCCACAGCCGCCTCGTTTGCGCCGTTCATCACGGCGCAGGCGTTGCCCGCCCGCTCGGCGGCTTCCTTTGCCAGACGCAGGCACGGGAAGGCCTCCTCGTCAGGCTGTGCAAAGCTCAACGCGCCGCAGGACAGCAGATCCAGAGGCGGCGCGGGATTCTCCGCGCGGTACGGATAGGTCAGCGCAAGGCGGATCGGAATCCGCATATCCGGTACGCCGAGCTGCGCCATCACGGCGCCGTCGCGAAATTCCACGAGGGAATGGACGATGCTCTGTCGGTGGATGACGACGTCCACCTTGGAAAGCGGTAGGTCATACAGGCGCATTGCCTCAATGACCTCCAGTCCCTTATTCATCAGTGTAGCACAGTCGATGGTGATTTTATTCCCCATTTTCCAGTTTGGATGCTTCAGCGCGTCCGCTTTCGTGACGTGCTGCAGCTCCGCAGGCGATTTCCCGAAGAACGGGCCGCCCGAGCAGGTCAGGATCAGTCGGCGGATCTCGCTCTTGTCCCGGCTGCCCATGAGGCATTGAAAAATTGCGGAATGCTCCGAATCGACGGGAACGATCTGCGCGCCGTATTCCCGCGCCTGCGCCATGACCAGCTCACCGGCGCAGACCAGCGTCTCCTTGTTGGCAAGGGCAATGCGCTTTCTTTTTTGGATCGCCGCCAGCGTCGGGCACAGGCCGACCGTGCCGACCACCGCCGTCACGACCGTATCCGCACTGTCCAGCTCCGCCGCCGCAATCAGTCCGTCCATGCCGGAAAGAATGCGAATTTTCTCTCCCGCGAGCCTCTGCCGCAGATCGTCCGCCGCCGCTTCCGTCGCCATGACGGCAAGCTCCGGTCGGTATTTTTTGCATTGCTGCGCCATCAGCGCGGTATTCGTTCCCGCCGTGAGCGCGCAAACGCGCACCTCCGGCATGGTTTCCACAACCTCGAGCGTCTGCCTGCCGATAGAGCCGGTAGAGCCGAGGATAGAGAGTTGTTTCGTCATGTCACTTCACCGCAAAGGGGATCAGCAGGAGCAGGATCTCCGCGATCGGCGCGCAGATCATCGTGCTGTCGAAGCGGTCTAAAATGCCGCCGTGGCCGGGGATCAGATTGCCATAGTCCTTGATACCGACCTGCCGCTTGACAACGGACAGGGTCAGATCGCCCAGCATGGAGCCGAACGCGCCGACGAAGCCGTAGATCACGGCGTAGAGGTAGTTGACCTGCGTGAAGCCGAAAAAGCGCGAAAGCAGGAAGGTATACAGCGCCATGCCGAGCATGTTGGCGATCACGCCGCCGATCGCGCCCTCGACGGTCTTCTTCGGGCTGACGACGGGCGCGAGCTTATGCTTGCCGAAGGCTCTGCCGGCAAAGTAAGCGCCGGAGTCTGCGACCATGGAGATGATAAAGGCGACGAGGATATAGTACTTGCCGTTTTCCATCCCGCGCAGGCGCACGAGAGAGCCGATCAAAAACGGATAGACGACGCCGCTGAAGAGCGCGACGCACAGGGCGGTGAATTTCAGCTCCGTATGTCCCGCGAGCAGCTCGCAGAACAGCAGGCAAGCGTAGACGAACAGTCCGATCAGCGCACTGACCCACAGTGCCTGCTCACTGACGACCGCGCAGGCGCGCAGCCAAGACCACATCACGACCGCCGCCGCCATGAGGGCAGTATATACGACGATGCGCTTATGCTTGAGGATGCCGGTGCGCCAGAGCATTTCGTACGCGCCGATCATACAAGCGAGCGCAAACAGGATCGCCGTGCCGATCGGCGGCAGGAGCAGGACGATCGCTAACAGCAGCGGCAGTCCGACCGCCGCCGCAAGAATTCTCACCAGCATTATTTTGCACCTCCAAAGCGGCGGTTGCGCCCGTTATAGGCGGCGATCGCCTTTTCCAGTTCCTTCGGACCGAAGTCCGGCCAGAGGACGTCGGTAAAATAGTATTCCGCGTAGGCGCTCTGCCACAGCAGGAAGTTTGACGTGCGCATTTCGCCGCCCGGGCGGATCACCAGCTCCGGGTCGGGAACGCCGGCGGAATACAGCAGGTCGGAAAAGCGCACTTCGGTCAGCTCCTCCGGCTTTGCTTTTCCGTCCGCGCAGTCCTGCGCAAACGCTTTTGCAGCGCGGATGATCTCGGCTCTGCCGCCGTAGTTCAGGCAGAAATTCACCTGTACGCCGGCGTATTTTTTCGATTCCTCCGCCGCGACGCGCGCCTCCTCCTGCAGCTGCGGGGAAAGGCGGCTCATATCGCCGAAAAAGCAAAAGCGGACGCGGTTTTTGTCCATATCGCGGATCAGCTCGCGCAGATACTTCTCCAGCAGCTCCATGATCGCGTTGACCTCCTCCTCGGAACGCTTCCAGTTCTCGGTGGAGAAGGTATAGACGGACAGATATTTCAGGCCGATGGATTTGGCGTAATTTGCGATCGTGCGGAACGCCTCCGCGCCGACCTTATGGCCGGCGGTACGCGGCAGACCGCGCTTTTTTGCCCATCTGCCGTTGCCGTCCATAATGATCGCAATATGCGTCGGCACAGGCCGGTCGGCCGCGTGGATTTTCTTCTTAAAAAGACTCATACAGTCTCCCGTAATTCAAAGCAGGCAGCTGCCCGCAGGTAGCTGCCTGCCGTATTTCAGAACCTTACAGCTCCATGAGCTCCTTTTCCTTGACGCCGCAGGCCTCGTCGACCTTCTTGATATACTTGTCGGTCAGATCCTGCAGATCCTTCTCGGCGTTCTTCTGGTCGTCCTCGGTGATCTCGGAGTCCTTCTTGAGCTTCTTGATATAGTCCATTGCGTCGCGGCGGATGTTGCGGACGGCAACCTTCGCGTCCTCCCCGTATTTCTTGACCTGCTTGACGAGCTCACGGCGGCGCTCCTCGGTCAGCTGCGGGAAGACCAGACGGATGATTCTGCCGTCATTCTGCGGATTGATGCCCAGATCGGACACCTGGATTGCCTTTTCGATCGACTTGAGCAGGCTGCCGTCCCACGGCTGGATGACCAGCGTTCTGGCGTCCGGCGAGGAGATTGTGCCGACCTGTCCGATCGGGGTATCGACGCCGTAGTATTCGACCGTGATGCGGTCGAGAACGCGGGCGTTGGCTCTGCCTGCGCGGATCGCGCCGAAGTCGTCCTGCAGGATCTCGAGCGTCTTGTCCATTTTGCGGCTGAATTCCTTAAAATCTACTGCTGACATGTTATAATTCCTCCTTCACAAGTGTGCCGATTGTTTCGCCCATCACGACGCGCAGGATGTTTTCCGGATCCTTGAGCGCAAAGAGCATGATGGGAATGTGGTTGTCCATTGCCAGAGACGTTGCGGTGCTGTCCATGACTGTCAGGCGCCGTGCAAGCACCTCGTCGTAGGTGATCTCGTCAAACTTGACGGCGTTCGGGTTCTTCACGGGATCGTCGGAATAGACGCCGTCCACGTTCTTCGCCAGCAGGATGACGTCTGCGTTGATCTCCGCCGCGCGGAGCACAGCGCCCGTGTCGGTGGAGAAGAACGGATTGCCCGTGCCGCCGCCGAAGATCACGACGCGGCCCTTTTCCAGATGGCGCACGGCCTTATTGCGGATATACGGCTCGGCGACGCGGGGCATTTCGACCGCCGTCTGCACGCGCGCAGGGACGCCGCGCTGCTCCAGACAGTCCGCCATCGCAAGACAGTTGATCACCGTTGCCAGCATCCCCATGCTGTCTGCACGGGTGCGCTCCATGCGGTCGCCGCCGTCCTTCAGACCGCGCCAGATATTCCCCGCGCCGATGACAATGCCGACCTGTACGCCTGCCTCGACGCAGCGCTTGATGACGTCGCACACGCGACCTATCACATCAAAATCAAAGCCTCTGTGGGCGTCGCCCGCCAGTGCCTCTCCGCTGAGCTTCAGCAGAACGCGGCGGTATTTCGGCTCGCTCATGGGAAACCACTCCTTCGTACGGTTTTGTCTTCCCCTATTCTATAATAATTCGCGCGAATTGGCAACCAAAATTTCCGTTTTCAAAAATGTTTTCCGTCCGGGAGGAAATTTTCGGCAAAATATACGGAACGACCGTTGCAGATTTGGGAAATCTGTTATATAATATCAACAATCTTTTTTCGAGAGGACGAAAATGATGGAAGAAGAACGCAAAACTCCCGAGGTAAAAAACTTTATCGAGGCCTTTGTCGAGGAAGACATCGGACCGGGCGGACAGTTTGAGGGTCTGCAGGTGCATACCCGCTTCCCGCCGGAGCCGAACGGCTATCTGCATATCGGTCACTGCAAGGCGCTGTGCATCGACTTCGGCACGGCGGAAAAATTCGGCGGCATCACGAACCTGCGCATGGACGACACGAACCCTGCCAAGGAAGACGCCGAATACGTCGAGGCGATCCAGGACGACATCCACTGGCTCGGCTTCGACTGGGGCGACCGCTTCTACTATGGCTCGGACTATTTTGAAAAGGACTACGAGTATGCTGTCGAGCTGATCAAGAAAGGGCTTGCCTACGTCTGCGATCTGACCCCGGAGCAGTTCCGCGAATATCGCGGCGACATCGGTAAGCCTGCGATCTCCCCCTACCGCGACCGCTCCGTGGAGGAAAACCTCGATCTGTTCGAGCGGATGAAGAACGGCGAGTTTGCCGAGGGTACGCGCACGCTCCGCGCCAAGATCGACCTTGCAAGCGGCAACTTCAACATGCGCGATCCGGTCATCTACCGCATCCGCAATATCAACCATCACCGGCAGGGCACCAAATGGTGCATCTACCCGATGTACGACTTTGCCCATCCCATTCAGGACGCCCTCGAGGGGATCACGCATTCGCTGTGCTCTCTGGAATTTGAGGCGCACCGCCCGCTCTACGACTGGGTCGTGTCGAACGTCTCCATCCCCTACCATAAGCCCCGCCAGATCGAATTCGCCCGTCTCGGCATCGACCACACCGTCATGTCCAAGCGCAAGCTCCGCCTGCTGGTGGAGACAGGCAGAGTCTCCGGCTGGGACGATCCGCGCATGCCGACCCTGTGCGGTCTGCGCCGCCGCGGCTATACCGCTCACGCGATCCGCGACTTCTGCGAGCGCATCGGCGTTGCAAAGGCAGCCAGCACGGTGGAATACGCGCTGCTGGAGCATTGTCTGCGCGAGGATCTGAACGAAACGGCAGAGCGCACCATGGCAGTTCTGCATCCGGTCAAGCTGATCATCACCAACTACCCGGAGGGGCAGTCCGAGACCTTCGAGGTCGAGAACAATCCCGTCCATCCCGAGCAGGGCACGCACTCCATCACCTTCAGCCGTGAGGCTTGGATCGAGGAGGAGGACTTCCTCGAAACCCCGATCCCGAAGTACAAGCGCATGTATCCGGGCAACGAGGTGCGTCTGAAGGGCGCCTATCTCGTCACCGCGACGGGCTGCAAGAAGGACGAAAACGGCAAGGTCGTCGAGGTCTACGCCGAGTACGATCCCGAAAGCCGCGGCGGCAATCCTGCCGACGGCAGAAAGGTCAAGGGCGCAACGATCCACTGGGTCGACGCCGCGACTGCCGCGGATGCAGAAGTCCGTCTGTATGAGAATCTGTTCTCCGACCCGCAGCCGGACGGTCCGGACAAGGACTTTTTGGAGTGCATGAATCCGAACTCTCTGACCGTGCTGCGCGGCTGCAAGATCGAAGCGGCACTGCTTGACGAAATCAAAAAGTATGCGGCAGAGGGCGAGGCGCGCTTGAAAAAGACCGCGCCGTGCTACCAGTTCATGCGCGTCGGCTACTTCTGCATGGACAACAAGGACTGCACCGCAGACCACCCGGTCTTCAACCGCAGCGTCCTTTTGAAGGACAGCTTCAAGGCGTAAATAACAGTAAAACAGGGTGCGCTGAACTCAGCGCACCCTCAGACTGTCAAAAAAGTCCGTAAACGTCAAAATAATTAAAACAATTTTTGGATTATTCCCTGTTTAAACGTTTTTCTGTTTTATTCAGGTTTTTCTAACAATTTAGGTTGCAAAAAGCTTGCTTCGCAAGAATTTTGACTT
>JAFQZN010000047.1 GCA_017405865.1 Oscillospiraceae bacterium | reverse complement strand
TTGCTTCGCAAGGATTTTGACTTACTGCGCAACTCACGACCTACCGTACCTATGTACGCCGACGGTCGTGAGTTGCTTGTCTTCCGAACTTTTTGACAGCCTGTCAGCGTGTCGAAAAGGGTTTTTCGACACGCTGAACGGCTGTTGCACGAAACTGTGCAACAGCCGTTTTTCTATGCTTCGTTTCGTTCCAGCCAGATGAGGAGCACGGCGACGTCCGCCGGGCTGACGCCCGAGATGCGGCTTGCCTGCCCGACCGAGCGGGGACGGATCTCCGAGAGCTTCTGCCGCGCTTCCAGACGCAGCCCGCCGATGGCGTTGTAGTCCAAATCCTGCGGCAGCAGGCGTTCCTCCTCCCGGGCAAAGTCCGCGATCTGCTTTTCCTGCCTTCGCAGGTAGCCCTCGTATTTGACGCGGATCTCCACCTGCTGCGTGACCTCACGGGGAAGGGCGTGGCGGGAGCGGTCGAAGGGGGCGAGGCAGTCATAGTCCAGCTCCGGGCGGCGCAGCAGGTCGGAAAGCCTTGCCGCGCTGACGACCGGCGCAGATCCGCGCGCCTGCAAAAAGGCGTTCAGCTCCGGCGTGGCGGGCGTTCCCGTGGCGTCGAGACGGCGCATCTCGCGCCGGACGGCGTCGTACTTTTTCCGCACCTCGTCCATACGCTCCTGCGGGATCAGACCGACGCGGCAGCCGATCTCCGTCAGCCGCTCGTCGGCGTTGTCCTGCCGGTGCAGCAATCGGTATTCGCTGCGCGAGGTCATGATGCGGTACGGCTCTTCCGTGCCCTTGGTCACGAGATCGTCGATCAGCGTGCCGACGTATCCGTCCGAGCGACGCAGGATCAGCGGCTCCCTTCCGAGCAGCTTGAGCGCGGCGTTTACGCCCGCGACATAGCCCTGCACCGCCGCCTCCTCGTAGCCCGACGAGCCGTTGAACTGCCCGGCACCGTAGAGCCCGGGCACTTTTTTTGTCTCCAGTGTGGCGTACAGCTCGGTGGGATCGACGCAGTCATATTCGATCGCGTAGGCAGGACGGAGCATTTCTGCATGCTCCAGACCCGGTACGGTGTGCAGCATCGCGAGCTGCACATCCTCCGGCAGGCTGGAGGAGAAGCCCTGCAGGTACATTTCGTCGGTAGAAAGTCCGCACGGCTCCAAAAAAAGCTGATGGCGCGGCTTGTCGGCAAAGCGGACGACCTTCGTTTCTATGCTCGGACAGTAGCGCGGTCCGACGCCGGTGATCGAGCCGTCGTAGAGGGGACTGCGCTCCAGATTCTCGCGGATGATTTCGTGCGTCTTCTCGTTGGTATAGGTCAGATAGCACACCGCACGGTTTTCAGGCGGCGCTTTGGTGGAAAAGGAGAAGGGTTCGGGATCGTCGTCTCCCGGCTGCAGCTCCATTTTGGAAAAATCAACGCTCCTTGCGTTGATGCGCGGCGGCGTGCCGGTCTTGAAGCGACGCAGCCGCAGCCCCAACGCGCGGAGACTTTCGGTCAGCTCCGGTGCATCGCGCATCCCGTCCGGACCGGAGGCGATCGAGCAGTCGCCCGTGATGCAGCGGCTGTCCAGATACGTCCCGGCAGCGATGATACAGGCGCGGGCACGGTAGACCGCGCCGAGCTGGGTGACGACGCCGGAGACCGCGCCGTTTTCCGTCAGGATCTCGGTGACGGTCGCCTGCTTGAGGTCGAGATTCTTCTCGCGCTCCAGAACGTGCTTCATATGCTCCTGATAGCGGCGGCGATCCGCCTGCGCGCGCAGAGAGTGGACGGCTGGCCCCTTGCCGCGGTTGAGCATCCGGTACTGGATGCAGCAGGCGTCCGCCGCCTTTGCCATTTCGCCGCCGAGGGCGTCCAGCTCGCGCACCAGATGCCCCTTGCCCGTGCCGCCGATGGCGGGGTTGCAGGGCATGTTGCCGACCGCGTCGAGGTTGATGGTGAAGACCACGGTGCGCAGTCCGAGCCTTGCGCCAGCAAGTCCGGCCTCAATGCCCGCGTGACCTGCGCCGACGACGGCAATATCATATTCTCCTGCGAAATATCGCATGATGATCAGTTCCTTCTTTTATAATGGCTGCTGTTTGATTTTTGCAAAGCGTCTGGGGTAGGCGTTGTACGTCGGACGCTCCTTGCGAATGACGATCACGCGGCGCGTCATCCCGTCGATCTCGTATTCCACCGTGCGCTCCGCGCTCCCGCCGAGGACGTACAGGGCGTGTCTCGCTTCCTCCAGCTCTTCTTCGGCAGCGGCGCCCTTCATGGCAAGGAAGTATCCGCCGACCTTCACGAAGGGAAGGCAAAGCTCCGCCAGCACGTTCAGCCTTGCCACGGCGCGGGAGACGGCAAGATCAAACTGCTCCCTTGCCGCGTATTCCTCTGCGCGCGAAGCGATACAAGTCGCTTCAACACCGAGTGCTTCCAGTGTTTCGCGCAGCCAGTTGACGCGCTTTTGCAGGCTGTCGAGCAGGGTCAGACGGATCGTCGGCTCACCGAGCTTCATCGGCACACCGGGAAAGCCTGCGCCGCAGCCCACGTCGATGACGGACTTGCCTCGGCAGTCGACGACATGCAGCAATTCCAGACAGTCGGCAAAGTGCAGCTTTGCGACCGCCTCCGGCTCTGTGATGGCGGTCAGATTCATGACCTTGTTTTTTTCGAGCAGCGCGTCTGCAAAGGCGCGAAACAGGGCAAGCTGCTCCTGCGTCAGCGCGACGCCGAGGCGCGCAGCTTCGGCTTTCAAAACTTCTTCCATCATGGCTTCTCCGTGTAGATCGTCACGCCCACGCCGCTGTCGCGGAAGAGGGCGCTTTTCGGCTGGCGCAGCGCTTTTCCCGTCATATAGACGTCTCCGACGATACCGCCTAAATTGGCAAGCTGCAGACCGAGGGCGAGCCAGAACCACTCATCCTTCAAAAAAACGGTCAGCAGGGCGAACAGGGGAGTGAAGAGAAGGGCAGGCGCAAGTGCGGTAATCACATAGTCCCGACGGCAGAAATATGCTTCGCTGCCCGTGAAGAGCATCAGCCCCTTTTTGCCGTAGTGCGGACGGATGCCGGAAAACAGACGCATGCACAGTCCGTGCGTCAGCTCGTGCAGGGTGTAAAAAGCAATGATACCCGCCGCGAGGATCAGGATCCAGAGCAAATAGTCGCTCATACCGCGCTTGAGCAGGGCGAGCAGGGCGTCAAAGCCCTGCCAGAAATAGCCGACGGCAAGGACTGCCGCGCCGATCAGAAACGACGCGGTATTTAAGGCGCGGTAAAGACGCCTGTTGGTGTATAGGTTTACATAATCTGTCTCTTCATAGCCGTCCGGCAGCGTAAAACAGGTTCTCATGGGTTCTCACTTTCCGACGCAGAAGCGTTCAAAGATGCGATTCGTTATATCCTCGCGCACGGTGCGCCCCGTGACCTCGCCGAGCGCCTGCATGGCTGCCTCGGCGTCCGTCAGCACGGCGTCAGGCGTCATGCCGCCCTGCAGGGCGGACTGTGCGCAACGGATCGCCTCGGCGGCGCGGGTGATCGCGCCGAACTGGCGGGCGTTGGTCAAAATCGAGCCGTCGCAGACGGCGCCGTCTGCAAACCACGCCTCCAGCGTCTGCTTCAGCGCGTCCAGATTTTCGCCGCTTTTGGCGGAGAGGGAGATTACGGTGCCGAAGGGAAGGTCACTTTCGCAGACGCAGGGCGGAAGATCGGATTTGTTCAGCACGGCGAGGTGCCTCGGCGCTGCCTTTGCAGCCTCCATGGCGCGCCGGTCTTCTTCGTTCAGCGGCTCGGAGGCGTCGCAGACGAAGATCGCAAGCTCGGCCTCCCTGGCGGCAGCCTCCGACCGCGCGACGCCGAGGGCTTCGATCTGATCGCTTGCTTCTCGGATGCCGGCGGTATCCGTCAGGCGGAGCAGCACTCTTCCGATGCGGACGGGTTCTTCCACGGTGTCGCGGGTCGTGCCGGCGATCTCAGTGACGATCACGCGCTCAAAGCCCGCCAATGCGTTGAGCAGGGAAGACTTTCCGGCGTTCGGCCTGCCGAGCAGCACTGCTTTGACGCCGTGCTTCAGGTGTCTGCCCTGCGCAAAGGTCGAGAGCATCTGCTCCAGCGCGGCCAGCGCGCGCCGAAGCGTTTCCGCCAGCTCCTCAATGCCGAAGTCCTCGATATCCTCGTCGGGATAGTCCAGCACGGCGTGAAAATGACTGCACAGGTCGGTCAGCTCCTGATAGACGGGGTCGATCCTCGCAAGCAGCGCGCCGCCGAGCTGACCTGCGGCGTTGGCGGCCGCGTCGGCGCTCTCGGCGTCGATCAAATCGACGACCGCCTCTGCCTGCGTCAGATCGAGCTGGCCGTTCAGAAAGGCGCGCTTGGTAAATTCTCCGGGCAGAGCCTGCCTTGCGCCTGCGGCAAACAGAGCCTCCAGCCCCGCCGCCAACACGGCAGGCGAGCCGTGGCACTGCAGCTCCACGGTATCTTCTCCCGTGTAGCTGTGCGGCGCGCGGCTGATGACCGCCATTGCCTGGTCGATCAGGCGACCCTGCCGGTCGCGGAGCTTTCCCAGAAGCAGCTTGCGGTTCGGCGCGTCGGTCAGAGAAAGCCCGCAGTCGAGCGAGAAGACCTTGTCCGCCACCCGTGCGCAGCCCTCTCCGGAAAGCCGCAGAATGCCGATCGCGCAGGGGACCTTTCCTCCCGTCGCGACGGCGGCGATCACGTCATGCATGATAATAAAACTCCTTATCCGTGAAGCTGTTCGTCAAAGAAATCCGCCAGCTCTGCCATGCGTCCTTTTTTGAACGGAGAGGACAGACCGGCCTGCTCCAAAAGCGCGAGGATCGTGTTGCCCGAGGAGAGGCTCATAAGCGTCCGATAGGTTTCCAGACCCGTGCCGTTGCGCAGCTCCGCCTGATAGATCTGCAGAGCGGCGTCGTTGGAGATGCAGTAGCTGATGACGTAGAACGGCGCGATAAAGAAGTGCTGAATATCGATCCAGCCGGGAGCGATGATGCTTTCAAGTCCCGTCATGCCCATGCCGAATTCCTCGTTGCATTCAAGGAAGATCTCGTTGATTTTCTCCGCCGTCAGCTCCGCCTCGGGCAGGGCATAGACTCGCAGCTCGAATTCCGCGTAGCACGCCTGCGTGAGGAAGGTGATGATCGCGTCGGAGATCTTTGCGGCGGTCAGCGCGCTCCGGTCGGATCGGTTCAGATCCGCGCGGCTCAAGGAGAGATATTCCAGACCCTGGGAGAAGATCTCGTTGCAGTCGATCGAGCTCGTGCCGTTGCAGTTGACGTAGCCGTCGACGAAATGACCGAATTCGTGCGCCGCAGTCAGAAAGTCCGCGATCTTGCCCGTGGGAGAAACGTACATGAAGGGCGTCTCATACGCCCAGAGATAGGTCATATACGAGCCGGGCATCTTGCTCGTTGACTCCGTGATGTCGTACAGGTCGTACTGTTCCATGTAGTCGTAGGTCTCGGCGATCTCACCGCCGAAGCTGTAGGCAGTCTGCTTCAGAAGCGACATGACCTTTTCCGAATCCATCGTTTTCTCAAAGCTGTTGTAGAGGGCTTCATAGTAATAGGGGGCAAGCTCCTTGGCGACGTCCGCCGTGTAGCCTTTGACCTGATCGGGGCTATAGTCGCGGTCAAAATAGAAGCTGTAGGCAAAATCCGCGTAGCTGGGGTAGCCCAGCTCTGCGGCGATCTGCTTGCGGATGCCGATCATCTGGATAAAGAGCTCCGCCGCCTGCGGGTTGTACTTGTCGTAATACAGCCGGTAGACCTGCAGCAGCTCGGGGTAGGACAGCTCGTCGCCGCCGAGCAGCTCCTCGACCAGACGCTCTTCTCCCTTCCACTGGATCGTCATATCACTCTGCAGCGACATGTACTTCGTCTGCAGGTCGCTTTCCTGCTGCATCAGCTCCACCACGCGGTCGTTGGAATAGACCTCGTTTTCATCGTAGTAGGCAAAGAAGCCTTCGCCGAATTCCAGCCGCTCCAACGCGTTGCGGATGGGACTTTTCGCCATGGCGATGTAGCACTTTTCCAGCGCCTGCTCCACGAGGGGAGACTGCTCCTCACACCACTGGTTTTCCTCGTCGTAATACGAGTCGTTGAGGTCGAGCGTGTAGTGAATGTAGGCAATCGTGCTCATCGTGTTGAAGCGGATATAGTCCTCGTAGAGCGGATCGAAGGCGTCCAGCACCTCCTGCGCCGTGCTGCCGTTTTCCACCATGGTCTGCACGTCCGCGACTCCCTTGCACAGCGCGTCGGTATCCGGCCGGGCGTATTTCATCTGATCGAAGGAAACCGGAGCGAGCAGCGGCTCGTCGCGCACTACGCCCTCGGATGGCGTATCCGGTCCGTCCGTCGGATCGGTCGGGTCGGTCGGGCGGAGACTGTCAGCAAAGTCCTGCCACGAGAACATGCTCTGCGACGCGGTCGGCTCCGTCTGCTCGGAGGGGAGGAGGGGGATATAGCAGCCCTGCAGCAGGACAGACAGCGCGATCAGAAGCGCAAGCAGTAAGGTCATCTTTCGTTTCATTTGATTCTTCCTTTCATATCCGGTTCCTGCAGGATGCGCTGCGCGATCCGGATCAGCTCGGGATAGTTGGACGGACTTCCGACCGCGACGGAGCAGCGGTCGATATAGCGAAGCGGCGTGCCGTCGAGCGCACTGACGACGCCGCCGGCTTCCTGCGCGATCAGCGAGGCTGCGGCGTAGTCCCACGGCCGGATGCAGGCCTCAAAGAACACGTCCGCTCTGCCTGCGGCAACGTAGCAGATGTCCAGTGCGGCAGAGCCACTGCGGCGGAAGTCGAGGATCAGTGGCAGCGTTTCCTGCATCAGGCGTGCCGTTGCGGGGATGGTGTCGCGGTAGTAGATCGCGCTGCCGAACATGGCGATGCTCTCCGAAAGGGGAACGTCGCGCATTTTCAAGCGGCTGCCGTTTAAGAACGCGCCGCGTCCGCGCTGCGCTGTGAACATTTCATCGGTGTAGGGCTGATAGACCGCGCCGTATTCCATCCGGCCGTCCTTCATCAGACCGACGGAAATGCAGCTGTGCTTTGCGTGGCGCACAAAATTCATCGTGCCGTCGATCGGATCGACGATAAAATAGGCGCTTTTTCCTGCAATATCATGCACTTCCTCCTCCTCGCCGTAGAAGCCTGCCTCCGGAAAGGCGGTCAGAAGCGCTTCGCGCAGGTACTCCTGCACCATGCCGTCGTATTTTGTGACCAGATCGCAGTGCGAGGACTTTTCCTGCACACTTTCGTCAATGTGCTTCGCGCCGAGAATGATCCCGCCCGCCCTGCGGACGATCGCTTCGATGATCTCGTACATATCGCATCACCTCAACTTTATATTATAACATAAAACGTCGAAAATCACAATACCTGCAGGATGCAGCCCTTGAGATACAGCGCGTGCTCCGCGTTCAGCGCGGCGGGATGGTCGCGCGACTGAGTCAGCCGCTCCAGAAGACGCACCGTTCTGCCGCTGTCGGCCGCTGCCTCGCGCAGCATTTTCTCAAACAGCGGCTGGGTCATGAACTGGCTGCACGAGCAGGTCAGCAGAATGCCGCCCGGCTCGCACAGGTGCATGCAGCGCAGGTTCAGCTCCTTGTAGCCGCGATAGGCTCCCTCCAGCGCGCGCTTGCTCTTGGCGAAGGCGGGCGGATCGCAGATCACGACGCCGTAGCGCCTGCCCTCGTCACTGTAGCGGCGCGCAAGGTCGAATACATTGGCGCATACGGTCGTGACGGCGTCGGAAACGCCGTTTCGCTCCGCGTTTTGCCGCACCATTTGCAGGGCGTCCTCGGACACGTCGACCGCCTCGACGCTTTTTGCGCCGTAGAGCGCGGCGTGGATCGAAAAGCCGCCGGTGTGGCAGCACAGATCCAGCACCGTTTTCCCCTTGCAGTAGGGCTTCAGCCGCCCACGGTTTTCCTGCTGATCGAGGAAGTGACCGGTTTTCTGCCCGTTGACGATGTCAACCGCCATGTGTGCATCGTGCTCGCGGATGATGAGCTCCTGCGGCGCCTCGCCGTAGACACACGCCTTGATCTGCGCCATGCCCTCCTTTTCGCGCACCGGGACGTCGTCGCGCTCGTAGATGCAGCGCGGTGCAAAAATGCCGATCAGCGCGGAGATCACGTCCTGCTTGTGCTTTTCCATGCCGAGCGAGACGATCTGGAAGGAGAGACAGTCGGAGAATTTGTCCACCGTCAAACCGGGCAGACCGTCCGACTCGCCGAACACCACGCGGCAGGAATCGGAAAACCCGAGGCTTTTCCGGTTTTCCCACGCGGCAAGGATGCGCCGGCGGAAGAATTCCGCGTTGATCGGCTCTGCCTGATCGCGCGTCAAAATGCGCACGACGATTTTGGAATTGCGGTTAAAGAAGCCCTTTGCCAGAAATCGCAGACGGCTGTCGAGGACTTCGACCGCCTCGCCGTCGGCGCAGGCGTCGTCCACCCAGTCAATCTCATTATCATAAACCCACAGCCCGCCGTGCAGAACGTCCTGCTCCTCGCCGCGCCGCAGACAAACCTGTCCAATTGCCATCGGTTTCCCTCCTTTTGGGCTATTGTAACATATTTTTCCGCGTTTGCACAGTGCCGCAGATGTGAAGGAAACGTAAATATTTCGAGAATTTTGCGGAAAACGGTAGCATTTACACGTCGTTTTTGCTATAATGTATGCTGTTGAAAATCGGATTCTATACGCTCGGGAGTTTTTGACATGATCGAATTACTGTCGCCTGCCGGCTCTATCGACGCCCTGCGCGCCGCCGTCTGCAACGGAGCGGACGCGGTCTACCTCGGCGTGGAGGGCTTCAACGCCCGCCGGGGCGCGAAAAATTTCAGAGTGGACGAGCTGCCGGAGATCGTGCGTTACTGTCACGTGCGCGGCGTCAAGGTGCATCTGACGCTGAACACGCTGGTCGCTGACCGGGAAATGCGTCCCGTGTCGCAGGTGATCACTGCCGCCGCAAAGGCGGGAGTGGACGCCTTTATCGTGCAGGACTTCGGCGTTGTTTCCCTGTGCCGCGAGATCGCGCCGACGGTCCCGATCCACGCCTCCACGCAGATGAGCATCCATTCGCTGGAGGGCGTCAAGCAGGCGGCCGCCCTGGGCGTCTCCCGCGTCGTGCTGGCACGTGAGTTGCCGCGCGAGGAGATTGCGTTCATCTGCCGCAGCAGCCCCGTCGAGATCGAGGTCTTCGTCCACGGCGCGCTGTGCATGTGCTATTCGGGGCAGTGCTATATGTCCGGCGTGATCGGACGGCGCAGCGGCAATCGCGGCCATTGCGCACAGCCCTGCCGCCTGCCGTATGGCTTCGACCGTTTTGAGGAAAAATATCCCTTGAGTCTCAAGGACAACTGCCTGATCGACTATCTGCAGGATCTGGAGCGCATCGGCGTGGCCAGCCTGAAGATCGAGGGACGAATGAAGCGCCCGGAATACGTCGCGACGGTCACGAGCGTCTACCGCCGCGCTCTCGACGAGGGAGCCGCAAGCGACGAGGGCAAGCGCGCCCTGCGCGCGATCTTCTCCCGTCAGGGCTTTACGCAGGGCTATTATGAACAGAGAATCGGACCGGAGATGTTCGGCGTCCGCTCGACCGAAGAGGGCAGCAGGCAGCTTATGCAGGCTGCAAGAGCGTCCTACGAGAACGTCGAGCCCTCCCGCGTCCCGGTGCAGTTTTACGCCATCATTTCCGCCGGGCAGAATATCATGCTTGCTGCGGAGGATGCGCTCGGCAACGTCAGCAAGGTCGAGGGCGGCTTGCCCGAGCCTGCGCGTTACAGAGATCTGACGCAGACGGAGCTGACAGAGCGTCTTTCAAAGACGGGCGGTACGCCTTATGTCTGCACCGGCGTACGCTGCCGAATTGACCCGGGCTTGAGCGTTTCCGCAGCGGAGATCAACCGCCTGCGCCGGGAGGCGCTGGTAAAGCTGACCGCGCTGCGCGCCAGAAGCGAGAAGGTCGAAACGGGGACATATGCCGAGCCGCAGCACTTTAGCGGCAGCAAGAGCGCGCCCGTGCTGACGGTCAGCGTGCTCAAGACCGAGCAGATCACGCCGAAGCTGTGCTATATGGCACCGGCCGTGCTGTACGCGCCGCTTTCGGAGATCGTCGCACACCCGAAGGTTTATACCGAGCTGTGCAAGGATATGACCGTCGCGGCGATCCTGCCCCGCGTGGTGCGGGACGACGAGATGTCCGCGCTGCTTTCGCGGCTCGATCAGCTGCCCCGGGTCGGCATCCGCCGCGTCCTGCTCGGCAATCTCGGGCAGATCTCGGCGGCACAGTCGAGAGGACTTGAGATCGCGGGCGATTTCGGCCTGAATCTTTACAATTCCCGCGCCATGACCCTGCCGAAGCAGCTCGGCATGGTGAGCGCGACGGCGTCGTTTGAAATGAGCCTGCCGCAGATCCGCGACCTTTCCAAGCCGCTGCCGACGGAGATGATCGTCTACGGCCGGCTGCCGCTGATGCTGACGGAGAACTGCCTGATGAGAAACCGCGCGGGCATCTGCTCGTGCGAGAGCGGCAATACCAAGCTGATTGACCGCATCGGCGAGGAATTCCGCGTGGTGCGCGACTGCGGCACCTGCCGCAGCGTGATCCTCAACGGCAAGAAGCTGTACATGCTCGACAAAAAGTCGGAGCTTCGCGGCCTCGGGCTGTGGGCGCTGCGCTTGAGCTTTACCACAGAGAATCCTGCGGAGATCGACGGCGTCCTTGCCGACTATCGCGGCGAGGCGCACTTTGAAGCAGGCGGCTTCACGCGCGGGCTGTATCAGCGCGGCGTAGAATAAGGAGACAGTATGAGAATAATTCTTGCATCGTCCTCTCCGCGCAGGAGAGAACTGATGGAACGGATGGGACTGGAATTTACCGTCCTCACCGCGCCGACGGATGAAACGATGCGCCCGGACGGCGACCCGTTCGGCGAGGTGGCGGACGTCAGCAGGCGCAAGGCGGCAGCGGTGCTTCCGATGTGCAGCGCGGACGACGTGATCGTCGCTGCGGATACGATCGTCGTTTTGGACGGCGCCGTGATGGGCAAGCCGCACGATCGGGAGGACGCCGAACGGATGCTGCGCCGCCTTTCCGGCAGAGAGCATCACGTTATGACCGGCGTGACTGTGCGCTGCGGCAGCCGGACGGAGACGAAGACCGTGGTGAGCGCCGTGCGCTTCCGCCCGCTGGCGGATGCGGAGATCCGCGCCTACGTCGCGACCGGCGAGCCGATGGACAAGGCCGGCGCCTATGGGGTGCAGGGACGGGCTGCGATTTTCATTGAAGGAATAACCGGCGATTTTTACAACGTTATGGGCTTGCCCGTCTGTACGCTTGCGGATATGCTCCGCGGCTACGGCGTCAAGCTGATGGGCTGTTGAGGTGATCGGATTGAAAAAACATTGGAGCGGACGCGTCAAGCTGATCGTGGTGATGGCGCTGATTTTGGCGATGCTGACGGCGATCGCATCGGGTCTGTTCGGAACGACGTGGATGGAGAAGGCGGTGCAGACGGTTCTGACGCCGATTCGCGGCGGCTTTAGCTCCATCACGCGGCAGATCGAACGCTATTATAACTACATTTTCGGCTATGAGGCGCTGGAAGCGAAAAACGCCTATCTGGAGCAGCGGATCATGGAGATCGAGGATCAGATCCGCAGCGCGGACGGGCTGGAGCGTGAGAATGCCTATCTGCGCGAGCTGCTGAATTTGAGCAGACAGCACGACGATTACCATTACTGCGACGCCTATATCGTCTCGTGGGATTCCTCCAACTGGAAGAGCACCTTCACGATCGGCAAGGGAACGAACGCGGGTCTGGAAACGGGCATGGTCGCCGTGACGCAGTACGGGCAGGTCGTCGGACTGATCACCGAGATCGGCGCGAACTGGGCGGTCATCACCACCGTCATGGACACCTCGCTGGAGATCAGCGCGAGCCTTGCCTCCTCCGGCCATACCGGCGTCGTGCAGGGCGCGATCACTTCCGGTGAAAAGGGAAAGCTCCGCATGATCTATCTGCCCAGTGAGGCCGTCCTTCGCAACAACGACCAGGTCGTCACCACCGGCTCCACGGTCTATCCGAAGGATCTGATCATCGGCTATGTGATCGACGCCGGCTATGACGAGACGGGCGTTGCGAAATACGCCCTGCTGAATCCGGCGGCGGATTTCGACACGCTGGAGCAGATTTTTATCATCACGGATTTCGTGAGCGAACAGTACGAAGCGACGGAATCAACCGAAGCGAGCATAGAAAACGAAGGCTAAACGAAGGGAGGAACGGCAGTGCTGGACAAATTATATATAACGCCGAAGCAATGGCTGCATATCCTGCGCTGGACGCTCTATACGCTGCTGTTCCTGTTTGCCATGATGCTGCAGACGGTGGTCTTCGGCAATCATACCGTGTTCGGCGTACAGCCGAATCTCGTCCCCGTGGTCATCACCTGTGTGTGTCTGCGCGAGGGAGCGGAGCGCGGCGGCCTGTTTGCGCTTCTGACCTCCCTGTTCTGGTGCTTTTCCGGCGCAGACGAGGGAAGCATCAGCATTGCGGTGCTGACGGTCGTGCCGGTGCTGGGAAGCCTCCTGTGCAGCGCGGTGCTGGCAAACCGTTTTCTGCCCTGCCTTGCCGTCACGGTCGTGACGCTCTTTACCGAGCAGACCGCGATCTTCCTGTTCAAGTACTTTTTCGACACCATGGCGGGCAGCCGTTTTCTGACGGATCTGATCCCGTGTGTGCTGGTTTCCGCCCTTGCGCAGCCGCTGGTTTATCTGCTGGTCAAGCGCATCGAAAAGATCGGAGATGCCTATGAATCGTAGTAAATACTCTTTCCGCATTCTCGCGCTTGTCCTGCTGATCGTGATCGTGATGGGCGTCTTCACCGTCCGCCTTTACGGGCTGCAGGTGAAGGAGGGCGCAGCCAAATCGGCAAACGCCACCAACACGTTTACCTACTGGACCCGCGTGACGGCCGCGCGCGGCGAGATCCTCGACCGCAACGGCAATGTGCTGATCGCAAACCGCGCTTCGTTCAACATCATGCTGTTCTACGACGTGCTGTTCAGCTCGGAGGATCCGAATGAAAACCTGCGGCAGCTGACCAATCTCTGCCGTCAGCTGGATCTGCCGATCATTGACCATTTCCCGGTCACCCGGGAGAAACCCTATGAATACACGACCGGCCAGTACTCCTCGGCGTGGAACGGTTATTTCCGCGACTATTTGAACGAGCGCGACTGGGACATCGACATCTCCGCGCCGCAGCTGGTGCGCCGCCTGCGGGAGCGCTACCATCTGCCCGATACCTGGACGGAGGAGGAGATCAGAACGGTCATTTCCGTGCGCTACGAGCTGGAGCTGCGGCACTGCACCAACCTGCCGGTTTACGAGCTGGTCGACGATATCGACGCCGTCTCTCTTGCCTCCCTGATGGAGCTGAACGTCCCGGGCGTCGGCGTGACGACCTCCACCGTGCGCGAATACCACACGGACTATGCCGCGCACATCCTCGGCTACGTCGGCGATATGAACGGGGAGCAGTGGGAGTTCTATAAAGACTACGACTATGAAATGGACGCAAAGGTCGGACAGGCGGGTCTGGAGCAGGCGTTTGAGCTGGAGCTTCACGGCACGGACGGCCTGCGCGAGACCGTCATCACCGAGGACGGCAAGATCGTCGAGGAGCATTATATCAAGGAGCCGGTCGCCGGCAATAACGTTGAGCTGGCGATCGACATCAACCTGCAGAAGGTTGCGGAGGACGAGCTGGAAAAGCTGATCCTCGACCTGCGCGAGAACGGCATCGGCGCGAAGCAGGCGGGCATGGACGCCGAGGGCGGCGCGGTCGTCGCCATGTCGGTCAAGACCGGCGAGGTGCTTGCCTGCGCGAGCTATCCGACCTACGATCTGTCCCGCTTCTTTGAGGATTACGACGAGATCACGCACGAAAAGTTTGACCCGCTGTATAACCGCGCGTTGACGGCGACCTATCCGCCCGGCTCGGTTTTCAAAATGGTCACGACGGTCGCCGCGCTGAACAACAACATCGTTTCGCCCGACTTCCAGGTGAGGGATGAGGGTATCTATATGCGCTTTGCGGACGTCGGCTACTGGCCGCGCTGCATGTTATGGACGACGGCAAAGGCGACGCACGGCGTTTTGGATGTCCGGCGCGCGCTGGAGGTCTCCTGCAACTACTTCTTCTACGAGCTCGGTTGGCTGACCGGCATCGACCTGATTGACCAGACGGCAAAGGAATTCGGCCTCGGCGAGCATACGGGCATCGAGCTGCCCGAATCCGTCGGACGCAGAGCCAATCCAGAGGTCAAGGATGCGCTGTATCAGGGCGACTATTCCGTCTGGTACGGCGGCGACCTCGTGCAGGCGGCCATCGGCCAGTCCGAGCACCGCTACACACCGATGCAGCTCTGCTCCTACGTTGCCACCCTTGCCAACCGCGGCACGCGCTATCAGGCGACCTTCCTGCGCCGTGTGCTTTCGTCGGACTATGAGGAGCTGGTCTATCAGACGGAGCCGACGATCCTCAATCAGTTCGAGATCAACGACGAGGCGTACTCTGCGTATATCGACGGCATGAAGATGTCCGCCAAGACCGGCACGGCTTCTACCATATTCTTCGATTATCCGATTACGGTCTGCGCCAAGACCGGCACCGCAGAGCACGGCTCCGGCGGCTCTGACCACGGCTCGTTTGTCATTTTCGCACCTGCGGACGATCCGCAGATCGCGATCATGGTCTACGTGGAGAAGGGCGCGCAGGGCGGCAATCTCGGCAAGATCGCCAAGGCGATGCTGGACTACTATTTCTCCGCGAGCGGTGAGCTGGATACCGTTCCGGCAGAATACAGAACGAATTAAACTCTTTCGGAGGTAAACCATATGAAACGGCGCATTCTTTCGATCCTGCTTGCGGCAGCAATGCTTTGCGCGCTGCTGCCTGCTGCGTTTTTGACCGCGAGCGCGGACATCATCCTCCCGCCCGATCCCTTTGACGACATCGTCTCGGGCACCTGCGGCGAGAGCGTAAAGTGGGAGCTGAACAAAACGAGCGGCGTTCTGACGGTCACCGGCACGGGGGAGATGACGAGCAGCCCGTGGCTGGATTACAGCGGCTCGATCCGCACCGCCACCGTCGCAAACGGCGTGACGGGCATTTGCAGCGGCGCGTTCCAATTATGCACCAGACTGACGGCTGTGGCGATTTCCGACAGCGTGAAGAGCATCGGCAGCAGCGCCTTTGCAGGCTGCTCCGGGCTGACGGGCGTGACGATCCCGGAGGGCGTGACGAGCATCGGCAAGGATGCGTTCAACGGCTGTGAGAAGCTGACCGCCGTTACGATCCCCGACAGCGTGACAAGCCTCGGCGACTGGGCGTTCTACCGCTGCTCCGGGCTGACGAGTGTGACGATCGGCAGCGGCCTGACGGGCATCGGCTCGTACGTATTTGCCTATTGCGGCGCGCTGACCAGCGTGACGATCCCCGAAAGCGTGACGAGCATCGGGCAGGCGGCCTTCCTCGACTGCTTCAAGCTGACTGACGTTTTCTACGGCGGCATTGAAGCAAAATGGAACAAAATCACCGTCGGAGAAATGAACGAGTGTCTCACCGGCGCGGAAATCCACTGCGCCCCCTGCCTCCATCCGCATACCCATTCGGAACACGCAGACGCGACCTGTACCGAGCCGGGCTATGACAGAACGGTTTGCGACGACTGCGGCGAGACGGTTTCCGAGACGGCGATCCCCGCACTGGGACACGATATCGTGATGCTCGGGGAAGTCCCGGCGACCTGCCTCGAGGCCGGCTTGACCGCCGGCGAGTACTGCACGCGCTGCGATTACCGCCTCGAACAGGAGAACGTTCCCGCGCTGGGGCATGACTGGGATGACGGCGTCATCACCGTCGAGCCGACGGAAACGACGCCCGGCGAAAAGACCTTCACCTGCAAGCGCTGCGGCGAGACGAGAAAGGAATACGTCCCGGAGCTTTCACACGTCCACTCCTACACGGCGACCGTGACGGCGCCGACCTGCACGGAGCAGGGCTATACGACCTACACCTGCGTCTGCGGCGACAGCTACGTTGCCGACTACGTCGCCGCGCTGGGGCACGACCTCGTCGTAGACGCGGCGAAGCCTGCCACCTGCACCGAAACCGGTCTGACGGAAGGAAGCCATTGCGCGCGCTGCGACTACAAGGTTGCGCAGGAGGTCGTTCCGATGCTCCCGCACAGCTACGTTGACGGCGTCTGCACCGTCTGCGGCGCAAAGGATCCGGGGTACAAGCCGCCCGTGACACAAAACCCCTTCAAGGACGTCAAGGCAGAGGATTATTACTACGACGCGGTGATCTGGGCAGTCGGGAACGAGCCGCAGATCACGAACGGCACGAGCGCGACAACGTTCAGCCCTAATGCCGCCTGTACGCGCGGACAGGTCGTGACCTTCCTGTGGCGCGCCAACGGCTGCCCGGAGCCGAAGCGTTCGGACAATCCGTTCAAGGACGTCAAGGAAAGTGATTACTATTACAAGGCGGTTTTGTGGGCTGCGGAGAACGGCGTGACCACCGGCACGAGCGCAACGACCTTCAGCCCGAACGCCCCCTGCACACGCGCGCACGTTGTGACCTTCCTGTGGCGCGCGGGGGGCGAGCCGCAGCCGAAGAGCACGGCGAACCCGTTCAAGGACGTGAAGACCGGCGAGTACTACACCACGGCGGTGCTCTGGGCGGTAAGCCACGAGCCGCAGATCACGAACGGCACGGGCGCGACGACGTTCAGCCCAAACGCGACCTGCACGCGCGGGCAGATCGTGACCTTCCTCTACCGCGCCATGGCGGAATAATGTAACAATTGCCGCGCTGCGGATTCCCGCAGCGCGGCGCTGTTTTCTTGCTTTTTCTGTCGAGATTTGTTATAATCACGACAGATCATTTGGAGGCGAGCAATGAAGTATCCATGTTTGGTCGTCGATCACGACGATACCGTTGTCAACAGCACGGCAACGGTGCATTTCCCGAGCTTTTGCGAGTTTATGGCGATCCATTATCCGCAGCTTCACTACACGCTCGAGGAGTATTTTTTGAAGAATTTTTCTCCCGGTACGCTGGAGCTGTTCCGCGACGAGATCGGCATGGACGACGAGATGCTCCGCGAGGAGCATCGCTTCTGGGACGCCTATGTGCAGGAGCATATCCCGCAGGTCTACAAGGGAATGCGCGAGATCCTGTGGACGCACAAAAACGCGGGCGGACTGCTGTGTGTCGTGTCCCATTCGCTGTCAAAGAACATTCTGCGTGATTACCGGGCAAACGGGCTGCCGGAGCCGGATATGGTCTTCGGCTGGGAAACGCCGGTCCATCAGCGCAAGCCGAGCGCCTATCCGCTGCAGAGCATCATGGAGCAGCTCGGACTGGGCAGGGAAGACTTGCTTGTGCTGGACGATCTGAAGCCCGGCTACGACATGGCGCGCGCCGCAGGCATTCGCTTTGCGGCGGCGGGCTGGGCGAACGACATACCGCAGATCGAGCAGTTCATGCGGCAAAACTGCGACCTGTATTTCAAGACGGTCGCTGAATTCGGCGCTTTTTTGTCGGCGGGATAGAATCCACTTGAAATTACTTTTAATATCTGGTAAAATACATTGTCAGATTCTTGGAAAGGCGGGTTGCACATGGAAAAACAAATTGTCAGAATCGTCCTGACGGGCGGCCCCAGCGCGGGCAAGACGACGCTGACCAGCCACGTGATGAAGCTGTTCACGGAGGACGGCTGGCGTGTCATCACGATCCCCGAGACAGCCTCGGAGCTGATCTCCCAGTTTCACATCAAGCCGTTTGACAACTGTATGTCGATGCTGGCATTCCAGGATTTCGTCATTGCCGACCAGCTGCACAAGGAAAAGCTGGCGCTTGACGCAGCACAGATCGTCCCCGAAGAGAAGATCCTGATCATCTACGACCGCGCGGTTATGGACGACAAGGCGTATATTTCCGACGAGGACTTTGTCGCGACACTGGCAAAATTCGGCCTCACCGAGGCGGAAATTCTGACCCACTACGATCTGGTCCTCCATCTCGTTACCTGCGCCAAGGGGGCAGAGTTTGCGTATAGCTACAACAACAAGGCGCGAACCGAGACGCTGGAGGAGGCACGGGATCTCGACGACCGTACGCTGCGCGCATGGAGCTCGCACCCTAACCTCAAGATCATTGACAACTCCGTGAATTTTGCCGACAAGATCAAGCGCGCCCTGCAGGAGATCTTCCGTGTCGTCGGCGAGCCGGAGCCGATGCCGCGCAAGAAGAAGTACCTGATCGCCCTGCCCGATATGGAGCAGCTGGCCGCTTCCTACAATACCGCAGCACTGGACATGATGCAGACCTATCTGCGCGAGACGAAGCCGGGCGTGGAGCGCCGCGTACGGCAGCAGCGCAACGGTACGGAGTACCTTTACTTCTACACCGAAAAGCATCTGATGAAGGACGGCACGAAGTGGGACACCGAGAAGACGATCTCCCAGAAGGACTATATCCAGTATCTCATGGAGGGCGATCCGGCGCTGCATCAGGTGCATAAGATCAAGTATCGCTTCACCTATCGCGATCAGCGTTTTGAGATCGACGTCTATCCCTTCTGCGAGGACAAGGCAATCATGTTCCGCTACGCGGAAAGCGACAGCGTGGAGCTGCCGCCGGAGATCACCGTTCTGCGCGACGTTTCCGACGATCCGGACTATAAGAATCGCCAGCTCGCGATTTCGCAGAGGTTGTAATCAAACAATAGCGAACCGCCCCGTCCGAATGGACGGGGCGGTTCGCTATTGTTTAGCGGATAAAATTCGTGTGTACGTACGCTTCCTGCGTCGGCGCGGGGACGCCGGCAGCCTTGCCTGCTTCGATGCACTTTAAGAGCCACGCCATGTTCTCGCCAAGCGTGCGCATCGTCTGCATGCCCTCTTCATCCTGCAGGACCTCCTCCGGCGTGTTGCCGTGGACCTGATTCCAGTACTGCGAGGTGACAATCGGCATGGAATTGATGCCGAAATACTTATTCAGCCGGTCGTAGGACGCGCTTGCGCCGCCTCTGCGGCAGGAAACGACCGCTGCGCCGGGCTTGCCGCGCAGTTTCGCACTCGCGCTGTAAAACAGACGGTCAAGGAAGGCAGTAGACTGACCGCTCGGGCCGGAGTAGTAGACCGGCGCGCCGACGACGATCGCGTCGAATTCATCCAGCCGGGCGGCAAGCTCGTTCACGCCGTCGTTGAAGATACATGGCTGGCCGCTCTTGCAGGTGCGGCAGGCAATGCAGCCGGCAACGGGCTTCGTGCCGATCTGGAAGATCTCTGCTTCGATTTCGTGCTTTTCGAGCGTTTTCGCGACCTCACGCAGGGCAGTATAGGTGCAGCCGTGCGCGTTGGGGCTCCCGTTCAACAGTAAAACTTTCATATTGTCCTCCTATCTGCGGCGAATGTCCTCGCCGGCAAATTGCACCAGTCGGAACGTGCCGATGATACGCGACGCGATTTGCGGATTGTAACGGTTTTCGATCTCGGTGTCTGCGAGATTGGTCGAAATAATGGTGGCGCGGTTTTCCATCATGCGGGTGTTCAGCAGGTGATACAGCATGGAGACGGTAAACTGCGTCGTCATCTCCGTCCCAAGATCGTCGATGATCAGCAGGTCGCAATCGAGGTATTTGCGGCTTTTGCCGCGGTTTTCCTCCGCCGCACCGCCGAATTTTTCCGCTTCAAAGTCGGAAAACAGGCGGATCGCCGTCTCATACACGACGCTGTAGCCACGATCTGCGACCTGACGTGCGATGCAGGCCGAGAGGAAGGTCTTCCCCAGACCGGTCGCCCCGGAAAAGAGCAGGCTGCCGCTGCCGGGACCGAAGCTCTGCGCGTATCGGCGGCAGATATTAAAATTGGATTTCATCAGTTGACGCGGCGAGGCACCGAGCTTCGGGTCGTAGGCGTCCGGATAGACATCCAGACGGAAGCTGTCGAAGGTTTCCCGACCGCTGCCGAGCAGGCTCGTCAGCTCCTTTTTCTGTTCCTGACGGCATAGCTCGCGCAGGCAGGAGCACATCTGCGAGCCGACGTAGCCGAGGCCGCCGCATTTGGTGCAGACCGGCGCATCGTCGAGATAGCCCTCTTCAAATTCGCCCGCCTCCAAAATCCACTCCCGCTCGCGCTGCAGCGCAAGATTCCGGTCGCGGATCTGCGCGATCGCCTGCGAAGGGTCTTCACCCTGCCGCAGAGCAGAGGCCATCAGCTGCGTCATCGTCAGGCGCAGCTCACGGTCGATCTCCTCCAGACGCGGATAGCGCGCATAGGCGTCCTTGCGGTGCGCGTCATTTTCGCGTTCCTGCTCCGCCTTCGCCTGCTCCAGACGCTCCCTGGCGCGGCGCAGGACCTGTTCGCTGTATGCCATCTTCATCCTCCTCCTGCCCTTCGGCAAGCGCTTTCTGCACAGCCCGCTGCGCCAACGGCGTCAGCTTGTCTCCGTGACGCTGGTAGGCAGCTTGCTTTCCCTTCGCCTGGGAGACTGTCGGCGCAACGTCGCCGGCGGCGATTTCCTGCGGCGTATGCAGATTCTTTTCATGCCAGCTTTTTAAGATTGAATTCATGTAGGCCCAGCGCAGACCGCCGGTTTTTTCGCAGGTGCGCGCATAGGCAAGGTGGATCGCCCGATCGGGAAAGCCCATCTGGATCCAGCTTGTCAGATATTGCTCCTCCTGACTGGTCAGGCGGCGCTGCTCGATCTGCATGTGCAGGCGCAGCTGCTGGATGCGGGAATGGAGCTGCAGCTGGGACTGCACGTAAAAGCTGGCGGCCTCCAGCGTGTCAATGTTCTCGTCCGCCCAGTGGTAGGCCTCTTTTTCGATGGTGTGCATCGAGGGAGAGCGAATGCCTTTCCGACGGTTGCGCTCCACGCAGTAAGAGAGCAAGAGTCCGATCACGTCGGCGGGCAGATGCAGATAATCGGAGAATCCGAGCAGGGTTTTTAATTCCTCCGTGGATACCGTGCGCCCGAGCATCCGCTGTGCCTCGCCGACCAGCTTCTTGAACGACGCGCTGCGCAGCGCGCGGTTCAGGTCGACCTCGGAATAGACGGGACGCTCCGGCTGAAGCGTCGGGCGAGGCGCCGATTCCCACAGGCCGAGCTGCTTGAGGCACTCCGTCGCGCCGACCATCTGCGGTACGGTAAAATGCAGCGCGTCCAGCGCCGTCTCGAGCGGCTGCTCCGCCTTGCGGTAGAGATACAGCGCCACCGCGTCCGGACAGCCGCAGGACAGCAGCTTCCGCAGTTCTTCACTTGTCAGTGCAACGCCTTGCATGGTCCGGATTCTCCCTTGTATATATCGTAGGAAACATTATAACATACGCGTCCCGGCGGAGCAAGCGATCCCGGATGCCGAAAATAAGAGAATTTCGGCGGTTAAATTTGGCTTGCTCCCATATCTTGTGGACGATGCCCGGTCAGACCACAAAGCCGCCGTTGACCGGCAGGATCTGTCCGGTGACGTAGTTCGCCTCCGCCAGATACACAAGCGCCGCAGCGACGTCCTCCGGGGTGCCGTTCCTGCCGAGCGGCGTCTGCTCTGCCAGATCGGACAGGACGTCCTCGCCGACGCGGGCGGTCATATCGGTCAGAATGACGCCGGGGGAGACGCAATTTACTCGGATGCCGGACGGCCCAAGCTCCTGTGCCAGCGCCTTGGTCAGCGCAATGACCGCGCCCTTGCTTGCAGAGTAAGCCGCCTCGCACGACGCGCCGACCTGCCCCCACATCGAGGCGACGTTCAGGATACAGCCGGACTGCTTTTGCAGCATGGCGGGGAGCACGGCGTTGACGCAGCGGTAGACGCCGCCGACGTTGACGGAGAACAGATGCTCCCACTCCTGCTCCGTGATTTCCGAGATCAGACCGTAGTGGGCGACGCCCGCGTTGTTGATCAGAACGTCGACCGGCGCGATCGAGGCGACTGCCGCCTTGACTGCTTCGCCGTCGGTCACGTCGCAGCAGATCGCCTGCGCGCCGGTTTCGGCGGCGACGGCCTGCGCCTGCGCGCGGTGTTTTTCGTAGAAAAAGGTGACCCGGCAGCCTGCCTGCGCAAAGGCACGAACGGCTGCGGCGCCGATCCCCCGGCTGCCGCCTGTGATCAATACGTGTTTCATAGGATTACCTCATACTAAAATTCAATTAAAATATTTAATTGAATTTTGCTGTGCTACGCACAGCCTTTTCAGCGCAACGCGCTGAAAAGCCGTCTCATGCAGACTTCGACGCGCCCTCGGCGCTATAAAATGCTTTTTAAAGCATTTTATCGAAGTCTAGTATCAATACTTGAAAAGCCCCTCCGAGGAGGGACTTTTTATGCTTTCTTATCGGTTTCGGTCGACGAAGACGATCTCGTCTTCAAACGCAAGGTTCAGCTTTTCACGCGCGATGGCGATGACGGACTCGTCCGTGCCGAGCGCGTCCAGCTTCGCCTGTGCGGCCCGGTTGGACTGCTCCAGCGCAGCGATCTGTTCAGACAGTGCCGCGCCTTCGGATTTCAGCGCGCTGATTTTCGGCTGGAGGGTGACGAGCATCACGATCGCGAACAGCACGACCGCTCCGATGATGAAAACCGTGGCGCGTGAAGAACGACGCATCTCGGGTACCCTCCTCCTTGAAAAATGGCGACATTTTCAGTCTATTCTCTATTGTAAACGATTTTCTTTCGCTTGAAAAGATGTTTTTTGCAAAATTTTTCATTTTTTCGAGAAATTTTCCGAAAAATCGCCCGAGAAGACGAAGCGGGCAGGTCAGAATGCGCCAAAATTGGATGCTCAACGGCAGAATCAGACGGCTGACCGTCAGAAAATAGACCGCCATGCCGAGCGCCGTGCCGAGCAGCATGAAGATCCGATACTCTCCGTTCCCAACATAGAGCGCGAAGAGCAGACTGCCGATCAGCAGCGTCAGCGCAAACCAGAGATCCAGAACGACGGTCAGACGCCGGAAGACGCGCCGCAGACCGCGCAGCAGATCGTAATGCAGTCCGAGGGCAAGTCCCAAGGCTGCGGCAAGCAGGAACTGCCTGCCCTGCAGGCCGAGCGAAAGCTCCATTCAGCCGAACAGACGGTGAAAAAAGCCGCCTGCCTTCTGCGCCTCCTCATAGGACAGAGAATCCACGCTGCCCGTCACGGCCACGTCGCCGCCGTCGATGGAGAGCGTTTTCAGGTGCAGACCGCTGCCCCGGATGATTAAAACGCCGCGCGCTGTGTGCAGCACGACGGCGTTTTCGTCGAAACTTTCCACCTCGCGCACCCCGCTGACGGACAGCTTTTCCCGATTGTCCAGCCGCAGCTCATGCGGTTCGGCGCGATTGATCTCGTTTGCCATGCTCATCCCTCCGCAGTATATATACGGCGCGGCGGGGGCAAATATTACGGAACTTCGTTCGGATCGTACATTTTTGCGTCCAGCACCTCGGAAAGCTCCACCAGACCCTGATGGAAGCGGGACGGCGGCAGGACGATGCCGGCGGAACGCAGCGGCAGGGCGGTCTTCTTCAGTGACATCGAGAAGGTCACCGATGCGCCGCAGGTTTCCCCGGAGGCGACGGTCAGCGTACCGTCGTGCAGCCGCGCGATCTCGCGGGTGATCGAAAGTCCCAGCCCGATGCCGCGCCGCGAATCGCCGGGCTCCTGCCGACTGAAGCGGTCGAAGAGAGAGGAGAGAAGATCCTGCGAAATGCCGCTTCCGCTGTCGCTGACGGTGATGAGAAGCAGCTCCTCCTCTTTCCGCGCGGCAAGGCTTACCGTGCCGCCCTTCGGCGTGTAGCTCAAGGCGTTGGCAAGCAGGTTATAAAGCGCGCGCTGCACCAGCGCAGTGTCTGCGTCCGCACTCACCGGCACGGCAGGCGGCGTATACGACAGCGTCCGCCCGGCGGATTGGACGAGCGGTGTGACTTCGTCCACGAAGCTCTGCAGAAAAAGTGCCATGTCGGTCGGCGCACGGCGCAGGGTCTTGCGGTGCAGCAGAAGCTCGCTCCCGTCCGCCATCTGGTTGCAAAGACGGATAAACTGATAAATCGACTGGTTCAGACGTGCGGCAGCCTCTTCCGCTCCGGTGGTCTGCCCAAGCTGCTCGAACAGCTCGTCTGCGGCGCTGACCATGGCGTGCAGCGGCTTGCGCAGGGAAACGGACGCACTGAACAGGGCGGCGGCGGAAGCGCCGCTTTCCGAGTCGCTGCAGCTGGCAACGAACAGCGCCCCGTCCTGCGACGCGCGAACGGAGGCGTTGTACGATCTGCCTCCGAGCATCAAGGGAAGCAGCAGCGTGCCGGTACGGTCCCAGGCGGAAAACAGCGTTTCACCGCCCTCCAGCACGGACGTCAGCGGCGCTCCTTCCTCCAGAAGGGAACGCGCGGCTCCGTTGCGCCAGCAGACCTTGCCGTTGCGCACGAAAAATACCGGCTGCGAAAACAGCTCCAATATTTGCTTCATCTGCTCCTGCATGCGTTCCACCTCCCTGGTAGTATCCGAAGCTGCGGGAATTTTACTATGGAAAAAACTCCCGGTGTCGGAAGACGTCGTTTTCTTGCTTCTATTCTAACTGAATTTGCCGTAAAACGCAAGAGCAAAGAAAATTTCCTTGCAGTTTGCAGTTGCCGCGAGAGAAAAGCTGTGCTATAATATACATTCACAATAACAACGCGGAGGCTTTCGATGCGAGACACGATATTAGTCAAGGGCGCAAGAGAAAACAACTTAAAAAACGTCGACGTGGAGATCCCGCGCAACGCGCTGTGCGTGTTCACGGGGCTGTCCGGCTCGGGCAAGTCATCCCTTGCCTTCGACACGATCTACGCCGAGGGAAGAAGACGCTACGTCGAGTCGCTTTCCGCCTATGTCCGTCAGTTCCTCGGACAGATGGACAAGCCGGATGTGGATCTGATCGAGGGTCTGTCTCCCGCGATTTCGATCGACCAGAAGACGACCTCCAAGAATCCGCGCTCCACGGTCGGCACGGTCACGGAGATCTATGACTATCTGCGCCTGCTGTGGGCGCGCGTCGGTGTGCCGCACTGCCCGAAATGCGGCAGGGAGATCCGCCGTCAGAGCATCGACCAGATCGTAGACAAAGTGCTTCTGATGCCGGAGGGAACGCGCTTTCAGGTGCTTTCCCCGATCATCCGCGGCAAGAAGGGCGAGCATGCAAAGGTCTTTGAGGATGCGCGCAGGGGCGGCTTTTCCAGAGTGCGGGTGGACGGCAGCATCTACGATCTGAATGAGCAGATCGAGCTGGATAAGAACAAAAAGCACAAGATCGAGCTCGTGGTCGACCGTCTGGTTCAGCGCGGCGATATTACCAGAAGACTGACCGACAGCGTCGAAACGGCGCTGTCCCACGCGGACGGCCTCGTGATCATTCAGCAGCCGGAGACGGGGGAGGAGACGCTGTTTTCCCGCAACTACGCCTGCGAGGAGTGCGGCATTTCCATGCCGGAGCTGTCTCCGCGCCTGTTCTCCTTCAACAATCCTCTGGGCGCCTGCCCGACCTGCTCCGGCCTCGGCTATCGACTGGTCGTCGATCCGGCGTTGATTATCCCGGATCCCTCGCTGTCGATCTATGACGGCGGCATTCAGGCAAGCGGCTGGGGCAATATCAAGGGCGACTCGATCTCGCGGATGTATTTTGAGGCGATGGCGCTGCGCTACCACTTCGATCTGCACACGCCCATCGAGCAGTTGCCGGAGGAGGCTATGCAGGTCATCCTCTACGGCACGAAGGGCGAAAAGCTCCAGCTGCACTACGAGCGCGGCAACGGACGCGGCACGCTGGAGCAGCCGTTTGAGGGCATCATCAACAACATCGAGCGGCGCGTCAGAGAGACGCAGTCGGACGCGATGCGCAAGGAATTGGAGGAATACATGGCGACCTCGCCCTGCCCGACCTGCGGCGGCGAGCGCCTGTCGGAGATCGCCAGAGCGGTCACGGTGGGAGGACTTTCCATCACGAAATTCTGCGATCTTTCGGTCAAGCAGGAGCTGGAGTTTTTAGACAACCTGCAGCTGGACGGCGCGAATGCGGTGATCGCAGATCAGATCCTGCGGGAGATCCGCTCCAGACTGGGCTTTCTGCGCAGCGTCGGTCTGCAGTACCTGACCCTGTCGCGCGCAGCCGGAACGCTGTCCGGCGGCGAGGCGCAGCGCATCCGGCTTGCTACGCAGATCGGCTCGTCGCTCATGGGCGTTCTGTATATCCTCGACGAGCCGAGCATCGGCCTGCACCAGAGAGATAACGACAAGCTGCTCGACACGCTGCGCCGCCTGCGCGATCTGGGCAACACGCTGATCGTCGTCGAGCATGACGAGGATACGATGCGCGCGGCGGACTTTATCGTGGACGTCGGCCCAGGCGCCGGCATCCACGGCGGAGAGATCGTCGCCGCCGGTACGCTGGAGGACGTCATCCGCACGCCGGAGAGCCTGACCGGACAGTACCTTTCCGGCGCGAAAAAGATCCCCGTACCGGCGCGCCGCCGTACGGGAAACGGAAAGTCTCTTTGTATCTGCGGCTGTTCGGAGAACAACCTTGCAGATATCGACGTATCGGTTCCGCTCGGAACGTTCACCTGCGTGACGGGCGTTTCCGGCTCCGGCAAGTCCTCGCTCGTCAATGAGATCATCGCAAAGAAGCTGGCGAGCGCGCTCAATCACGCAAAGATTCGTCCCGGCAAATTCGGCAGCATGGAGGGTCTGGAGCATCTGGACAAGGTCATCGTCATCGACCAGAGCCCGATCGGCCGTACGCCGCGCTCCAACCCTGCGACCTATACGGGACTGTTCTCCGATATCCGCGACCTCTTTGCTTCCACTGCCGCCGCGAAGGAGCGCGGCTTCAGCTCCGGACGCTTCTCCTTCAACGTCAAGGGCGGCCGCTGCGAGGCCTGCTGCGGCGACGGCCTTGTGAAGATCGAAATGCACTTCCTGCCGGACGTCTACGTTCCCTGCGAGGTCTGCCATGGCAAGCGCTACAACCGCGAAACGCTGGAGATCCTCTATCGCGGCAAGACAATTTCGGACGTGCTGGATATGACGGCCGACGAGGCGCTGGACTTCTTCGAGCATCAGCCGCGCCTGCGCGATAAGATCGCCGCAATGGTGCAGGTGGGACTCGGCTACATCAAGCTCGGGCAGAGCTCCACGACCCTCTCCGGCGGCGAGGCGCAGCGCGTGAAGCTTGCAACGGAGCTGTCGCGTCCCGCGACCGGGAGAACGCTGTATATTCTCGACGAGCCGACGACCGGCCTGCACATGTACGACGTGCAGAAGCTGCTGGACGTCTTGCAAAAGCTGGTCGACGCGGGCAATACCGTCCTCGTGATCGAGCATAATCTTGACGTAATCAAGAGCGCAGACCATCTGATCGACCTCGGCCCGGAGGGGGGCGACGGCGGCGGCCAAATCGTTGCCGTCGGCACGCCGGAGCAGATCGCTGCCTGCGATGCGTCCTTCACGGGACAATATCTGAAGAAGGTCCTGTAAGGAGGCTGCAAATGGGTAATACACAGAACAAGCGGAAAAACCTCCCGCGCACCCCGGACGCCCTGTCGGATGCGGCGCTTCTGGCGCTTCTGCTGCAGTTCACGCGGGAGGATGCGGACGCTTTTTCCGAGAAGATTCTGGAGCAGTTTCCGAGCATTGCCGACGTGCTGGAGGCGGACAGGGAAGACCTGCTGCAGGTGGAGGGAATGGACGGCGAGACGGCGCTGCTCCTGCGCCTCGTGCCGGAGCTGCACCGCCGCTACTTCCTCTCCCGCTCGCGCGCAGAGACGCGCCTGACCGACAGCCACGACTACGGCAGTTATCTGTTGCCGTACTTCTACGGCGCGCGGGACGAGATGGTCTATCTGCTCCTGCTCGACGGCGCGGGACGGGTGATCAACTGCCGCCTGCTCGACAAGGGCTCGGTCAGCTCCGCCAACGTGCCGGTCCGCAAGCTCGTGCAGGAGGCGCTGACGGCGAACGCTGCGGCGGTCGTGCTGGCGCATAACCATCCGGCAGGCATTGCCCTGCCGTCCAGGGAGGACGTGGAGATCACGGCGCGCCTGCGCGACGCGCTGGAGGTCATGGACGTCGTTCTGCTCGATCACATTGTGGTCGCCGACGATGATTTCGTCTCCATGCGCGACAGCGGCTATTTACGCAGATTTTAAGCAAAAAAAGAGGTGCGCTTCCTGCTGAAAGCGCACCTCTTTTTGCTTTGTGCTTCAGTTGATCGCCTCGAACAGGCTCAAAATCTCTGCCACGGATGCCTCGTCCGCGGACGACACGGTCACGTTGTAGAGAAGATCGCCGATGGGCAGATAGATGACGGTTTCATAGAGCGTCATACCGGCCGTCTCGCCGGTGACGTTGAGAACGGCATGGGTCTTTCCGCAGAACTCCGCCTCGGCAGCCTCGCAGGCGACGTTCTGCATGACGCCGGTCTGCTCCACCTGCGACTTCATCAGCGGCAGGGAGAACCGGATGATCTCTTCCTCGCTCATGCCGGACATCATGTTTTTCGACACGGTGATATTCACGGAGGAAACGGTGGCGGGATAGGACGCGCAGAAAATGATAACGGCCTGGCTGTTTTCCAGCGCTGCGGTGATCGCCTTGCTGTCAAAGGCGCTTGCCAAAAGATTGTTCAGCGCGGCAAGATCCGTCTGATTATAGAGATACCAGCCCTCGGGGAAGGAGCAGGAAAGACCGAGCGTCTCGTTTTTGTAGGAGTCGATTTCGGTCGTGCCGAGATCAACGTCCCGCGCTTCTTCCGTGGGGGGCGCGTCGGTTTCAGTCGGTGCTTCAGTGATTTCCTCGGTCGTCTCCGTTGCCTCGGTCAGCTCCGTTGCCTCCGTGGGTGCGGGACGGGTCGAGGGCGCGGGCGGGGTCACCGTCGTTGTGCAGGCGGTCAGCGCGAGCGCAAGCAGCAGCAAAAGTGCTATCATTCGTTTTTTCATGGTGAATCAATCTCCTTCGGTGAAAAATGTTGCGCGCGAACAGCACGTTTCGTTTGTGTCAGTCGAGCGCTTCAAAATAGCTTAAGAGCGCATCGGTCGTATCTTCCGCTCCGGTCGTTACGGTCAGCGTGTAGAGCAGATCGCCGACGGGAAGATACAGGATCTTTTCATAGACGGTTTCCAATCCGACCTTGTCAAAGCAAACTGCGAGAGCGACATGATCTTCTCCGCAGAAGTCTACGTCCAGGGAATCGCAGCTGATCAGCTCCATGGATGCGCTCTGATCGAACCGGTCCTTGACCAGCGGCGAAAAATGGTTGACGAGCGCGTCGGCATCTTTGCCGGGCAGCGGGTTCTTTGACGCGCTGATTACGACCGACGGTCCGTCGAAAGATTGCCCCGCAGAGAAAACGGTGACATCCTGACCGGCGTTGATCGCGTCAAGGACGGCCGCACGGTCAAAGGTGGCTTCGTCAAGGCCGTTCCATGCTGCAAGCTGTGCGTCGTCGCAGACGGTCCAATCCTCGGGGAAGGAAGCGGAGAGACCGAGCACCATATTCCGGTAGGTGTTTCCGTCCGCTGCGCCCATATCCACGTCCGGCACCGTGTTTCCTTCCTCGCGCCTGTCCGGGAAGCTGTGGACGTTCTCCGACTCCTTGCCGTCCCGCGACAGACCGGCCTCGGAGGCGCAGGCGGTCAGGATGAGAGCGAGCAGCAGCAACAGCGCCACGATACGTTTTTTCATAGTATGCCCTCCTTTGTTTCGGACTGTTATGAGAATAGCACAAAAATCGCGCCGTGTAAAGCGGCGGACGAAAAAGGCGAAAAAAATACTGCAAAAAGCGGAAAAGTGTGATATGATAAAATCGAGGTGATAGGAATGAACGAACGGACTAACGAAACCGAGATCATCGAAGAGGCGGCAGAAGAGGAAAAGACGCCCTTCGTGCCAAGCCCCAAATGGAAGCGCGTCCTTGCGTGGACGCTGTTCGTGATCGTCGTGCTGGGCATTGTCACGTGGCTTCTGAATATGGCGTTCCCCACGTGGATCGACGCAGTCAAGGCGTGGCTTGCCGGGCTGTTTTCCTGAACCTTGATTATCTTGGGAATTGACCCCGGCTACGCGACGACGGGGTTTGGACTGATCAAAGCGGATCGCGGCAGCTATTCCCTCCTGCAGTACGGCACGGTCACGACGCCGCCGGAGCTGCCCTTTCCGCAGCGGCTGAATATGCTCTTTGAGGATATGACGCGGCTGCTGGAGGTGACGAAGCCGGAGGCGGTGGCGGTCGAGGAGCTGTTCTGGGGACACAATATCACGACGGGCATCGGCGTTTCGCACGGACGCGGCGTGATCCTGCTTGCCATCGAGCGGGCGGGCGTGCCGCTGTTTGAATACACGCCCATGCAGGTCAAGCAGGCGGTCGTCGGCTACGGCAAGGCGGAAAAGCGGCAGGTCATGGATATGACCCGACGGCTTTTGAAGATGGACAAGATCCCGCGCCCGGACGACGCTGCCGACGCCATCGCGATCGCCCTGTGCCACGCGCGCAGCGCAACGAGTCTGCTTGCAAAGAAAGGATCACAAGGATAAGATGTTTTATTATTTGAACGGTGAGATCGCCCTGATGGAGGGCAATCTGGCGGTTGTGGACTGCGGTGGGGTGGGCTATGCCTGCCACACCACGGCGTACACGCTCTCCAAGCTCCGGCTCGGGCAGCCCGCGCGGCTGTATACCTACTGCAATATCCGCGAGGATGCGTTTGACATTTACGGCTTTTCCGGCAGGGACGAGCTTCGCTGCTTTGAGCTGCTGCTCGGCGTGACCGGCGTCGGCCCGAAGGCGGCGCTGGCGATCCTCTCGGCGACCTCGCCGGAGCGCTTCCAGCTCGCCATCGTCACGCAGGACGAGAAGGCGCTGACCGCCGCACCCGGCATCGGGAAAAAGCTGGCGCAGCGCATCATTCTGGAGCTGAAGGACAAGCTCGGCACCGTCACGGAGGTCGATCTTTCCGGCGGGGCAGCTGCGCCCGCGCCCGTCTCCGGCAGCAGTCTCGCGCTGGCGCAGGCTGCGCTGGCAGAGCTGGGCTACAGCCAGAGCGAGATCGGCGCTGCCCTGCGCGGCATTCCTGCCGAGGGCATGGCGACCGAGGAGATCGTGCGCCGCGCCCTGCGCGCCATGGTAATGAGGTGAAGGCATGAGTATTGATTTTTCACAGGATATGGACGCGCCGATCGTCACGACGAGCTTTACTGCCGGTGACGACGGAGAATTCTCCCTGCGCCCGAAGCGCCTGAACGAATACAACGGACAGGAGAAGGTCAAGGAAAACCTTTCGGTCTATATCGAGGCGGCCAGACGCCGCAGCGAGCCGCTCGACCACGTGCTGCTCTACGGCCCGCCGGGTCTGGGCAAGACGACCCTCGCGGGCGTCATTGCCAACGAGATGGGCGTGAACATCCGCATCACGTCCGGCCCCGCGATCGAAAAGGCAGGCGATCTTGCCGCGCTTCTGACCAACCTCGGAGAAGGGGACATCCTCTTTATCGACGAGATCCACCGGCTGAACACGGCGGTGGAGGAGATTCTCTATCCCGCGATGGAGGACTTTGCCATCGACATCATCGTAGGCAAGGGACCCTCCGCCAATTCCATCCGCCTCGATCTGCCGCGCTTTACGCTGATCGGCGCGACGACCCGCGCAGGCCAGCTGTCCGCGCCGCTGCGCGACCGCTTCGGCGTGAGCTTCCGTCTGGAGCTTTACACGCCGGAGGAGCTGTGCCGCATCATCACGCGCTCTGCGACCCTGCTCGGCATGGAGATCGACCCCGACGGCGCGATGGAGCTTGCCTCCCGCAGCCGCGGCACGCCGCGCATTGCCAACCGCATGCTGCGCCGCGTCCGCGACTTTGCACAGATCTACTATGACGGCGTGATCACAAAGGAGGCTGCGGATCACGCGTTGAGCAAGCTGGAGGTGGACAAGCTGGGTCTGGATGCAACCGACCGCAGGATGCTGTCTGCCATCATCAGCTATTACCACGGCGGTCCCGTCGGCTTGGAGACCCTTGCCGCCACGATCGGCGAGGAGGCGGTTACGCTGGAGGACGTCTACGAGCCGTATCTGATGCAGATCGGCTTTCTCACCCGTACCCCGCGCGGCCGCTGCGTAACGCAGCTGGCCTACGATCATCTGCATCTTAAGAACGATACGGGGGATCAGTTGTCTTTTTGAATGAAAATGACCGCCGAAAACCGTGAAAAATGCACAAATATTTGACAATTGGAAATAATTGTTATATTTAGTGTTGACAAACACTAACCAAATGATATAATAATCATAATCCTTTTTTGGCGTTATCGGCGAAAAGCCGTTCGCAATATTCCAACCCTGTGTAGAACCAGCAACTATTTTGATGGATACCGTCAGGGCAAATCACTTATCAAGAGAGGTAAAGCAAAAATGTTCGAAGACAAGACCTTAGTTTGTAAGGAGTGCGGCGCCGAGTTCGTGTTCACCGCCGGTGAGCAGGAGTTCTATGCGGAGAGAGGCTTCCAGAATGAGCCCCAGCGCTGCAAGGCCTGCCGTGACGCTCGCAAGAACGCTGCTCGCAGCCCGAGAGAGTATTTCACTGCTGTCTGCGCGAACTGCGGCGGCGAAGCTCGCGTCCCGTTCGAGCCGAAGACCGACCGTCCCGTGTACTGCAGCGAGTGCTTCGCAAAGATGCGCGAGAACGGCTAATCCATCTTCAACATCAAGAAAAACGCTTCCGATTTGATCGGAAGCGTTTTTTCTGTCTTAACTTAATCCTATTACGGAAAGCAGATACTCCCGCTTGGACAGGAGGGACTGATACAGATCCCACGTGATGCGGTCGTAGTAGTTGCCCTCGTAAAGCGCGATCGCGTTGTCCGCGTCGAGAATCGTGTAGCGATCCGGCGCCTCCTCGCCGTTGTCCATGACGGCGACGCTGGAGCAGCTCACGCCGGTCAGTGTCGTCTCGCCGGAGAAGGCGTCGCGGGTGAAGACGAGGTTCAGGATCGGCGACATGTTGGTCTGTCCGCGGCTGACCTTGCAGAAGTCGCCGAGACTGTAGGCGATCAGGACGTTCTTGCGCGAGCCGTCGTCCATGCGCACGGTGCGCTGCTCGACCTTGGCGACCAAATGCGGGTGCGAGCCGAGGATCGCGTCCACACCGTTGTGGAACATCAGATCGGCGATCTGCTCCTGCCGCTTGCTGACCTCGAGGACGTTCTCACTGCCCCAATGCACCATGGCGATGATCACGTCGGGATCCTCACGCTTTGCCTTGTCGATGGCGGCGGTGATACCCGCCTCGTCAATCTCCTCGTAGTCGTCTGCATAGTCCGTGTAGAGCAGATCCACGCAATATTCCTCGCCCGACGGCAGGCTCATGCCGCCCAAGCCCTTCGTGAAGGAGAGAACGGCGACGCGGATGCCGTTGAATTCAAAGACTGTGACCTGCCCGTCGCTCCGCTCGGAAGCGTCGCGGTAGGTGCCGCTGCAGAGCATGCCGTTGTTTTCGATCACGTCCTTGGTGCGCCGAAGACCCGCAAGACCGTTGTAGATGCTGAAGGAATTGGCCGTCTGCAGGAGATCGAAGCCCGCGTCGTTCAACGCCACGGCAAATTCGTCCGGGTAGCTGCCATGCTCCTGCCCGTAGGGCGCGCCGGCAAAGTTTCCTTCAAAATTGCCGATGGTCAGGTCGGCCTTGGAAAGCGCGGCGTACACGTCGGAAAACTGCGGCATGAAATTGTACGAGCCGTCTGCCAGCCGCGCGTCCTCGATCTGATCCTCGCTCAAATAAATATCTCCGACGGCGGAGATGCGCACCGTGGCGTTTTGATCCGTCTCTGTCGGCACGGGGTCATCGGAAAGCCGCTGATCATCGCAGGCGACCAGCAGACAGAGCACCGTCAGAAGCAGAAGAACCGCAGTCCCTCTGCGCAGTTGTTTCGTCAATCGGAAGACCTCCAAATCGATAGTCAATCTATTGTACTATAAAAAATCCGCATAGACAAGTCTTTTTTCGACAGGGATTGACGAATGTGGTATAATGGCAGCAGGAAAGGCGGTCGCTTATGGCAAAGAAACGGAAAAAGAAAAAACCGAATAATGCGCGGGTGATCATCTTCACCTCACTCGCTGCGGTGATCTTCACCGTGCTGATGGGCTGGCTGCTGCAATCCTGCCTTGCTCGAACGGAGCAGGAGAGGCCTGCTGACGCGCCGACCGAGCCGACGGAGGAAACTGCGGCGCGAAACGAGCGCGACCCGGAGGATTTTTATATGGAGGACGGCGTTCTGCACTATCCCGGTGCGGCGCTGGGCATCGACGTTTCCACGCATCAGGGCCTGATCGACTGGGAACAGGTGGCGGATGCGGGCGTGACCTTCGCGATCATTCGCGCGGGCTATCGTGGCTCGACCAAGGGGCAGTTATATGCCGACGAGCTGTTTTGGGACAATCTCAACGGCGCAAAGGAAGCCGGACTGAAGGTCGGCGTGTATTTCTTCTCGCAGGCGCTGACGGTCGAGGAGGCAGCCGAGGAGGCAAGGTTCGTCCTGGAGCTTCTGGACGGCGAGCCGCTGGAGCTTCCGGTCTACTATGACTGGGAGCAGATCGCAGGTGAGTCGAGGATCGAAGATCCCGGCACGCTCCCGCTGACGGATTGCTGCGAGGCATTCTGCGAGGCAGTGCGCCTGCAGGGTTACACGCCCGGCGTTTATTTCAATCAGGATCAGGGCTATGCGTATCTCGACTTTGTCCGTCTGCAGAGGTATGAGCTGTGGCTCGCGGAATACGGCGACAATCCGACTTTCCGCTACCGCTATGACTGCCTGCAGTATACCGATGCGGGCAGGCTGCCGGGCATTGAAACTTCGGTCGATATGGATTTGATTTTCCCGTAAATCGGAAGCGGAAGAGGGAGACGAAGGATCATGTGCTGCATTTTGATTACAGGCGCATACGGCGGGATGGGCTATGCGACGGCAAAGACACTGTCCGAACGCGGATATACCGTTTTCGCACTTGACAAAACCGTCAGAGAAGCGGAAGGGAATATCATCCCGGTGGAAGCGGACGTGACGGACGGCGAAAGCGTCAGGCGCGCGTATGAATTTGTCCGATCGCAGACCGACAAATTGTATGCGATCCTCCACTTTGCGGGGATCTACAGGCTCGATTCGCTCGTGGAAATGAGCGAGGAGCGTTTTACCGAGATATTTCATATCAATCTCTTCGGCGCGTACAGGGTGAGCAGGGAATTCCTGCCGCTGCTGAAAAAGGGCAGCCGCATCGTCCTGACGTCGAGCGAGCTTGCGCCCCTGACGCCGCTGCCGTTCACCGGCATCTACGCGATCACAAAGACCGCGCTGGAAAAATACGCCGAATCGCTGCGGATGGAGCTGCAGCTGCTCGGCGTCGGCGTCTGTGTGATCCGCCCCGGCGCGGTGAAGACGGGGCTGCTTTCCGATTCCACAAGGGAACTGGACGCGTTCACCGCAAACACCCGCTATTATTCGTATAATGCCGAAAGGTTCAAAAGCATCGTCAACCGCGTGGAATCCAAGAATATTCCGCCGCAAAAAATAGCGAAAACGGCAATCCGCGCGCTGACGGCGAGAAGACCGAAATACGTCTACAACGTCAACCGGAATCCGCTGCTGCGACTGTGGAGCGTGCTGCCGCCAAGGTGGCAGACCTTTGCAATACGAAAGATTTTGCAATCGAAGCAATGAAAGGAGAGCATCGATGAGCAATACGGTAGAGGCTATGATCGAAATCCCGCTGCATTCCAAGAACAAATACGAGGTGGACGAAAAGACGGGGAAGATCAAGCTGGACAGAGTTTTGTACGCGTCCATGGTTTACCCTGCGGAGTATGGGATCATCGAGAAGACCCTTGCGCCGGACGGCGATCCGCTGGATATTCTCGTGATCTGCGACAACCCGACCTTTCCCGGCTGCTACGTTCCGGCGAGAGTGCTGGGCTATCTTGAAATGACGGACGGCGGCAAGACCGATTATAAGCTGATCTCCGTCGTGGACTGCGATCCCAGATACGCCGACTATCATGATCTGGACGAGCTGCCCGACTTCATCCTGAAGGAAATCAGAAATTTCTTCGACAACTACAAGGTCCTGCAAAAGGTCGAGGTCACGACGGGCAGGTATCACGGCAAGCAGGCCGCCCTGCAGATCATCGAGGAATGCAGGGCGAGGTATCTTGCAAAGCAGAACTGATACTAAATTCAATTATCGAACTTTAGTATGACTCGGCAGAACCGAATGTAAGGGGAAAAGCATGTTCAGAAAAATGAGAAGATTCCGGCAGCAGCTTTCAGAGGAAGCGTGTCTTGCAGTCCTGAAAACAGAAACCAGAGGCGTGCTGTCGATGATCGGCGAGGATGGCTATCCTTACGGCATTCCAATGAACCATTGGTACTGTGAGGAAGACGGGAAGCTGTATTTTCACGGTGCAAGGGAAGGACAGAAAATCGACCTGATGCAAAGGAACGACAAGGTCTGCTACACCGTTTATGACCGGGGCTTCCGCGAAGAAGGCGAGTGGGCGCTGCACGTGAAAAGCGTCGTCGTATTCGGCAGGATTTCCCTCGTCGCCGACGAGGAGAAGGCAAAGACGGTCTGCACTGCACTGTGCCGAAAGTTTACGGACGATGAAGATTACTTAAAGCGGGAGCTGGCACACGCGCTTTCGCGTGTGCAGTGCCTCGCGCTGACGCCCGAGCATATGACGGGCAAGCTCGTGAAGGAGTCATGAAAAAGCAGGCTGTCAAAAGGTTCGGAAGACAAGCAACTCACGACCGTCGGCGTACATAGGTACGGTATACCCGCAAGGGGTACGCCACATCCGTAAGACGGCAAAGCCGTCAACGGCTGTGCAGGGTCGTGAGTTGCGCAGTAAGTCGAAATATTCAATAAATTTTACCTCTTCCTAAACCTATAGGGACAGATTGCACCCGCAAGGGGTACGCCGCATCCGTAAGGCGGCAAGCCGCCAACGGCTGCGCAGCCACGGTTTGCTCCGCAAACCTCGCAATGACAGGCGCGGTGGAATACGATACTCTTTTTCGACGGTTACGGA
>JAFQZN010000046.1 GCA_017405865.1 Oscillospiraceae bacterium | reverse complement strand
GTCAAAATTCTTGCGAAGCAAGCTTTTTGCAACCTAAATTGTTAGAAAAACCTGAATAAAACAGAAAAACGTTTAAACAGGGAATAATCCAAAAATTGTTTTAATAATTTTGACGGTTACGGACTTTTTTGACAGTCTGAGAAAAACGGAGCGCGGAAGCGCTCCGTTTTTCTTTGCCTTCCCCTCAAGGGGAAGGCATTCTGTACTTTCGCGCAAAGAAGCAGGACTGCACAGCAGTCCTGCTTCTTTACGTCTTTTTGATGAACTTTTCGCCGCATTTCGGGCAGTGAATGCTGATCCTTCCCTTGCCCTTCGGGACGCGGACGGTCTGCCTGCACTTCGGGCAGCGGTAATAGCGGTTTTTCCGGTCGCGCAGGCGCTGCCAGTGCTGACGGAACCAGCGGTTCTCCTTCTGCCGTGCGTAGATATTGCGCGACAGGGTGCGGAACAGGCCGAAACCGAGCAGCCCGAGCATCAAAAGATAGAGGATCGGCGAGACGATCTGCACGTACACAGCGCTGGCGCGCAGGAACATCGACAGGATCGAATTGGTCAGGCTGATCGCCAGCGCGAGGATCAGAAGCGCGATATTCAGTTCATCGGAGCCGTAGCGTCCGTACATGAAGCGGCGGAAGGATTCGCCGAATCGTCTGAACATAACAATCACCATAAAGTATTATAATACGCGTTCGGAATTTTACAAGTTTTTCCCGCAAGAATTCACGGTTTGTTTACGATTTCTGGCAGCGTGATTCAAGCCTCTCCGTCTGCACGGAGCTGTTCTGCCGCCACAGAAAGACGGTCAGGATACACAGAAGAAGCAAAACAGTCACAAATTTTTCCATACAGACCTCCGTATTTTCAGCGTAAAGCAATGGATTTTTCTATTGTGTACCGCGCAATAGTTTGTTATAATAAAAAGAAAAAGATAATGGGATGGTATTAGGTGAAGTACGGAATCTGGAAAATTGCGGCGCCGGAGTATGAAAAAGTACGCGTTCTGCAGGACGCGGGATACAGCGTACTGACGGCCAACGTCCTCTGCGGCAGAGGCTTTGACACGCCGGAAAAGGCTGCGCAGCTCTTAAAGTGCGACGCGCCGCTGATCGACCCCTTCGAGATGAAGGAAATGGATAAGGCGGTGCAGACGATCCGCCGCGGACTGGAACAACATACGAGAATCGCGGTGTTCGGCGACTACGACGTCGACGGCATCACCGCCACCTGCCTGCTGACGGACTATCTGCGCTCCGTCGGCGCGGACTGCGTGGCCCATATTCCGGGGAGACTCGAGGAGGGCTACGGACTGAACAACGGCGCGATCGACCAGCTCTACGCCGAAGGGGTGCGCATGATCATCACCGTCGACTGCGGCATCACCGCGCTCGAGGAGGCGGAAAAGTGCGCCCAAATGGGGATCACGCTGATCGTCACCGATCACCACGAGTGCAAGGAGGCGCTGCCGTGCGCGGCAGCGGTCATTGATCCGCACCGCGCCGACCGCACGTATCCGCACACGAATCTCTGCGGCGTCGGCGTCGCGTTCAAGCTGGCTGCCGCTCTGCACGGCGATCAGAAGCAGATTGCCGCACGCTACGCAGACCTCTTCTGCCTCGGAACGATCGCGGACGTCATGCCGCTTTGCGGCGAAAACCGCCGTCTGGTTGTGCAGGGACTTTCCGCCCTGCAAAAGCCGAAGCGCCTCGGCGTCCGCGCCCTGATGGCCGCCTGCGGCTGCGATACGCAGGAGGTCACCGCATCGACCATCGGCTACGTCCTCGCGCCGCGCGTCAACGCTGCAGGGCGCATGGAGCATGCGGAGCTTGCCGTGCAGCTGTTTTTGACGGAGGATCCGGCCGAGGCCGAGGAGCTTGCCGAAACGCTCTGCCGCCTCAATCGCGAGCGGCAGGCGACGGAGAGCGAGATCTACCGCGAGGCAGTCTCCCGCCTGCGCGGCAGGAAGGCCTCGGAGAGCGCGATCGTCCTTGCCGGAGAGAACTGGCATCAGGGCGTGGTCGGCATCGTTGCCTCGCGCTTGAGCGAGGAATACTGCCGCCCGACCTTCCTGATCTGCCTGAACGGAGATCGCGGCAAGGCGTCCTCCCGCTCCTACGGCGGCTTCAATCTCTTCTCCTCCCTGTCGGAGATGTCCGACCTTCTGGAGGGCTACGGCGGACACGAGCTGGCCGCCGGCTTTACGATCCTGCGGCGCAATATCGACGAATTCCGCCGCCGCATTTGCCGCTGTTCGGAGGAATTCAACGCCTCGGGGCTTGCAAAATCGGCGCTGGAGATCGACTGCGAGATTACCTCCGACCTTCTGACCGAGGAAAACGCGGAGGGACTTGCCCAGCTGGAGCCGTGCGGCACCGGCTGCCCGAAGCCGGTCTTCTGCCTCAGCGAGCTGACGGTCGAGCGCGTCAGCACCGTCGGCGGCGGCAAGCACCTGCGGCTGCGGCTGCGCGCGCAGGGCGGTGCGAGCCTGCAGGCGATCTATTTCTCCGCCGGCAATCTGTCGAAAAAACTGGAGGTGGGCGAGCGCGTCGACGCGGCCTTCCACCTGCAGGTCAATGAATATCACGGCGCGAAGACGATCCAGCTCAACCTGATCGACCTTCGCCGCACCTCCCCGAACAGCCTGTTTGACCGCTTCGCCGCGGGCGAAGCCTTGAGCAGGATCGAACGGGCGGCGATCGCCCCGGCGCGCCGGGACGTCGCTGACGTCTGGCAGTATCTGACCGCGCACGCGCCCTCCGGCTGGCCGGTGCGCTCGGAGCTTTCCGCGCTCGGCGCATCCATCGCGGAGTGGACGGACAACCGCCATTCACCGCGCCGCACGCTCAGCTGCCTTGCGATTCTGCAGGAGCTCGGCCTGCTCCGCTTCGAGCGCGAGCGCGCGGTGATCGAGATCTGCCTCACGCCGGAAAACGGTCCCAACCCGCTGGATAACAGCACTTTGTATCATGCTTTGCGAGGTGATTGAATGGAAACCTTTGCCGACCACTATGAGAGCATGCGAAAACAGATCCTCCTGCATTGCCCGCAGGTGGATATGGCACTGGTAGACCGTGCCGTCGCATACGCCGAAAACAAGCACCGCGACCAAAAGCGCAAGGACGGCTCCCCGTATATCATCCACCCGCTCGCTGTGGCGGAAATCGTCGCCGAGACGGGTCTGGACACCGATTCCATCCTCGGCGCGATCCTGCACGACTGCCTCGAGGACACCGACTCGACCTATGACGAGATCGCGCGGCAGTTCGGCTCCACGGTCGCCGAGCTGGTCGAGGGCGTCACCAAGCTGACCCGTGTGCAGTATTCCACGCAGGAGCAGCAGCAGATGGAGAATCTGCGCAAGATGTTCCTCGCCATGAGCAAGGACATCCGCGTCGTGCTGATCAAGATCTGCGACCGCCTGCACAATACGCGCACGATGGAATATCAGACCCGCGAAAAGCAGATCTCCAAATCCCGCGAGACGATGGACATCTACGCCCCGCTGGCGCACCGTCTCGGCATGCAGAAGATCAAATGGGAGCTGGAGGATATTTCCCTCAAGTATCTCGATCCGGACGGCTACGAGCAGCTCATGGCCTTTCTGGACGCGCATAAGGAAGAGGCGGATCGGTTCATGCACTCCATCCAGAGCACGATCATGACGCGCCTCTCCGCCGTCGGCATCCACGGCTCGATCTACGGACGCATCAAGCACGTCTATTCGATCTACCGCAAGATGCAGCAGCAGAAAAAGACCATCGACGAACTGTACGATCTGTACGCCTTCCGCATCATCGTCGACACCATTCCCGACTGCTATAACGTCCTCGGCCACATCCATGACCTGTTCAATCTGGTGCCGGGACGCTTCAAGGATTATATATCCACCCCGAAGCCGAATTATTATCAAAGCCTGCATACGACCGTCATCGGCAAGGACGGCATCCCCTTCGAGGTGCAGATCCGCACCTGGGAGATGCACGAGACGGCGGAGTACGGCATCGCAGCGCACTGGAAGTACAAGGAGGGCATCGAGGGCGGCAACGAGAAGGACTTTGAGTGGGTCAGACGCCTGCTGGAAAGCCAGCAGGAGGAAAACGACGCCGAGGACTATATCCATTCTCTGAAGGTGGATATGTTCGACGACGAGGTATTCGTCTTCACGCCCAAGGGCAAGGTCATGTCCCTGCCGGCAGGCTCCACGCCGATCGACTTCGCCTACGCCATCCATTCCGGCGTCGGCAACGCGATGGTCGGCGCGAAGATCAATAACCGCATCGCGAGCTTCGACCAGCCGCTGGCCAACGGCGACATCGTCGAGATCCTGACCTCCAAGACCGCCAAGGGGCCGAGCCGCGACTGGCTGAAGATCTGCAACAGCAACCAGGCGCGCACGAAGATCAAGCAGTGGTTCAAGCACGAAAAGCGCGAGGAAAACGTCGCGCACGGCAAGAGCAGCTTCGAGGGCGAGCTGCGCCGCGCGGGCATCAGCCCGTCCGTCCTGCAGGATCAGGAGCTGCTGCCGACCCTGCTCAAAAAGCTCGCCTTTGAATCGCTGGACGATATGTACGCCGCCATCGGCTACGGCGGCCTGACGGCGGTCAAGGCGTTCGGCCGCGTCCGCGAGGAGCTGACGAAGGCAAACCGAAAGAAGGACACCCCAAAAACGCCCACGCAGACCGCTGCCAAGCCGAGCAGCCATAAGGACTCCGGCGTGGTGGTCGAGGACATTGAATCGGTCATGATCAAGTTCTCGCGCTGCTGCACCCCGGTTCCCGGCGACGAGATCATCGGCTTCATCACGAAGGGCTACGGCGTCTCCGTCCACCGCAGAGACTGCAGGAACGTAAACCTCAACGATCCGAAGATGGCAGGTCGCTGGGTCCGTGTTTCGTGGAGCGCGGAGGAGGATAAGCCCTTCTCCACGACCTTCGAGATCGATTCCATCGACCGCGACGGCATCTGGATCGACATCGCCACGGTGCTCAACAGCTCGAAGGTGCGCGTCTCCGAGATCTCCGCGCGCGAGCTGTCGGCCAATCACGGCCGCGCGATCGTGACCTTCGAGGTCAAAAACGTGCAGGAGCTGGAGACGATCCGCAACAAGATGCGGCAGATCGACGGCGTTCTGGACGTGCGCAGAGGGCAGAACTGATGCGGGCGGTGGTGACACGCGTGAGGAGCGCGTCCGTGACGATCGCGGGGCAGACCGTCGGTCAGATCGGCAAGGGGTTTCTGATCCTGCTCGGCGTCGCGCCCGACGATACGCCGGTCAAATGTAAAAAGCTCGCGGAAAAAGCGCTCGGACTGCGCATTTTTCGCGATGAAAACGATAAAATGAATCTAGACCTGCACGCGGTGGGCGGGCAGGTGCTCGTCGTCAGCCAGTTCACCCTGTATGCTGACTGCAGGAAGGGCAAGCGGCCGAGCTTCATCGGTGCGGCCGGCCCCGAGACGGCGATCCCCCTGTACGAGATGTTTCTGGACGAATGCCGCGCGCGCGGCTTTGCGCCGCAGCACGGGCAGTTCGGGGCGGAGATGCTGGTCGCGTCGGAAAACGACGGGCCGGTGACGATCCTGCTGGATACAGATGAATTGATGTGAGGGAAGTATGAAAATTCGCACACTGACTTTGGGAATGCTGCAGACCAACTGCTATCTGGTGAGTGACGAAGCAGGCGTGACGGCGGTGATCGACCCCGGCGGCGAGCCGGAGACGATCCTTGCGCGCGCGGCGCAGGAGCAGCTGCAGATCGCGGCGATCCTGCTGACGCACGGGCACTTTGACCACGTCGGCGCCGTGCGGGCGATCGCGGAGGCGGCGCGCTGCCCCGTCTGGATGCACGAAAACGAGCTTGCTCTGCCGCATGGGATGACGAACGGACCGCTGTACTACACCGACCTCTTTCGGGAGGGCTCGACGGTGCGGGTCGGGAGGCTGACCTTCACCGTGCTCGAAACGCCCGGTCATACGCCGGGCTCCGTCTGCCTGCGCTGTGAAAACGTCCTGTTTTCCGGCGATACCCTCTTTGCAGGCGGCTGCGGACGCACGGACTTCCCCGGCAGCAGCCCGGCGGATATGCGAAGAAGCCTTGCAAGGCTTGCGCATATCCCCGAAAATCTCACCGTCCTGCCCGGTCACGACGAGGCGACCACCCTCGAGCGGGAGCGCGGCTGGATTCTGTGAAGGAGCAGACATGAAACTGTACCTGCGCGGTCACGAGGACCGCTACGCCGTGGAGCAGCTGCAGCTTGCGCTGTTCCCGGAGGAAACGATGGAGCCGGTCGACGCGCCCTTTGCGGGCGACGGCGCGGTGTCCGCGCTGTCGCGCGGCAGCGTGTACCTGACGGCGACGGCGAAGATCACCCTGCATGGCAAGACGGCGTTCGCCATGCGCCGCGTCAAGCGCACGGACGATGTGCCGACCGTGCGCCGCCTGCTGCAAAACACCTACTACGCGGCGGCGATGCAGCTGCGGCAGCCGCCGGAGTGGGGAAGCCTCTCCGGCGTCCGACCGAGCAAGCTGACCACGCGCCATCTGCTTGCAGGCGGCGATGCAGCGGGCGCAGACCGCCTGCTGAAGGACGCGTACCACGTTTCGCCGGAACGCCGCAGGCTGTGCATCGAGGCGTCGCTTGCGACCGTCGAGGCGGCAAAACGCCTGCGCGAAAATGATATTTCCGTCTACGTCGGTATTCCGTTCTGCCCGACGCGCTGCGCCTATTGCAGCTTCGTCAGCGCCTCGGTGGAGCGGCTGAAGGATCAGCTGCCGCCGTATCTGGACGCGCTGGAGAAGGAGATCGCCCACGTGGGGAAGCTCCTGCAGCAGTCCGGCAGACGCGTGCGCACGCTCTATATCGGCGGCGGTACGCCGACCACGCTGTCGACTGTCCAAATGCAGCGGCTGATGGACGCGATCGCGGCGCATTTTGACTTGACAGACCTGATAGAATATACCGTGGAGGGCGGCAGACCCGACACCTTGAGCCTCACGAAGCTGAAAACCGTCCGCGCAATGGGCTGCGACCGCATGAGCATCAACCCGCAGACGATGAACGACGCGGTGCTTTCCTGTGTCGGACGCCGCCACACGGCAGCGGATACCGTCGCAGCCTTCGCGGATGCGAAACAAGCGGGCTTCGAGGGGATCAATATGGACTTGATCGCGGGGCTGCCGACGGATACGCCGGACTCCTTCGCCTCGTCTCTGGAGCAGGTGCTCGCGCTGCAGCCGACCAACGTGACGGTGCATACCCTTGCACTCAAAAAGGGTGCGGATCTCTTCTTTGACCGTCTGCGCCTGCCCACGGCCGACGAGGTGCGGCAGATGCTGCAGGGCGCGGAGCGCCGTCTGCGCGCCGAGGGCTATGCGCCCTACTACCTCTACCGGCAGAAATACATGTCCGGCAGCTTTGAGAACGTCGGCTGGTGCAAGCCGGGCTTCCTCGGTCTGTATAATATCTACATGATGGAGGAGCTGCATTCCATTATCTCGCTGGGCGGCGGCGGAATGACGAAGATCAACCTGCCCGGCGGGAAGCTCGAGCGCTTCCACAACCCGAAATTCCCGCAGCAGTATATCGAGCGCATCGAAGACGTGCTGTCGCAAAAAGACGTGGCGTTTGCGCTGCTTTGCCGGTCGACAAGATGAAGCTTTGACGAAATCAGCGGTATGCGCTGCAACGCCTTCCCCTTGAGGGGAAGGTGCTGAGCATAAGCGAAGCGGATGAGGTGGGCTGCCGTTAAGCACAGCACCCGAATGAATCGAACTGCGCTGACACCTCATCCGTCATCCGGCTTGCGTGAGACGCCGGATGCCACCTTCCCCTCAAGGGGAAGGCAGACACTCCTGTTCTTCATTTTGTACATAATCTGAAAGGATTTACTTATGGATACTCTATTTTCCAACGTGACCGTCGTGACGATGGACGAGGATCTGCGCGTGCTGTTTGCCGCCTTCGTCGGCGTGACGGACGGCAATATCAGCTATCTTTCCCGCAAGGCGCCGCAGGAACAGCCGCAAAGGATCGTGAACGGCGAGGGCATGGTCTTGATGCCCGGCCTCATCAACTGCCACACGCATCTGCCGATGTCGCCGATGCGCGGCTACGCCGACGACGTGGAGCTCCAGACGTGGCTGAACGATTACATCTTCCCGACGGAGGACCGCATGGACGGCCGCTGCGCCAAGGCAGGCACGCTCCTGTCGATCGCGGAGAGCCTGCGCTTCGGAACGACCTCCGTTTCCGATATGTACTTTTTCAGCGACGACGTGGCGCAGGCGGTCGCGGATTCCGGCATCAAGGCGAATTTGAGCCGCGCGCTGACGGTGTTTCCCACGCAGGACTTCGACTTTGAAAAGGACGAACGCTGCAGGGAGGCCGCCCGGCTCAAGGAGAAGTGGCACGGCTACGACAACGGCAGGATCCGCGTGGACGCCGCCATTCACGCCGAGTACACCTCCGATCACCGTCTGTGGGACGCGGTCAGCGAGTACGCGATCAACGAGGGCATCGGCATGCACGTGCACCTGTCCGAGACGAAGGCGGAGCATGAGCAATGCAAGGAGCGCTACGGCCTGACGGCGGCGCAGCTTCTGGACTGCCATCACGTCTGGGACGCGCATCCGGCCATTGCGGCGCACTGCGTCTGGCTCGATCCGGAGGATATGACCCTGCTTGCCAAGCGCAAGGTCACGGCGGTACACAATCCCTGCTCCAATCTGAAGCTCGCCTCCGGCTGCGCAAAGGTGGAGGATATGATCCGCGCGGGCATGAACGTCGCCCTCGGCACGGACTCCAACGCCTCCAATAACACCCTCGACATGTTTGAGGAGATCCGCGCGGCGACCTACATGGCAAAGGGCAGAAGCTGCGATCCGAAGGCGCTGCCCGCGCAGGCTGCGCTGATGATGGCAACGGTCTGCGGCGCGAGAGCGCAGGGTCGTGAGAAGGAATGCGGCATGATAAAAGTCGGCATGGACGCCGACCTCATTCTGCTGGACTTCACGCAGCCGCATCTGATGCCCTGCCACAACGTCATGAGCCACCTTGCCTACTGCGTCAGCGGACACGACGTCGTGATGACGATGGTGCGCGGCAAGATCCTCTACGCCGCCGGCAAGTACGCCACCATTGATCTGGAGGCTGTCGTCAGAGAGCTTTCGGACTATGTCATGCCGAAGATGTTCGGCAAGAAGGAAGGGTCAGCTTGAAAAACGAAAACGTCAAAAAGCAAAACTTTCTGACCGGCGCGGCGATCCTGTCCCTTTCAACGATCGTCGTCAAGGTCATCGGCATGCTCTATAAGCTGCCGCTCAATCAGATCATCGATTCGCAGGGCTTTGCCTATTTCAACAAGGCCTACGCGATCTATACGGTGCTGCTGGTCGTCTCCACCACGGGACTTCCCGTCGCACTGAGCCGCATGGTCTCCGAGGCGCAGGCGCGCGGCAACGGCAGGCAGATGCAGCGCATCTTCCGCACCGCCCTGTACGTCTACCTCGGCATCGGCTTTGTCGGCACGGGCGTGATGATGCTCTTCCCGCACTGGCTGGCGTCCGACGTGATGTCCATGCCCAATGCGTGGTATTCCATCTTTGCGCTCGGACCTGCGGTGCTGTGCATCTGCGTTGCATCGGCCTGCCGCGGCTTCTTCCAGGGGCAGGGCGACATGACGCCCACGGCGGTCAGTCAGATCATCGAGGCGCTCGGCAAGCTGCTGCTCGGCCTCGGCTTTGCGTGGCTCGTCAAGAAGTACACCGGCGATCTGGCGCTGTCCTCCGGCGCGTCTATTCTCGGCATCAGCATCGGCGCGGCGTTCTCCGCGCTGTATGTCATTATCAAATACCGCCGCAACCGCAAGCGCGTCGCCGCCCTCGGCGGAACGGCGCTGTCCTACGGGCAGACGGCGAAGCTCCTGTTCGCCATCGCCGTGCCGATCACCCTCGGCGCAGCGGGTCTGCAGCTGATCAATCTGATCGACGAGATCATGGTCACGCGCCGTTTGCTTCAGGCGGCGGAGGCGACTGCGGAGGGCGCAACGAGCTGGATGGGACAGATGCTCACCCTCGCCAAGGAGAACATGAGCGAGGGCGGCGTGATCGTGGCGTGGAAGGACGTCATGCAGACTGCGGTGGAGAACCAGAGCGGCGTCTACGCCCTGTGCCAGACGATCTTCAACTTCCCGACCGCCTTCTTCCCCTGCATCACCGCTGCGATCATTCCCGCGATCACCGCGCATCTGACCTGCAACGATCAGAAGAACGTCAATCTGGTGCAGGATTCCTCCCTGCGGCTGACGGGGCTGATCGCCATGCCCTGCGCCGTCGGTCTGTTCGTGCTGGCAGAGCCCATCATGGCGCTGCTCGGCAGCTACGGCGACAGCCGCGTGCAGATGGCGGCGTGGCTGCTGGCGCTGCTCGCGCCGACCGTTTTGATCAACGGCGTCACCACCGTCACCACGGCGATCATGCAGGCGCATAACCGCCCGTGGCTGCCGATGATCAACATGCTGATCGGCGGCGTCGTCAAGGTCGTCGTCAACTATATCCTCGTCGGCAATCCCACTATCGGCATCCTCGGCGCGCCGATCGGTACGCTGTCGTGCTTCCTTGTATATATGGTGCTGAATATCTTCACGATGCACCGCATCATGGACGATCCGCCCAAGCTCCTGCCCAAGATCTGGAAGAGCGGCATTGCGGCCGTCGCCATGGGCGTTGTCGCCTATTTCGGCTACATGCTTCTCACGCGGGTGATCTCGAGCGTTGCGGTCGCCTGCCTCGGCGCAATCGCAGCCGCCGCGATCGTCTACCTGTTACTTGTCATTTTGCTCAAAGCGATCACCTACGACGATTGTTTGCTGCTTCCGAAGGGAGAAAAAATCGCGAAAATTCTGAAAATTCATTGATTTTTCCGTTTTTTTACTTGCTTATTTCCGCAACATGTGATAAATTCTAATGCGGAGATAATATCGAACGACAAGGGCATGGCAGTAACTGCCATGCCTGCTGTTCGGATATTTTCGAAAACCATGAATTGCTATTTAATTTTTAGAAAGAGGTATGAACATGAACAAGACTGAACTCATTGCTGAAATCGCTGCAAAGGCCGGCCTGTCCAAGAAGGACGCAGAGAAGGCTCTCGCCGCTGTCGTTGACTCCGTGAAGGAAGCTGTCGCGAAGGGCGACAAGGTCCAGCTCGTCGGCTTTGGCTCCTTTGAGCTGAAGTGCCGCGACGCCCGCATGGGCCGCAACCCCAAGACCAAGGAAGCCATCCAGATCCCCGCTTCCAAGGCTCCCGTCTTCAAGGCCGGCAAGGCTTTCAAGGACGCTGTCGCAAAATAAGATTGCTGAAAAACGGGGTTGCCGACCGATCGGCAGCCCCGTTTTCCTATAGGAGGATACGATGCGTCTGGATAAGTATTTGAAGGTTTCGCGCCTGATCAAGCGGCGCACGGTCGCCAACGAGGCCTGCGACAACGCCCGCGTGACGGTGAACGGCAGACCCGCCAAGGCCTCGCATGACGTCAAGGTGGGCGACGTGATCCGCATTGCCTTCGGCAGCCGCACGGTGGCGGTCGAGGTGCTGGCGGTCGCAGACGCCGTCAAAAAGGACGACGCCGCAGCAATGTACAAAGAACTGGCAGAATAAAAAACGAGTAAAAAAACGGAGCTGATTTCAGCTCCGTTTTTTTCAGTCTCTCTTATTCGGAATAAAATGCTCCAGGATCGGCACGAACAGGATGCAGGTAAAGGCCGCAGTGAAGCCGCCGTTATACAGGCAGAAGCCGCCGTGCAGCAGCGGTACGCTCGTCACAAGGGTGAAATGCGCGATGCCGGCGAGAATGCCGAACGGCCAGCCGTAGCGACCGGTCAGCGGCGCAAGACCGCCTGCGAAGCACAGACCGACCAGCATCGCCTGCGCGTCGATGGCGTGGGCGTATTCTGCGCTGATCAGACCCTTGCTGATCCAGCCGAACAGGAACGACGCGCCGATGTAGCCGACCATGACCGGCCAGACGTTCTTCGGATGCGCGCCTGCGCAGCTGATCGAGAGCATGCAGAAAATGCAGCCGAGGGTGACGGCGTTGAAGACCGTCTCACTGCCGCCGAGCAGGGCGGCGATGTTGTAGTACAGCAGGATGAACAGCCCGAAGACGCCGAAGTTCATCATCGTCGCCGCCTTGCCGAGCATGGCAAGAAAATCGTCCTCATAGCCGCTGGCCTTCAGGAGGCGTAGATAGTCTCTCGGCTTGCAGCCGAGGGCGATTGCAAGAACGATGCAGACGGCAAAGACCGCAAGGCAGAAGATATTGGCAATGCCCCACGAGGCGACGCCGAGATCGGCCGCCGGGCCGACGTCCGTGGTGCCGCGCGCCGCGCCGAGGACGTGATACAAAAACGCCCGCAGGAAAAACGCGGTCATGCCGACCGGAACGGCGGCGGAGAAGAGGGTGCAGTTGCGGTGGATGCGCGGGGCGTAGGCAAGTCCCGCCGGCAGGAAAAAGCCGACGAGCAGTCCGATCAGCAGGGCAAGCAGCAGCCCCTGCCAGCGGAAGCCGACGGGCAGCGCGTTCGGATAGGCGAGAATCAGGTCGGAAAACAGCGGCGCCATGCCCGTCGTGAAGAGGAGGGCATTGACGTGCCGGCCGAGCGGCTGTTTTTTGACAAGGCAGTAGAGGGCAACGCCGAGCATGCCGAACCACATGTTCAAAACGTGGATGCCCCAGAAGGACAGCCCCGCCGTCAGCAGCACGGCAATTACGGAGGAGGCAGTGGGTTTCGATTGCGGCAGAAGGTACAGCAGGGCGGCCACAAGCGTCACGCAGCCGACGTTCAGGAAGGTTCCGGCAAATCCGCCGTAGGTCGGGTCAAAAAAGTTGGTCGGCGTTTTTGCCGTCTGCGAGACGATCCGCCAAAGCCCGTTCAGCATATCCGCGCGGTCGGGCATGCAGACCGCTGCAATCAGGAAGAACCCGGCAAAGAGGAAGAAGAGCAGCCGCAGGAAGCGCTCGTCGGACAAAGATCGTATCTTATCCATTCCGACCTCCGCGTTCCGCCGCCTCGACCACGTGCAAAAGGAGCACGGCGGTCGTCACCGCGCCCACCCCGCCGGGGACGGGCGTGATCGCCGCCACGATCGGCTCGACCGCGTCAAAATCCGCGTCTCCCGCAAACGCGCCGAGGCCGCCCTTCGGATTTGGCTTTGTTTCGTCCCAGACGGTCGAAACGTCGATCACGGTCTGACCGGGGCGGACGAACTCCGCCGTCAGCAGGCGCAGCGACCGCGCCGCCGTCACGATGACGTCCGCGCTGCGGCAGATTGCCGCCAGATCGGCGGTCTTCGTGTGGCAGACGGTAACGGTGGCGTCGCGGTCAAGCAGCATCATCGCGGCAGGCTTGCCGACGAGCTTGCTCCTGCCGACCACGACGGCGCGTTTGCCGGCGCAGTCAACGCCGTAGTAGTCAAGGATCTCCATGCAGGCGGAGGGGGTGCAGGGGGCAAAGCCGAGACGGCTTCGCCCCGAAAAGACGCCGGATTTTGAAAGCGGCGTCATGCCGTCTACGTCCTTGTATGGGTCAAGGCGGGCGGTGATCTCGTCCTCGCAGACCTTCAGCTGCGGCGGCAGCGGCCGGAACAGCAACACGCCGTGAACAGAAGCGTCCGCATTCACCATGTCGATTGCGGCAAGAAGCGCCTCTTTTTCTGCATTTTTCGGCAGGACGACGCGGCGTACGGCAACGCCGACCTTGTCAGCGCGCCTGCGGATGCCGGCCTCATAGCTCAAATCGGAAGGGTCGTCTCCGAGACGGATCAGGGCGAGCGTCGGCATGACGCCCCGATCCCACAGCGCGTCCACACGCCTGCAAAGCGCCGTACACAGCGCGTCTGCGACCGCTGACCCGCGCAAAATGGTTGCCATAGCCGTCCCTCCTTATGTCGTAAGGCCGTTCTTGACCTGCGTGAAAATGCGATCAGCCTGCGCGCCGCCTGCCTCCAGCATCGACAGGCAGACCTCGTTGAGCGCGTCGGCACGGCTGCGATCCTTCAGCCCCTTGGTGTTGATTAATACGTTGAGCGACGCCGCCTGCAGCGCCGCCTTGAGCGCTGCCGCGCCGCAGCCTGCGTCGGAGAGCGCCAGTCTCGAGCCGATCTCGGCAAGGGCGGCGACCGCATCCAGCGCCTCGCAGCACAGCGCCATAATGCGCAGCGGCACCTTGCAGGCTGCGACGGACGCTTCCTCCAATGTGCTTTCGCGAGTCGGGTCGTCCTTCGGCAGCCGATAGGCCTCCGCCAGCGGCAGGAAGCCCTTTTCATCCGCTTCAACCTGCCGCAGAAGCGCTGCCTGCAGGGCGTCGCATCTTGCAGTCAGCGCGCGCAGCTCCTCCTCCACGGCGGCATATTTTTTCTTGCCGACCGTCAGCGCGCCGACCATATTGCCCAGCGCCGTGCCGATCGCGCCGAGGAGCGCAGCAGCGCCTCCGCCGCCGGGTGTGGGCGCCGGAGAGGCAAGAGCAGAGACAAAGTCCCTGCAGGAAACAGTCGTCATATCCATGGGCAGCGCTCCTTTCAGAACAGACCGGAGACTTTTCCCGTCTCGGTGTCGACGTCGATGCGGCGGTAGGCAGGGTCGGAGCCCGTGCCGGGCATCATAGAGATGGCGCCTGCCATCGGGCAGAGGAATTTTGCGCCGCCGTATTCCAGAATGTCGCGGATCGGCAGCCGCCAGCCCTTCGGCACGCCCTTGAGGCTCGGCTCGTGGCTCAAAGACAGATGGGTCTTGACCATCATGGTGCAGTAGTCGGCATATTTGGGATCTGCCTCAAAGCGCTTTGCTTTTTCCAGGGCAAGCGGCGCCCAATCCACGCCGTCCGCGCCGTAGACCTCGGTGGCGATTTTCTCCACGCGCTCGCGCAGGGGCATCTCCAGGGGGTAGAGGAACTGCAATTCGTGCTGCTCCTCGCAGGCGTCCGCGACGGTCTGCGCCAGCTCCAGCGCGCCCTCTCCGCCGCAGCGCCAGTGGTTGGAAGTCGCGCAGCGCACGCCGCGCTCCTTGCAGAGTCTGCGCACCAGCGCGATTTCCGCCTCGGTGTCCGTGTAGAACTGATTGATGCAGACGACCGGCACGACGCCGGACTTCTGAATGGTCTTTACGTGGTGGAAGAGGTTTTCGCAGCCCTTTTCCAGTAGCTCCAGATTTTCCCTCGTGTATTCCTCCGGCAGGGGGCGTCCGGGGACGACTGCCGGGCCGCCGCCGTGCATCTTGAGGGCGCGGACGGTCGCCACGAGGACGGAAACGTTCGGCTTCAAGCCGGACAGGCGGCATTTGACGTTCCAGAATTTTTCAAAGCCGATGTCGGCGGCGAAGCCGGACTCGGTCACGTGGTAGTCAAAGAGCTTGAGCGCGAGGCGGTCGCCGATGACGGACGACTGCCCGATGGCAATGTTGGCAAAGGGACCTGCGTGCACCAGCACCGGCTGATGCTCGACGGTGTAGCACATCGTGGGGTTGATCGTGTTTCGCATCCACGCGGTCATCGCGCCGGCGACCTCCAGATCCTCGGTGGTCACGGGGCTTCCCTTGCGGTCGTAGGCGACGACGATCCTGCCGATGCGCTCGCGCAGATCCTTGAGGTCGCGCGCGACGGCGAGAATCGCCATCAGCTCCGAGGAGACGGCGATGGCGCACTTCGACTCCATCAGATAGCCGTCCTTATCGCCGCCGATGCCCATGATGATATTGCGCAGACCCTGCGCGCAGAAGTCCAGCACCCAGCCGAATTCCACCCGCTTGGGGTCGATGTCGAGGCGCTTTAAGCCGCGTTTGGCAAGCGTCCCGTCGTCATAGTTGCGCTCGTGCTGCATTCTCGCGTTCAGCGCGACCATGGCGAGGTTGTGCGCGTTCATGATGTCGTTGATGTCGCCGGTCAGTCCGAGGGAGAATTCGGTCATCGGGATCAAAAGCGCGTTGCCGCCTCCGGCCGCCGTGCCCTTGACATTCATCGTTGGCCCGCCGGAGGGCTGTCGCAGGCAGCCGCCGACGTTTTTGCCGAGCCTGCCCAGTCCCTCAATCAGACCCAGAGAGGTTGTGGACTTGCCCTCGCCGAGCGGCGTGGGCGTGATGGCGGTCACCTCGATAAACTTGCCGTCCGGGCGATCCTTCAGTCGCTCCATGATCTTGATGAAATCCAGCTTCGGCGTCTTGCCGTGGGGGATGATCTCCTCGGGCAGCAGACCCAGTTTTTCACGGAAATAATCCACCGGGGGAAGGGCCTTTTCCGCCTCCTCGGCGATCTGCCAGTCCTTGTAAACGGTCGGGTCGAGCTTGACGCAGCCGGCTTCGTCGATATATTTTCCGTCGTGAAATTCGATCATAGCGATTCTCCTTGTCCGCGTCCGACACGAACACTGCGGACAGCCGCCGCGTCCGTGTCGGAAAAACTTATACTTTACCATTATAATTTTATATATCGTACCACAACCCGCCGCGAAATACAAGGCGGAATGGAAAAACCGCTGACAGAAAGGGGAAAACCTTTTTTGGATGTTCCCCGTTTTACGCGGCGGCATGTGGGCATGCCGCCCTACGCGGCTGCTTTTTTGGGGTAATTCCCCGTTTGTGTCATTGCGAGATCGCGCAGCGATCGTGGCAATCTGTCCCTCGCAGGTATGGCACGTTTATCGAATTTTGCATTACTCGTAGGGAGGCGTCCTCTGACGTCTTCGTGTTTCGATTTCGTACGTTTTCTGTCACACGCGGCTCCGTTCATCGGGAAAGTGTCCCACGTCGAGACGGACAGATTGCCACGGTTTCCCAAACCTCGCAATGACAGGAGCGGAGGATTTCTGCGCAATCACGGGCGTAGGGAAACAATACACACCGGAGGAGAAAACGGCATAGACTGTCGCAGAAGCATGACGGGAGGTGTGTTTATGGAAAAAATCAACCCGAAAAAGGCGCGGGCGGTCTGGCAGCGCGTCCTGCAGGCAAAGCACGAGCAGCCGCCGATGCCGCGACCGGAGCGACCGCCTTTGCCGGAGCAGCCGTCCGAAGCGGAGCTGCTGCAGTGGCTTGCGGAAATTGCGGCGCTGGCGCGCGGCTATCGCAGCATGAATGCAGGACGGCGCACTCCGCAGCTTCGTGCAATGGCGGCAGAGGAGCAGGGGCATTACCGGCAGCTTGCCGCCCTGTTTTTCCTGCTCTACGGCAGACGGCCGCAGGTGTTGAGCGGGGCGGCGCCGGGCAGGCGATCCCTCGCCGCCGGACTGCGCGACGCCTACGCCGCAGAGCAGAACGCCGTGCGGCAATGGAGGGAGGCTGCAACGCGCTATCCGGCGCAGCGGGAGCTTTTTGAAGACTTCATACGGGACGATCGGCGACATGCGGAGCAGCTGCGGCGCATGATGGCGAATCTGTGAAAATGGGGCTTGTAGCGGCGATCATAGTTTGCTATACTAAAGAAAAACGATAAGGAGGAACCGCCATGAAGAGGAGAATCTGCGCACTGCTGCTGATGATCTCGCTGCTGCTTTCCGTCCTGCCCGTGCAGGCGGCGGCGGTCACGGGAACGGCACTGACCGCCCCGCCCGTGGAAGGCGACAAGGTCGTCATCTACAATATTTCATACCAGATGACGATGGTGCATACCTTGAGCGAGAACGGCTATTCCATCCCGTCCGGCTCTGTGGCAGGCGGCACGCTCTGCAACGGCGCGCTGATCTTCACGGTGCATACGGACGGCACGTACTATACCTTTGAAAATCGCGGCCGCTACCTTTGCACCAAGGAAAACGAGGACCTCTTCTTCTCGGACACGCAGACGGCATACACCCGCTGGACGCTGACGAAGCAGGGCAGCGGCTGGCTGATCGAAAACGCCGCTGCGATCTACAGCGGAACGGGCAAGCACGTCTGTCTGGAATACTACGCGCCGTCCTTCACCGGCTGGACCTACAACGGCGGCAGCACGGCGATGTATTCCATGGGCTTCTACCGCGTGGCAGACCCGCAGAACGTCGGCTTCGTCGTCAGCCCGACGGCTGCGATCGTCGCGCCGGACGCCTATATCGGCGCGGACTATACCTTCACGGTGCAGCTGCAGGACTACACCGCGATCACCTCGCTCTATGCGACCTACGCTCTCGACGGCGGCGCGGCGAAGCAGGTCTTTATGTCGTCGCACTACGGAACGGCGTACGTCTATACCGTCCCCGCCGCAGAGCTGGCGGGACACGGGAGCATTTCGCTCTGCGCGCAGGCGGTCAATGAGTGCGGCGTGTCTTACAGCACGAGCGCGACGGCGATCGTGCGTGACGAGCCGATGATCGGGCAGACCCTGCCCGCCTACAGCACGGCGGCGGACACGCCGACCCGCCCGGAGATCGCAGCAGAGCTCGTGAACTGCGGCGGCGCGCCGACCCTCTATATGACGCTGGACGGCGCGGTTGTCCCTGCTGCCCCGAACGGCGCTTGGGCGACCTATACGCCTCCTTACGCATTGACGGACGGCGCGCATACCGTCTTCCTGCGCGTGACGCGAACGGACGGAAAAACGGCGGAAAAGGCGTGGGAATTCTATGTCGGCAGCCGCGCGGTCAAGGCGTACTTCGGACAGCTCCACTCGCACACGGAGTACTCCGACGGCGCAGGCTCGCTGGCGGAGGCGTACCAGTACGCGATGAACGCGAAGGACGTCGATTATCTGATCGTGACCGACCACTCGAACTATTTTGATTCCTCCTCCACGGCGACGGTATCGAGCTACTACAACCTGTCCTCGCTCGAAAAATCCGGCGCGCTGACCAAGTGGGAGCAGGCGAGGGCGACGGCGGCGGAATACAACGCGAAAAGCACGGATTTCGTCGCCGCTTACGGCTATGAAATGACGTGGTCGTCCGGTCCGGGGCATACCAACACCTTCAATACCTACGGCGTCGTCTCGAGGAACAACCGGCAGCTCAACAACAAGCTCGGCTACGCCGGCATGCACCTGTATAACGACCTGATGGTCAACGCCGACCGGGGGCTGGACGAAAACGGCAATCCCACGGCGCACACGAAGTACATCGAAAACGCGCCGGTCGTCTCCCAGCTCAACCACCCGGGCGTGACCTTCGGCACCTTTGATGAATACGCGGGCTATAACGCCGACCGCGACGAGATCATCTGTCTGATCGAGGTCGGCAACGGCAGCGGCTCGGTGCTGAACAGCGGCTACTGGAGAAGCTACACGGAGTATGACAAGTGCCTCGCAGCGGGCTGGCACGTCGCCCCGACCAACAATCAGGACAACCACGGCAGACGCTGGGGCGACTCCAACCCCCACCGCTCGGTCATCGTGACGAATGACTTCAGCGAGGCGGGACTCTACCGCGCCATGTCGCAGCGCCGCGTCTACGCTACCGAGGATCAGAATCTGACGGTCTATTACTATCTGAACGGCGCGCTCATGGGCGACATCATTCAGACGAGCGATCAGCAGGTGCATATCACCGCGCAGATCGCAGACCCGAACGGCGAGCGCATCTCAAGCGTTGCCGTCATCGGCGAAAACGGACTTGCCGTGCAGACCTTTGCCGTCACTGGATCGACCTGCGCGCTCGACACATGGATCGACAATACGCAGAGCTATTATTATCTGAAGATCACGGAGGCGGACGGCGATATTGCCGTGACTGCACCGGTCTGGGTCGAGCCGGAGGCGAGCGGCGTCTGCCGCCACGAATGGGACGGCGGCAGGGTCACGGCAGAAACGACCTGCACGCGAGACGGCGAAGTGATCTATACCTGCCTGCGCTGCGGCGAGACAAAGACGGAGTATCTCCCCGCCCCGGGGCATCGGGAGATCGTGACCTACGGCAGGGCGGCGACCTGCACGGAAAGCGGCATGACCGACGGGATTACCTGCGCCGTCTGCGGCGCGGTGCTGCAGGAGCAGACCGAGATCCCCGCGCTGGGGCACAACGTCGTGACCGACCCCGCCGTGACGCAGACCTGTACCACCGACGGCAAGACCGAAGGCTCGCATTGCAGCCGCTGCGGGACGGTTTTCGTCGCGCAGGTCATCACCCCTGCGACCGGACATGACTACCGGGCGCAGGAGGTCAAGGCGACCTGCCTCGCGCCGGGCTACACGGAATACACCTGCGCAAACTGCGGTGACAGCTACCGCCAGTCCTTCACCCCGCTGGCAGACCATATCTGGTCGGAGGGAACGGTGACCCTTGCGCCGACGGAGCACAGCACGGGCAAAATAACCTATACCTGCACGGTCTGCGGCACACTGCGCACCGAGACGATCCCTGCCGTGCAGCCGGACAAGCCCTGCGACGGCGGCAAAACCTGCCCGTCCTATGCGTTTGCGGATGTCAGGGCGGGGGACTGGTACCACGAGGCGGTGGATTTTGCTGTGAAGATGGGGCTGTTCAACGGCATGACCGACACGAGCTTTGCCCCCAATGTCGAGATGACGCGCGGCATGCTCGTCACGGTCCTGTGGCGCTATGAGGGCGAGCCTGCGAAGGGCAAAAACGTCTTCACCGACGTCAAAGCGTCCGAATGGTACGCCAAGGCGGTCGCGTGGGCGGCGGAGTACGGCATCGTCGGCGGCGTCGGGAACGGAAAATTCGACCCGAACGGCAAGCTCACCCGCGAGCAGATGGCGGCGATCCTGTTCCGCTATTCCGAGTTCAAGGGCTATGACACGAGCGGGCGCGGCAGCTTTGCGGGTTTCCCCGATAAGGCAAAGGTCAGCGCCTGGGCAAAGGACGCTTACGGCTGGGCAGTCGGCGAAGGGCTGATCACCGGCAACAAGGTCGGCGGCAGCACCCTGCTCGACCCGCAGGGCAGCGCAACGAGAGCGCAGGTCGCAACGATCCTGATGCGGTTTATCGGGAGTATCGCGACGGAATAGAAAAAACGCAAAAGCGCAGCACCCGGATCGGTGCTGCGCTTTTGTTTCGGATCATGTACGTTATGGGAGAATCAGTCCCACTGGAGCAGGTAGTCGGTGTAGCCGGTTTCCTGATCGGACCAGTACGGACCGAAGGCGAGGTCTTCAAATTCGCCGTTGCGCATGTAGCCGTACCAGATCATCTCCGCATCTTCAAATGCAAAGTCGATCGGCTCTTCGGTCCAGTAGTCGCGAACAACGCCATCGTCGGAAGCCTTCTTGCAGGCGTCGTAGCACGCCTTTGCGACGTCCTCATAGGGAGCCGTGGAGTGCAGGATAATGTCGCCGTCCTGGTCGAGCTCGATGTAGTCCTGCGAGTGCACCACGAAATCCAGATCGCTGAAGCCGTAGGAGGCGAGCTTTTCACTGACGGAGCCTGCCTCGGGCGCTGCGGGCGCGTCGGTAGCGGGCGGCGTCTCGGCGGGCTTGCTGTCGCCGCAGGCAACGAGGGTCAGACAGAGCGCAAGGATCAGAAGACCTGCAACTAAAAGTTTCTTCATAATGAAATCCTCCTGATATTTGGATGAATCAAAGTATAGCACGGTTGAAATGAAAAATCAAGGGAAAAGCGCAGCCGGCACGTTCCCTGCTTGTTTTATACGTTAAGCTGCCCGAAATGCGAACACGGGGGAGGACAACGTCGTTGTCCTCCCCCGTTCAAATGAATCGGATTACTTGAAGTATCTTTCGAGTAATCCTTTTGATGCCTTGCCGTGGCGAGTCGCGTCATAGGAAATGCAGGCTGATCGCGATCATTATTCCGCCGATCGGAAACGACAGAACGGAAACCCAATGTCCCAGATACTGGTCGATGATGATCGCAACAAAATTGAACAGCCCGATCCCGACGATGAAACCGCCGATCCATCCCAACACCAGCCATCCGTTTCCATCGGGATTGATGGAAAACGCATAGAGGCTATAAAAACACAAGGAAGAAGGAGGGCGGCAATCCCTAAAAGAACCAGAAAGAAATAACCGACGGGGTGCGCACTTTTAAAAGCGTCATCTGATGAAGGGAGAAAATACTCACCTGAGCCCTTTGGCGGTCGCCAATGGGAAGCTTGTTTCTGACCCTTTGTGCGTTTCTTCTTGCTCATTTGACCCTCCAAAGCCTTGGCGCGACGGCATCATCGAGAGAAGCGATTTCCACAATTGATTCCGCAAATGAGAGGAATCCGCCGGGTCACCGGTATTTCCCGGAAAAGCCGCACTTTTTGCAGGAATAGACTGCCCGCGGCGCAGGAATGAGTCTGCGCAAAAGCCCTCGCTTATGCACAATACCGACGCGCATACTGCCGACGGCGATCCCCCGCAGAATGTTCGGCGTCTCCTGCCAGCCTTCTTTTTCGCCGCATTTCGGACAACACGCAGGGGCGGTCATGGATTATTTGAAGTATCTGTCCAAGAGCCCCTTCAGCGCCTTGCCGTGGCGGGCTTCGTCGCGCGCCATTTCATGGACGGTGTCGTGGATGGCGTCGAGGTTGTTCTTCTTCGCGCAGGCGGCAAGATCGAACTTGCCCTGCGTCGCGCCGAATTCGCAGTCCACGCGCCAGGCGAGGTTCTTCTTGGTGGAGTCGGTCATGTTGGGCTCGAGCGCGCTGCCGAGCAGCTCTGCGAACTTCGCGGCATGCTCCGCTTCCTCCCAGGCTGCCTTTTCCCAGTACAGACCGATCTCGGGATAGCCCTCGCGGTGGGCGACGCGCGCCATGCACAGGTACATGCCGACCTCGCTGCACTCGGCGTTGAAATTCGCCTTGAGCTGGTCGAGGATGTACTTCTTGTCCTCTTCGGGAACGCCGTCGAGCTTCGTGCCGATGCCGAAGACATGCTCTGCCGCCAGAGCCGCGCCCTCTTCCATCAGCTTGAACTTCGCGCCGGGAACGCCGCACAGGGGGCACTTGAAATCTTCGGGCATGTCGCCCTCATGGACATAACCGCAGACGGGGCATACGTACTTTTTCATAATTGTTCCTCCATAGTTTGATTTGATGTATTTTGTGCGTCCACGCAGACGCATTGGTTACAGATGCCGTAGAAGGTCAGGACGCAGTCGCGCACGGAGCCGCATTTTACCCGCTTGGCGAGCTCCTGCGGCGGGTCGATCTCGTCGACGTCGAGGACGGCGCCGCAGTGGGTGCAGATAAAGTGCGGGTGGGGGAAGGTGCGCCAGTCGTAGCGCTCCGCGCCGTCCACCGTGCCGACCGAGGCGATGACGCCCTCCTGCTTGAAGGCGGCGAGGTTGCGGTAGACCGTGCCGAGGGACAGATCCGGCAGCTCCGGCTTGAGCTGTGCATAGACCCAGTCGGCAGACGGGTGCGAGCCGGTAGAGCGGATGCACTCCAGGATCGCATCGCGCTTCTTGCTGTGCTTGCGGGCAGTCATGGTCCCATCTCCTATATACGAAGCTCCAAATGACAATGGAAACTAACATAACAAGAATCATTCTCATTACCGCACTTATCATATCACAGATGCGGCGGGCGTTCAAGCCCTTTTTGCACGGAATCGGGTAAATTCCATATTGAAATCAAGTGTGAAATCAAGTATAATAAAATCAGATTAGTAGAGGCAGAGGAAGGTGAATGGATTGGGCGAGGTTATTTCCGTTATTTCGGGCAAGGGCGGCACGGGCAAAACGACCCTCTGCGCCGCGATCGCGACCTGCCTTGCGGTAGAAGGGAAAAAGGTCCTGTGCATTGACGCGGACTTCGGTCTGCGCAATCTGGATATTGCGCTGGGTATGTCGGATCAGTCGGTCGTCGCCTTTACCGACGTGATTCACGGCTACTACAGCCTCTCCGACGCCTCGGAGCACCCGCGCTTTTCCGGGCTGTTCCTGCTGACCGCGCCGGTGCGCGAGAACGAGGATCAGATCAAGCCGGAGGAATTCGGCAAGCTGCTGGAGGAGGCGCGGAAGGAATTTGATTTCTGCCTGATCGACGCGCCCGCCGGGATCGGCGCAGGCTTCCGCCTTGCGACGAAGTTCGCAGACCGCTGCCTCGTCATTTCCACGCCAGACCCCGCCTCCATGCGCGACACTGCCCGCGCCGCAGAGCTTCTGGCGCTGGACGGCAAGGAGGAGGTCCGCCTGATCGTCAACCGCGTCACGCCGCGCATGTTCTCCAAAATGGGGCTGACGGTGGACGACATCATGGATGAGGTCGGCCTTCCGCTGCTCGGCGTCGTGCCGGAGGACCCGAAGGTCGTGCTCTCCGCCGCGTTCGGAAATGCTTTGATCCTCGCCGCAGGGGGCGGCGCCGCCGAGGCGTGCCTGCGGATTTCCAGAAGACTGCGCGGCGTGCCGATGCCGCTGATGAAGCTGTAAATCGGGATGAGGTGATCGTATGAATATCACACTTCTTGCACACGATAAAAAGAAAGAGCTGATGGTGCAGTTCTGCACGGCTTACAAGAGCATCCTTGCAAAGCACAGCATCTCCGCCACCGCCACGACCGGACGGCTCGTCGCGGAGGCGACCGGTCTTCCCATCACGCTGCTGCTGTCACACAATCAGGGCGGTCACCAGCAGGTGGATGCGCGCATCGCCTATAACGAGGTCGATCTCGTGCTGATGTTCACAGACCCCAACAGCATCGACCCCTGGGAGGATCAGCAGATCGTCCAGACGATCCACCTGTGCGACACCTACAACGTCCCCGTCGCGACCAACCTCGCCTCGGCGGAAATGCTGATCCTGGGGCTGCAGCGCGGCGATCTGGACTGGCGCGAAATGCTCCGCAGCAAGCGCAGAGGAGGCGGCTATGGAAGCTTATGAGATCATTGAGCTGATCCGCACGGCGGAAAAGAAAACGCCGGTGCGCGTCTTTGTGCAGGAAAAAGAACCCTGCGAGTTTACGGACGCCGAGGTCTTCTGCGGCGGGAACGGGCTGAAGCTCCTCTTCGGCGACTGGAAGGCGATCGAGCCGCAGCTTGTTGCCAATGCGGAGAAAATCGACCGCGTCCGCGTGGAAAACGACGCCGTCAACTCCGCCATTCCGATGCTGGACCTGAAGAACCTGCATGCGCGCGTCGAGCCGGGCGCGATCATCCGCGACGGCGTGGAGATCGGCGATAACGCGGTGATTATGATGGGCGCGGTGCTGAACATCGGCGCGAAGGTCGGCGAGGGCAGCATGATCGACATGGGCGCGATCCTCGGCGGACGCGCGACCGTCGGCAGGCGCTGCCACATCGGTGCGAACGCCGTTCTGGCGGGCGTGATCGAGCCGCCCAGCGCGACGCCCGTCGTCGTCGGCGACAACGTCGTCGTCGGCGCGAACGCCGTCGTCCTCGAGGGCGTGCAGGTCGGCGCGAACGCCGTCATCGCGGCGGGGGCGATCGTCACCGCCGACGTGCCGGAGAACGCGGTCGTCGCCGGAGCGCCTGCGCGCGTCGTCAAATACCGCGACGAAAAAACGAACGCGAAGACCGTCCTGCTTGACGCCCTCCGCGAGCTATAACAAGAGTATAGAAAAGAAGGGTGCAGACGCACCCTTCTTTTTTGCGTTTTACAGCATCGCTTCGATCTGCTCCTTGGTGCGGAAACCGAGCGCGCGGTTTGCAAGCTGACCGTCCTTGAACACCAGCAGCGTGGGAATGCTGTCGATGCCGAACCGGTTGGCAAGCTCCGGCTGCTCGTCCACGTCGATCTTGCAGACCTTCGCCTTGCCTTCCTCTGCGATCTGCTTTACGATCGGCGCGACCATCTTGCACGGACCGCACCATGTTGCAAAGAAGTCTACCAGAACGGTCTTGTCCGCCTGCAGGACCTCCTGCTCGAAGTTGTCTTTCGTTACGATAATTTCCATCATTGCCTCCTATTTCGACTTGTAGTAGAGCATGCAGTGGCAGAAGCCCTCGTAATTCTCGTCGGCGATCTGCTCGCGGAATTCCTTGCACATGCACTTGTAGTCCTCGATGCGTTCGCGGCGGCAGGGACAGTAGCCGCCGGTCCGCTTCAGACCTTCCTTGATGGTCGAGACGATCTCGGCGTCCGGATTGAGTGTGATTTTCATCGGAAACCCTCCAGTATATCTATTTTTAGACTATTATAGCACACGATGCACCATTTTGGTAGCCTTTTTTTACCATTTTGCAGAAGCGCCCTCTACAGGCGCGTTTGCAGCAGAGGAAAGGCTGCCGTTTGCCGGAGAGAGGGCAGAACGTCCTGACCCCGTCAGCCCGCCGTGCTGACCCAGACCGCGGGACGGATGAACATGGAGGCGTAGGTGAAGTAGTCGAAGACTTCGCCGTCACTGGTGATGTAGACCACCATGTCCTCCTCCGAGTGGGAGTTGCAGAGCGTGCGGGTCATCCACGCGCCGGCGCGGGTTGCGTTGTCGTAGTAACCGCCAATGACAGCGTCCGTAATATACGCGATCCAGCCGGAATTGGTCTTCATCGCGTTGAAGGGATAGCCGGAATTGCCGGTATATTCCTCCGTCGGCTCGCCGAAGTAGTGCAGCACCTCCTGATAGGACAGCAGGAATACCCGGTCATCCGTGTCGGGGTCGTCCGCACGATCCTGCGTCGCCAGATCGGAGTATTTTGCTTCTCCCTGATCCTCAAACGAGCCCCACTGCGCCATCAGCTCGGCGTTCGCGGCTTTGTTCTCCAGATGGGTCGTCAGCATCAGGGCGCGCTCCTCCGGGGTGAACATGGAGAGGAAGCCGTTCTCGCTCTCGTCGTTCAGGAAGGCGCGAAGCGAGCAGCTTTCCCACGTCACATCCGTCAGAACCTCCTGCGCCGGATTGGTCTGGTAGGCGAAGCTGTCGAGCAGCTTGTCGCTCAGAAGCAGCAGCTTGCCGTCTTGCTTGTCGATCACGCGCCAGTAGATGGGAGACAGCTGCGACTGGTCCTCGTCCTGTATGAATTTCCCCAAGCAGACCATGTCCCCGACCTCCGCCTCGGACAGCGGCACACTGCCGCCCATTCCGGCAAAAACGAGATCGAGCCGCTCCTGCGAGCAGGGCTCCATCACGTCCCAATAGACCGTGACGTCATCCTCGGGGAACCAGAACGCACCGGTTTCATCGGTATAATAGGGAACCAGATAGTAGCCGAAGCGCAGCATGCCCGGCTCGTCCGTGTTGAAGTCCATCTCCACGGGGTCTCTGCCGAAGGGCAGGTGCATCGTCCCGGTCCCGTCCTCGCCGATCTCGCACCAGAGCGTTTCGTTGTCCCGGTACATCGTTTTCAGCAGGGTGGTCATACCGCTGTATTCCTCAAACTCGTTGCCCTCCGGCATATAGCTGCCGCTCTCGTCGCCGATCCACCGCAGCATGAACAGACCGACGGGATACTGCGCCGCAGCCTCGGTCTGTGCCTGCGCCTCGGTAGGCGCCGCTTCACTGCCGGTCTGCGCGCCGCCCGATGTACCGCCGACCGCGCCGCAGGCGGCGAGCGTCAGCAGCAGCGCAAGGACGATCCATACGCGTAACAGCTTTTTCATAACGGACTCCTCCTTAATTTATCATTCTTTTTATATTATAGCACAGCTAACCGCCCAATGCAAGAGATGCTGCGTGTGCAGCGCGAACGCAAGCGAAAACGGCAGTATTGAATTTTACAGCGCATCTTGGTATAATCATTCGCGGAAACCGCCCGCAGCAGCGCGATCAACGAAACGCAGAACGGAGAGAACTATGAACGAAAAAACGATTACCGCCACCGACGGCGTCCGCACGATGCAGATCCCCTTCCGGGAGGGGGAAATGACGCTCTCTGCGCTGCAGCGCGCGGTCAAGATATTTGCGCCCTGCCACGGAAACGGCACCTGCGGGCGCTGCATCATCGAGGTCGTGCAGCCGGACGGGAGCTATAAGCGCGAGCTGGCGTGCAGGTACCCTGCAAGAGAAATGACGGTGCGGCTGGCCGCCCTGCGCCCGGTCGCCCCGACGAACCGCGCCGGAGACTGACGGCGGTACCTTTCACGGAAAACGATACGGAGGTATGAAACATGGCAAAGAACGAACGGTTTGAAAAGATCTATTCGCAAGGGAAAGTGAACGTAACCGAAATCTGGGTCGACAAGGAGACCGGCGTGAACTACGTCTTCCGCGCCAGCGGCTATGCAGGCGGTCTGACGCCCTTGCTCGGCCGCGACGGCAAGCCCGTCGTCGCCACCCTGCCGCTCGGCTGACGACAAATGCCCCGCTTTCTTTGAAAGCGGGGCATTGCTTCGCGCCGGGGAGGCTGTTTTCAAAAACCGTTGCAATTTTACGGCTCTTTTGCTATGATGCTATTGTCATATTAGACTTCGATAAAATGCTTTATAAAGCATTTTATCTGATCCTGCGGGCAGGATCGGGAGGAGAGAGAAAATGCGGATAACCAAACGAAAGAACATGTCAAAAGACCTGAAGGCGCTGCTGTTTCTGATCGCCTTTCTGGGCCTGTTCTGCGTGTTCGCCATCCCGATGGGACTCGGCAACGCGCTCAATACGCTGATGAACACCGCCTACGAGCTGCTGATCGGAACGGTCTTCAAAATCATGGCGATCGCCGTGATCGCCGGGGCAATCTCGCAGCTGCTGACCGAATTCGGCGTGGTGGGACTGCTCAACAGGCTGCTTTCTCCGCTGATGCGGCCGCTGTTCGGCATGCCGGGGGCGTCCGCGCTCGGCGTCGTCACGACGTATCTTTCTGACAATCCGGCGATACTGACGCTGGTAGACAATAAGCAGTTCCGCCGTTATTTCAAGGCCTATCAGGTGCCCGCGCTGACGAATCTCGGCACGGCCTTCGGCATGGGGCTGATCGTGACGAGCTTCACCTTGAGCCTCGGCAGCAAGCTCGGCGGCAGGGTCTGGCTGGCGGCGGTCTGCGGCAATCTCGGCGCGGTGGTCGGCGCGATCGTGTCGACGCGGCTGATGCTGCTGTTCATGCGCCGTCAGTTTGACCGCAGCGCCCCCGCTTTGGCGGACGAGGAAATCGAGGCAGACGAGCAGAAGCAGGCGGAAAAGCCGAAGGGCTTCCTGCACGTGCTGACCGCGCTGCTCGAGGGCGGCGAAAACGGTGTAAAAATGGGTCTGGGCGTGATTCCGGGCGTACTGATCATCTGTACGCTGGTGCTGATGCTGACGAACGGCCCCGGCGCGAACGGCGTTTACACCGGCGCGGCCTACGAGGGGATCGGTCTGCTGCCGTGGCTGGCGGGAAAGTGCAGCGTCGTGCTCAAGCCCCTCTTCGGCTTCAGCAGCGGCGAGGCGCTGGCGGTTCCCGCGACCGCGCTGGGCTCCGCCGGCGCTGCGCTCGGCATCATCGACCGCTATGCAGAGGCCGGCCTGATCGGCGTGGGCGATCTGTCGGTCTTCACGGCGATCTGCATGTGCTGGAGCGGCTACCTCAGCACCCACGTTTCCATGATGGACGTTCTGGGCTGCCGCCAGCACACCGGCAAGGCCATCGTCAGCCACACCGTCGGCGGCCTGCTGGCGGGTGTCGCGGCGCACTGGCTGTTCGAGCTGCTGTCGCTGCTGCTGTAGATTCCGCGCGGATAGACAAGGGCAACTACAGTCTGGCGGTCCTGATCGATCCGCGCGAGGATGAGTTCCCCGCGCAGCTGCGCCGCCGCGGCTGGAAGAACATCCTGCCGGTCTACTCTCTGGGCTATTACAGATCCCCTGCAGTCGTTTCCAAGGCCGTAGTTGACGCGGCCAGGAAGGCGCTGGCAAGCTGAAAGACGAATCCCTGCCGCTTTTGCCGAGCTTTCACACACTGTGACGGTGTGCGCTCCTCTCCTTCTCACGGCAAAGCGGCAGGGTTTTCGTTGCTATTTGCTCACGCGCATGGTAGAATAAACGCGAAATAAGTAAGGCAGGACTGCAGTGGAGGAGGGAAGACGGGCATGATCAGCATGGCAGAATACAGGGCGATCGTTTCGGAGCTGATGGACGAGCTGCCGGCGGAGTTTTACAGGGAACTGACCGGCGGCGTGATCGTGTCGGAGGCGGCGACGGTTCCGGATTATGCAAAGGGCAACGACCTTTTCGTCATGGGACAGTATCAGGTCTATTCCGGTGTGCGGCAGATCGTCATGTTCAAGGGCTCGTTTGACCGGGTCTACCCGCAGGCGGACGCTGCGCAGGCAAAGGAGATCCTGCGCGGCGTACTGCGCCACGAATTCCGTCACCATCTGGAAGGGCTGGGCGGGATGCACGGCGCTGACTCATTGGAGGCGGAGGACGCGCGGCAGAAAGCGGCGTATCTTTCGCGCTATGAAGCACCGAAAGGAGACAGAGCATGACGACGCCGACACGAACCGGACGCACAAGAAAGGACAGATAATGTGTTTTACATTACCGGAGATACGCACGGTGTGCGGGATCGCTTCAACCTGCTGAAGGGGTACGGCGAACCGACCTGGACCGCAGAGGAATATCTGATCGTCTGCGGCGATTTCGGCTATGTTTTTTTAGATAACGAATCTGGAAAAACATCGCTTCCGCGTGGACTACGTGCTTTCCCACGCCGCTCCGCGCGAGATCATCCGCCGGATGGGTCATAGCCCGGGCGATCACGATTTGGAGCTGACGGGCTTTCTCGAGTGGGTCATGTATCAGACGGAGTACAAGGCGTGGTTCTTCGGCCACTGGCACACGGACCGGAAGATCTACGAAAAATTCCGGGCGCTGTATTATGAAGTGATCAGAATTGACGGTTGAATCGGAGGTGGTTGAATGTATCAGAAACTGATTTTAGAACTCCTGGAGAAGCATTTCGGCGCGCCGAAATGCTCCGCAATCATCGGATTTGACGGAGAGGCGGGAAATGCAAAATACTATTACTCCTTCGACGGGGAGAAAACGATCGGTGCTATCTGCAAGCTGCTCAACCGAAAAGAGCTGCGGAAGGAGGCCGACAAAATCCCGCCGCTGATGCAGTCCGTCCCGGAAGCGGGAGAGGGAGAAAAACCGATCTGCGTCGTCTGCAATACGACCGATAACGACGGCTGGCTCCTGAAATTCTATTATTTCGCGGGTGTGCGCTACGTTCAGGATGAAGAGGGCGTCTTCAAAGCGACGCTGCAAACAGACAACTTTCCGTTTGCCAGCCTGACGAGCGGCGATCCGGAATTCTTCGGCTTCTGGAAAAAATACCGCAGCAGGAGGCGAAACCGGAACGGCGAGCGTGACGGCTTCTCCTATTGGACGAATAAGGCGCTGAAGACCAACGAGGGCTTCCGCGGCTTCTCCGTGGATCTGTTCTACGCCGTTGCGGAGGCGGAGCGTCAGTACATTCTGAAGGACGTCGCGCGGGCGATCGAAAGCTGCGGCTGCTTCCTGCCGCCCGTCTCCTATCAGAAGCTGCTCGAATTCCACACGCCCGCAGCGCTGGTCAACAGCTTCCGCTCCCCGCAGATCGACCTGAACGTGGATTTCAACAAAGTCGATCTGAACGTCGGCTATGTGATGGTTACGCTCGCGCCGTCGATCGAGCGGATGGACTGGAAGCTGATTGCAAAACTTGACGCGAAGACCATCTCCGGCGCGCTCTCGCTGAACACCTTCTACGACGGCTTCACTGCGGAGAATTTCGTCCCGCGCTATTACGCAAAAAAGCTGGAGGGGACAACCCCGGAATACGAGATCAAAATGTACGCCGACGACTACGTGTCGATGTGCAGCGAGACGCATGAGCTGCTCCGGCTTTCTTACAGCCTGCAGGCACTGATCAATGCGCACGACGAAATGGCTGCGCGGACCAGAATGCGGATCAATGAAAAAGAATTTGAAAAGCCCCTTGTGAAGACGCCCTCCAAATTTGACGCGCTGGAGGCCTCCATCCGGCAGACCGGCACGACGGAGCTGGAGCGCATCACCACGACGAAGCGGCTGTTCGACGAGAGCGAATACCAGCACAACTGCGTCTTCTCCAGACGTGACGCGGTGCGAAAGGACAGCGCGTCGATCTATCATTGGGCGCATGAGGGCGAAAGCTATACGATCCAGTTCGGCGCAAAAAAGAAGGGGACATTCTACGTCCGGGAGATCAAGGCGAGATTCAACCGCCGGATCAGCGTCGAGCATCTGGGGGCGCTTGCGGAGCTGATCGACGGCTTCTGCGCCATCGACGCCGACCTTGCCCGCGACGAGCTGCCGCAGGTGCCGATCGGACCTCTGCCGCATGAGTTCCCGGCGTTCGCCTTGCTGGATCTTGACGACGAGGAGCTTCCGTTCTGACGTGAAGTTACGAGCCGAATGAGTGTCGCGTATAACTAAAAGGCTGCTGCCCAACGGGCAGCAGCCTTTGCAGACTGTCAAAAAAGTCCGTAACCGTCAAAATTATTAAAACAATTTTTGGATTATTCCCTGTTTAAACGTTTTTCTGTTTTATTCAGGTTTTTCTAACAATTTAGGTTGCAAAAAGCTTGCTTCGCAAGAATTTTG
>JAFQZN010000045.1 GCA_017405865.1 Oscillospiraceae bacterium | reverse complement strand
CCAGCGTTCGTCCTGAGCCAGGATCAAACTCTCTATGATTGGTATCTTATCTGACCACTATGGTCAGGTAAAATCTTCTCATGAGTTCGCTCATAGCTTTACTCAAGAATTTTCGTTGGCTGTTCTTGCATCTCAAATATTTGACATACTTAAACAACTTTTTTCATTTCAAAATTGTCCAAGGTGTTCATGTTTCTCGTTGTTTAATTTACAAGGTACACCGCTCTCACGCTGAAGCATTTTTTGCCCCCAGCGCGATAGCCCATTTATACTATCACAAGCATTTTGCCGTGTCAAGCGTTTTTTTGAGTTTTTTCAGCGATTTTCTGGCAAATCACACCTCTTGAAAATTTTCCGCATTTCAGCTATGATGAAGAAAAAACGCCGTTCGACGAGAAAGGATATTTTCTATGAGAAACCGTTTGATTTCTGCGTTGCTCGCGCTTCTGATGCTGCTTGCCGCGATCCCGACGGTTCGGGCGATTGCATTTGAAGACACCGAAACGCATTGGGCGAAGGAGTACATAGAAAACGCCGTCAGTCTTGATCTCTTCAAGGGCGTCAGCGAGACGCTGTTTGACCCGGAAGGAACAATGACACGCGGCATGTTTGTCACGGTACTCGGCAGGTTGGAGGGGATTGATCTCAACTTCTGGGACAGCGAGGATGCGCCGCAGTTTTTTGACGACGTTCCCCGCTCGCAATACTACGCGCCCTATATCAGCTGGGCGGTCTGCAACGGCATCGCCGACGGCATGTCGCCGACCACGTTCCTGCCAAATGCGCCGATCACGAGAGAACAGATGGCAAAGCTGATCGCCTTTTACGTGCAGCATATGCGTCACGAGCTGACCGCGCCGCAGGACGTTGCTATTCCGGAAACGTTTGAGGACGCAGACGATATATCTGTTTGGGCGAAGGATTCCGTGGACGTGCTGCGGCAGATGGGCATTCTGAACGGTCTGCAGGACGAGAGCGGCGCAGTTTCCTTCCTGCCCGCGAAATCGTCGACCCGCGCGGAATGCGCGGCGGTATTCTGCAGGATCAACGGCGCGCTGGTGCGCAATCAGAATCCGCCCGCTGTCCCGGCCGGAATATCCTTCCCCGCCGACACAGCCACCGTCAATATCGGCGGCACACTGCAGCTCACGCCGAGCATTTTGCCGGAATCTGCAAGATTCTGCAGCCTCGTATGGCGCAGCTCCGACCCGAAGATCATGTCCGTGGACGCGAACGGACTTGTGACCTGCACCGGCTTCGGAACGGCGGTGATTTCCGTCTATACGCCGAACGGTCTGCATGCAGAATGCCGCATTTCCTGCGAGAAGCATTACGCCTCCGCCGACGAAACGAAGGCTGAAAAATGCCTGCGTCTGTTCGGGGAAGTCGTCAGTGACCCGAGGACATATTACGCAGGCGATGACGGATATTATAATGAAGAGGATTATCTTCGTGCCGCGAAGGATATGGTGGATGTGACCCTGCAGGTTTGGGATCTGAACGACAGCGGCGAAAAGTACACGCGGTATTTCACGATTAAGGTTCACAAGAATATCGCCGCGACCGTCGTGCAGATCTTCCGCGAGATATACGCAGGGGAAGAGAAATTCCCGATCCACTACCTCGGCGGTTTCAGCTACGGCGGCGTCTCGGAGCACACCATCGGCACCGCGATCGACATCAACCCGAACGAAAACTACTATTACAACTCAAAAACGGGCGAGCAGGTCGGAAGCTACTGGAAGCCGGGTGAGGATCCTTACTCCATTCCGCTGGACGGCGAAGTCGCGCGGATCTTTAAGAAATACGGTTTTTCCCAGGGAATCTGGAACTGGACCGTTGACTACATGCATTTCAGTTACTTCGCAACATAGCATTTCGGGGCACTGCCGTTTGGCAGCGCCCCGTTTATTTCTTTATTACTGATAGGAAGGCGGTGTCGGATCGTTGTTCTACGACGGCTGCAGCAGTTCAACAACGCCAAGAGCTCTTTTTTTGCGCAACACTTCCTTTATCTGCTGTCAATAAGGCAGGAAGAAAACGAGCGGTACTTGATCCTTAAAGGAACAATCTTCGCTTTTACAAAGATATGTTCTATTATCAGTGGGCGTTGCCCCATCAAGCAGGTATATAATTAGGATAAAACCGTTTTCATACATCACTGCTTTTCTCCTGTTATGATGTAAGCATCTCATAGGTTTTGAGCCATGTTAACTGATTCAGTTCAGCTCGCATTTCTCCCGTATTGTACGCGACTATTGCAGATTGCTCCGCAGCAAAGTTTGCAAGCTGTGTTTGCTTTTCGGACTCTGCAACTAAGCGGGCGATCTTTCGATTATTATCGCTTAACACTAGATAAGCTTGATGCTGATATGCTTTGATTTCATCCAGCTTATCTTTGATCTCATCCAATTTGTCGCTTATTATTTTTAATTGAAGTTCACTCTCATAGAGATTATATGCTCCCTCGTGTCCGGTCAATTCCGTGCATCTTCCTGACATAAAATAGTCATAGAAAGAGCAGATTGCCATTATGTTGCGATATTTAGGATAAATGACATTTACGTCATAAAATCTTGCCCGTGTTTCGAGTGTTTTTTGATGCTGCGCTCTCAACTCGTTTCTGAGCATGATGAAGCGAGTTTTCTGTGCGCTTTCTTTCGCTAAGCGGCTGTTGTCTGCGGTCACTCTTTTTTCATAGTCTGCATTTAACTCCCGTTGTTTCTTTTTCCACTTGCTTTTATCAATTACCCGACACAGCAGGGCGATAACGACGCCAAGTGCAAGTCCTCCAATCGCACCCCAAAGCGCTCCCTTTATAAGCCCTGCAAAGAATTTGAAATGGCGGAGATTCACCAATCCATTTATGACTCCACAGAAAACTGCTCCAATAAAACTGCCCAAAACAATGATTATATTTGCTTCAAAACCTCCGGAATTGTCTGTTGCATAGCTTTGGGTAATGTTACGCGGTCTTCCAAGCGATCTGATCTTTGCATCAAGGCGTTCTATTGTCCTTCTTTGGATATCTGCGTTCTTTTCCAATTCGATGACATTCTCTAAGTACTCCTGAAATTGCTGATCCATACGTGAACCTCCTTTTACGCAAGCAAATAAATACGTTATCATTTTCACGAACAGCGAAGAGCTGCACTGCTTATCGCAATAATAGCACAATCAGTCCAGAAAATCAACATTTATTAGTAAATATTTAGTCATTGTTGTCTGTATATTTTTAGTTATCACTGCGAAAATACTTCTGAGGTGATAGTGTGCTAATTGATTATTGCTATATTGGAGATCGGATAAAAACGGTTCGGAAGCATAAGAGAATCACACAGGAAAAGTTAGCGGAAGCGATGGATGTCAGTGTAGGATATGTCAGCCAGATCGAGCGCGGAATAACAAAGCCGAATCTTGAAATGCTTGCTCGTATCTCACAGGTGTTAGGTTGTAGCTTATGCTACTTTTTGAACGGCGCAGAAACTGTTAGAGAAGACTACCTGCTGCCCGAGCTTGTCGAAAAGCTCCAAGGTTTCTCTGAAACAAAGCGTAGAGTCCTATTGAGAATAATAGATGTATTAGAACAAGAACTCAAATAGAAGAACGGGGCTGCCGGCGGCAGCCCCGTTCTTCTTGCATTAATGATAGGGATTATAGGGTGGCGGCGTCTGATTGTCGCTCATCGGTGGTTGGGGCGGATAATACTGCGGCGGCTGGGGCGCAAAGAATTGCGGCTGATGCACGTCGTGATCGTAATTTCTGCTGCACATCATGCAGATCGGCTGCGCAAACGGCACCAGAATCGACAGGAGCATGAACTTCAGCGCATCCTTCGGACGACAGGATTCAAAGAATTTGAACAGGCAGATCCACCGGAGCACACCGGCAGCTGCTGCCGCAAGCGCACCGACGACCATCACCGCGATACTGCCGCCGAGCGCGCCGATGACTTCAACCGGCAGCGAATAGTTATAGTTATAATAGTCGTAAGAATTGAATCTCTGTGAAAATGCCAGGCCCGCCATCTGGGCGATTATGATGATATACGCGATTATCATGGCAACATAGCCTACAACCGTCAGGGTCAAGAGTGCGACGCGCCATTTCCTTTTGATGCCGAGTTTATTGTCATACTGGTCGCAGATTCCACCCAGCGTCCAGACCCAGATCATTGGGACCCATGCAAGGCCCGGATTGGGCGAGCCGCGGCGTTTTGCCACCGTGTAAAGAGAAAGAGAGCGCAGGACGTAATTGACGATCGTCCAGCCGAAAGCAGCCAACCAAACGACGACAACGACACCGGCAATGGCGCCTGCGTTGTAGAAATTCATTGACATTCTATTACCTCCTTATAATTGATAACCGCAAAGCGGTCAATCACGAAATCATGCACGGAACACGACCGGCATTCCCTTAACGTGCAGCGGACTGATCTGCAGCTTCACAGGATCGCCGCGTTTGCATTCCACGCCGCTGACGTCCACCGCGCAGTGGAGCATTCCGATTGCGCCGATCACCGGGCACTGCTTCCCCGCGATCTCTACCGTCGCGTTCTTTCTGCGTACCAGCTGCTTCAGCGCTGAAAGCGACGCGCGCAGGCAGTCGCGTTTTCTGCCGAGCTCCGGCTGGCAGGAGACGCGGAAGCCGTGATACCAGCCGACCGGTACGATAGCGACGCGCGTGTCTTTTTTTGCCGTCCACAGTGCGCTGTAGCCGGTGGTATGCCCCTTCGGCAGGGTGCGAATCTCGTCGATATTCGTCACCGCATAGCCGACGGGGTGCAGCTTCGTGCGGAAGGGCATTCTGCCCAGCAGCGCAGAACCCAGCCGCACACCGTCACAGTGCATTTGCGGATACTGAAGGAATGCCGCAGAGTTGCAGCAATGCACGGTACCCGTTTCATATCCCGCTGCGCGAATTGCCTCGACGACGTTATTGAACGCCGCAAATTCCTGCCGCGTGAGCGCTTCGTTGTTGAAGGCACAGTTGAAATGCGTGTAAATACCGCTGATAGCCAAGTGCTTCACCTCGCCGTACAGGGAGATTACGCTCTCTGTTTCCTCCTCGAGGAAGCCGTAGCGCCCCATGCCGGTGTCGATCTTCAGATGCACCTCCGCCACGTCGGCGCGCTCCGCCGCGATCTGATCGATCAGCCGCGCTGTCTCCTCGTTACCGACCGTCAGGATGACCTTCAGATCGAGCAGGCGGTTGATCTCTTCGCGGTCGGATACCGCGCGCAGCATGAGGATCTTCTCCTCGGTGAAGTTATTGTCGCGCAGGATTTGCGCCTCGCGAAGCTCCGTGACGCAGAAGTGTGTGATCCCCTCTTCGGAGAGGATCTCCGCGAGCGGCAGCACACCCAGTCCGTAGCCGTCACCCTTGACGACCGCCCAGATCGGCACGGCGCCCGCCTGCTTTTTCAGTTGTCGGATATTGTTCTCCAGTATCTCGCGGCTCACCACGTAGGTCGTCATATCATCACCTCGTCAGGGCTCCTTCTTGCCCCGGTTCTTGATCATATACAGCTTCGCCGCAAGGCTCTTATAGGCAAGCGCGCCCTTCTCTGCGATAAAGTAGGACAGCTTTTTCAGAACATAGTCGTATTCGCCGACGAATTCGGTAAACTCGCCGCCGAAGCCCTTCTTGAAGCGGTAGAGTCCGTAGTGCGGATTGTCTTCGGAAATATCACCGGACACGCCGCGGAAATCGTAGACGCGGCAATGGGTTTCAATCGCCCATTGGATCATGCTCCACTGCAGCAGGTAGTTCGGCATCAGGTTGCGGTATTCGTTGGAGCTTGCGCCGTAGAGATACCAAACCTTGTCGCCGTAGTGGATGGCGAGTGTTCCGGCGATCGGCTTGTTCTCGTAGAACGCCATGTAAAGGCGGCACTTATCGCCGAGGTTGTCCAGCATTGCGGCAAAATACTCCGGCGGCCGGGTGGCAAAATTGTCGCGCAGTCCGGTCTCGACCATGATGCGCGCGAAATCCGGCACCATTTCCTTGCCGCACAGTCGAACCTGCACGCCCTTTTTGACCGCGAGGCGGATATTGTAGCGCCACTTCTGGTGGAAGGAGGCAAGGATCTCCTCCTCGGTGCGGTCGTTCAGATACAGGCGGAAGACGTATCTGGGCTGGATCGCCTCAAAGTTCTTGCCGGTTTCGCGTGTGCGGAAGCCAACGTCCTCCAGCATTTTGATAAACGCCCGATTGTCCGACGGCACGTCCGGGTCGATCTTGATGACGTAGGCCTTTTCTGTCTTTGCCAGTTCCTTTGCCGCCGCGATCAGCTCCTCAAAGGTCGCGCGATCGTCCAGATCGCAGACCGGTCCACGGCAGGCATACATCATTTTTTTGCGGACGATCGGCATTTTGCGGATCAGGAAAGCGATGCTGCCCTTGATCGCGCCGCTGCCGTCGCGGCAAATGATTGCTTTCCAGCTCCAAGCGGGCTTCTGCTTCGCCCAGAGGGTGCTCTGCGAAAAATGCCCCTTCGGATGGCTTTCGACAAACGCCTCATATTCCGCAAGATTTTTCTGTGTTACAAGTTCGGTCATAGCTGCATCTCCAAACAGTTTTCTACGCCATATTATACCACAGCGCTTCCCATAATGCAACGAAAAACCGCGCCGATCGCATGGCGCGGTTTTTGCAATTCACGCTTCTTCGTCACCCTCGTAGGTCTTGTCCGCGTCCGCCAGCGCGCGGGCAGACGCCGCGTTGTGGAAGACGTTGTCGACCGAAGGCGTGATATTCACCAGCTTGCCGCGCGTCACGTAGATCGCGTAGCTCTTGAAAACGACCGGGCAGATCGGTGCCTGATCCATGACGCGGGCGCTCAATTCCACGTATTTGCCGGTGTTCTCCATCGCGGAATAGCACAGATCGACCAGTGAGGAGTCCTTGATCGAGCCGTACATGACGTTTCCGTAGCGGGAAAAGAACTCCGTCATATCGAAGTTTGCCGTCATACGCGTCTCACCGTAGTAGAGGTCAAAGTCGCCCTTGTCGAGCTTTTTCATGTACGTGTCGTGGTCAACCGCGCTCACGACGATCCGCAGGCCGCTTTCGTTCAGCACCTGCGCGATATATTCTGCAGCGGCAACCCGGATCGGGTCGTCGGAGCAGACGAGGAAGATGCCCTCGTGGTATTCGTACTCCTCGGAGACAAGCACGCGGGATTCCTTCAGGCCTGCGGTGTATTTCGCAGGGGCGAAGCTGTAGCTGTCTGCCAGCTTCGGATCGTTGAGGTCGGAATAGGGCGAGCACGGCAGTGCGCTCGGCAGCGCAAAGCCGCCGTAAATCTTGCTGGCGATATCCTCGCGGTCGATGGCGTAGGTCACCGCCCTGCGCAGGCTGTCGTTGGCAAAATAGCCGCTGTAGAGGTTAAAGCCGATATAATGCAGGATGGTCGTTGGCGCTTCCCAAACCTCGTAGTCGCAGCGGTAGCCGACCGACGCCGGGGAATTGGGGTCGCAGTAGATCAGATCGGTCGAGCCGAACTCAAAATCATCGCGCAGATCGCCGGTGCTTTTGCAGCTCGACAGGTAGATCCTGTCCAGGTCGATCGCCGGCGCGGCAGTGCCGTTCCAGCTCTTGCTGCGTACCAGTGACTGGCCGGAGATGACGTAGGGGCCGCTGCCGATGGGAAACTGATTCTTGATCGTCGAGGCCTTGACGACCGGAACGTCCAGCATCAAAGGGAGGTTTTCAAACGGGGTGTCCACGTGGATGAGCAGCGTTCCGTCCTCCTGCACCGTGTAGTAGTCGATGTGAGACAGGCGCTCCATGTAAATGCCGCAGGATCTGCCGGCCTCAATGGAGGCCTCCACGTCGGCCGCCGTCACAGGCGAGCCGTCGGAGAACTTTGCGGTCGGGTTGATCGTGAAAACGTACGACCTTCCCTCGTTATACATCTTGAAGCTCTCGCACAGCACCGGCTCGGCGCGGAACTGATTGTTCACCGTAAACAGTCCCTCGTACAGCAGGGAGATCAGCGCGCGGTTGACCGTTGCGTAGCAGGTAAACGGATTCAGTCCGTATTCCGGCAGGTAGGACAGGCCGAAGCCCTCCGACGATTCTTTCTTTTGCGGCGTTTCCTGCGTTTCTTCCGTCGCCTCCGTGCTGTCCGTCGCCGCAGACGCCTCCGTCGGCGGCGGCGATTCCTTTGCGACGCAGGCGCACAGCATGAGCGCGGAGGCAAGAAGCAGCGCAATCAGCTTTTTCACACGGTTTCTCCTTTCAGCATGATCATTGCAGCAAGCGAGCCACGCTCGCCGCCGACCCGACGGTGTGACCAGAAACGGTCCGGATCGCAGGCAGTGCATTCCGCTGCAACGTCGATCTGATTGACGCCCGCCCTGCGCAGAGCGAGGGCGTTCAGTTCTTTTAGGTTTACATAATATTTCTGCCCTACCGGACGGATCGCAGCGTTCGCTTCGTCGCCGAAGGCGGCGCGCATTGCCTCCGGCACGTCAGCGTCCGTCTCAAAGCAGCACTGGCTGATGCACGGGCCGATCGCAGCACGGATATGCTCCGGCTGGCAGCCGAATTCCTCGCACATCCGCCTCGCCGCCTTGCCGGCAATTTGAGCCGCCGTTCCCCGCCAGCCCGCGTGGACGGCGCCGATCGCTCCGACGACGGGATCGTAGAGCAGGACGGGTGTGCAGTCCGCCGAGAATACGGTCAAAACGACGTTTGGCTCGTTGGTCACCAGTCCGTCGCAAGGGTGGTCCACCGGCCGGAACAGTCCCCTGCCGCAGTCCTCTCTGCCGACGCGGTCGATAAGATCGGAATGGATCTGCCTTGTGAAGACCGTGTCTTCCGGACGGAAGCCGACCGTGCTGCCGAGAATGCGGTAATTCTCCAATACGTTATCCGGCTCGTCGCCCCGATGTACTCCGAGGTTCAGGGAGGCAAGGATCCCCTTGCTCACGCCGCCGTACCGGGTGGAAAAGCAGTGCGCCGTACCCTCCAGCGTGTCCGCCGTCAAATAATCCAGAGCGCCTTTGCGAATTACATGAACTCCCATTATTTCCTCTCGTCCTTATCGCGGCAGCAGTTCTTATACTTCTTGCCGCTGCCGCAGGGGCAAGGATCGTTCGCGCCGATCTTGACCTTTTTGACCGGCTGACGCTTGACGGTGTTGTCCGAGCCTCCGGTCGCCGTGATCTTCGCGACCTGCTTACGCTTGACGTCCTCCTCCGTGCGCAGACGGAAGATATACAGACGGCGTACCGTTTCCTCGCGGATGGCGTTGATCATGCCGTCGAACATCGCAAAGCCCTCGCGCTTATAGGCGATGACCGGGTCGGTCTGTCCGTAGGCGCGCAGGCGAATGCCCTGCTTGAGATCGTCCATTGCGTCGATATTATCCATCCAGTACTCGTCCACGACGCGCAGGAGGATAATGCGCTCGATCTCGCGCATCCGCTCGGCGCCGAATTCCTTTTCCCGTTGCTCGTAGATGCCGCGGAACACCTCGTAGAGCTTCTCCGAGGCGTCCTCTGCGGTCAGCTCCACGTTCGCGAGCGTTCCCTTCGGGAAATAGACGCCCTCGAGCTTCGAGCGCAGCGTCTCCTTCGGGTCGCCCTCCTGCATGCCGAAGGCGTCCGCCACCTCGGTGTCAATGACGTGATGGATCATGCCGTCGATCGTGCCGGAGAGATCCTCGCCGTCAAGCACCTTCTGGCGCTGTTCGTAGATGACCGTTCTCTGTGTGTTCATCACGTCGTCGTATTCCAGCACGTTCTTACGGGACTGGAAGTTGCGGCTTTCCACGGTCTTTTGCGCGTTCTCAATGGCGTTGGAGAGGATTTTCGCGTCGATTGGGGTGTCCTCGTCGATGCCGAGGCTGTTGAGCATGCCCATGACGCGCTCCGAGCCGAACAGACGCATGACGTCGTCCTCGAGCGACAGGAAGAAGCGCGTTTCGCCCGGGTCGCCCTGACGGCCGGAGCGGCCGCGCAGCTGGTTGTCGATACGGCGTGATTCGTGGCGCTCGGTGCCGACGATGAACAAGCCGCCGACGGCTCGCACCTGATCGGCCTCCTTGTCTACGTCGACCTTATGCCGCGCGTAGGCTTCCTTGTAGGCAGCGCGCGCCGCAAGGATCTCCGGGTCGTCTGTCTCGGCGTAGGAGTTTGACTCCGCAATGATCTCGTCGGGCAGTCCCTGCTTACGCAGGTCGGACAGCGCCATATATTCCGCATTGCCGCCAAGCATGATGTCCGTGCCGCGGCCTGCCATGTTGGTGGAGATCGTCACCGCGCCGAACTTGCCTGCCTGCGCGACGATCTCCGCTTCCTTTTCATGGTGCTTGGCGTTCAGAACGGTGTGCGGCACACCCTCGCGCTTTAGGAGCTTCGACAGAAGCTCGGATTTTTCGATCGAGATCGTGCCGACCAGCACGGGCTGTCCCTTCTCGTGGCATTCCTTGATCTGTCGGATGACCGCGCGGAATTTGCCCGCCTCGGTCTTGTAGACCACGTCGTTGTTGTCGATACGGATCACGGGTCGGTTGGTCGGGATCTCGACGATATCCAGCTTATAAATCGCGGAGAATTCCTCCTCCTCGGTCAGCGCCGTGCCAGTCATGCCGGACAGCTTGCCGTAAAGGCGGAAGAAGTTCTGGAACGTGATCGTTGCCAGCGTCTTGTTTTCGCTGGCGACGGTGACGTTTTCCTTGGCCTCGATCGCCTGATGCAGGCCCTCGTTGTAGCGTCTGCCGTACATCAGTCTGCCGGTGAATTCATCGACAATGATGACCTGTCCGTCCTTGACGACGTAGTCGATATCGCGTTTCATGATGCCGCGGGCGCGCATCGCCTGATTGATATGGTGAGAGAGTGTGGTGTTCTCGATATCCGCCAGATTCTCCACGGCGAAGAACTGCTCCGCCTTCGCAATGCCGCGCGCGGTCAGATTGGCCGTCCGGGCCTTTTCATCCACGTAATAGTCGCAGTCCAGATCGTCCTGCTCCTCTTTTTCGTCCGTCGTTGCAAAGACCTTTTTCTTGAGGCCGGAAACGAAGAAGTCCGCCATTTCGTACAGCTTGGTCGACTCCTCTCCCTTGCCGGAGATGATCAAGGGGGTTCTCGCCTCGTCGATCAGGATAGAGTCCACCTCATCCACGATGGCAAAATTATGGCCGCGCTGCACCATGTCCTGCTTGTAAAGCGCCATGTTGTCGCGCAGGTAATCAAAGCCCAGCTCATTGTTGGTGCAGTACGTGATGTCCGCGTTATATGCCGCGCGGCGCTCCTCAGCGCTTAAATCGTGCACAATCAGGCCGACGGTCAGGCCGAGGAAGCGGTAGACCTTCCCCATCCACTCCGAGTCGCGCTTGGCAAGATAGTCGTTGACCGTGACGATATGCACACCGAGTCCGGTCAGCGCGTTCAGATAGGCGGGCAGAATGGCGACGAGGGTCTTGCCCTCGCCGGTCTTCATCTCGGCGATGCGTCCCTGATGCAGGACGATGCCGCCGATCAGCTGCACTCGGTACGGACGCATGCCCAGTACGCGATCCGCCGCCTCGCGGCAGACGGCAAAGGCCTCGGGCAGCAGCTGCTCCAGCGTTTCGCCGTTCTGATAGCGGGACTTGAATTCCTCGGTCTTTGCACGGAGCTGCTCATCCGTCAGCTTTTTGACCTCGTCGCCCAGCGCCTCAATTTGATCCACCGTCGGCAGCAGCTTCTTAACCTCGCGCTCCGAACGCGTCCCGAACATTTTACTGAATAAACCCATAATGCGTTTACCTTTCGTCATGTATTGCAGAAATTATATCACACAAATTTGCAGAATAAAAGGCAGTCGGCGAAATGCTTACAGAAAATTCACATTCTGTTATGCGCCGCTTCGTCGAACGTGATCACCGTGTAATAGTTCTTCCCCTCAAACTGCACACGCTCGTCGATCCGCCGTTTCAGCGCAGCTTTTTGATCGTTCATGGAGAATGGGATCACCAGATCAAAGATCAGATTCGTATGTCCCGGGCCGCGCACCATGCGGAAATCGTGCATGGCAAGCGCGGGGCTGATTTTTTCGATCTCGCTGCTCACCAGCTCGCGCATCCGGTTCAGCTCTTCATCGTCCGTTACGATCGGATCGTAGTGGATCACGAGATGCACCTTCAATTCGCGCATGGCGTCGCGTTCAATATCGTCGATGATGTCATGGCAGATCAGCGGGTCCTCCCTGCTGTCCATCTCCGCATGGACGGAGGCGAAGCATTGGCCGGGGCCGTAATCATGCACCATCAGATCGTGAATGCCGAGAATCTTTTCATGTCGAAGAACCAGATCGGAAATGCTGCGCACCAGCGCAGGATCCGCCTGCTCGCCGAGCAGCGGACTGATCGTCTCTTTTGCGATCCCGAAGCCCGACCAGACGATGAACAGTGCGACCAGCAGCCCGATATAGCCGTCGATCTGCAAGCGTAAGAAGTGTCCGACCAGACAGCCGATCAGCACGGCGGCAGTGGAAATCACGTCGTTGCGGCTGTCTGCCGCCGTCGCCGTCAGCGCGGAAGAGCCGATGCGCTTGCCGAGCGTATTGCAAAACAGCGCCATCCAGAGCTTCACGAGGATCGAGCCGACCAGAACGGCAACCGTTACATAGGAAAAAGCAACGCTCTGCGGGTGTATGATCTTCTCGACGGAGCTCTTGCCCAGCTCCACGCCGATCACCAGAATCAGCGCGGCAACGGCAAGCCCGGTCAGATATTCGATCCGGGCATGACCGTAGGGATGCTCTTCATCCGCCGGACGTTCCGCCAGCTTGAAGCCGATCAGCGTCACCAGCGAGGACGAGGCGTCGGAGAGGTTGTTCACGGCGTCCGCCGTGACGGCGACGGAGCCGGACAGAATGCCGACCGTCAACTTTCCCGCGCAAAGAAGAATATTGCAGAGTATGCCGACAACGCCCGCCAGCTTGCCGTAGGCGCCGCGTACCTTCGGATCGTCCGTATTCTGAAAATCCCTGACGAAGAGACGAAGCAGGAGATTTGTCATATCGCAGAAGCCTCTTTTCAGATATGTTACAGATAATTATACTAAAATTGTTGGAAAAAGTACACTGTTTTTTCTGTTTGGTCTTCTCATTTTGCGATCCGTATGATAGAATAGTCTTTCGGAGAGAAAAACTCTATTCTTTTGGAAAGGAGGATCGCTGTGAGGAAACTGTTGGTCTATCTGAAGCCGCAGCGGAAGCGGATCGCGCTGGCCACGCTGTTTATGGCAATCTCGGTGCTGTGCAATCTTGCGCTTCCGACCATCATGAGTAACATTCTGGATAACGGCGTTTATCGCTCTGAAATTGAAAACACCTTTCCCTACACCGCCAAGATGTGCGCAATCATGCTCGCGGTCGCGCTGGTCAGTCTGGGCTCCGTCATTCTGGGCTACTATCTGACCTCTCGCATCACGACTTCGTTCACCCGCGACCTGCGCTCGGCGATCTTCCGAAAGGTACATACCATGACCTTCGAGGAAATGGGAAAGATCGGCACCGGCGGTCTCGTCACGCGCTCGACCCACGACGCAGGTACGCTCGCGTGGGTTGCCTCCATGATCAGCGGTAACGTCTTTATCATTCCCCTCCTGTTCATCGGCGGCGTTGCACTGTGCTTCTCCAAGGACGTTACCCTGTCTCTCATCATGCTCGCCATGGTGCCGCTGGTGATCGTCGTGGTCGTCCTGCTCGGCAAAAAGATCACACCGCGCTGGGAGCTGTCGGACAAATACTGCGACCGCCAGAACGATATCGTCAGAGAGCGCGTTCGCGGCATTCGCGTCATCCGAGCCTTCAACCGTGAGCCGCGCGAGCACGAGCGCATTGCAGAGGCAACGCATGTGATGGCGGAGAACATCATCAAAGCCAACGTCACAATGGCACTGACCGTGCCGATGACGACCTTCGTTCTTCACGTTGCCGTCCTGCTGATCCTTCTGGTTGGCGGCATCCGTATCGAGGCAGGCGGCGATCTGACGCCCGGCGACGTGTTCGCGGTGATTCAGTACGTCGAACTGGTGCTGAACGCGCTGATTTCCGCCTCCTTTGCGATCATCATGTTCCCGCATGCAAAGGTCGCCGCAAGGCGAATCAGCGAGGTCATGGACGCGGAGGGCACGGCGGACTCTATTCCGGACGAGGATCTTCACTTCACCGGAAAAATCGACTTTGAAGACGCAACCTTCTGCTATCAGGGCGCGGATCAGGCTGCCTTGAGCCATATCACCCTGCATATCAACCCCGGCGACAAGATCTCCGTGATCGGCGGCACCGGCTCCGGCAAAAGCACGCTGGTTTCCCTGCTGCTTTCCTTCCGGCAGCCGACCGAGGGCCGTGTCCTGTTTGACGGACGCGACGCGGCGACTATCTCCCGCAAAACGATCCGCCGCAACATCAGCTGCGCCCTGCAAAAATCCATGATCTACTCCGGCACGATCCGCGAAAACGTGCAGATGGGGCGCATGGAGGCAAGCGAGGACGAAATCCGCGAAGCGCTCGACGTCGCCCAGCTCACGGACTTTATCGCAGAGCAGGCCGATGGCATGGACTACACGCTCGAGCAGTCGGGAACGAACCTTTCCGGCGGACAGAAGCAGCGTCTGGCGATCGCCCGCTGCATCATCAAGGACGCGCCGATCTATATTTTTGACGACAGCTTCTCGGCGCTGGATTTTCTGACCGAGGCCAAGCTGCGTACCCGGCTGAACGATAAATTTGCCGGCAGAACGCAGATCGTCATTACCCAGCGCATCACCTCCGCAATGAACTCCGACTGCATCTTCGTCCTAAACGAGGGCAAGCTCGTCGGCGCGGGCAAGCATGCGGAACTTTTGGAGCATTGCAGAATCTATCGGGAAATCTTCGCCTCCCAGACAGGAGGTGCCAAAAAATGAAGAAAAAACGAGAGCCGATGCTGAATGATACGGTCTGGCGCATGGTGCGCGATACCCGCCCGATCCGTAAATGGCTGATTCTGTCCGCACTTCTCTCCACGGGGATCATCGTCTGCTCGATCGCAACGCCCGAGCTGCTGGGCCGGCTCATTGACCGTCTCTATGCGTGGCTGCAGACGGATCGCGCTTCCTCTCTCATCCGCGATCTGATCCCGGGGCTGCTGCTTCTGTTTGCAGTTTACGCGGCAAACGCGGGCATCACCTACGGCAACAGCTACCTGCTCAATCACGTCGTCAGCCGCTTCTATACGGCGGGGCTTCGCATTCGCATGTCCGACAAGCTGCAGCGTCTGCCCGTTTCCTACATGGACAGGACGAAGGCGGGCGAGATCATTGAGAAGATGCAGGAGGACGTTTCCTCCATGGGAAACAGCATCCACGGCATCATTGAGATTCTCGTCACCGGCTTCCTGCAGATTCTCGCAATCGCGGTCGTCATGTTTCTCAAAAGCTGGCTGCTCGCGCTTGCAGTGCTCGCCATTATGCCGCTGTCACTGTGGCTGTCGTCCAGACTCGCCTCCTTGAGCGAAAAGAGCTGGCACTCCGCTTTTGACTACTTCGGCAAAATGTATTCCGCCGTGGAGGAAAGCTACACGAACTTCCCCGCAACCAAGGCGTTTAATCTGGAAGGTCACGTGCAGCAGCACCACGACGCCATCAACGCGGAGCATCAGGAGGTCGCGCGAAAGGCGAACTTCCTGCAGAGCATCGTGCAGCCGATCATTATCTTCACGAACGCGCTGGCCTATATTCTGATTGCCCTGCTCGGCGGCTGGCTGATCGTCTACCGCTCCGTTCCCGTAGGAACCGTCGTCACCGTCATCTTGTTTGCCAAGCAGCTTTCCGCGCCGCTGGAGCGCATCGCAAGCGGCTTCGGCGAGCTGCAGATGGTCAAGGCGTCGGCCAAGCGCGTATACGACGTGCTGGATCTGCCGGAAGAGGCGCGTCCGGCCGAGTCGCTGCAAGGAAAGACGGAGGGCAACATCCGTTTTGAGCACGTCAACTTCTCCTACAGCGAGGAAAAACCGCTGATCGAAGATCTCTGCATCGACGTGAAAAAAGGGCAGAACGTCGCCATCGTCGGCCCGACCGGCGCGGGCAAGACGACGATCGTTAACCTGCTCATGCGCTTCTACGATCTGAAGGGCGGCAAAATCCTGATCGACGGTCAGGACGTTGCCGCGCTGTCGCGGGACAGTACGCGCGATCTTTTCGGCATGGTGCTGCAGGACACGTGGCTGTTTAACGGCACGATCGCCGAAAACGTCGCCTACGGTAAGCCGGACGCAACGCGCGAGGAAATCGTCGAAGCCTGTGACCGCGCCTACTGCGACCACTTCATCCGCACCCTTCCGAAGGGCTATGACACGGTGATCAGCGAGGATACCACCACGATCTCTGCCGGGCAAAAGCAGCTTTTGACGATTGCCCGCGCCCTGCTTGCGAACAAGCAGCTTTTGATCCTGGACGAAGCGACCTCCAACGTCGATACCCGTACGGAAATTTTGATCCAAAAGGCAATGGACAAGCTGATGAAGGATCGAACCTGCTTCGTCATTGCGCACCGCCTTTCCACGATCGTGGACTCCGATCTGATCCTCGTTCTCAATCACGGGCAGATCGTGGAGCAGGGTACGCACCGGGAGCTTTTGGAGAAGCAAGGCTTCTACTATGAAATCTACACCAGTCAATACGCAATATAGGAAAAAGCTCGGGTTTTACAACCCGAGCTTTTTCAGCGTGTCGAAAAACCCTTTTCGACACGCTGACAGGCTGTCAAAAAGTTCGGAAGACAAGCAACTCACGACCGTCGGCGTACATAGGTACGGTAGGTCGTGAGTTGCGCAGTAAGTCAAAATTCTTGCGAAGCAGGCTTTTTGCAACCTAAATTGTTAGAAAAACCTGAATAAAACAGAAAAACGTTTAAACAGGGAATAATCCAAAAATTGTTTTAATAATTTTGACGGTTACGGACTTTTTTGACAGTCTGAAAAAGCTCGGGTTTTACAACCCGAGCTTTTTGAATGCTTCAGTTCAGAATTCTTAACTTGCCGATGAGGGGGAGTTCCTTTGCCTTACCGGTTGCCGCATTGACGATGCCGAGGATCAACAGCGCGATCACAGGAATGTCGATCAGGAGGAAGATAATCGCGAGGACCGGCACAAGGCTCGTCAGTAAGCCGGAGAGGATGCTGATTACCATCACAGCAATGTCCAGAATCAAGCCCTGATTTGCGTGGAAACGGGCAAATCTCGACTGCGGCGCTGCGAAAATCGGGATCAGCACGAGGATGCCGAGATAGGCAAGAACGCCCATTACCTTGTTCTGCTGAATGTCGTTCGGATGCATCTGCGCCGTATAGTCCGGCGTATTGAAAAAGTCTTCAAACGCGGACTTCTGATTGGGCGCCTGCTGGTATTGCTGATACTGCTGATTCGGCGCCTGCTGATACTGCTGATTCGGCGCCTGCTGGTACTGCTGGTACTGCTGATTCGGTGCCTGCTGGTACTGCTGGTACTGCTGATTCGGTGCCTGCTGATACTGCTGATTGGGCGCCTGCTGGTACTGCTGGTTCGGTGCCTGCTGGTACGGCTGCTGCTGTAGCGGTGCGCCGCAGTTCGCGCAGAAGAGAGAACCGTCTGCCAGCTGCGCGCCGCATTTTGCACAAAATGCCATGGTCGTAACCTCCAATAATTTGATATCTGCCACTATTCTACTGCGTAGAAAGCAGTTTTTCAAGTATTATTCACAATAAACCGCATAAGAATCGTGGCGACCTCGGCTCTCGTCGCGCTGTCCTGCGGATTGAGCCACAGTCTGCCCGCGCCATCGCGGGAGCCCTTCAGTATGCCGACGTCAATCGCCCAGCAGATCGCGTCCTTCGACCACGAATCAACCTTGCTCTGATCGGCAAAGCCGTTCAAAGCCGCACTGCCTTCCGGTTCTCCGGCATAGCGGTGCAGGATCGTGGCAAGCTGCGCGCGCGTCACCAGCATATCCGGTGCGAAGACACCATAGGAAATACCGTTCACGATGTTGTGCTTCGACGCCCATTTGACCGCGTCGGCATACCACGCGTCTTCCTTGACGTCGCCGAAGGTCAGCCTGCCCTCGATCGGCTTGCCGGCCAGACGCCACAGCACCGTGACGAGCATGGCGCGGGTCATCTTGCCGTCGGGCGCGAAAGTCGTTTTGCTCATGCCCTCGAACAGACCGTGCGAAAGCGCGAAGTCGATCCCCTCGTGCGCCCAGTGCGTTGCGGGCGGCATATCGGTGAAGATCTTGCCCGGGCAGTCTGCGCCGCCGTCGCACTTTTTCACCAAGCCCTTGACGGCCGCAGCGACTGCCTCCGCCCACGCGTCGACCTGCGCCTGCTCGGTGATCGGCAGGCCCTCCTTGACCTCCGCCAGCACGGCATTGAGCGCCGTCACGCTTTCGGTGGTATAGCCCGAAAGATCGGCTGGAACGCTTGCCAGCGCGGCATCAAGTTTGCTGTAATCCGCAGGCTTTACGACCAGCGCAGCGATCGCTTCAATGATTGCGTTCGCCCACGCGTCGACCTTTGCCTGCTCGTTGATCAGAACGTCGTCCTCGACTGCGTCCAGTGCGTCCTGAAGGCGCTTGAGGCTCTCATCGGTATAGATCGACAGGTCGGGCGGGATCATCCGCTTCGCAGCTTCGACTCTGCTGTAGTCAGCAGGCTTGAAGACCAGCGCATTGATCGCGTCCATAATTGCCTTTGCCCAGGCATCGACCTGCGCCTGATACTCTTCGGTCAGTCCGTAAACCACCGCCGCCTTTGCCTCTTCCAGTGCCTGTCGGGAAGCGTCGGTGTAAAGATTCAGATCGTACGTTTCCGCGAGTGCCAGCGCAGCTTTGACCGCGCTGTAATCAGCAGGCATACCTTCCTTCGGCGCAAGAGCAGCAAGGGCGTCCTTGATCGCCTGCGCCCAGGCGTCGACCTGCGCCTGCTCCTCTTCCAAAAGGTCGTAGCGTACCGCCGCCACAGCGTCGTTGAGCGCCTGCACGGACTCGTCCGTATAGATGCTCAAGTCCTCGGGGATCATTGCGATCGCAGCTTCCACCGCGCTGTAGTCCGCTGGACCGCCGCACCATACGATGCTCTTGTCCTCGCCGAATTTCCACGTGTGATGCGGTCTGGTGATCGAGAGCGTATGGTTGAGCGCAAGCGTGAATTCCTCCTGCGGCAGGCTGCCCGCCAGGCACTTTGCCTCATAGGTCACAGCCTCCCAAACAGGATCGGCGCCAATCAGAATATCGGCAGATTCCGTATAGACGTTGCCTGCAAAGGTGCCGGCATTCGTAAACTTTCCGCCAGCGGCAACGGTGAGGAGCGCAGCCGGACGGTCCGGATAGGCGGTCGTCTTGTTAAAGTCGCCGTTGTCAAATTCCCGGTAGAAGACGAGCGTTTTCCCCTCGTCCACCGTCAGAGATGCGCCGGCGTTGATCTTCATCGCCGCACCCGGCAGGAATTTGAAGTCATTCTGCATGTGGTATTCGCCTGCATTCAGAACAAAGTCAATATCCCCGTCGATCGGGTAAATATAATCGCCGGTGCTTAAGGTCGTGCCGATGACCGTCATGGAGCTCTTGGCGAAGGCCGCTCCGTTGACAATTTCAAAGTGCTCTCTTCCGTCAACGTAGGTGCGCAGCAAAAAGCTCGACGGGTCGTTCAGACGGATCAGTCCGTTCGTGTTGTCGACCTGCGGGAAGCGCGTGTAGTAATAAGCGCCCTGCGCGTACATTTTTACGATGCCTTCCAGCGTAGCGCCGTACTCGATGCGAAGCAGCGTCTCGATATTGTGGCAGTCGTTTTCATTCATCGGATACAGACCTGCGTTGTAAAGGCTCATTGCCTGCGAGCCGCCGCGCCAATGCCGCACAACGTAGAGGTCCCCGACCGTGCCGCCCTTTTTCGCGGTGATCGCACCGCTGCCCTTCACGTAGCCGAACGCGTCCAGACTGCCGCCGCTCTCCACCGTGATATTGCCGTTCAGTTGGAGAACCGCGTAGCCGCCGGTCACGTCCTGATCGCTGTTCGCCGTCGCCTTTCTGCCGGTTACGGCGTTTACCATCAAAGCGCCTTTGACCGTCAGCTGAACGCCTTCCGCAACGGTTACGGTTCTGTAGAGCTTTGCGTTCGGACCGACGCCCTGTCCGCTTGTATCCGTGCCGTTCGGATTCATCAGATACGTCAGCCCAAGCTGGGTGCGCTTGATATAGCCGCTGTCGTTATCCATGCACGGGAGCAGCAGCGTCACGCCTGCCGGAATCTCCATATTTTTGCTGATTGTAAGATCCTTTTCAATGCGGACGGTATCGCCCGCCTTCGCATGCTCCAGAGCAAGCTGCAGGGTTGCCCACGAATCGTCGTTGAGGATGAACGCTTCGCAATCAACGTCGTATACCGCTCTGTAGGTCACGTTCTTCGTGACAGGTACGAGCTCCTTATCCCAGCCGGTAAAGACGAAATTGCTTCCGTGCTCGCCGTCTGCGCGGTCTGTGCTTCCCTTAAAGGAAGGCGTCGCCGCATAGCGGTAGGTTTCCTCGGTCGCATTCTGTCCGACCTTCCACGTGACCGTATATAGGTTGCGGTCATAGTAGAGCTTGAGCACCGTCGAGCCGTCAGCAGCGATCGTTCCGGTCATCACGCTCTTGTTGGAATTCAGGGTAAAGCCGGGATAATTCGCCTGCTCTGCCTCCACGGAAGCGCCGGCTTTCCCGGTCAATGCTTCTGTCTCTTCCAGCGTATAGCCGTCGCCCTCAAGATCCTGCAGATAGTACTCCACGTGATAGGATACGTCTCCCCCTGCCGGGGGGACGATCGGCAGCTCGTTCAACAATACGTCGGCCTTCGCCGCTTCTGCCGATGCAAAGGAGATCACCGGAAACGCTGAAACGGTCAGGCAAAGCACAAGTAAAACGGAAATTGCTTTAGAAAGCAGTTTTCTCATATTCATCATTCCTTCGAGAGAATCAAAAACAGGGCAGGGGAAGCTCCCCTGCCCTATTCGGTTGGTAGGTGAAAGATTACTTTTCAGCTGCGAAGCTGATTTCGACTTCAACAGGAGCCTCTTCGGTGGTGCCGTTGACAGCGCCGATCACTTCGTTGACAGCCTTGACGAGCAGGGTTGCCAGCTCGTAGTTGGACTTCGCGTCGCGAGCGGAGCTCAACAGGGTCGCCAGAGATTCAGCGGACAGGCCCTTGACCTTGATGGTGGCGTCCTTATCCAGAACAGCGACGCTGTTGGAGACAGCCAGAGTGGTGCCGGCCTTTAGGACGGCCTCGATCTGCCAATCGCCAGCTTCAGCGGTGTCGAGCTTGACGTGCTCCTTGATGTTGTTCACGAGAGCAGCAATGTCGTTGAAGTTATCCAGCTTGAGATCGTCTTCCTTCTCAAAGCCGAGCAGCTCGGTGCCGATGCGGAGGCAAGAGCCGTAAGGAATGAGAACGTAGCTGTCGCTTTCCTTCTGCGTGGAAGTGGTGACGTAGCTCGTCAGGGTCTTCCATGCGTCGCGGGTCGCGATGATGTCATCGGAAGCAGCGCGCAGAGTCGCCAGTTCCTTGTTCTGGTCGCCGGTGATCTTGTACAGGCACTTCTCGCCGTCGATGGTCGCCTTGACGTAGCCGGACTCAAAGGTGAACGCATTGCTCAGCCAGTCAGCCAGGTTCGGAGTGCCGGTCAGGCCGGTATCCTTGATCTCGATGCTGTGCTCACGAGCGGAGGTAACGCCGAGGGTCGCAACGTTCTGCATCTTAACAGTAACGGAAACCTTGGAAGCGTCAACTTCCTTCGCGGGAACGGTGACGTAAGCGCTGTAGTCGTTGTAGACCTTCATCTCAACCTTGGTTTCGCCGGAAGCGACGCCAACGTAGAACTTCAGGGTTTCTTCTTCACTCTTGTGGCAGACGGAGCAGGTGCCGTCTTCTGCGACAAAGTAGTGGTTGTGGTCAGCCTTCTGGGTCTGCTTCAGCATCGCCAGAAGCTCCGCACGGGTGATGTTGTCCTTCGGATGGAGCTTGCCGTCGCTAGAACCGAGGATGATGCCCTCGCGGACCAGCGCGCTGATGCGATCCTTCGCCCAATCGGAGACTTCGCCGCCATCCGGGAACATGGACAGATCATCGGGCTGCTCGTCCTCGCCGACGCCGATCACGAGACGGGCATAAGCAAGCAGAGCCTCTTCACGGGTGATGTAGTCGTCCGGACGGAACTTGCCTTCGTGACCGACCATGATCTCGGCCTTTGCAACGCACATAACGGCGTCATAGTACCAAGCGCCCTTCGCAACGTCGGAGAAGTCCTTGTCAGCCTTCTTGTCCAGAGCGAGCAGGTTCTTGACGACCTGCGCGAACTCCGCACGGGTGATGTAGTTGTCGGGCTTGAAGGTGCCGTCGGGATAGCCGTTGACGACTTTGTGGGAAGCCCATTCGTTGATGATTTCTTCTGCCCAATGACCCTTGATGTCGGAGAAGGCAGCTTCTTCAGCGCTGACGGTAACAGCAAACATGCCGAAAACCATCACGACAGCAAGAAGAATTGATACGAGACGATTGATTTTCATTTCTTATCCTCCAAATATAATATTTGTGCCGAGTATGTACTCGCCTAATCAGCGATAATACATAGCCTTACTTTTACATTATAGCACATTAACGCACAATTGCAAGGCTTTTTTGCAAGAATTCTTGATACGGAAACAAATATTTACCAAAAATTCGCAAAACAGAGCGGCGCTGCAGCCGCTCGCGTTTACTCTTCCACCTCGATGTCCAGACCCAATTCGCTGGGCAGGAAACGCGGGCAGACGTTCTCTGCCGTGACGACGACGGAGGTAGCGAGGGTCGTGCCGATCTCACAGGCCTCCTCCAGAGATTTGCCGTAGGTCAGGCCGATGGAAATGCCCGCAAAAAAGGCGTCTCCTGCGCCGGTCGTATCCTTGACGGCGACGTTTTTGGTCGGGCACCAGCCTTTTTCCCCGTCTGCCGTGGCATAGACAGCGCCGTCCGAGCCGAGAGTCACGACCATGCGCGGAATGCGCGCTCTGGTCACTTTTTCTGCAAGGATCTCCATCATTTCCTCCGGCTTTACACCGGTATAATCGTCAGAAAACAGGATGCCAGCCTCGCCGCGGTTGCAGGCAAAGCAGTCCGTGAGCTGCAGGAAGTCGCGGCGCTCAACCGCAATGCTCATATTCGTAACGGCGGCATAGACCGGCTTGCTGTGCTTTTCCGCAAGCTGGAAGACCCGCTTGACAACGTCGCGATCCATGTCGATCTCGATCAAGATGCTGTCCGCATTGCTGAAAATCTCATCGCCCTGCTCGTCTAAAATGTCCACGATCGGATGCAGGTCGGGGCGCTTGGAAATGGCGGCCATCACGTCGCCGTCGTTGCCGAAAACGGCGAGCCATGTGCCCATGCCGTCGTCCGTGCGGCGGATATAGCTCGTGTTGACCTTGTGGTTCTGCAGCTTTTTCAGCACGTCGTCGCCCACCGCCGTATGGTCGACCAGGCTGACGTACGTCGGCCGAAGCTCGACGTTTGCAATGTCCTCAACGATGTTGCGGCTGACGCCGCCGTGAACTTCCTCCACGCGGCCGACGTTTCTGCCGCCGGGGATGTAGGTATTCGTCGGATACCCCTTGATATCAACGAAAACCGCGCCGATGACTACAATGCTCATATGACACCGCCTCCATTCAATTTTTTATATATTATAATACAAAAACGCTGAAATTGCAATCGCTCCTCGAAGAAAAATACCGGAGCAGGACAAACCTGCTCCGATATCGTTTACCAGATTCTGGTCAGAAGGAAAACCACGAGAAAATAGACGCCGATGAATGCAGCCGAAACCAGCAGCACCGCTTTCAGGATGCCGCCGTACAGGCTCCACTTTTCCTCGCGGGTCAGCTCGACCGGCTCGGAGTGATCGGAATCTGCGGAAGACGAAGATTTCGGCATATACCAGGGCATACCGTCGACGTTCATGTTCGCGATCTGACGGCCGTCGTCGTCCTCGAATTCCCGGCGCTTTTTCATGGTGCTCCCTCCTTGACTGTTACTTTTTCTGCGCAGCGTCGTTCTGCTCGGACATCATTTTTGCCAGCATTGCATTGCGCTCTGCGGAATTATACAGATGACAGGCGCAGAAATGCTCCGGCTCGACCTCCGTAAAGTCCGGCTGGAAGTGCTTGCAGACCTCCATACACTTGCTGCAGCGCGTATGGAACTTGCAGCCGGAGGGAGGATTTGCAGGCGAAGGAATGCTTCCCTCGAGAATCACGCGGTTCATCTTGTAATCGGGATCCGGAACCGGGATCGCGGAGAAAAGCGCCTCGGTATAGGGATGCAGCGGCTTGCTGAAGATCTTTTCCGTATCGGCAAACTCGACCATGTTGCCCAGATACATGACGCCGACCGTGTCGGAGATATGCTCGACGACGGAGAGGTCGTGGGAAATGAACAGATAGGTCAGGCCGAACTGCTTCTGCAGGTCGCGCAGCAGATTGATGATCTGCGCCTGAATGGAAACGTCCAGCGCGGAAACCGGCTCGTCGCAGAGGATGAAGTCCGGGTTCAGCGCGAGCGCGCGGGCAATGCAGATACGCTGTCTCTGTCCGCCGGAGAACTCATGCGGATAGCGATCCTTGTGGTACTCCTGCAGGCCGCAGGCATGCATGATGCGCGTCACGTAGTCGTCGATCTCTTCCTTCGGGACGATGCCGTGCTCGCGGACCGCCTCGGCGATGATCTCGCCGACAGGAAGTCTCGGGGAGAGGCTGGAATACGGGTCCTGGAAGATGATCTGAATGGTGGGACGGATGGCGCGCAGCTCTTCCTTGGAGAGCTTGAAAATATCAACGCCGTTGAAGAAAACTTCGCCGTCCGTCTTCGGCTGCAGACGGAGGATCGTTCTGCCGATGGTGGACTTGCCGCAGCCGGACTCGCCGACCAGACCCATCGTCGTGCCGCGCTTGATTTTGAAGGAAATGCCGTCGACCGCCTTGACGTTGCCGATGGTCTTGCGGAAGAAGCTGGACTTGATCGGGAAATACTTGACCAGATTCTTGACGACCAGCAGATTGTCGGGGTCATTTTCTGCGTTTTCAAAGAGCTTCGCAGAATATTCGTCGATTACTTTCAATTCTTCTGCCATATCAAAGCTCCTCCACGTTCACAGGGTGCGGATAGCCGAGCACTTCGCCCTCGTCGAAGAAGCGGTAGCAGGACACAACATGGGTATCGCTGATCCGGATCTCCGGAGGATAGGCGCCGCTGCACCGGTCGCACTGCATTTCGCAGCGGTCGCGGAAGTAGCAGTAGTTCGGCATATCGACGGGATTCGGCACACTGCCGGGGATGTTGTACAGCTCATCGACCTTCTTGCCGACGACCGGCTTCGAGCGCATCAAGCCGATGGTATAAGGATGCGCAGGATGATGGAAAATATCCTCCGCAGTTCCCTTTTCGACCACACGGCCGGCATACATAACGACGACGTAGTCAGCCATGCTTGCAACAACGCCCAAGTCGTGCGTGATCAGCATGATGGAGCTGTTGATCTTGTTCTTCAGATCGCTCAAAAGATCAAGGATCTGCGCCTGGATGGTGACGTCCAGCGCCGTCGTTGGCTCGTCTGCGATGATCAGTTCCGGCGAGCATGCCAGAGCGATCGCGATCATAACACGCTGACGCATACCGCCGGACAGCTCGTGCGGATACATACGGTAGACGCCTTCCTTGTTGGCAATGCCGACCAGCTCCAGCATATCGAGCGTACGGTTCTTGACGTCCTCATCGGACATGTCGGGGTTGTGCAGCTTAATGACCTCGTCGACCTGCGCGCCGATCCGGAAGACCGGGTTCAGGCTGGTCATCGGCTCCTGGAAGATCATGGAAACGCGGTTGCCGCGGATTTCCATCATCTTGGAGGTCGGCGTGTTGACGATGTTGAGCGCCTCGCCGTTGCCGATATTGAAGCGAATCTCACCGCCGACGGTCTGACCGGTCGGACGCGGCAGCAGCTGCATCAGAGAAAGCGAGGTAACGCTCTTGCCGCAGCCAGATTCGCCGACGACGCCGACGGTAGAGCACTTCGGAATATCGAAGCTGATGCCATCGACCGCCTTGACCGTGCCGATATCGGTAAAGAAATAGGTGCACATGTTGTCGAACTCGACAACGTTATTCGGATCGCGCATCTTCGTGGTGTAGAGCGCAGGATCCTTATTGGCATTCGCGCGATCATTCTCCAGCTTTTTGGTCAGCTTGCGGTTAAAGCGGCTGATTTTTCTGGATTCCTTACCGGAAATATAGCTGGAATTCTTTTTCTTTTCCTTCTTTTCCGCATGTTCCGTAACGGAGGATTTCTTTTCTTCTTTTGCCATTTTGAATTCCTCCTTACTTCTTCATTTTCGGATCGAAGGCGTCGCGCAGGCCGTCGCCGACGAAGTTGAACGCAATAACGGTAAGGCAGATCAGAAGGCCTACGGGGATCCAAATGTAGGTATACTTGATCATGTCCTCGTTGCGCTGGGTGATCGAGTTGATCATGGTGCCCCACGTCGCCAGCGGATGCTTCACGCCGAGGCCGAGGAAGGACAGCGTCGATTCGGTGATGATGACGCCGCCGAGGCCTGCAGTCGCCGTAACGATCAGCTGCGGCATGACGTTGGGAACGAGGTGACGGAAGATCCTCTTGCGGACACGGACGCCGGTCGCTTCGGTCGCCACCATGAATTCCTGCTCACGCAGAGACAGGATCTGGCCGCGCACCAGACGGGCAACGCCAGCCCAGCCGAGGAATCCGAGGATCGCCATCATCCAGATCAGGCGGTCGTACGGGTCCATCTTCAGCGCGTCCATGAACGCGCCCATGATGATCAGGATCGGCATGGACGGGATGCAGTAGAAGATATCGACCAGACGCATGATGAGGTTGTCGACCCAGCCGCCGAAGTAGCCGGCAATGCCGCCCATGATCGTGCCGAGCAGGGTTTCCAGAATGACGACGACGAAGCCGACCATCAGGGAGATACGGCCGCCGTACATCATGCGGGCGAGAACGTCGTAGCCGTCGGAGTCGGTACCGAACAGATGCGTTCTGGACGGCGCGCTGTTAATATCGAACAGATGGCTGAGGATCGGGCAGGTCAGATCGTAGTCGTTGGCCAGTTTCTTGATCGTGATGTCGGTATCTTCGTAGACGAGGTTTCCGCTTTCATCGAACACATTCACCACAATCTCGATTGGATCGCCGTTCGCATCTGTCACGGGGTCGCCGTTTTCGTCGGTCTGGAATACGACCTCGCGCTTGACCAGCGGATAAGTCAGAACAGTCGTCTTCTCGCCCTTCTGCTCCATAGTCTCTACCGCTTCTTTGACCGCCTCCTTAAAGTCGATGTCAAAGTTGTCCTTGCCGTCCGCGCCGCGGACGACGAAAGTGGAAAGCTGCGCGACGGGCGTTCCGTCCTCCGCAACGATCTCGGGGTTATAATCGCCGGTCACGGCATGATAAGTCACGCCGTTGTCTTCAAAGGTTTCGCCCTCGGCGATCGCCAAAAGCGCGCTTGCCTTGAAGGCGTCGGAGAAGCTCTTTCCCCGCTCGTAAGCGTTGAAGACATAGGTGGTGCTAACCACGACGACCTGGTCGGGCTGGCTGCGGCTGATGCTGTAGGAGCCGCTGTCGGAGGAAATCAGATACGCCGCGCCGTCATAGACGAGCGAGCTCTGCCCTGCTTCGACCGCATCCAAAACAACCGTCTCAAACTCCGCAGACTGCTCTTCGTCGGTATAGTTGAAGCTGCGGTCGCTGATCTCGTAGATCGTGCCGCCGACTTTGTTGTAATCGCGCAGCTCGTAGTCCTTGCCGCCGAAGGTGAAGGCATAGGTCTTTTCCTGCAGGGCGACGACCGCCGCTTCATAGAAGCGCGGGCCCAAATCGCTGACGCCGGCGTTGTACGTAATCTTGCCTTCGATGGTGGTAAAGCTGCCGATTGTGACCGTGTCCGTGAAGGACGCAATGTCCTCCTGCGTGCAGTTGCTCACCACGAAGATGTTCTCATCGTCTTCAGCGGTCACCAGATAGTTGCCGGAGGCAACGTTGATGACGGAGAATTCTTCCTCGCCGGAGGAAAGCGCAATAATCGCAGAATTAACGCGGCGGGCGACCTCTTCATCCATCGTAATGCCGCCGTAAGCGTAGTTGGTGAACTCCGTGCGCAGCTGTGCGCCGGCGTAGTCGCTCATCTGGTTTTCATACTTGTAGAAACGGTCTGTCTGCCCGTACGGATAGAACAGCGGTCCCAGGAAGGAAAATGCGAACATGAAAATCAGTATGCAGGAACCGACGATCGCGAGGCGGTTGCGGATGAACCGCTTAAAGACCAGACGCCCGGGAGAAAGCACCTTGACGCGCTGCGAGTCGTCCAGCGCGATATGATCGTCTGTCATCTGCGCTTTTTCTGCCTTTTCACGCATTTCGCGCTGTTTCAGGACCTCGTTAAAGCTCTTTTTTTCAAACGCCATAACGACACCCCCTTAATTCAGACGCACTCTGGGGTCGACGACTGCATACAATATGTCTGCAATCAGGTTGCCCAGCAGAGTAAGGATGGCAATGAACGACAGATAGAACATCGTAAAGGGAATATCGCCCGCAACCATGGAATGGAAGGACCGGTAGCCGATGCCGCGGATCGAGAACAGCGTCTCTGTGATAAGGGCGCCGGAGAACAGACCGGGCAGGCTGCCGCCGAGGATGGTTACGATGGGAATAAGTGTATTTCTGAACGCATGGTAGTTGATGACCTTTTTCTCAGAAAGGCCCTTGGCTCGCGCAGTACGGATATAGTCTGCGTTCAGAACCTCGAGCATATTCGTTCTGGTGTAGCGCATCAAGCTGCCGATGCTGACTGTGACCAAAGTTAAAGCGGGTAAAACGAAGTGTTTTGCAACGTCAAAAAACTTGCCGACTTCGCTGAGGTTGACGTAGTCGCGTCCCTGCATGCCGCTGATGTCAAAGACAGGTTTGGACAGACCGAACCAGTCCTGCAGTTTAACCGCAAGCACGAGCTTATAGACGGTCGCCACGAAGAAGGTCGGCATGGAAATACCGATCAACGCGAAGACCGTAACCGCATAGTCCGTGATGCTGTACTGCTTCTTTGCGGCGAGAACGCCGAGCGGGATCGCAATGACTACCTCCAAAATGAAGCAGATCAGTCCCAGCGCGAAGCTGTACCAAATACAATCGTGGAAAACGTTGGTAACGCTGTCCGTCCATTGCCAGCTGTCGCCAAAGTTGCCGACAGCGGCGGATTTCAGCCAGACCAGGAAGCCTCCGATGAGGCCCTTGTCCATGCCGTACTGTGCGTTTAATTCTGCCAGCCATTCCTGCGCACTCTTCAGGCTGCCGGGCTTCTGCGACAGCTCGCGCGCTGTCTTTTCCATGTAGCTCGTGGGCAGAGAATACATCAGTGCATACACGATGAACATGACGAAAAACAGAATGACGACGCTGATCAGAAGTCGTTTAATAGTAAATTTCAGCATGTTTTTCTCCAACCTTTGTTTCTGATTGCTCGTCCTATTATATTGTATTACGGCGGAAGGCATCTGCTCTGCCGTAATGCAATATAATAGGACTTAAGTGCCTACAGACCCGAAGGTCTGTAGGCACTTTGTGCCTTGATTTAAGCAAAGATTGCGTTAGTTAAAGGCGATTGCGGAGATTAGTTCATTTCCAGCTTCTCCAGATCGTTCATCCAGGTCCAGTAGGTGGTGATGTCCGGAGTCAGGGTCGAGATGTTGACACGAGCGGTGGAAATGACGTACGCATTCTGTCTCTGGTAGGTCGGGATTTCGACGCCCCAGTCAAGGATGGTCTCGAGGCATTCCTTGTAAGTGGACTTACGGAATGCGTGGTCGGCAGAAGCGCGAGCCTCAAGGATCATGCGGTCGAGCTCAGCGTCTGCAATGTGGTAGTGGTTGGAGTCGGTGCCGCCGAGGCCGACAATGTTAGAGGAATGATAAACCTGATACATGTCGGGGTCGGGAGTAGCGCCCCAAGCAGCGGCCCACATGTTCTGCGTACCGGCGTCCAGCTTATCCCACAGGATGTTGGAGTCGGACGGGTCGTTGATCTCGAGGGTGATGCCGATGGTTGCGAGCTCATCCTTCGCAGCGGTCAGGATGCCGTATGCGGGGTGGTCGCCGATGCCGTCAGCGGGGATGATCACTTCGTAGGACATCTCTGCGCCCTTCGGAGCAGCGGTGAACTTGCCGGAAGCCTCGTCCCAGGTGTAGCCGGCTGCCTTGAAGAAGCCGATCGCTGCCTGCAGGGCTGCGTCGTACTTCTGCTCTTCGGTCATGTCGGCGGTGTAGATCGGGTTGCCGTCAACGTCGGTGGAGTAAGCGATCTTGTAGCCTTCGTCAGCGGGCTTCGGAGCAGCCCAGGAGGTGTTGGAGATCGGGTAGTTGATGACGGAAGCACGGTCGCCGTAGTAGGAGTTAATAACGGTGTCACGGTGGACAGCGAACAGGGTCGCGAACGCCTTACGGAGCGCCTTGGACTCTTCAGAGCCCTTGTCAGCGCCGACAAGGACGGTATCAGCGTTGATGCCGATGTAGCCGTAGCCAAGGTTATCAACGTTTTCGGTGGTAATGACGTTGCCGTCGAGCTCGCCGTTGTCGTTGTAGCCCTTGATGGACTCAACCGCGTCGCTGGTGAAGGACGGATCAGCGATGTCGAACGTACCGGAAGCAACACCGGTCAGCATGTCGCCCTGTGCAGTTTCCTGGAACAGAACGTTGGTGATCTTCGGCTCGCCGAGGAAGTAATTCTCGTTCTTCACGAAGGTGACAATGCCGTTCTGATAGCTGACGAACTTGTAGGGGCCAGCGCCGAGCGGCTGGGTGGTCTTCGCCTTGACGCCGCTCAGGTCGCCCTTGGTGAAGCCAAACTTGTTGTTGTCGTAGTCGTAAGCTGCCTTGTCGCCGTAGTAGTGCAGCGGAGCAACCGTAACGCCAATGTTGTAGATCGCGGTAGCATCGTACTCGGTCATGGTGATTTCCATGCTGTAGTCGCCGGTCTTCTTGATGCCTTCGATATGATCGGCGGTATCACCGGTGATGACGCCCTTTGCATATTCGCCGGCTGCATCGCCGAGGACTGCTGTAACTGCGTCGAACAGGTCAACGTCGCCTGCTTCCACGCTGTTGGCGGTCACGACGTCGCCGTCGTATGCCTCAACAACTGCCTGCCAGCAATCAGCTGCAGTAGCGTCTTCGGGAACGTCAAAGCCCCACAGACCCATAGCTTCGGCAACGGTGGTCGCGCCGTAGGCCTCGCAGTAGCTCAGAATGCCGCCGACAAAGTCTTCGCCGGCAGTGTCGATCGCTGCCCAGTAGGTGTCGCGCTGCTCGTCGGTGAAGTACTCGGAGCTGCCGTCGCGGCCTGCTGCCAGGATCAGGCTGGAGAGGGCTTCCACGCCTGCTCTGTAGTCGCTCATGCCGACGATGGGCTGGGCGTACAGGGAGCTGGAGCCGTCATAGGTCGGGTCGCACAGAACATACATCGAGAAGATGGCGTCGTCGATGGTCATCTTTTCTCCGTCGGAGAACTTGACGTCGTCGCGCATCGTGATCTTGTATGTAACAGTGCCGTCATCGTTCTGAACGATGTCGCAGTCAGCGATACCATAGTAGGTATACTCGGTGCCATTGAAGGGGATCTTCTCACCCTTAATGCCCTTGGTGACTACGTTGCCCTCACGGTCAGTGCCGAGCAGGGCCAGGGATACCATGGTTGCCACGTCCTGGTCAAAAGCGGTAGTGGCGAAGAAGGGGCTGAACTTCTGGGAGAAGGTGTTATAACCGACAACCAGCGTGTCGCCGCCCGTATACTTCGAGCCGCAGCCAGCGAACAGGCATGCCATCATGCAGAGAACAAGGATCAGTGCAATCAGTTTTTTCATTTTCTTACCTCCATATAAATTTTATTCCACCGCCGGAAGCGGTTAGAATTCGGTTATTTCTCCGGAGCGACTTCCATTGCGAAATCCCTGCGATGCAGGAAGATCAGAACGGAAACCGCAGCGCGGAGCACGGACAGGGCGGAAAAGATCCAGTCGATTGCCTGCAGCCCGTCTATTATAATAAGGAAGACGATACTGCTGACCAGAACGACGCCCGCCGTAATCAGCTGGAACAGAGCGGCCGCCGGGAAGCGATTGGCTATTTTGTCGCGATGCTCACGGATGACCTTCTGCCCTGCTGTTTTGACGCGGTAAAGCGCCGAAAAAAGCAAGTAAATCGGAAGCAGGCTCAATACAAGCGGAAGAACGATGTAAATCTGCCTGCAGTATGCGCACGGGAAGCACATCGGCACGATGACCGACAGCGCAATCCCCAGCTCGGCGGAGAAGAGAGAACGCAGGCTGCGGCGGACGTCCTCACGCGGACGCGAGAAGCGGAAATAGTCGCCGCAATAGATTGCCTCGTCCCGCACCGCCCCTCGTTTGTTCAGGCGGGCTTCGACGCGGTAATCCTTGGTATACTTTCTTGAAACCACGTTCTACACCACCGAAAGACAGTTTCCGAAAAATCTTTGAAATAATATAGCATATTTCGCATGAATAATCAATATAATAATTCACTTTTTTAATAAATTGTTAATTTTTCAAGTTTCTATCAGTTTTCCACGATTTTTTACCATTTGAATTAGGCAAAATGCACAAATGAAAACGTGTATCTTCCTGAATAATCGCATAGCCATGCGGCTGTTCCCGTACATTGTGCATCAATTTACGGTGCTTTCCGTCGGAAAACGGCGTATGACTTACTTTAAAGTGCAAAATTATTTGTATATTTTATGTAATTATTCCGAATATTCATGCTGTGCGGACAAAATGCGTCAGAATGTCCGTGCACTGTAGAATATGCTGTTATCGTTCAAAGATTATACAGCATTCTCCTTCAGCCAGTCGCGAATTTCAGCGCCGACGTCGCGAATGGTCCCGGGTTCGTACGGAACGCGGATATTCGCGCTGCGGCAGAGATCCTCGAACGTCTTCGTGCCGGCCGCATCGACAAAGGCAAGATAGCGTTTCCACGCCTCCTTGCGATCCTTCAGCGACAGCATCCACAGCTGGAAGGCGACGGTCTGTGCCATGCAGTAGTCGATGTAGTACAGCGGGTGGAGATAGACGTGCAGCTTCCACTGCCAGTGGGCGTACCTGCCGTAGAAGGGCAGATTGTCCATATCCAGCCACGGGCGGTACTTCTTCTCCAGCTCCTCCCAGACCTTGTGGCGTTCGTCCGGCGTCAGGTTCTCGTTCTCGTACATGCGGTGCTGGAACTCGTCGATCATGCAGCCGTAGGGGATGAAGTCGAGGCTTGCCTCGCAGTGCGCTACCTCGTATTTCTTCGTATTTTTTCCGAAGAAATCCTTGTGGTAATCCTGCGTTAAAAACTCCATGCTCATGGAATGGCATTCGCAGGCTTCGATGGTCGGCTCCATCAGCGCCGGATGAACGTCGGAGTGCATGGCGCGGTAGAAGGCAAAGCCGTGTCCCGCCTCATGCGTCAGCACATCCACGTCGTCCGAGGTGCCGTTGAAATTTGAGAAAATGAACGGAACCTTATAGTCCGGCAGCTCGGTGCAGTAGCCGCCGGGCGCCTTGCCGTCCTTGGAGAGGACGTCGAACAGGTCGCCGTCGAACATATCCTCGATATAGACTTTCGTTTCGGGGCTCAGATCCTGGTACATCGCCTTGCCCGCTGCAAGGATCTCCTCGGGCGTGCCCTCGGGCTTCGCGTTGCCGTCCGGGAAGCGGATCGGATCGTCATAGATGTGCAGACGGTCAACGCCGATGCGCTTGCGCTGCGCTTCCTTGACCTCCGCGATGATCGGCACGAGGTCGTTCGCGATCTGCTCGCGGAACTGATTCAGCTCCTTCGCGCCGTAGCAGTTTCTGCCGAGACGGTCATAGCCGAGCTGAATGTAGTTGTCATAGCCGAGGAGTCTTCCCTGGGCGTTGCGGTTCTTGACCAGCTTGTCGTAGATTTCGTCAAGCTCCTCGCGCTTGGCGTCGAAGACCTTGCCCTCCGCCTCGAAGGCGGCGCGGCGAACGGCGCGATCCGTGCTCTCCTTGTACTTGCCTAGCATGGGCAGCGGCATGGTCTGTCCGTCAAACTCGACGGTCAGATTGGCGTAGAGCTTCTGATAGCGGCTTTCCAGCTTGCTTTCCTCCTGCATCAGCGGGATCAGCTCCGGCTTGAAGCTGCGGTGCTCGATCTCGATGTTTTTGAACAGCAGGCTGCCGTAATGCTCCTCCAGCTCCGCGCGGAAGGGCGAGTTCAGCAGCGCAGTATTCAGCAGATTGCCTGCCTCCTGCAGCTCAGGTCCCGCCTCATCCATGAATTCGCGCTCCGCCTCATAGAATTTGTCGGTCGTGTCAATGGTGTTGCGAACGTAGGCGATGGATTCCGTCGTCATACAGGTCTGCATGACGGCATACGCCGCGTCAAACGCCTCGATCTGCTCCTGTGCGCTTTTCGCTTCCTCGATCCGCTTTGCGCAGGCGGCGATGCTCGCCTTGACCTCTTCTAAATTCGGACGGACATAGGGCATTTCAGAAAATTTCATAGTGTCTCCTTTCCGCATATCCAATCGTAAATGTGTTTTTCAGTCGTTTTTATCAGCAGGCAGTAGCCGTCCGGCAAGAGCATTCTTCCCTCCGCGCTGCCGGTAACGCCGTGCCCGATACAAAGTTCTCCCTCCGGCAGGTACCATACCTGCGAGGATTTATTTACGTAGATTCGGACGCTCTGCGTCTCGGTCATCCGGACAAAGGACAGTCTCCCCTGTCCCGCCATCGTTACGCGAATGTCGCCCGACTGCAGGGCCGGGAGCGTGTTTTTCAGATCGGCAAGCGCGCGGTAATGCGCCAGCAGGTCTTGGTCTTCCCTGCCCCACGGATAGGTCTTGCGGCAGAACGGGTCGTCGTAGCCCTCCATGCCGACCTCATCGGCATAGTAGATGCTCGCCATGCCGGGAAGCATGAACTGCAGGAACGCCGCCATGCGCAGGCGCTCCTTTGCAAGCGCCAGCTGCTCGGGCGAAAGGCAGCGGTTTGCTTTCTCCGCTCTTGTACCGTCGAAGGGATCGACCAGCGCAGTCAGAATGCGCGGCGTGTCGTGCGTACCGAGAATATTCATCAGACAGGCGAGCACCTGCGGCGGATAGTTTTCCGTAATGGACATCAGCGTTTCGCCAAAGGCGCTGCCGTCGTCCTCGCCCGTAACGTATTGCAGGATCGCTTTGCGCCACGGGTAGTTCATCACGCAATCGAGCTCGCCGTCGACAAAATAGCGGCGCGAGACGCCGTAGGTGCGCTTATTGGACGCATCCTCCCAGACCTCGCCGATCAGCATGGCGTCGGGTTTGACGGCGCGGATGCGTTTTTTCAGGCGATAGATGAACTCGTCCGGCAGCTCGTCCGCCACGTCCAGACGGAAGCCGTCCGCACCGAGGCGCAGCCAGTGCGCGGCGACAGAATCCTCGCCCTCAATGATGTAATCCAGATAGCCGGGGGTCAGCTCCTCGACGTTTGGCAGCGTGGGCATATCCCACCAGCATTCATAGTCGTCCGGGTAACGGCGGAAGCGATACCATTCGCGGTAGGGCGAATCCGGATTGCTGACCGCACCGTTGCCGAAGATGCGCTTCGCGTCAAAGTAGACGCTGTTGCTGCCTGTGTGGGAAAAAACGCCGTCGAGGATCACGCGGATACCCTGCCGGTGCGCTTCATCGCACAGCGCGATAAAGTCCTCTTCCGTTCCGAGCATCGGGTCGATGCGCTTATAGTCGGCGGTATCGTAGCGGTGGTTGGAATAGGCCATGAAAATCGGGTTGAGATACAGGATCCCGACGCCGAGCGACTTCAGATACGGCAGCTTTTCGCGGATGCCGTTCAGATTGCCGCCGAAAAAGTCGCCGCACCAGTTGCCCTGCGCGTCCGGTCCGTACTGCGGCAGCTCGTCCCAGTTTTCATGGACCGTGAACGGCTGCAGCTTGTCCGTCAGATCGCAGTCTCCCGCGCGGAAAAAGCGGTCGGGCAGGATCTGATACATCACCGCGCCCTTTGCATACTCCGGCACGGTAAAGTCCGCCGGAATCACGCTGAGCTGCCACTTATCGCCCGCCTCCATATTCGTTTCGCAGCCGTATTTGAACAGGCGGAAGCCGCCGTCCGGCTTGATGACGTAGAACCAGTAAAAATACAGGCCGCGATCGTCTGTTGAAAACTCGCAGCGGTAGATGTCGTAATCGCCGTCGCGCTGTTCAAAAACGAACGGCGTTTCGCTCACCATGATATTGTCACAGTTTTCCAGCATCAGCCTCACGCCGACGCCGCCGCAGTCGCGCGGCAGGAAAACCCGCATGATACAGCACTCCCCCGTTCGGATCGTGCCGAACGGGGTTTTGTGCCGCAGCTGTCTGCTGTCGTAAAGTATCCGCATATTACTTCAGACGCCAGATGTTCTGCGCGTACTCCTCAACCGCACGGTCGGAGGAGAAGATACCGGCCTTTGCGATATTGACCAGCGACATGTTGGTGAATTTCTGCGTGTTCGGATAGGTCTCCGAGACGACCTTCTGCGCGCGCGTGTAGTCCTTGAAGTCCGCAACGGTCATATACGGGTCAGCCGTTCCGAAGCGGCTCGTCAGCAGGGACGCCGCCAGATCGTCGAAGCGCTGGCCGAGGACGCCGGAGGTCAGCATCGTGATGACGGACTGCAGCTCCGGTGTCATGAATTCGAGCGGATCGTAGCCGCGCTGCCAGAGCGCCTCGACCTCGTGCGCCTTCATGCCGAAGAGGAAGATGTTGTCGTCGCCGACCTGCTCGTGGATCTCGACGTTCGCGCCGTCCAGTGTGCCGATGGTGACTGCGCCGTTGATCATCAGCTTCATGTTGCCGGTGCCGGAGGCTTCCTTGCCGGCGACGGAGATCTGCTCGGAGATGTCCGCAGCGGGAATGATGATCTCCGCCAGAGAGACCTTGTAGTCCTCGATGAAGACGACCTTGAGCTTGTCGCGCACCTCGGGATCGGCGTTGATGAAGTTGGAAACAGCAACGATCAGGCTGATCGTCTGCTTCGCTCGGATGTAGCCCGCAGACGCCTTTGCCGCGAAGATGAAGGTGCGCGGCACGAAGGGCGCGGACGGATTCGCCTTAATCTCATTATACAGATACAGCACGTGCAGGATGTTCAGAAGCTGGCGCTTGTACTCGTGCAGGCGCTTGATCTGGATGTCGAACAGAGAGTCCGGATCGACCTTGATGCCGTTGCGCTTTGCGATCAGTGCAGCAAGGCGTTCCTTGTTCTTGCGCTTGATGGCGCGCAGATCCGCAAGCACCCGCTTATCATCCTGATAACGCAGCAGCTCCTCGAGGTTCTTTGCGTCGCGCATAAAGCCGTCGCCGATGAGACCCGTCAGATAATCGGTCAAAAGCGGGTTGGACTGGCACAGCCAGCGGCGGTACGCGATGCCGTTCGTAACGTTGAGGAAGCGGTCGGGCGTGACCTGGCAATAGTCGCGGAAGATGCCGCCGCGCAGGATGTCCGTGTGCAGCTTGGAAACGCCGTTGACCTTATGGCAGGCGGCAAGGCAGAGGTTCGCCATGCGGATCTCGTTGTTTGCGATGACTGCCATATAGTTGATCTTGCCCCAGTCGCCGGGATAGATGGCGCTCAGCTGCTCGATCAGCCGGCGGTTGATCTCCACGCAGATGGAGTAGACGCGCGGCAGCTGCTCGCGGAACAGATCGACGTTCCAGCGCTCGAGCGCCTCGCTCATAACGGTGTGGTTGGTGTAGGACAGGGTTCTGCAGGTGATGTCCCACGCCTGATCCCAGCCGTATTCGTAGTCGTCCACCAGAATGCGCATCAGCTCCGGCACACACAGCGCAGGATGCGTATCGTTGATGTGGATGGCGACCTTGTCGGGCAGGTTGTCAAAGGTATGATAGCGCTTCAGATGCTTCTTCAGGATGCTCTGCATGGAAGCAGAGACCAGCAGGTACTGCTGCTTCAGACGCAGGCGCTTGCCCTGAATATGATCGTCGGCGGGATAGAGGACCTTGGAAATCGTCTCGGCCATGGCGTTTTGCTCCAGCGCGCGGACGTAGTCGCCGCGGGAGAACGCCGCCATATCGAAGCTCTGCGGAAGCTTTGCGCTCCAGAGGATCAGACGGTTGACCGCCTTGCTGCCGTAGCCGGAGATGAAGAGGTCGTGCGGCACTGCCGTGACGGAATTGTAGCCGACCTGCGCGATCTTGAACTTTCCGTTGTCCATCCACTCGCGCACCTCGCCGCCGAAGCGGACCTCGACTGCGTCGTCCTCGCGGGAGCGCAGCCAGACGTCACCCATTTCCAGCCAGTTGTCGGGGAATTCCATCTGCCAGCCGTCGACGATCTTCTGACGGAAGATGCCGAATTCATAGCGGATGGAATAGCCGGTGACGGGATAGCCAAGGCCGGTCGCCGCGTCCATATAGCACGAGGCAAGTCTGCCGAGACCGCCGTTGCCGAGACCCGCATCCGGCTCAAGCGCATAGATCGCGTCGATGTCGAAGCCGTACTTCTTCAGGCCGTCGCGCGTCTCCTTTTCAATGCCGAGATTGAACAGATTGTTGCGCAGACTGGTGCCGACGAGGAATTCCATCGACATATAATAGACTTCCTTCTGCTCCTTCTGCGCCACTTCATCGTTGAACGCGCCGTTCAGCTCCGTCAGCTTTTCCCTGATCATGAGGCACAGCGCGCGGTAGACCTGCTTTTCCGTCGCTTCGTTCAGCCCGCAGCCGAAAATTCGGCGCATGCAGTCCTCCAGCTCCGTCATAACGTTCTGCTTCTGATCGACCACCTCGCGCAGCTTGGTCGTTTCCTTGGGTTTTTGCTTATTCATGGGTCCTCCTAAAGTGTTTCTCTTATGTATAGATTACTTGTTGCGCAGCTCGGTATAAAGCTGCATATATTCGGCAGCGGGTACGCGCCAGCTGAAGTCGATTTCCATGTCGTGCTTTGCAAGCGCGTTCCAGCGGTCGCGGTCGTTGTAGTACAGGCCTACCGCGCGGTCGATCGCGCCGAGGAAATCGTCGGCGTTATAGCTCTGGAAGGTAAAGCCTCTGCCCTCGCCCGTCTCGCCGTTATACGGCAGGACGGTATCGCGCAGACCGCCGGTGCTGGCGACGACGGGAACCGTGCCGTAGTGCATGGCGATCAGCTGCGACAGGCCGCAGGGTTCGGACTTCGACGGCATCAGATACATATCCGCGCCGGCGTAGACGCGTGAGGCAAGCGCCGGATCGAACGCCAGCTGCACCGACACCTTGCCCGGATGCTGCTTTGCGATCGAGCTGAGCGCATATTCGTACTGCTTCTCGCCCGTGCCGACGATGACGAGCTGGATCTCCCGCTCCATCAGGCGGTTTGCGATGTAGCACAGCAGGTCGATGCCCTTATGCCCCGCGAGGCGCGACACCATGGCGAGGATCGGCGCGTCCGTATCCGTCCGCAGACCGAGCTCTTTGCGCAGCTCCAGCTTGTTGTCCCACTTGCCCTTCATATTCTTTGCGCTGTAGTTCTGCTTGAGCGCCGGGTCAGTCTCGGGATTGTATACCGTGGTATCAATGCCGTTGGTGATGCCCCAGAGCCATTTTTCGCGCAGAACGCCGTCCAGGCGGTGCGCATAGTACGGATAGCGAAGCTCCTCGGCGTAGGTCTTGGAGACGGTGGTCACGATGTCCGCCACCTCGATGGCGCCCTTCATCATGTTGATCGCGCCGTCGAAGGTCAGATGCCCGAGGTACTCTGCCGGCAGGCCGAGGGTGTTTTCAAAGAAGCCTGCGTCCGCCCAGCCCTGATACTCGACATTGTGGATGGTAAAGACGGTCTTGGTGTAAGGACACCACTGACCGTACAGCGCGCGGCAGTAGACCAGCGCCATCGCCGACTGCCAGTCGTGGCAGTGCAGGATGTCGGGCTTGAAGTCCAGATAGTACAGCGCGGCCATGACCGCCTTGGAATAATAGGCGAAGCGCTCGCCGTCGTCAAAGTCGCCGTAGACCGAGCCACGTGCGCCGAAGTAGTAGTCGTTGTCGATGAAGTAGACCTGCAGCTTCTTCCTGCGGCTCTTCAGGCGGAAGATGCCGACGTAGCTCTCGCGCCACGACAGCTCCATGGAGAACGAGCCGACGGACTCGACCTCGATGCCCGGATTCTGCTTGATTTTCTTATAGTACGGCAAAAACAGGCAGATCTCGTTGCCCTTGATTTTTGCCAGCTCCGCAGGCAGCGCCTGCATAACGTCTCCCAGACCGCCCGTTTTGACGAACGGAGCCGCCTCGGAGGCTACCATTGCGATTTTCATACGATTTCTCCCCTTTTGAGAATGAGCGGATGCTCATAGGTGCCGCGCAGCTTCTTGCCCGCGCCGACCACGACGTCCTTGTCCAGAATTACGTTTTCCAGCTCCGCGCCCTCGCCGATCGTGACGTCGGACATGATGATGCTGTCCTTGACGGTCGCGTTTTTGGCGAGCTTCACGCCGCGGAACAGGATGGAATGGATCGCCGTACCCTCAAGCACGCAGCCGTCGGCAACCATGCAGTCGTCGACCTCGGAGCTCTCGCCGTAGTAGGACGGGATCTCGTTGCGTACCTTGGTGTAGATCGTGCGACCCGGACGGCGGAACAGCCCCTCGCGGATCTTCCGCTCCAGCAGTGCCAGATTGTTGTGGAAGAATTCCGCCGTGCTCTCGTTGAACAGCGCGACGCCCTGGAATTTGTAGGCGTTGATCTTCAGGCTGCCGTCGGCGAAGCCGTGCATCACCAGATCTCGCTCGAAGCGGTAGCGGTTGTGAGCAACAGCCTCCGTGACCTCGCGGATCAAGCGGTCGCGGCGCATGACGAAAATGCCCATGGAAGCCAGATAGCTTTCATCCGCGCAGTAGTCAACGGCGATGTCGGTGACTGCGTTTTTCTTGTCTACCTTCACCGCCATATCCAGCTGCTTTTCGCCGTTGGCGATGCCGGTCTTGACGCAGACCGTCACGTCCGCGCCGGAGGCGATGTGATGCTCGAGCAGTTCGTTGAAGTCGATCGCGCAAAGAACGCCGCTGTCAACGAGGATGACGTATTCCTCCTTGGCGTACTTGAGGAAGCTCATGGCGGAATTCAGTGCCTCGAGCTTGCCGCGATAGCTCGCGTTGTGATCCGTGGCGTACGGGGAGAGGAATTCAAGACCGCCCTCCTCCAGCTCCAGATCCCATTCCTGACCGGAGCCGATGTGGTTCATCAGGGACTGGTAGTTGTACTTCGTGATGACGCCGATATGACGGATACCGGAGTTGGTCATATTAGACAGGGAAAAGTCGATCTGACGGTAGCGGCCGCCGTAAGGCAGCGACGCCATCGTGCGCTTGTTGGTCAGTTCCCCGAGGGAGCTGTCATAGATATTCGCAAAGATGATACCCATTGTACTCATGATGTGAACCCTCCCTTTCTTTATTTCAACATACTTCGCCGGGTGCGATCGTCTTGTTGGCTTCGATGGTCTTTGCCTTGCCGACTACGGCGATCTTCTTTTCTTCGCCCTCGGCAAAGCTGCCGCCGATCACGGCGCCGCGGCAGATGTGGCAGCCCTCGCCGATGATCGCGTGGCGGATGATCGCGCCGGATTCGATCACGACGTCCGGCATGATGACGCTGTCCTCCACGACCGCGCCCGCTTCGACGGTGCAGCCGGTGGAAATGACGCTGTGTTTCACGTCGCCGTAGATGCCGCTGCCCTCTCCGATCAGGCTGTCCTTGTTCGAGGAGGATTTTGCGATAAAGCTGGACGGCATGGCGTAGTTTCGGGCATAGATCCTGCCGCCCTTATCGCTGTCGAGCTCAAAGGCGGGTTCGGTGCCGAGCAGCTCCATGTTCGCCTCCCAGAGGGAATTGATGGTGCCTACGTCCTTCCAGTAGCCCTCGAACTTGTAGGCATACAGCTTATGCCCGGAAGAAAGCAGGGCGGGAATGACGTTCTTGCCGAAGTCGTTCTCGGAGGTCGGATCCTCCTCATCGGCGATCAGGAACTCGCGCAGGACGCTCCACTTGAAAATATAGATGCCCATGGACGCATTCGTGCTCTTCGGATGCTTCGGCTTTTCTTCAAATTCGTAGATGGAGCCGTCCTCGTTCGTATTCATGATGCCGAAGCGGCTCGCCTCCGCCAGCGGCACCGTGCGCACGGCGATGGTGCAGTCAGCGTTCTTCTGCTCCGCGAAGCGCAGCATGGCTGCATAGTCCATCTTGTAGATGTGGTCGCCGGAGAGGATCAGGACGTAATCCGGATCATAGCGCTCAATGAACGGGATGTTCTGATAGATCGCGTTCGCCGTACCCTTGTACCATTCGGTCTTCTTGCTCTTGGCATAGGGCGGCAGGACCTGCACACCGCCGTGGGAGCGGTTGAGGCGCCACGGCTGACCGTTGCCGATATATTCGTTCAGCTCCAGGGGCTGATACTGGGTCAGAATGCCGACCGTATCAATGCCGGAGTTGACGCAGTTGGACAGAGGGAAATCAATGATGCGGTATTTTCCGCCGAAGGGAACTGCCGGTTTCGCGGTGTTTTCCGTCAATACCAGAAGACGGCTGCCCTGGCCGCCGGCCAGAAGCATGGCAACACAATGCTTTTTCAGAAAGTTCATGCTCATCTCTCCTTGTCATTATTCGTTTTTTTCGTCGTTGTTTTGCGCCGGTAATAGGTCGTCGACATCGGGGCGAGGGTGAACTCGCCGGAGAACGGCAGACCGTGCATGGGTATTTTTTCCGCAGCGACGTCGGGAAGCTCCGTTCCCGTGCCGCCGTATTTGACTTCGTCGCTGTTGAAGACCGGTACGTACTCCCCTGCCTTTGGCAGGCCGAGGCGGTAATGCTCCCGCTTCACCGGGCAGAAATTGCACACGCAGATCAGCTCTCTGCCGCGGCGATCGATGCGCCGGAAGGCGACCACGCTGTTGTCGCGGTCGTCCGCCGAGATCCACTTGAAGCCGTTCCAGTCGGAGTCGTTGTTCCAAAGACTGCTGTTGTCGAGATAGAAATGGTTCAGATCGCGCACATAGGAACGCATCTGGCTGTGGCGCTCATATTCGAGCAGGAGCCAGTCCAAACCCTGATCGTACTTCCATTCGATAAACTGGGCAAATTCGTTGCCCATGAAGCTCAGCTTCTTGCCGGGATGGCCGATCATGTACCCGTAGAAAGCGCGAAGATTGTTGAATTTTTCATCGTAGCTGCCGGGCATCTTATTGATGAGGGAGCACTTGCCGTGCACCACCTCATCATGCGACAGAGGCAAGATGAAATTCTCCGAATACGCGTATGTCATCGAGAAGGTCAGGTTGTTGTGGCTTCCCTTCCGGAAGAGCGGGTCGAGCGACATATACCGGAGCATGTCGTTCATCCAGCCCATGTTCCATTTGAACAGGAAGCCGAGGCCGCCGTCATAGTCGGGCTTCGTCACCATCGGGAAGGCGGTGGATTCCTCCGCAGCGGTGATGGCGTTGCGTCGGACGGAGAAGACCGCGCGGTTGAGCTTGCGCAGGAAAGCGATCGCCTCGAGATTCTCCTTTCCGCCGTAGCGGTTGGGATGATACTCTCTTCTTCCGTAGTCCAGATAAAGCATCGCGGCGACCGCGTCCACGCGCAGCCCGTCGATATGGTACATTTCCAGCCAGTAAACCGCGTTGGAGATCAGGAAGGACTGCACCTCGCCCTTGCCGAAATCGAAGATACGCGTCGTCCAGTCCGGATGCTCGTTCATCATGGGGTCGGACAGCTCGTAGCAGCAGGTGCCGTCAAATTCGTAAAGCCCGTTCTCATCCTTCGGGAAATGCGCCGGCACCCAGTCGAGCAGGACGCCGATCCCCGCCTGATGGCACTTGTCCACGAATTTCATGAACTGCTGCGGCGCGCCGTAACGCGCCGTCGGCGCATAGTAGCCGGTCACCTGATAGCCCCACGACGGATCGTAGGGATATTCGGAAAGCGGCATCAGCTCGATATGCGTATAGCCCATTTCCTTGAGGTACGGGATCAGCTCGTCGGCAAGCTCCTCGTAGCTGAAGCAGCTGCCGTCCTCCTTGCGCTTCCACGAGCCGAAGTGCATCTCGTAGATATTTATCGGGCTATCCAGGAGCTTTTTCTTGCCCTGCTGCCTGCGGTAGGCGGCGTCGCCCCACGCATAGCCCTCCAGCGTGCAGACGCGGCTGGAGGTGTCCGGGCGGTCCATCATACGGAAGCCGTAGGGATCGGACTTATACACGCGGCTGCCGTCCGGTCTGCGGATGCAGAATTTATAGGCCTGTCCCTCCTGTGCAAACGGCGAAAAGGCTTCCCACACGCCGTTTTTCAGCCATGTCATCGGCATGTCTTCCTCATTCCAGAAATTCCAGTCGCCCGTTACGCTGACGCCGTGCGCGTTCGGCGCCCAGACGCGGAACACATAGCCGTCCTTGCCGTCGCGCTGCGCCTTATGGCAGCCGAGAAAGGTGTAGGCGCGCAGCTCGTCGCCGTCGGAAAAGCGCTTGACCGCATTCTGTAGATTCTGTTCCATCTCTGCCTCCTTTGGTCATATTTCGGGAGCATATTCTATTCTCATATATTATACCACTTTGCACAAAAATTGCAACTGTTTCATGGGAAAACTGATAGAAATGTTGTATTTTCCTTTTAGAATGTCATTTTAGCGGCGTTTGGCTGTATTGTACGCCCATTTCACCGAAAAATGTGGTGAATTTGCTCGCTTGCGCTTGACAATTTTTCGGATTTAGAATATCATAATTGATAAGGCGTAAGCCGAAATTGATATTAAAGGAGGGAACGACATGGATGCTGGGAGTACCAACGGCACAGCGGTAGGCCGAAGTCCGCAGGGATGGCTCTGCATCCGTCAGAGCCGTTCCCTGCGCCGATAAACGTCTGCCGCCGCCGGCTTCCGAATCTGTGCAAAAACTATGATGCAGGAGGATAGAACCGATGGCAGAACACAGTGTCACCGTTGAAAGCACGCTGCAGCGGCTTTTGGATGAAAAGAAATACCCGACGATCCGTGACATTCTGATCACGATGAACCCGTCCGATATCGCCTCCGTCTTCGACGAGCTGGAGGTAGAGCGGCTTCCGCTTCTGTTCCGGCTGCTGCCGAAGGAGCTGGCGGCCGAGACCTTCGTCGAAATGGAGCCGGAAGCGCAGGAGCTGCTGATTCGCGGCTTCTCCGACGTAGAGCTGCGCGAGGTGCTCGACGAGTTGTACGTCGACGACGCGGTCGACCTTGTGGAGGAAATGCCCGCCAACGTCGTGCGGCGCATCCTGTCGCAGGCGGATCCCGAAATGCGCAAGGAGATCAACGAGATCCTGCGCTATCCCGAAAACTCCGCCGGGTCGATCATGACGACCGAATATGTTTCCCTGCGCCCCGGCATGACGGTGGAGGAAGCGATCCTGCGCATCCGCCGCACCGGCGTCGACAAGGAGACGATCTACACCTGCTACGTGACGCGCAACCGCACGCTGGTCGGTCTGGTCACGGTGAAGGATCTTCTTCTGGCACAGGATGACGAGACCATGATCGAAGACATCATGGTGACCAACGTCATCTCGGTCAGCACCCAGACCGACCAGGAAGAAGTCGCGCAGATGTTATCAAAGTACAACTTCCTCGCGCTGCCCGTGGTAGACGCGGAAAACCGTATGGTCGGTATCATCACCTTCGATGACGCGATGGACGTCATGGAAGACGAGGCCACTGAGGATATCGAAATCATGGCCGGCATGACGCCGTCGGACAAGACGTATCTGCGTTCGACGGTCTTCGATCTCTTCCGCCACCGTATCCCCTGGCTGATGCTGTTGATGGTCTCGGCGACCTTCACGGGACTGATCATCACCGGCTTTGAAGAAGCGCTTGCCGCGCAGGTCGTTTTGACCGCCTTTATTCCGATGCTGATGGACACCGGCGGCAACTCCGGCTCGCAGTCCTCCGTCACGATCATCCGCGCCCTCTCGCTCGGCGAGATCGAATTTTCCGATCTGCCCAGCATCATTTGGAAGGAGATCCGCACTGCGGTCCTCTGCGGCGTGTCGCTGTCCGTGGTCTGCTTCGGCAAGATCATGCTGGTCGACCATCTGCTGCTCGGCAACGACGCCGTTACCTGGCTGGTCGCCCTCGTCGTCTGCGCGACCATGGCGCTGACGGTCCTGATCGCAAAGGTGATCGGCTGCTCTCTGCCGATGCTGGCAAAGAAGCTCGGCTTCGATCCGGCGGTCATGGCAAGTCCCTTCATCACAACGATTGTCGACGCGCTGTCGCTGCTGGTCTACTTCGGCGTAGCGTCCGCGCTGCTGCACCTGTAAGAAAACGACAAAGCCGACGTCCGCAAAGCTGCGGACGTCGGTTTTTTCATTATTTGCTTCTCGTGAAATTTCCCATCGTCTCCTTGACGCTGGACAGATAGGCGAAGGAGCCGGGGAATCTGGCGAGGATCTTCTGGAAGTGAACGATCTGCCGCTTGTTGACCACGCAGATGAGCAGGGTTTTGTTGCTGTGCGTAAAGCCGCCGACCGCAGGAAGCTCGGTCACGCCGTGATGCAGCGCTTCCATCAGCGCCTGGGTCAGCTCCTCGGGCTGATCGGTCACGATCTCGAACTTGACCGCCTCCTTGAAGCCCTTGAGCATCATGTCGCTGACCTCGCTGGAAATGAAGCAGTAGATCACGCAGAGGATGACCGGCTCGATCTTATAGTCATAGACGAAATAGGAGACGGCAGCGACGGCCGCATTGATCATGAAGATGATCCAAAGCAAATTATGCTCCGGCCACTTGTGATGCACGAGGGCGGCAACAAGATCCGTTCCGCCGGTGCTGCTGTTGCGCTTCATCACGATCCCGTAGCAGAAGCCGCTGACCACGCCTCCCGCAATCGGCGCGAGAATAGCGCTGTGATCCGAATGATAGATAAAGCGCGAAAGATCCACGCAGTCGAGCGCGAGCAGGATCGTGGAAAAAAACAGCGCAAAGATTGCCGAACGGATCGCATATTCGTGTCCGACCAGAAAATAAACAAAAAACACCAGCGGGACGTTGTAGATGAGCGTCATATAGCCGACCTTAAAGCCGAACTGATGCTGCAGCATCGTCGCAAAGCCGGGAAGCCCTGCCGGCGCGAATTCGTTCGGAAAAATGAAAATACGGTAGCTGAGCGCCAAAAGCAATGCAGCAAAAACGATGACGAGAATATCCCGTGCGGTACGCCAACCTTTCATTTCTGCCCTCCGTCAAGAAAATACCTACACATATATAACAAGTTTCAGCTAAAATGTCAACAGCAAAAAAATGCTGCCGAAAACGGCAGCATTTTTTATAGTTAAAACAGATTCTTCAGCGTATCCGCAACGCCGGAGAGCTTGTCTCCTGCGAGCTTTGCCTTAACACCGGTCACGACGGAGTCCAGCGCGCCGTCGGGGATATCGACGCCGACGAGCTTCTCGATCGCCTTTTCCGGATCTTTCGTGAATTCGTCCTTCAAGGACGGATCGCCTTTGATCTTGTCTACGATCTCCGAGATCTTGGCCTTGATGTCCATGGATTACTCCTTTACAACGGGAGCTTCCGGAGCGTTCTTCTTCACGGACTCGATGCCGTTCTTGCAGCTTGCCATCGCCTTGTAGCCCTCGCCGACGGCGATGATCTGACCGTTGGTCGCCTTCAGGCGGAAACGGAACTCGCCTGCCTTGTCCTTGTAGATCTCAAACTTCGGATGCTTCTCGACCTTGTAGCCTTCGACCGTCTGATCCTCGATCGCAGCGATCGGCGCATTCTTCTTGACACTTTCGATGCCCTTATTGCAGGCGGCCTCCGTGGTGTAGACCTCGGAAGTAGCGATGACTTCGCCGTTGCCTGCCTTCAGATCGAACTTAATGCCGGTAGCGGTGGTGCGAACGGAAAATTTGCCCATGATATATTCCTCCTGTCAGTTGTTTTTTTGTTGGTTACCCGATAACATTATAAAGCATGTTTTCTGCGATTTCAACACTTTTTGACAGTTTTTCTCTTGCAGTTTTTCCGTCGGCGCAGCGAAGCCCTTGACAAAACCGGACGTCTGCGATAGTCTGAAATCAAACAAATACCATTCGGAGGTTGCAATGAAACGAGTACTGATCCTTCTGTTCTGCCTGCTGCTGTCTCTTCCCCTGCCCGGCTGTGGGAACGGGGAAACGGCGCAGTCTTCCGAACGTGTAACGGCGCTTCCCTCGCCGTCGTTAGAAGAGGTGCAGGCCATGCTGCCGGACGTCAAGCTGCAATCGGCGGAGGACGTCACCCCGCCGGATATGCTCGAGCAGACCGGCATGCGCCTGCTGCACTGTGCGCGGCAGGAGCCACAGGACGACGTCGTCACAATACGAAGCGAGATAGATCTGCCTGATTTCTATTTGTTGCTCGGGCCGGACGGCTGCGCGCCGCTGCGAACCTTCTATTATTCAATGGAAGACCCGCTCTGGGCGGATCTGGACGGGGACGGTTTGGCAGAGCTCGTCTATCAGACGCCGGGGCCGACCTCCGGCGTCCATACCGAGGCGTTCTGGGCCTACGGGCTGGAGGACGGTTTTCCGGTTTTGAAAGCATGCAGCATTTTGATGTTGAGCTGGACCGAGGAAGGAAACGTCCGTCTGGAGCAGGACGGCAGCGGAATCGCGCTTGTCAACGCAGAAGCGCGTTATCCGCTGGCGCTTGACGGCGGCAATATCGTTTTTCAAGGCGGCCTGCCGGCCGGAGCCTCAGATTGGGGCGGCAGTGCGTGGGGCGTCGTCGGTTCCTCTCTCGCAAGTGTGCGGAAGTGGGCTGCAGATCTGATCGTCTATGACACTGGCTGCTGTGTGATCTGGCGCATGCCTGGCGACAGCGCAAACGGCTCGCCGGAGATCTTTGCGGCGATGTCAAGCAACTGGCAAACCGTGACCGAGCTGATCAGTTTTCGCATGGAGGAGAACGGAACGCTCGGCGGCTGGCGGCCTCGCATCCCGCTGATTGAAACGCCGACGGATTTGGATAGCCTTCTCGGTCTTTCCGTTTCTGAATTGGAGGAGCAGCTCGGCCCGTGGCATTTTGACAGCGGCAGCGGAGTGTATCTGCCCGGGTGGTTTACCGAGGACGGCCTGCTGCTGCAGGTCAGCGCAGGGGCGACCGTCGATTTCGTAACGCTCTACGATCCCATGACAGATGAAGTGATCGAACAAGCCGGCCTCGGCGGGATCGGCGTCGCAGACGTTGTTCCGGACGCGCCGTAGGCAACGCGCATTTCTGCAAAGCCTGCGCTGTTGTGAAATCGAATGCTGCCGCATTCGGTGAAATGAAATCCACCCGTCCGCCGTCGAGGCGGATTTCCCCGTCCGCAAGGACGATTTCATCTGCGAAGCAGATTTCACCCACCCGTCAGGGTGGATTTTACTGAAAAAAGGACTTGCTTTCGCAAGTCCTTTTTTCTGGAGGTGCCGCCCAGATTTGAACTGGGGAATGAAGGTTTTGCAGACCTTTGCCTTACCACTTGGCCACGGCACCGGATATGAAACAAGGAACGCAGCGCGTTCCTTATTTTTTTGGAGCGGGTGACGAGGCTCGAACTCGCTACCTCCACCTTGGCAAGGTGGCGCTCTACCGGATGAGCTACACCCGCATATGGTCCTTTGGATAAAGAACTTTTCAGTGGAAAAGCCACTCCGCCCTCGGGAACCTTATGAGTAAAAATGGTGCCTCCGGTCGGAGTTGCTTTCCTGCGGGAAAGCCACGGCGGTTACAACATGCCACCGGCATGTTGTCAAGAGCCGCCTTTCAACTCCGACATCCGAAGCTGATGCAATAAAATGGTGCCTCCGGTCGGAGTTGAACCAACGACACGCGGATTTTCAGTCCGCTGCTCTACCTACTGAGCTACAGAGGCATGTTGAGCCGAGAAAATCTCGGCTCAGATGCGTTACTATGGCGACCCGGAACGGACTCGAACCGTCGACCTCCAGCGTGACAGGCTGGCGTGCTAACCGACTGCACCACCGGGCCAGATGATGGTGGGAACAACAGGGCTCGAACCTGTGACCCCATGCTTGTAAGGCATGTGCTCTCCCAGCTGAGCTATGCTCCCGAACTGCCGCACATCAGCGACGGTTGTTATTATACACATACACGGATTAATTGTCAAGCACTATTTTTGAATTTTTTGGTTTTTTGAATTAGGAAGGGAAAGCACTCTTCCCGCAAGGATTGACAGGTTTTCCAAAAGATGCTATACTGCGGTCAGTGGGGGTGATAATATGGCACTGTTAAACTGTCCGGAATGCGGAAAAGAAATCTCCGATCAAGCGCTGTCCTGCCCGCATTGCGGCTACCCTTTGCAGCAGGATTCGATGGTCGTTGTAGTCAAAAAGAAGTCGCCGGGCAGAGGCTTCGGCATTGCAGGACTGGTGCTTGGCATTCTCGGCGTCGTTTACAGCTGGGTTTTCCTGCTTTCGGCAATTACCGGCAATATTCAAAAGGAAATGGTTTACTTCAATATTCCTCCGCTCCTCATGATTGCCATCTTTGGCATACTGGCTCTGGTTTTCGGCATAATCGCGCGGAAGCAGGGTCATAAAGCGACAAAGAGCAGTGCAGCGATCACGATGGGCATTATCACCATCGCCGCGTGTCTTGCGATCCTCCTGATCGCTATTCTTTAACGAAGCACAGAGAAGAATCTCTGTGCTTCTTTTGTTCAAAGCGTCTTCAGCAATTGACGGATCTCCTCGGGTGTGAACCGGTACGTCGTGTCGCAGAACTGGCATTCGATCGTGATGGGCTCGCCCTCGTCGGCGATCTCCTGCAAATCCTTCCTGCCGATAGCGATCAGGGTCGCGGTCACTCGCTCGCGGCTGCAATAGCATTTGTAGGCGACCGGCGTGGTTTCCAAAAACTCTAACTCGAAATCAGCCATCACACGCCGCAGGATGTCCTCCGGCGTCAGTCCGTCGGCAAGCATCGGCGTCACGGCTCCCGCCTTCTGAATGCCTGCCTCCAGCTTGTCGATGGCTTCCTCCGGCGCGCCGGGCAGGAGCTGGATCAGATACCCTCCCGCAGCCTTGACATGCTGATCGGTATCCACGAGCACACCGAGGGCGCAGGCGGTCGGCGTCTGCTCGCTCTGCGCGAAGTAAGCCGTCACGTCATCCCCGATCTCGCCGGACACCAGCGCGACCGAGCCGATATACGGCTCCTTCATCTGCAGATCGCGGATGACTGTCAGCATACCGTCCGTACCGACCGCCGCGCCGACGTCGAGCTTCCCCGCGTACTTTTCAAGCAGGGTGATCGACGGGTTATGCACGTAGCCGCGCACGTTGCCGACCGCGTCCGAGGTCGCAAGGATCGTCCCCAACGGGCCGCCGCCCTTGATCTGCAGCGTCAGCGCACCGTTCTCGACCTTCTGCACGTTTCCCATCATGGACGCAGCAGTGAGGACGCGTCCCAAGGCCGCCGTTGCCGTCGGCGTCGTTTTATGGATATTCCGCGCGCGCTCGACGAGATTGGTCGAGCGGATCGCCGTTGCCTTGATATAGCCGTCGGCCGTGATCGCGCGAACGATATAGTCCTGCATTCTATTTACTCCTTGTATGCCGCAAAATAGATGCGCTGCTCCCCTGCCGACGGCGCTTCTCTGCGGCAGTCTCCGTACTGCTCCACCCGAACAAATCCCGCTTCCGCGAGCCATACGGAAAGCTGCTGTGGATCGTAGGCATATTCACAGTGCTGCTCAAAGCTGCGTTTCCACCGCTCCCCGTCCTTTTGAAACAGGTCGATGCCGTAATAGCAGCACTTTTCTTCTTTGTCGAATTCCGCGCGCCAGACGCAGTAGCTTTCCTCGTTCTCGTCCAAAAAAACCTGCCCGTCCAGCGAGCGGAGCTTCTCCGGCGTATTGATATCAAACAGGAAGACCCCGCCGGGATTGAGCGCTTTATAAACGCGCTCGAAGGTTTTCCGGCAATCGTCCGGCTTGTCCAGATAGTTCAGGCTGTCCAGCAGGCAAACCACCGCGTCAACCTGCTCCGGCAGGCGCAGCCGCTGCATCGGCTGGCAGATGAAAAACGGCGGCTGCGGAAGGCTTTCCGCCTTGTGCGCGGCGACCGTCAGCATATCCTCGGACAAATCCGACGCAATCACGCGGTAGCCGCGTTTTGCCAAGAGCAAAGACATGGAGCCGGTACCGCAGGCAAGGTCGAGCACCGTTTCCGGCTGTTTGCCCGACTCACGCAGTATCGCCTCCAAAAAGTCCAGTATGGTTTCATAAGGGACGTCCGTTGTCAGGCCGTCGTAAGCGGCGGCAAGTGACGCATACGCGCTCATTTCTGCTCCTTCAGGCGGTCGAAGACGACCTCGTACATGCCCTCGCCGTTGAGCAGGCTGCGGTTGACGCGACTGACAGTTGCAGAGCTGACGTTCGTCTTTTCAAGAATGTCGTTATAGATCATGCCGGCATAGCGCATTTTTGCGACCTCATAGCGCTGCTCGATCGCGCTCAACTCGGACTGTGTGCAAAGGTCGAGAAAGAACTTATGCAGTTCCTCCGGCGTACGGAGTGTCAGAATGGCTTGATAAAGCTCACTGCTCGGGTCGGAACGCTTGTTTTGGTTGTTCATATGATCTCCTCCGGTATAGGTTCAAGTACAGTATAGCACTTTATTTCATAAAAGTAAAGTAAAAATACACAAAAATATCGGGCTGCCGATCAAAGCAGCCCGATATGCGTAACGATGCATTACTTGTTGAAGATCTTGAAGATCTCGTCGATATCGTCGATGCCCGCATTGGGATCGACAACGACAGACTCGGAAGATCTTGCGGAATTGCCGGCAGCAGAGAACGCGCCCTTGCTTTCCGGCTTCTTGCTGTTGTCAAAGCCGGTCGCAATCACGGTAACGCGCATTTCTTCCTGCAGCTCGTCGGAGAAGGTCGCGCCGAAGATGATGTTGGCTTCGGGATTGGCGGCTTCCATAACGATATTGGCGGCAGTCTCGACCTCTTCCAGACCGAGGTCAGCCGAACCGGTTACGTTGATCAGAACGCCGTTTGCGCCGTTGATCGAAGTCTCAAGCAGCGGGCTGGCAACCGCAGCCATGGCGGCCTGCTCTGCCTTCTCGCGGCCGGAAGCGGTGCCGACGCCCATATGCGCACGGCCTGCGTTCTTCATGATGGCGGAAACGTCGGCGAAGTCGAGGTTAATGATGACGCGCTCGGAATAGCCAACCAGCTCGGAGATGGAGCTGACAGCCTGCTTCAGAACGTCGTCTGCAATGCCGAAGGCGTTGGCAAAGGTGATCTTCTGGTCGGTGACGTACTTCAGGCGGTCGTTCGGAATGATGATGAGGGAGTCGACCTTTTCAGAAAGCGCGGCAATGCCCGCCTCTGCCTGTCTCATACGGGTCGCGCCTTCAAAGCGGAAAGGCTTTGTCACGACGCCCACGGTAAGGATACCGGCTTCATGCGCCAGATCCGCAATGATGGGAGCTGCGCCAGTGCCGGTGCCGCCGCCCATGCCGGCGGTGATGAATACCATGTCGGTGCCTTCCAGAATCTTGGAAATGGCAGCTCTGCTCTCTTCGGCGGATTTCTTGCCGATGTCGGGCTTGGAGCCTGCGCCCATGCCACCGGTCAGCTTTTCGCCGATCTGCAGCTTGTTCTCGCATCTGGACTTGTTCAGATCCTGACGGTCGGTGTTGATGACGACGAACTCGACGCCGCCGATCTTGCTGTCGATCATGCGGTTGACAACGTTGTTGCCTGCGCCGCCGACGCCGATGACTTTAATATTAACTACCTTATCTGCGTAAACTTCGGACATTATGCTTCTCCTCCTATGTGTACTGATTATCGGTAAAGACTATTCTTTCAGATATACGTTTATATTTTACAGTCAAAATGCGTTCAGGTCAATAGATTTTCTCATTTTTCGGAAAATTATTTACAATTTTTGCGCAATCAGCCCTCATTCGGCATCACGTGGGCCTCCGTCCCGCTGCTGAAGGTCAGGTCGATAATGCCCGTCGTGTACTCTTTTTGCTCCTGAACGACGACCTTGAGGTATTCCAGCTTGTATGCAAGATCGTCCGCCGTGCCGAGCCGCACCTCGAACCGGTCCTCGTACCACACGGTCAGATTGAACGCCGACGGCACGCTGACCACGGAGATTTCCTTTTCCAGCCTTGACGCTTCGATCTCTCGCAGCAGCGCCGTCAGTGCGTTCAGCTGCTCCTGCGGGCTGACCGAGCTGTCCTCGCTCTCAACGACGTGGATGCTCTCGCCGATCACGGCGGGCTGAATCACGAGATCCTCGATGAGAACGTGCGCCTTCGCGTCGATCTCCTCGACCTGCGCCGCAGCCTTTCCGGCGGCAGTGATCAGATAGTACTTCCCGCCTGCGTCCTTGACGGCAAAGGTCGTCTCATCCTCCGTCACCGTAATCACGACGGTATCCGGCAGGGTGCGTGTCACGCGGACGTTCTTGACGTACGGCAGATGTGCGATCACGTTGCCGGCGATCTCTCCGCGCGACAGCGTCAGAAGGTTGTCGCCGCTCGCGATTCCGGCAGCCTGAACGACTTCCTCGTCGGAATAATAGGAGTTACCCTGTACCTCGACCGTGCGGACGCGGAAGAAAATGATCATGCTCAATAGGATCGCAACGACAATGCAGCCCATAATAATGATGCGTTTCCAGGCTTCCGGGCTGATGCGGTGCCGGGTCCGGTGCTTTGCCTGCCGCTTCTGCTTGTCGCGCATCCCGTCCAGCCGGGTGCGTTCCTTGCGCTCTTCCCGTCTGCGCTGCACCTCTATGGCAGCGCGGGAGGAACGTTCCTTTCGCTCCTCGCGTTTGCGTCTTGCCTCCTTGGCGGCTTCGGCCTTCTGCTGCTGCTTTTGCTCCTGCGCCTGCTGTGCCTGCCGCGCTTCCTCGGCGGCGCGCTGCCTGCGCCTCTGGTTTGCCATGCGCGCAGCGGGAGAATTCCGCTTTTTTCTGCCATTTGCCGCAGTACGCTGCGCAGGCGGATTGCGTCTGCCCGCCGAAGGACGCTGATTCGGTTTTCTTCTGTTCTCTTGTTCCATGGCTTTTTTCCTTATTGCCGCGCGATCTGTGCTCCGCAGGATCGCAGCGTTTGTACGAACGAGGTATAGCCCCGCTCCATATGTTCCGTTTTCGTGACCAGGCTTTCTCCTTCTGCGCTCAATGCGGCGATGACCATGGCCGCGCCGCCGCGCAGGTCGGTCGCTTCAACGGTCGCGCCGTTCAGACGCTTTACGCCGGTGACGACGGCATGCCGTCCGGTCGCAAGGATGTTCGCTCCCATCGCACGCAGCGCAGGAACGTGCCGCAGGCGGTCGGAGAAAACCGTTTCTTCAAAGATGCTGACGCCCTCCGCCGTCGCCATTGCCGCCATGAGCGGCGCCTGTGCGTCCGTTGGAAAGCCGTCGTACGGTGCGGTAACGATCGGGCTGACGGCTTGGAGCCGGTCGCAGCGGACGATAATCTCTCCCGGTCGCTGCGCGATCTCACAGCCGCCGCGCTCCAGTACCGACAGCACAGCCTGCAGATGCGCAGGCTCTGCGCTCTGCAGGACGAGCCGTCCCCGCGTCGCCGCCGCAGCGGCAAGGTACGTCGCCGCCTCCATGCGGTCGGGCATCACGGTGTAGTCCGTTCCGTGCAGAGCAGCCTTGCCGCTAATGTGCAGGACAGAGGAGCCGGTGCCCTCGATCCTCGCTCCACAGGCGCGCAAAAAACCGATCAGATCGCCGATCTCCGGTTCCTTCGCCGCGTTGCAGAGCGTGACCTCGCCTTCGCAGGCCAGCGCCGCCAGAATCAGATTCTCCGTCGCCCCCACGCTGGGAAACGGAAGGGCGACCGTGCAGCCGTGCAGATTCTTCCCTGCACAGCGCAGGGTTTCGCCGTCGTATTCACATTCCGCGCCCATGAGGCGCAGTCCGAGAACATGCAGGTCGATCGGGCGCTCCCCGAGGGCGCAGCCGCCGGGCGCGGACACGCGCGCCTCCCCGAAGCGGGCAAGCAGCGCGCCGAGAAATAGAATTGCCGCCCGCATTTTTCGCATGAGTTCTTCCGGTATTTCACGGTATTCCGCCGCGACAGTATCGACGCGGATTTGAGAAGAGCTGCGCTGTACTTTGCAGCCGAGTCTGCGCAGGATGTCCAGCGCCGTATCGACGTCGGAGATCTCCGGACAGTTGTTGATCGTATATTGTCCGCCGCAGACCAACGTTGCGGCGAGGATCGGCAGAACGCTGTTTTTTGCGCCGTGAATCTGCACCGCGCCCTCCAGCGGTCTTCCGCCAATGATCTGATACGCCCCCATAGGCAAACCTCCGTAACGGAAATTTGCCCCATTCTATGCAGGAAGGACGATCAGCGTGTTTTTGCCAATTCCAAAATGATCTGATAGATGCGCTCGGCAGAGTCGATCACGGCGACGTCCCGCAGCGCGCTGCGCATCTTTCTGCAGCGCTCCGGATCTGCCAGCAGCTCCTTTGCGGTGCGGTAAAGCACCTCGCCGTCGCAGTCGCTTTCTCGGATCACGATCGCAGCGCCGCGCTGCTCCAGAATGCGCGCGTTTTTCTCCTGATGGTTATTCGTCACGTTGGGAGACGGGACGATGATGCACGGCGTTCCCGCCGCAGCGATTTCGTTGAGGGTCGACGATCCGGCGCGGCTGATGAAGACGTCCGCCGCCGCCATGACCGTCGGCATATTATAGATGTATTCCTGCATCTGCACCAGCGGGTGCGAAGCAAGGTCAACACCGAGGTTTTTCACGTAATCCGGCATCCAGCGCCAGCCGAATGATCCGGTCGCGTGGATGTGATGGAAGGGTTCTTCCGCACATTCCAGCTTCATGAACTGTGCGATTTTTTTATTCATTTCTCTTGCGCCGAGGCTGCCCCACGCGGAAACGACCAACGGCTTGTCGTCCAGACCCAGCTCTCTGCGCGCGTCCTCGCGTTTGGTAAAGACGAATTCCTCGCGGACCGGCATGCCGACGGCAATGACGCGGTCTGCGTTTTTATACTGCGATTTGCTCTCGGCAAAGCTGACTAAAATTTTGTCTACCTTGTCGCAGACCAGCTTCGTCGCAAGACCCGGCACGGCGTTCGCCTCATGCAGAGCGGTGGGAATTCCGTTTTTTACGCCCTGCCGCAGCATCGGGTAGCTGGCGTAGCCGCCCGTGCCGAGAATGACGTCCGGCTGAAACTCCCGGATGATCTGATTCGCCCTGCGCAATGCCTGCCGGATAATAAACACGGCCTTGACGTTGTGGAACAGCGCCGTCGGCTTGAGGCTGCGCAGGTAGTTGGAGATTTTCACCGTCTCGATCCGGAAGCCCTCGCGCGGCACGAGCTCGGTTTCCATGCCGTCGTCCGCGCCGACGAAGAGGATCTCGCAGTCCGGCTTGCGCTCTTTCAATATCTTTGCGACCGCGATCGCCGGATTGATATGACCTCCGGTACCGCCGCAGGTGAAAACGACCTTCATGGAAAGACTCCTTTATTTCGGACTTTGAGAAATACTGCGGGAGATGTTCAGCACCACGCCGCATTCGGCAAGCTGCATGATCAGCGCAGTACCTCCCGAGGAAAAGAACGGAAGCGAAATGCCCGTGGAGGGCAAAAGATTCGTCACGACCGCCACGTTCAGCAAAACCTGAATGGCGAGCAGAGTCGTCAGCCCTGCGGCAAGCAGCATGGAAAAGCGGTCTCTTGCATGGAGCGCGATCCAGAAGCCGCGGATGATCAGCAGGGCAAACAAGAGCAGAATCGCGATCGCGCCGATGAAGCCCAGCTCCTCGCAGACGATAGAAAAAATGTAATCGTTGTGCTCCTCCGGCAGATACAGATACTTCTGCCGGCTCTTGCCGAAGCCGAGCCCGAGCAGGCCGCCCGAGCCGATGGCGTATTCGGACTGCAAAATCTGCAAGCCCGTGTCCAGCGGATCTGCTTCCGGATCGCGCCAAGCGCTGATGCGGTCGCCGGTATACCCGCCGCTCAGAAGAAGGAACAGCAGCACCGCCGCGCCAAGCGCGGCGACGATGCCGAGATATTTTAAGTTTACGCCGCCGATCGCCATCATGCAGAAGCAGAGTGAGGCAATGATGATCGTGGCGGAAAAATGCGGCTCCAGAACCAGCAGGATTGCGATGACGGTCATTGCCGCCGCGCAGAACAGGAAAATGCGGAAGGAGCGGACCTCCTTCTCAAAGCGCGTCATAATGACGGAAAGGGAGAGGATCAGCGAGAATTTCGCTACCTCTGAGGGTTGAAACTGTGTGAAGCCGAGGTTAATCCAGCGCGTAGCGCCGTTGACATTCGTTCCGACCAGCAAAACCGCCGCCAGCAGGAGCACCGTCACGCCGTAGATCACGCGCGAGAGCTTCCGATACCAGTCGTACGGTACGCGGCTGACCGCGAAGAGGACGACGATTCCCGCCGCCGCAAAGACGAGCTGCGCAGTAAAGTAGCTTGCGGAGTTTCCCGTGAGGTAATACGCGCGCGCGTAACTGGCAGAAAACAGCATGATCAGACCGATTGCGACAAGCAGCAGCGTGAGAAGCAAATACGGCAGATCGATGACGCCGAGGTCACTGACCGCAGTGCGGGTTGACAATTCTTCCGTATTTGACTTCCCTCTTCGGATCAAAGCTGCACCTCCCTTGCAGGATCAGGGAACGAATGAGAACTTAAAACCAGATGCGTACACCGAACCACGCGACGACGCACATGATCGCGGTGACGAGAACGAAGACCGTCCAGATTTTCTCTTCCGACCAGCCGCACATCTCAAAGTGGTGATGGATCGGCGCCATTTTGAAAATTCTCTTTCCGTGGGTCAGCTTGAAATAGCCGACCTGAATAATATCCGACAGCGCCTCGATCACGTAGATCAGTCCGACCAACAGCAGGACGAGCGGCATATCCAGCACGAACGCCAGACCGGCGACCGCACCGCCGAGGAACAGCGAGCCGGTGTCGCCCATGAAGACCTTTGCGGGATGGAAGTTGTAGCACAGGAAGCCACCCAGTCCGCCGAGGAGCGCCGCCGGGAAGGTCGCAAGACCCGCCCGCTTCATGCTCATGGAGACGAGGACAAAAAACACCATAACCGGCATCGTCACGCCGGACGCCAGTCCGTCGATGCCGTCGGTCAGGTTGACCGCGTTGACGCAGCCGACGATCGCAAAGATCGCAACGGCCAGATACAGTACCGTCGGCACGTGTGCGACCGGCTCTTTGACAAAGGGAATGTAAAGATCATAATTCAGATGACCGGTGAAGTGCATCGCAGCGAGGAAGATCGCAGAGGCAAGCACCTGCAGCAGGAGCTTCTGCGTACCGGTCAGGCCGAGATTGCGCTTCTTTTTCACCTTGATAAAATCGTCGTAGAAGCCGATCAGCCCAAACATCAAAGCAAGCCCCAGTGCGAACAGATGGCCGTTGTCGCCCTCACGCATCGCCAGCCAGCCGGTCAGTACGCAAAGGATCGCTGCTGCAATAAACATCAAGCCGCCCATGGTCGGCGTACCGGCCTTGCTGTTGTGCCATTTGGGGCCAATCTCTTTGATCGACTGTCCCGCCTTCAGCGCGCGCAGCGCGGGGAGCAGTGCCTTCCCGAGCAGCAGCGCGGCCACGAAGCCCGCCGCGACGGAAATCAATACCGTAATCAACGTTCTATCCATTCTCTTTTCCTCCGATTTCTCTCGTATCAAGGTTCTGTAGTACCCGCTCCATTTTCATGCCCCGGCTTCCTTTGAACAGCACGGTATCGCCGGGCAGCAGCGCCGCCTGCAGTGCGGCGGTCAGCTCCTCCTGCGTGTCGAATTTTCGGGCGTACTGTATTCCCTTTTCCAGCGCACCGCGCACGTATTGCTCGCTGTGCTGTCCGTAGGCGAAGAGCAGATCCGCCGCCCCGGCGGCCTCCTTGCCGATGAGATAATGCTCCTGCGGCGCGTATTCGCCCAGCTCGAGCATTCCGCCGAGCACCGCGATCCGCCGCCCCTTCGCGCGGGCAAGGAGACGAAACGCCGCTCGCATGGATTCAGGGCCTGCGTTGTAGCAGTCCTCGATGATATGTAAGCCGTCGCGGTCATACAGGTTCTGGCGCATTCCGTGACTGTGATAATTGCGCAGGCCTTCCCGGATCTGTTCCGGGTTCAGTCCGAAGCACAGTCCGACCGTTACTGCGGCAAGCGCGTTGACGACGTTATGCTCGCCGACCATTGGAAGGGTGACGGGGATGCGCTTTCCGAAGCCGACAGCCGTGAAATCGGTGTGTTCCTCCCCTTCCGTGATCTGTTCGGCATAGACGGTGTTCTGTCTGCCCAGACCGAAGGTCAGCGCGTGATAGCGCTGCACGACCGTGGAAAGCAGATCGTTGTCACCGTTGAAGATGGCAAGGCCGCCCGGCCGCAGTCCCTCCAGAATCTCCAGCTTCGCCTTTAGGATGCCCTCACGGGAGCCGAGATGCTCGATATGCATCGTGCCGACATTGGTAATGACTGCAATATCGGGCTGCGCGATGCGCGTCAGCAGGGAGATTTCCCCGAAGTGGTTCATGCCCATTTCCAGCACCGCCGCCCCGCAGTTTTCGTCCAGACCCAGCAGGGTCACGGGCAGGCCGATGTCGTTGTTGTAGTTCTTTTCCGTTCGCTGCGTCACGAGCGCCGTTTGCAGTACGGAGGCGATCATGCCCTTCGTCGTCGTCTTTCCGACGCTGCCGGTGACGCCGACGGTCTTGGCATGCAGCGTCAGGCGGTAGCTGCGCGCGATCTCCTGCAGTGCCTTCACCGTATCGTCCACGTAGATCGCGGGGATCGCGGGATCGAGCGGCTTGCTCGCCAGTACCGCCGCTGCGCCCTGTTCCATTGCGGCTCTCGCGTAGTCATGGCCGTCCCGTTCCCGCACGATGGCAACGAACAGCTCGTTCGGCTGCAGCAATCTCGAGTCAAAATTCGCACCGCTGAACGCAAGCCCGGCATATTCCGGTGCGACCGTTCCGCCGCACCACTGCGCCGCCTGTTTGAGCGTTACTCTTCCATTTCGCATAATGCCGCAGTTACCTCCTCGCGTTCGTCCAAATGTGTTTTCTCCGTGCCGATGATCTGATACGTTTCATGTCCCTTGCCCGCAAGAACGATCACGTCGTCCTTCCGCGCAAGGCGCATGGCAAGGCGGATCGCCTTGCGGCGGTTTTTCTCCACCTCGCAGGGCGTTTTGCTGCCCTGCATCCCGGAAAGGATCTCCCGGATAATTGCCGTCGGCTCCTCCGTTCTGGGGTTGTCGGAGGTCACGATGACAAGATCGGCAAGCCGGCACGCGATCTGTCCCATAATGGGTCGCTTGGTGCGGTCGCGGTCGCCGCCGCAGCCGAACACCACGATCAGCCTGCCCCTGCAGAAGTCGCGCACGGAGCGCAGCACCTTTTCCAGCCCGTCCGGCGTATGGGCGTAGTCGATCAGGACGGTATATTCCTTGCCCGGCGTCGGGACGATCTCAATGCGCCCCTTGACCGGCTTTGCAAGACAGAGCGCCTCCGCCGCCTTCTGCAGCGGAATGTCGAGCTGACGCGCGATTCCAAGCGCCGTCAGCGCGTTGCTGACCGTAAAGCGTCCGGGAATGCCGACGCAGACGTGCGCCCGCTCCGATCCCTCGGACACGTCCATTGCGATATGATCCGCGCCGAGCTCGACATGCTCTGCGCGAAGGTCGGCGCTGCTTTCAACTCCGACAGTATACACGCTGCAGGTCGATCCGTCAATCATCGTTTTGCTCGCCGGATCGTCGGCGTTGAATACGCCGCGCTCACAGAGTCGGAACAGCATCGCCTTCGCCCTGCCGTAGTTTTCCATCGTTTTGTGGAAGTCCAGATGATCCTCGGTCAGATTGGTGAAGGCGCCGACGCGGAAGCGGATCTGCGCAACGCGATGCAGGAACAGCGCGTGGGAGGAGACCTCCATAACGACGTGCGTACAGCCTGCCTCCGCCATGTGCGCAAGCAGTCCCTGCAGTTCGAAGCTCTCGGGCGTCGTGCGTTCCGTCGGCAGGACCTCGTCTCCGATCATATTGCAAATCGTCCCGATCAGGCCGACCTTTGCGCCAACCGCATGTTCCAGCAGTGCTTTGAGAAGATAGGTCACAGAGGTCTTGCCGTTCGTGCCGGTCACGCCGATCACCTGCATTTTTTCCGAGGGATCGCCGTACCAGTTCGCGCCGAGGGCGGCAAGGGCTTCTCTGGAAGATTTGACTTGCACCCACGGTACGCCGTCCGGCATCTCCCGTTCGCAAAGTACGACGGCAGCGCCCTTCCGGACGGCGTCCGGGATAAACCTGTGTCCGTCCGTCGCGTAGCCGGGAATGGCGACGAAGAGGTCGCCCGGCTGCACGTCCCGGGAGGAATTGCGAACGCCGCTGACGTCTATCTCCATCGGTGCGTTGGTTGCCAGTATTTCTATGTCCTTCAGCAGCGTTTCCAGTTTCATAAGGTCTCCTTTAATCCATGTCCGCCGTATCGGCAAACAGCAGCGTCACGGTCGTACCGCGCTCAACCTGTGTGCCGGGCGGTATATCCTGTGCGGTCACGACGACGTGGCCGCGTTTTGAATCCGTTCCTTTCGCCTGCAAATACAGGCCGAGATCGTTCAGCGCCCGCGTCGCCTCCTCCACCGTTTTCCCAAGCAGATCGGGAACGCTCACCGGCTGGGTCGGCATGCTGCCGTCGGTGTAGAGCAGGACGACGGAGCGTCCCGGGACTTCCCTCCCCGGTGCGGGGATCTGGCTGACCACGCTGCTGCCGGAGCCAATCACGCGGTAGTCCAGCGAAACGTTCTGCAGCGCAGCAGCCGCCTCGCTTTTCGTCATTTCTCTGACGTCCGGCATGCGGACGTTCACACGGGTCAGGTCGCCGTCTTCGTATTCCGGCGCAACGCCGAGGTACGGCAAAATGTCCTCAAATACAGCGGCGACGGTCGGGGCCGCCATGACGCCGCCGGAAATATAGATCCCGCTCGTGGGACTCGGGGTATCCAGCGCGATCAGCACGACGTAGCGCGGATCCTGCATCGGCGCGATGCCGACAAAGGAAACGATCTTGTCGTTCGTCAGCTGTCCGTTTTCCTCGCGCTGGTCGGTTTTTTCCGCGGTGCCGGTCTTGCCGCCGATGCGGAAGCCGGCCACCTTCGCATTCTTGGCAGTGCCGTCGGTGACGACGGACTCGATCAGCTCGCACATCGTCGCGGATGTTTCCTCGGAAATGACCTGCCGCACGACCGTGCGCTCCTGCTGACGGACGATCTCGCCGTTTTCGTCGATCACCTGCGCCACGACGTAGGGCTTGAGCAGATAACCGCCGTTGATGACCGCGCAGACGGCGCGGACGAGCTGGATCGGGGTCGGCTTGACGGTCTGCCCGAAGGAGGTCGCAATCAGATAGCTCGTGCCGTAGGTATCGTGGTCGGAAAGGCGCTCCTTCGTGTGAAAAATGCCGCCCGATTCCCCGGGCAGGTCGATACCCGTCGGCTCCATCAGCCCGAACGCCCTGCAATAATCATACAACGTTTCGCCGCCGATTTTCAACCCGATATGCGCAAAGGCGAGGTTGCAGGAGTTCTGCAGCGCCTGCGCCGTCGTTTCCGAGCCGTGCCCCTGATGCCGCCAGCAGTTGAGCGGCTGGGAGCGACCCTCGAACTGCTCTCTTCCGCCGCAGTAAAAGCTGTCATGCAGCGTCACCGCGCCGCAGTCCAGCCCCGTGGCAAGCGTTAAGAGCTTGAAGGTCGAGCCAGGCTCGTAGCCGTCGGAAACGCAGCGGTTGCGCCATTGACGCAGGCGCTCTGCCGCGACGGCGCTGTTATAGTCGTCTATCGCCTGCTGCCGCTCGGAGCTGTCCTCCGGCAGCGCCATGGCGGCGTCGTAGAGCTCTTCTAATTTCGCGTCCTTTTCCGCATCAAATATCTCAAGATATTGATTCGGGTCGTAGCCGCCGAGCGTGGACATGGCGACGATCTCGCCTGTCTCCGCATCCATCACGATGCCGAACGCGCCGTTCTTCACGTCGTAGCGGTCGATCGCGTCGCGCATCTGCTTTTCCAGTGCGCGCTGTACGGTCATGTCGATCGTCAGCACCATGCTGTCTCCGTCCGTTGCCTCGTAGTAGGTCTCGTAAGAATACAGCATTTCCGTCTCGTTATTGCCCTTCGTCGTGATGACTGCGCCGGCAGTTCCCTCCAGTGTGCTGTTATAATACGCCTCCAGCCCTTCCGAGCCTTTGTTTTCCACGTTGGTGAAGCCGAGCAGCTGGGAGGCGACCTCGTGATTCGGATAGTAGCGCAGGGAGTCCGGCTCCAGATGGACGCCGACGATGTCGTTTTCGCTGACAAACTGCCGCACCGCGTCGCAGACCTCTTTCGGCTGCTTGCGGCGGAGCACCTTGTAGCGCATGGAGGTGTCCTCCGCCTGCTTTTTGATATATGCCTCGTCCAGATCTAACAGCCTCGCAAGATTGCTCGCCAGAAAGTCAAGATCAACCTTGTTCCGGTACAGCTCCAGCGGGTCGAGGAAAACATTCTCCACGCTGACGGACGCCGCCAGCACCTCCATATTCCGGTCATAAATCGTGCCGCGGCTGGCCGTTACGCTGGTTGAGCGCGTCTGATTGCTGATCGCCTTGGATTGGTAATATTCATGCTCGATCAGCATGAGCTTGACCAGTCTGCCCGCCAGCACGACAAACGCCGCGATCCCAAAAAGAAGCAGCAGCAAAAGGATTCCCTTGCGAACGTAGATATCGCTCACGCTCTGCGTCTTGCGCAGACGTTTTCTCCTTTCAGTTGCCGCTGCCTGCTTCATGCATCTTCCCCGCCCCGGAATAAAGTCCAAAACATGGGCGGCTATTGAATTCACCGCCCATGCTCTGCATGTTTACTATATGTCGCAGGCTATGAGAAGTATTCCACCGCATCGAGAAACAAGCTACGGAATGCGTCAAAGACCTGCTCGACAATATTGCGTTCTTCCGGTGCGTCGAATACCTGCGTGGTATCGCCGGCTGCAATTTCTATTTCGCGGATCTGCGACGGCTGAATCTCGCGCATTCCGAGCTGTCGGGCGCGCTTTTCGACCTGTTTCAGATCCAGAGATTGTTCGTACGTCGCCGTCAGGCGTTCCTGCTCCTGCGTCAGCGCCGCGCTGACCTGCTGCAGGGCAGCGACCCTGCTCTGCTCTTCATAGAGGCGGACGAAGCTGAAAACGACCGCAACCAGCAGGAAGAGCGCAAACGCGCCGCCGACGATCGTGAACCAGGAGACATGCAGCCGCAGTCTTTGCTTCGGTTCCTTCCGCGCAGGCGCGTCGGGCAGACGTTGAGGGCGCTCCAGTGGCTGCGCAGTGCTCTCGCGCGTGTAAAGATCCATTGCCGCTGAACCGTTCGTGCGGTATTGCTCTTCCACCGGGAATGCCCCCTTTCAACATCAGATTTTCTCCGCGACGCGCAGTTTTGCGCTTCTGGCGCGCGGGTTCTCGTTCAGCTCCGCTTCGCCGGACTGAATCGGTTTCTTTGAAATAATGCGGATGCTCGGCTTCCTGCCGCAGACGCAAACCGGGAATTCCGGCGGACAGATGCAGCCTCTTGCCGCCTGCTGCATTTCGCTTTTTACAATACGATCCTCCAGAGAGTGGAAGGTGATCACACAGAGCCTCCCGCCGGGCTTGAGGCGGCGAAACGCCGCTTTCATCAGCTTGCTGACCGCGCCGAGCTCGTCGTTGACCGCGATGCGGATGGCCTGAAAGCTCCGTTTTGCCGGATGCTGCTTTTCCCGCAGTGCCTGCGGCGGCATTGCGCTGCGGATCACATCCACGAGCTGCAGGGTCGTCTCGATCGGCGCTTCTTCGCGCTTTCTGCAAATTGCTGCGGCGATCTGCGGCGCGTAGCGCTCTTCGCCGTATTCGTAGAGGATTTTGCGAAGCTCCTCCTGCTGCCAGGTGTTGACGACGTCATAGGCAGTCAGCGCGTCCTCGCGGTTCATACGCATGTCCAGCGGCGCGTCTGCCATATACGAAAAGCCGCGCTGCGCGTCGTCAAGCTGCGGAGAGGAAACGCCCAGATCGAACAGCATCCCGTCGACCGCGTCGATGCCAAGGTCGTCCAGTATCTGCTCCAATTCGGAAAAATTGGAATGCACCGTCGTCACGCGGTCAAGATACGGCGCAAGCCGCTCCCGCGCCGCCGCAAGCGCGACGCTATCCCGGTCGACGCCGATCAGTCTGCCGGTCGTCAGCCGCTTCGCGATTTCAAAGGAATGTCCCGCGCCGCCGAGCGTCCCGTCCAGATAGATCCCATCCGGTCGGATCGCCAGATTCTCAATGCACTCGCCCAAAAGGACGGATTTATGTGAAAATTCCATCAGAAGCCCAGCTCTTCCATCGTGGAGGCAAGCGTCTCGGGCTTGAGGTATTCTTCTTCCTCAGGCAGGTAGCGCTCTGCCGCCCAGATCTCCGCGCGTCCGGCCAGTCCGATGAAGACGACATTCTGCTTGATGCCGGCATAGTCGCGGTAGGATTCCGGAAGCAGGAATCTGCCCTGCTTGTCCGGCTCGCATTTGATGACGTTCGCAAAGAAGAAGCGCATCGCGCGGGTCTTGGAGGAGGGCAGCTCATTGAAGCGGTCAAGCACCTTCTGCCACGCCGCCTCCGGGTAGATCGCCAGACAGGCGTCCGGTGCCTTTGCGATATAGAAGGACGCGCCCAGCTCCTCCTTGAGCTTCGAGGGAACGAACAGCCGTCCCTTCGGATCTAACGCATGATGAAATTGTCCGTTCATTCCGCTCACCTCGCTCCATTTTGCTCATTTTTAATCCATTTCGCTCCACTACGCATCCAGTATACTATCAACAAAAGAAAATTGCAATCACTTTTTCGCATTTTATATGGCATTTTTTTGTTTTTTTCCTGCAGTTTCTGTATGATTTTCTTATTTTTGAACGTATGTTTATAATTTTGAACAAAAGAAACACGGTATCTCATAACGAGATACCGTGTTTCTTTTGTTCGGTCATCAGATCTTTCCGAGTGCTTTCAGGATCTTTTCCGGTGTCATCGGCCAATCGCGCAGCCACACGCCGCAGGCATCATGGATGGCGATGCCGATCGCGGGAGCCGCGCCGTTGCAGGCGATCTCGGAGATCGACTTTGCGCCGAAGGGGCCGAATTCGTCGTCCACGTCAACAAGCACGGACTTGAAATCGTCCGGCGCCTCGTTGATCATCGGCGCGCCGTAGTCGGTCAGGTTCGCGTTGATGCATCTGCCGTTCTTATCGAGGTACATACCCTCGTACAGGCTGTGGCCGATGGACTTCATGACGGCGCCGTAAATCTGCGTCAGCGCACATTCGGGGTTAATGGGGGTGCCGGCGTCCTGCAGAGCGTAGAACTTCTGCAGCTTGATCTCGCCGGTCTTGACGTTGACTGCGACCTGCGCGAAGTGCGCGCCGTAAGGAACGGAGGACGCCGCCGTGACGAAGCTGCCGTGGGCAATGATCTGTCCTCTGCCCGCGCCGGAGGTCGCGGTGTGGGTCAGCTCATAGTAGCTGATCGCAGCGCCGGTGACCTTGGAATAGACCTCACCGGGCGCGCGAACGTCCAGATCCTCGACCTTTTCCTCCAGCTGCAGCGCCGCTTCCTTCAGCACGAGCTCTTTGAGCTTGTTGGCTGCAGCAAGAGAGGCATTTCCGGAGAAGAAGGTGCCGGAGGATGCGTAGGAGCCGGTGTCAAAGGCGCACGAATCGGTATCGCCGGAAACGACGGTAATGCGATCCATTGGGAGCTTCATCACTTCGGAGACAATCTTCGCGGAGATCGTATCCAGACCGGTGCCGAGGTCGGCGCCGCCGCTGTTGAGAATGACCGTGCCGTCGGTTTCGAGCTTGGCGATTGCCTCTGCGTGGTCAAGGCCCGGCAGGCCTGAGCCCTGCATGATCATGGCAAAGCCCTTGCCGATCTTCCAGTCCGGATCGTCGGAGACTTCCTTCTTGCCCCATTCGATCATCTCGCAGCCCTTTTCGATGGCCTCGTCCAGACCGCAGGAGCCGACGGGAACGACGTTGCCCTCACGGCCTTCGCCCAGACCCTTGAGGATCTCGAGCATGTAGCCCTCTTCCACGTGGTTCTTTTCGATCATCAGCTTGAAGTCGATGCCCAGCTTGTCCGCAAGCTCTGCCATCGCCATCATGATGCCGTAGTTGCCCTTGGGCGTACCGTAGCCCTGATAAGCTCCGGCAGGCGGAACATTGGTATAGAAAACCTTGAGGTCATAGGCCATGTTGTCGACCTTGAACAGCGGCAGCGTCTTCGAGCAGCTGTTCATCGGGACGGTCAGGCAGTGGTTGCCAAACGGACCGGTGTTCGCGCAGACCTCCATGAAGATCGCCGTGATCGTGCCGTCCTTCTTGCCGCCCATCTTGACTCTGACGCGCATCGGATGGCGGGTGGAGTTGGCGATGAATTCCTCTTCACGGGTGTTTCTGTAATAGACGGGCTTGCCGGTGATCCACGCGGCATAGCCGGTCATTTCCTCCACCAGAATATCCTGCTTTGCGCCGTAGCCGCCGCCGACGCGTTCCTTGATGACGTGGATCTTATTTTCGGGGATGCCGCAGACCCAGCTGACGATTCTTCTGACGTGATACGGAACCTGCGTAGAGCAGTTGAGCACCAGTCTGCCGTGCTCGACGTGGGCGTAGCAGACGTGCGGCTCCAGCGGCGTGTGCTGAATCTGGCTGGTCTGATAGGTGTGGTCGACGATCGCGTCGGCCTCGGCAAAGCCCTTTTCCATGTCGCCGATGCCGCCCTTATTGGACGCGGCGATGTTCTTCTGAATGTTTGCGCCGAGCGGGAACTGGTAAACGACCTTGCCCTCGCGCGGGTCGCCCGCTCTGGCGTTGAATTCGTCTAAATCGGCAGGCGCGCCTGCGTTATACTGCACAGGACCGTTGTGGACAAGGGGCGCGCCGGGCGCCATGGCCTCCTCCACGGTGTAAACGGCGTCGGTCGGCTCGTATTCCACCTTGATCAAAGACGCTGCCTGATCGGCGATCTCCTTCGTTCTTGCGACGATGCCCGCAACGCGGTCGCCGACGTGGCGCACCTTGCGGTTAAAGAGACGGCGGTCATGCGGCGACGGCTCGGGGTTGCCCTGACCTGCCTGCATATAGTACACGTCCGGGCAGTTTTCCGCCGTGATGATCGCAGCGACGCCGTCCAGCTTTTCCGCCTCGGAGATGTCGATCGACTTGATGTAGGCGCTCGCAAACGGGCTTCTGATCACGTGCAGCACCCAGGCATTCGCGGGGACCTTGTCCTCAACGAAGACCGGCTCGCCGGAAACGAGCGCCGCGCCGTCGATCTTGTCCATCGGCTTGCCGATGGCGTCCAGCTTCGGGCGGAAGGAGGGAGCGATCTCGCTCTGGTAAGCGCCGGTATCGCGCAGCTCGATCGCCAGCTTGACGGCGAGATAGTAATGCTCATAGCCCGCGTCGCGGATAAAGATGCCGGTCAGAACTTCTTTGATCTCCTCACGGGTGGGGTACGGATTCTTTTCCAACAGCCATGAGAGGATCAGCGCCGCTGTCGGCGCGTTGTACGCGCTGGCGACGATGCCTGCGGAGATCATGGCCTTTTGCACATAGTTGAGCTCTCTGCCGTTCAGAAGGCCCTCCGCCGTGCGGATCTCGGCGCCCTCCGCCTGATACAGAAGGATAAAGTTGGAATACCGCAGCTTCCCGTTAAACACGACGGTGTCAGAGCCGGCAAAGCCCTCGGCGTCGTCGCTGTCACGGACGGAGAGGAAGCCGCTGCGGTAAAGAACGTCTCGTAAGCGTTCGGCAGGTTCGCCGGTGAGCGTGAGCAGCTCGCCGTTAATTCTGCATTTATAATCCATCGCCGTTACCTCCCCTGTTCAAACACGATTTTGGCAAGATACTTCTTATAGTCCGCGCCGCCGGTCAGATCGTCCTTGTAGTCCAGCGTTTCGCAGATCGCGGGGCTGTCTCCGACGGCAAGACCGCTCCCGTGGACGGTGAGGGCGTAGACCCCGCCGCTTTGTGCGGCGATCAGCGCAGCATGGGAGGCGGCGGTGTTGCCGAAGCGCTTGACCCAGCCGGTACGGTCGGCGTCAAGCACAACCGCCTCAATGATCGGCGTACAGGTGCATTTCAGGAATTCGGCGACCGGTCGCTCCGTTTCGCCTTCAGAGGTGTAAAGAAGCAGCGTTGCCTCTGCCGCGCACATGGCTGCGGCAAGATAGCTGTCGTCCCGGCGCAGCGCGAGGTTGCCGCCGACGGTCGCGGCGTTCCGCTTTTCAAAGGAGGAGCAGAATTTGGCAGCTTCCTTGATAAACGCGGGAACGAGCGGGCTTTCAACGACGTCCTGCAGGGTCGCAAGAGCGCCGATATGCAGCTTGCCGTCCTTGACATCGATTGTGCTGTCGACAAGACCGTTGATGTCGATCAGATCCTTGCCGGCTGCGCAGGAGCCGAGGCGCAGGTCGTCCGTGCCGCCTGCGAGATAAACGGTATCTTCGGGATGCTCTGTCCGCAGGGCGACTGCCTCACGGACGGACGTTGGTTTGTAGATCATAGTTCAGACCTCCGATCATTCCACTCTGCCCGCCGGATGACCGGCAGCGAGCGCGTCAATAAAGTATGCAAGCATTCTTCTGGTGGAGTTTCTTCTGTATTCCGGCATCGCGTGTGGGCTGATGACGCCGTTCCACGCATCCAGAAACTCTTCCTTGACGGCAGGCAGCTCGGAGAGCTTCTTGCCGATCAGAAGCTCTTCCGCCGCTCTGCTTCTTGCGACCTTGGGGCCTGCCGCGCCGGAGGAGGCGCGGAAGTCGACCACGACGCCGTCCTTAACGGTCGCCGCAGCCGAGAGCGTCAGCTTGGAGATCGCGTTGGCGCGCCGCATGCCGATCTTGCGGTAGAAAATATGGGTGAATTCCTGCGGAGGCAGGATGACCTCCGTGATGATCTCGTCGTCGGCAAGCGCAGTCTTCTTGCTGCCGAGGATGAAGTCGTCTACCTTCATTCTGCGCTCGCCGTCCACGCGCTTGAGCACGAGTTCGGCGTCGAGCAGGATCAGCGGCTGCGGCATATCGCCCTTCGGGGAGGCGTTGCCGATGTTTCCGCCGATGGTCGCGCTGTTGCGCAGGGCGATCGCGCCCATGCGGGAGGCAGCGTCGATCAGGAGCGGATGCACCAGAGGCGAGCGGCTGATCTCCGCAGAGGTCGTCAGCGCGCCGATGGACACGCTGCCGTCGGCGTTCTGATGAATGCCCTTAAGCTCCTTCACGCCGGTCAGGATCAGGACAGGGCCGGAGAATTTGGGCGTGATGCCCGCGCCCATGCTGTTGGTGACCATCAGATCGGAGCCGCCTGCCAGAACGGTCGCATGGTACGCTTTTCTGATTTCCAGCGCCTCCTGCAGCGTCTGGGGCATGAAGCACGTTACCTGTTCCATAGTGCCGCTCCTTTCTGCGCCGCCAGTCGGATGGATTCGACAATCAGATCGTAACCGGTGCAGCGGCAAATGTTGCCGCTGATGCCGAGCCGGATCTCATCCTCCGTCGGATTGGGATTCTTGTTCAGCAGGCAGTAAGTCGCCATGACCATGCCGGGAATGCAGAAGCCGCACTGTACCGCGCCGCCCTCTGCGTATGCGTCGATGATGCACTTGCCCTTTTCGGTGTCACGGATGCCCTCAATGGTAAGAAGCTCGCAGCCGTTTACCGCGCCGATCGGGATGATGCAGCTCGTGACCAGCTCGCCGTCCTTGACGATAGAGCAGGCGCCGCATTCGCCCTCGCCGCAACCCTCCTTGGAGCCGGTCAGACCGTAGTCCTCGCGCAGCACGTCCAGCAGTCTGCGCAGCGGGTCTCCGGTGTAGCATTTTTCCTCGCCGTTCAGCTTGAAACGAACATCACTGTACATTCTTCAGCGCCTCCTCAATATCTTCCGGGGGAATCGGAATGGAATGGAACTTCGTATTCAGAGCGCGCTCGACTGCGTCAACGAAGGCGGCGGAAGCGCCGTTGAAAACCAGCTCGCCCATGCCCTTTGCGCCGTAGGGACCCCACGGGTACGGGTTTTCCTGAATATGATAGAATTGTTTCGGGAAGTCCATTGACGTTGGAATAACGTAGTCGGACATGCTCTTCTGCCGGAAGTAGCCCTTGCGGTTTTCCAGCTTTTCCATGGCGCCGTAGCCGAGCGACTGGATGACGCCGCCGTTGATCTGTCCGTGGACGATCAGCTCGTCGATCGCCTTGCCGATCTCATGGGACGTCCAAATGCCGACGGTCTTGATCTCGTTGGTCAGCTTATCCGCTTCGACCTCAATGATCGCCGCTCCCCAGCCGTAGCCGAGATAGGCGTCGCCGCGGAAGGTCGCCTGATCCCACGGATAGCCGTCCGGATGCTCGTATTCGACCTCAACGGAAAAGTCGCCCTCGTTCCAGCGTTCCTTCATCTGCAGAGCGGCGCGCTCGACCAGTCTGCCGACGATCATCGTCGAACGGGAAGCCGCGGTCGGGCCGGAGTCAACGACCTTGGAGGTATCGGGATCGGGGTAGTCTACGTCGTCCATGGAAATGCCAAGCGTCGCAGCGCAGATTTTCCGCAGGGCGGTCTTGAAGCCCTGTCCCATCTCGGTCGAGCCAACCAGAATCGTGACCTTGCCGCCCTTCTTCACCAGCAGGGAGTGCGCCTTGATGATCGCTTGCTCGCCGTTGCCGGTGAATGCGCCACCGTGGTTATACAAGGAAATGCCGATGCCCTTTCCGCTGCCGGGCGCATATTCCTTTGCTTTTCTCCAGTAGTCGGATTCCTTCGTTAATACGTCGATCATCTCGGGCAGCTTGACCTCTTCGATGATATGGCCGTTGGTCGTCGTCTCGTCTCCCTGCTTGCACAGGTGCTTCATCTTGAATTCCAGCGGATCGACGCCGAGGTGGCGCGCAATATGATCCATATGCGTCTCAATAGCAAAGAGCGTCTGCGGTGCGCCGAAGCCGCGGAACGCGCAGGTCGGGAAGGTATTCGTGCCGATGCCCTCGCCCTTGAGGTAAGTGTTCGGGAAGGTGTAGACGCCGTTTCCGTGGAAGACGCCACGCTGCAGCACGACGTATGATGAGGAAAGATAGGCGCCGCAGTTATAGTAGATATGTCCCTGTACACCGATGACCCTGCCGTCCTTGATTGCGGACTTGTAAATGCACTTGGAAGGATGGCGTTTGACGGAGAACTGCGTGTCCTCCTCACGGTCAAAGACCATTTTGATCGGCTTGCGGATGACGTTTTCCGCAACAAGCAGGGCGCCGCAAAGCACGTCAGGAAAATGCTCCTTGCCACCGAACGCGCCGCCGGTCGTCAGCTGACGGATAATGATGTCGTCATACGGAACGTCCAGCAGGCCCGCAATGGATTTGCGGATATAGAACGGACACTGCGCGGAGGCATAGAAGACGAACTTGCCGTCTTCGTAATTGGCGATCGCGCTGTTGGTCTCCAGATGTACGTGCTCCTGATAGGGCGTGGTGATGGTCTCCTCAAAGACCTCGTCCGCCTCGGCAAAGACCTCTTCCATGGGTCTTCCCTTTTCACAGAACAGCTCGCACATGACGTTGCTGTTCTTCTCCGGGAACATCGGCCCGCCGACGCAGTTAATGCCGTCGTCGATCGTGACGGCGGGCGTCTGCTCCTCGTAGTCGATCTTGATCTTGCCCTTGAGTTCCTTCAAAACGCCGCGGTCGGGGCCGACCACGAGGCCGATCGTCTCACCGACGTAGAGGACGTAGTCCTCCGCGAAGCAGCGCCAGTCCTTGGTAATCATCCAAAGCTCGTTTTTGCCCTTTGCAGGGATATCCTTCGCAGAGATAAAATAATAGCCTTCAGGAAAGTCCGGAAGTGAAATATTCAGAATTTTGCCTCTCGGGACGGTCGAGCGCACCAAATACGCATACTGCATTTCCGGGAAGGTCAGGTCGCAGACGTATTTTGCCTCGCCGCGTGCTTTCTGAACGGCGTCGACTCTTTTGATCCTGTCACCGATCCTTGTAGCCGCCATTGTTTAGCCTCCTTTTTGCGCGTTGTGACTGCGCAAGTATGGGAGCATATGCAAACGGGCACACTGCTCCCCTTTCTCCGTCGAATAGTATACTACACTTTCTCCAACAACGCAAGGGAAAAACGGGAAACATTCAGAAAAAAGTGACAAAAACACCGCAAAAATGCCGTTATTCTTTGTAAAACATAACCATATGTGCAAAATGAGGTCTGAACCGGAGTTCAGACCTCTTTTCTGTATAATTTGGGAAAACGGGCGTTATTTTACCTCGTTGTCGATCATGTCCTGCGTGACCTCGGATTCCGGCCACTCGCTCACCGTGTAGTCGCGGTAGATATCGAGGCCGGAGCCTGCCGGGATCAGCTTGCCGATGATGACGTTCTCCTTCAGACCGACCAGACGGTCGATCTTGCCCTTGATCGCGGCTTCGGTCAGGACCTTGGTGGTTTCCTGGAAGGAAGCGGCAGACAGGAAGGATTCCGTCGCCAGAGACGCCTTGGTAATGCCCATGAGCAGCAGCGTGCAGGTTGCAGGCTGCAGATCCGTCTCGCCCGCGTCGATCCGCGCCTGGATCTTGTCGTTGGCGTCGTCGAATTCGTAGACGTCAATGACCGTGCCGCTCAAGAGATCGGTATCGCCGACGTCTTCAACGCGCACCTTGCGCATCATCTGACGGATGATGACCTCGATGTGCTTGTCGTTGATATCAACGCCCTGCTGACGGTAGACCGCCAGAACGCCCTGCGTCAGGTAGTTCTGCACAGCCTCGACGCCGGAAATGCGAAGCACGTCGTGCGGGTTGAGCGCGCCGTCGGTGACGGGCTCGCCCTTCTTGATGCGCTTGCCGGTTTCCACCTTCAGACCGACGGAGTACGGGACCTGATAGATCTTCACTTCGCCGTCGTCAGCGGTGATCGTGATGTCGCGCAGCGCGCTGCGGTGGCTGTCGTCCACGTCGACGGTGCCGTCGATCTCGGAGATGACTGCCATCTTCTTCGGCTTGCGCGCCTCGAACAGCTCCTCAACACGGGGAAGACCCTGGGTAATATCGTCGCCCGCGACGCCGCCGGTGTGGAAGGTACGCATGGTAAGCTGTGTGCCCGGTTCACCGATGGACTGCGCGGCAATGATGCCGACCGCTTCGCCGAGGTTGACCAGCTCGGAGGTAGCGAGGTTCATGCCGTAGCACTTGGCGCACACGCCGCTGCGGGCGCGGCAGCCGAGGACGGTGCGGGCATAGACGCTGTGGACGCCGTGCGCTTCGAGCAGCTTTGCGTCCTCCTCCATCATCATCTTGGTGTTCGGGATCAGCACCTCGCCGGTCTCGGGATCCAAAACGTCGTTGACGGGATAACGGCCGTGGATGCGGGAGGCAAAGCTCTCGATGACCTGACCCTTTTCGACGACCTCGGCAAGGTTGATGCCGTGCTTGGTGCCGCAGTCGTGCTCGCGGATGATGACCTCCTGCGAAACGTCGACCAGACGACGGGTCAGATAACCGGAGTCGGCGGTACGCAGAGCGGTATCGGTCAAGCCCTTGCGCGCGCCTCTGGAGGAGATGAAGTATTCCAGAACGGAAAGGCCTTCACGGAAGTTTGCCTTGATCGGGATTTCGATGGTGCGGCCGTTGGTATCCGCCATCAGGCCGCGCATGCCGGCGAGCTGACGGATCTGGTTCATGCTGCCGCGGGCGCCGGAGTCCGCCATCATATAGATGGGGTTGAAGCGGTCGAGGTTTTCCTGCAGGGCGCCGGTAACCGCCTTGATGGTGTTCTCCCACTGATCGATGACCAGACGGTGACGCTCATCGTTGGTAATCAGACCGCGCTTGTACTTGCGGTCGATCTTGACCGTCTCTTCCTCTGCAGCCGCAACAAGGGCGTACTTCTTATCGGGGATCGCCATATCCGCGATGGAGACGGTGATCGCGCCCTTGGTAGAGTACTTATAGCCGAGCGCCTTCACGCGGTCGAGCATCTCGGTGGCGATGGTGAAGCCGTGCTTGCGAATGCACTTGTCGATGATAACGCCGAGCTTCTTCTTGCCGACCAGGAAGCTGATCTCCAGATCGAAGGCGTTCTCGGGCTTGCTGCGATCCACGAACCCGAGATCCTGCGGGATCGGCTCGTTGAAGATCAGCCTGCCGACCGTGGCGTTGATGAGCTTGTACTGCATCACGCCGTCGATCTCCTTGCCGTAACGGACGCGGATCGGCGCATGCAGCCCGATGGCGCCGCAGGTGTAGGCGGTGATCGCCTCGTCGACGCTGGAATAGGCATGCTTCGCCACGAACTGCGGTGCCTTCTTGTTGGTGCGTTCCGCCTCGTCCAGAGCCGCCTCGACCAGATCGCCGTCGACCAGCTCGCCCTCGGGCAGATCGAAGTCGCCCTTGTCGGTCACGATGACCTCTTCTGCGCCCTTCTCGCTCTTGCCCAGGCGGACGTAGGTGAGATAGTAGGTGCCGAGGATCATGTCCTGCGTCGGCACGGTGACGGGCTTGCCGTCCTGCGGACGCAGCAGGTTGTTCGCCGAGAGCATCAGCATACGGGCTTCTGCCTGCGCCTCTGCCGACAGCGGAACGTGGATTGCCATCTGGTCGCCGTCGAAGTCCGCGTTGAACGCGGTGCAGCAGAGCGGATGGAGCTTGAGCGCGCGGCCCTCGACCAGCACCGGCTCAAAGGCCTGAATGCCGAGTCTGTGCAGGGTCGGCGCACGGTTGAGCATGACCGGGCGATCCTTGATGATGTCTTCCAGCGCATCCCAGACCTCGGCCTCGCCTCTGTCGATCTTCTTCTTTGCGCTCTTGATGTTGTTGGCAACGCCGTCCTCGACGAGCTTCTTCATCACGAACGGACGGAACAGCTCGATCGCCATTTCCTTCGGCACGCCACACTGATAGAGCTTGAGCTCCGGGCCGACGACGATAACGCTTCGGCCGGAGTAGTCAACGCGCTTGCCCAGCAGGTTCTGACGGAAGCGGCCCTGCTTGCCCTTGAGCATGTGGGACAGGGACTTCAGGTCGCGGTTGTTTGCGCCGCTGACGGCACGGCCGCGGCGGCCGTTGTCGATCAGTGCGTCGACCGCTTCCTGCAGCATGCGCTTCTCGTTGCGGATGATGATGTCGGGCGCGTTGAGCTGAATGAGGCGCTTGAGGCGGTTGTTGCGGTTGATCACGCGGCGATACAGGTCGTTGAGGTCGCTCGTTGCGAAGCGGCCGCCGTCGAGCTGCACCATCGGGCGGATCTCGGGAGGAATCACGGGCAGAACGTCCATGACCATCCATTCGGGTCTGTTGCCGGACAGGCGGAAGGCCTCAACGACCTCCAGGCGCTTGATGATGCGCAGCTTCTTCTGTCCGCTTGCACCCTTCAGCTCATTGCGGAGCTGATCGGAAAGCTCTTGCAGGTCGATGGCGGCAAGCAGCTTCTTGACTGCCTCCGCGCCCATTCCTGCATCAAAGTCGTCCTCATACTTTTCGCGCATATCGCGATAGTCTTTTTCGTTGAGGATCTGACCCTTGCTCAAGGGCGTATCGCCGGGATCGGTGACGATATAGCTTGCGAAATAGAGGACTCTGTCGAGAATGCGGGGGCTGATATCCAGGAGCAGACCCATGCGGGACGGAATGCCCTTGTAATACCAGATATGGCTGCACGGGGCAGCGAGTTCGATATGGCCCATGCGCTCGCGGCGCACCTTGCTCTTGGTGACCTCGACGCCGCAGCGGTCGCAGATTTTCCCCTTGAAGCGGATCTTCTTATACTTGCCGCAGTGGCATTCCCAGTCCTTCGTCGGCCCGAAGATCTTTTCACAGAACAGGCCGTCGCGTTCCGGCTTCAGGGTGCGATAGTTGATCGTCTCCGGCTTTTTGACCTCGCCGTAGGACCAGTCGCGAATCATCTCCGGCGAAGCAATGCCGATCTTAATGGCGCTGAATGTCTTGTTACTCATCGTATTGCTCCTCCTTTACTCTTCATCGAAGGATTCCGCATCGTCGAAATCCTCATCGGAATACTCGCCGTCATCGTCGCTTCCGCCGATGATCTGCGAGATCTTGGAAAGGCCGCTGTCCAGACTGTCCGTTTCGCTGTCCGGATCGATGTCAAAGCCGGACGAGAGGACCTCGTTCTCGTCTGTGACGTAGGTTTCGTTGCCTGCGGTGTAGACGACCTCGTCATCCTCGTCCTCCTCACGCAGCTCGATCTCCTCGCCCTGATCGTCCAGCACACGGACGTCGAGGCAGAGAGACTGCAGCTCCTTGACCAGAACCTTGAAGGATTCCGGTACGCCGGGCTTCGGGACGTTGTGACCCTTGACGATCGCCTCGTAGGTCTTGACACGGCCGGTCACGTCGTCGGACTTGACGGTCAGGATTTCCTGCAGGGTATAGGCAGCGCCGTACGCTTCCAGCGCCCAGACTTCCATCTCGCCGAAGCGCTGGCCGCCGAACTGCGCCTTGCCGCCCAGCGGCTGCTGGGTCACGAGGCTGTACGGGCCGGTGGAACGGGCGTGGATCTTGTCGTCGACCAGATGGTGCAGCTTGAGGAAGTACGGATAGCCGACCGTAACGAGGTTGTCGAACGGCTCGCCGGTACGTCCGTCGTAGAGCACGGTCTTGCCGTCCTCGCGCAGACCTGCCAGCTGCAGCGTCTCGCGGATGTCCTTCTCGTTCGCGCCGTCAAAGATCGGGGTAGCGACCTTCCAGCCGAGGGCATGGGCGGCGTAGCCGAGGTGAACCTCCAGAACCTGTCCGATATTCATACGGGACGGAACGCCCAGCGGATTCAGAACGATATCCAGCGGGGTGCCGTCCGGCAGGAACGGCATATCCTCTTCCGGGAGGATGCGGGAAACGACGCCCTTGTTGCCGTGGCGGCCTGCCATCTTGTCGCCGACGGAGATCTTGCGCTTCTGGGCGATGTAGACGCGGACGGACTTGCTGACGCCGGGCGCCAGATCGTCGCCGTTCTGACGGGTGAACACCTTGACGTCGACGATGATGCCGGCCTCGCCGTGCGGGACCTTCAGAGAGGTATCGCGGACTTCGCGCGCCTTCTCGCCGAAGATGGCGCGAAGCAGGCGCTCCTCCGCCGTCAGCTCGGTCTCGCCCTTCGGGGTAACCTTGCCGACCAGATAATCACCGGACTTGACCTCCGCACCGATGCGGATGATGCCGTCTTCGTCCAGATCCTTGAGGGTATCCTCGCCGACGTTCGGAATGTCACGGGTGATCTCTTCCGGGCCGAGCTTGGTATCGCGGGCTTCTGTCTCATACTCCTCAATGTGGATGGAGGTGAAGACGTCCTCCTTGACCAGACGCTCGTTGAGCAGGATGGCGTCCTCGTAGTTGTAGCCTTCCCAGGTAACGAAGCCGATCAGCACGTTCTTGCCCAGTGCGATCTCGCCCTGCGCACAGGCCGGGCCGTCGGCAATGATCTGATCCGCTGTCACGCGCTCGCCGACCTCGACGATCGGGCGCTGGTTGATGCAGGTGCCCTGGTTGGAGCGGGCAAACTTGGTGAGCATATAATCTCTGATCTCGCCGTCGTCGTAGCGGACGGTGATCACATTGGCGGAAACGCGGGTAACAACGCCTTCTCCCTCCGCCTTGAGGCAGACCTCGGAGTCAACGGCGCACTTCTGCTCGATGCCGGTCGCGACGATCGGCGCTTCGGTGACCATCAGCGGGACAGCCTGTCTCTGCATGTTCGCGCCCATCAGTGCGCGGTTGGCGTCGTCGTTCTGCAGGAACGGGATGAACGCGGTCGCGATCGAGGTCATCATTTTCGGGGAGACGTCGAGGTAGTCGATGCGCTCGCGGTCGACAGCGATGATCTCGTCGCGGTGACGGCAGGTGATACGGGCGTTGACGAGGCAGCCGTTTTCGTCGACCGGCTCCTTCGCCTGCGCAACAAAGAAGTCGTCTTCGACGTCTGCGGGCATGTACTCAACTTCGTCCGTCACGCGGGAAGCGACGTACTTGCCGTTTTCGTCGTATTCCTTCACGACCTTGCGGTACGGTGCTTCCACAAAGCCGTACTCGTTGATCTTTGCGAAGCTGGCCAGATAGTTGATCAGACCGATGTTCGGACCTTCCGGCGTCTCGATCGGGCACATACGGCCGTAGTGGCTGTAGTGAACGTCACGAACGTCGAAGGAGGCGCGCTCTCTCGACAGGCCGCCGGGGCCGAGGGCGGACAGACGGCGCTTATGCGTCAGCTCTGCCAGCGGGTTGTTTTGATCCATGAACTGCGACAGCGGAGAGGATCCGAAGAATTCCTTGATGACCGCAGTCACGGGACGGATGTTGATCAGGCTCTGCGGAGTAACGGTCGCGACGTCCTGCACCGTCATGCGCTCGCGGATGACGCGCTCGAGGCGGGTGAAGCCGACGCGGAACTGGTTCTGCAGCAGCTCGCCGACGCAGCGCAGACGGCGGTTGCCCAGATGGTCGATGTCGTCGGTCGTGCCGACGCCGACGGTCACACTGGTCAGATAGTTGATCGACGCCAGAATGTCGTCCGGCGTGATATGCTTTGGAATCAGCTCGTCCATACGATCCTCGACGGCTTCCTTCCAGCCGTCGGCGGGTACGGTATCGAGCATCTCAAAGAGAACCTTGCGGCAGACCTTTTCGCGGATGCCGTATTCCTGCGGATCGAAATCGACGAAGTTCTTCATGTCGACCATGAAGTTGGAGAAGATCTTATGCTCGCGGTCGTTGACCTTGATGACTGCCTCGCAGACGCCGCGCGCGGACAGCTCCTTTGCTCTTGCGCGGCTGATGACCTCGCCGGGCATTGCAAGGATCTCGCCGGTGCGCGGATCGGCGATCGGCTGTGCGAGCTCCTGTCCGCTCAAGCGGCTCCAGATGTCCATCTTCTTGTTGAACTTGTAGCGGCCCACCTTCGACACGTCGTAGCGGCGCGGGTCGAAGAACAGGGAGTCCAGATAGGAAATGGCGCTGTCCACCAGTGCAGGCTCGCCGGGACGCAGGCGCTTATAGATCTCCAGAAGGCTCTCTTCGCGGTTCTTGCAGAGGTCCTTCTCCATCGTCGACTTGATGAAGGGATCCTCACCGAACAGCTCCTGAATCTGCGCGTCCGTCTCCACGCCGAGGGCGCGGATCAGGCAGGTGATCGGCAGCTTGCGGTTCTTGTCGATGCGAACGTAGAAGCAGTTCTGCAGATCCGTCTCATACTCCAGCCATGCGCCGCGGTACGGAATGACCGTCGCGGTGTAGGTGTGCTGGTCGGCCTTGTCCACGGTGTCGCCGTAGTACATGCCGGGGCTTCTCACGATCTGCGATACGATGACGCGCTCGGCGCCGTTGATCACGAAGGTGCCGCCGTTGGTCATGAGCGGGAAATCGCCCATGAAGATTTCCTGATCCTTGATCTCGCCGGTCTGCTTATTCAGCAGGCGGACACGGACCTTGATGGGCTTTGCGTAGGTTGCGTCACGTTCCTTGCACTCTTCGACGGTGTACTTGGGCTTCTCGTCGAGAGAGTAGTCGAGGAAGGACAGCTCGAGGTTTCCGGTGTAGTCGGAGATCGCCGCGACGTCGTGAAACACCTCGCGCAGACCTTCGGTCAGGAACCAGTTGTAAGAATCCTTCTGAATCTTCAGCAGATTCGGCATTTGAAGGATCTCCTGGTACTTGGCGTAGCTCTTGCGTTCGGTCTTCCCGAACTTCACGTCCTTGGTTTGCATATGGGTCATCACAGCCTTTCTGTAGCATTGGGGTGTGTTGTTTACGTAGTGCGATACGCCCGGGGTAGTTGATTGTTTATAAAGCTTTCCTCTTGCGCACTGCGGAATCCTGTGCTATAATGCCTTTAGTGGGTGAAATTTGGTGCTATGCGATATTTCCGCAGTATAGGGTACAATTTTACCACACTTTTTTTATATAGTCAATACTGAATATTAAGAAAAAACGCCGAAATCGGAGGATATTTCCGATCTCGGCTTATTTATTTTGCTATTTCAGATAATTGTTCAGCTGTTCGCCCAGCGCACGGTAACGTTCCGCGTCGGGCTTGGCGACCAGATCCTGCGCGATCATGCGCTCCAGCTCCTGCCGCGACACCCACATTGCCCCGCAGGTCTCGCCCTTCTGCATGACCAGCTCGTCCAGCGCGACATCCCTGCACAGGAAGTAGACGTCGCAAATATCGTTCTTTCCAGCACGGCGGTACGTCTCGACGCGGATAAACTCCCCCGGCTCAGCGCGGATGCCGGTTTCCTCGAACAGCTCGCGCTGCACCGCCTGCAGCGAGCTCTCCCCCGCCTGTACCGCGCCGCCGGTCATATTCCACTTGTTCGGAAAGCTCAACTTCTCCGGTGAGCGCTTTGTCAGAAGCAGCTGCCCCCGGCCATTGAACACCCAGACGAAAACGACCAGATAGTATTCGCCCTTTTTCAGGCGACTGCCGCGCACCGCCGTTCTCCCAAGCGGCATGCAGTTTTTGTCGTATAAATCACAAAGCTCCATATTACGCCGCTCCCGTCAAATGCTCCAGCAGAATCTTGATTCCCATCAGCACCAGAATCACGCCGCCGATGAATTCCGCCCTCGATTGATACTTGCTGCCGAAGATGCTGCCGATTTTCACTCCCGCTGCAGAGAATGCAAAGGTCGTAGTGCCGATCAGCAAGATCGCAATCCAGATATTCGTGTCCGTGACAGCGAAGGACACGCCCGTTGCAAGCGCGTCAATGCTGGTCGCGATCGCAAGCAGCAGCATCGTCTTCACGGAAAACGAGCTGTCGATCTTCTCTTCCTCTTTGGAGAACGCCTCGCGGATCATATTGGCGCCGATGACCGCCAGCAGCGCAAAGGCGATCCAGTGGTCGTACGCCTTGATATGGTCGGCGAAGGAGCTTGCCAGCAGGAAGCCGAGCAAGGGCATGAGCGCCTGAAAGCCACCGAAATACGCGCCGCAGATCAGCCCGTGCTTCAGGCGGACGTTCCGCGTGGACAGGCCCTTCCCGACGGAGACCGCAAAGGCGTCCATGGAAAGTGCGATCGCGGTCACGATCAAATCAAATATACTCATAAAACAAAATCCCCCCGGGTAGGGAAAAAGGCATCCTTCCGGATGCCTTCTCCTGGTGCGAGTGATGCGACTTGAACGCACACGACGGTTGTCACACGCCCCTCAAACGTGCCTGTCTACCTATTCCAGCACACTCGCATATCCAATTTGCTTTGCTATTGTATAGCGAATTGCCGGGTTTGTCAAGCCCCTTTTTCACCACTTGCGGAATTTTTCGTTCTCTGATACAATAGGAGCGACAGGAGGGATGGAAATGCCCAGATTTTTCGTTCCGAAGGAGGAGATCGGCGCGAACTTCATGACGCTGACCGGAGAGAACGCGGCGCATGCGAAGGTGCTGCGCCTGAAAAACGGCGACGAGGTCACTGTATGCGACGCGGAAGGAACCGACTACCGCTGCACGGTGTCGGACGCAGCAAACAGTCAGATCAGTCTGGTCGTTCACGCAAGCAGCCCCGCCGAGAGCGAGGCGGCCGTGTCCTGCGCGGTCTATATGGCGTTCGCAAAAGCGGACAAGTTTGAACACGTCATTCAAAAGGCCACCGAGCTGGGCGCGAGCGAGCTGGTCTGTTTTCCCTCTGCGCGGTGCGTGTCCCGTCCGGACGCAAAATCGCTGAAGAACAAGCTGGAGCGCTGGCAGAAGATCGCCGCCTCCGCCGCAGAGCAGTCCCGACGCGGCAGGATCCCGCAGGTGATCGCGCTTTCGTCCTATGCCGAGGCGCTTGCCCGCGCGGCGCAGGCAGACCTTGCCGTGTGCTTCTATGAAAACGAAGAAAACCGCACCTTTCGCACCGTGTTGGAAGAAAAGCCCTTCCAAACCGCAGCGCTCCTCACCGGCCCGGAGGGCGGCTTTGAGGAAAGCGAGATCCGGCAGGCCGCTGCCGCAGGCTTAAAAATCTGTACGCTCGGCAAACGCATCCTGCGCTGCGAGACGGCGCCGCTGTGCGCGCTGTCCGCGCTGATGTACGCCTCGGGCGAGTTTTGATTCTGTTTTTTCCGCAGATTTTCTCTCTTCCCCTTGACGAATTATGAAAAATGAGGGATAATAGAAAAGTTAAAGAGAGAGTTTCGGCTTCGTCTGTGAAATTGGAGAAAAACATGATTGGATTTTATGATTACACGGTCATTTTGACCTACTTGAGCCCGCTGTCCGCCGTCGGCGGCATGGCTCTTGCCATGACCGGGCACCCCATCTGGGCAACGATGTGCCTTCTGTTCTGCGGCCTTTGCGACATGTTTGACGGCATGGTGGCCCGCACCAAGAAAAACCGTTCGGATGAAGAAAAGGCCTTCGGCATCCAGATCGACTCCCTGAGCGACATCGTCGCCTTCGGCGCTCTGCCTGCCGTTATCGTGATGTCGCTCTGCCGCGGCTGCTGGTACGCCTACGCGGTCGCGCCGCTGTACGTGCTGGCGGGTCTGATCCGTCTTGGCTATTACAACGTCACCGAAGAACTGCGGACGAAGCAGACACAGGAGGCGCGCAAGGACTATTCCGGTCTTCCCATCACCTCCGCCGCGCTGATCTTCCCGATCGCCTTTTGCGGCACGGCAGTCTACTGCATCTGCACCTACGGCGATATTCTCCCCTACAAGGATATGTTCGCAGGCTCGCCTTTCGGCGTCGGTCTGACCCTGCTCATGGCACTGACCGGTCTGTGCTTCCTTCTCCCCTTCAAAATCCGTAAACCGCGCACGAAGGAGCTGCTGCTGTTCCTGATCGTCGGCATTCTGATCGCGATCGTGCTTCTCTTTGCGCTCTTCCTGTGATATGATGAAAAAGCTCTTATTGATCGTAAATCCCTGCTCCGGCAAGAAAAAAGCAAACCACGCGCTGACCGACATTATCGGCATATTCAACCGCGCCGGCTATGACGTCTGCGCCTATATGACCGCTGCGCGCGGCGATGCGACCGAGGTTGTTTCCGCGCGGTCGGAGGAATTTGACGCGATCGTCTGCGTCGGCGGCGACGGCACCTTTAACGAGGTCATTTCCGGACTGCTCGCCGCAGGCAGCGCCACCCCCGTCGGCTACATCCCCGCAGGCAGCACCAACGACTTTGCCAACAGTCTGAAGCTCTCGAAGGAGCTTCCGCAGGCGGCGCAGGACATCGTGGACGGTACGCCGCGTCCACTGGACGTCGGCAGATTCAACGAGCGGTATTTTTCCTATATCGCCTCGTTCGGCGCCTTCACCAGAGCCTCCTATGCAACCTCGCAGAGCCTGAAAAACATGGTGGGGCATTTTGCCTACCTGCTCAGCGGTGTCAAGGAGATCGCCTCCATCCGCAGCACGCACCTGCGCGTGACCCTTGCCGACGGCACGGTGTATGAAGACGATTATATCTTCGGCGGCGCGAGCAATTCCACCTCTGTCGCAGGCATTCTGACGCTGAAGGAAGATTTGGTGGATATGAGCGACGGGCTGTTTGAGGTCCTGCTGATCCGCAAGCCGCACAATCCCGTTGAGCTGACCGGCTGCGTTCACGCGCTTCTGGCGCAGAAGTACGACACGCCGATGCTGACCCTTGCCGCAACGAGCCGTCTGGAGATCGAAGCTCCCGGCGCCATGGACTGGACGCTCGACGGCGAAAAGGCGGAGGGCGCAGGGCATTTTGTCATTGAAAACCTGCATCACGCGGTCAATGTCATCACGAATTTGAAGTGACCTGAAACGGTCGCCCTTAAGGCCTTCCCTTTGAGAGGAAGGTGGCATCGGGCGTCTCCCGCAAGCCAGATGACGGATGAGGTGTCCGCCGCAGTTGCGTGCTTTCATGCCGACTGCCTTTCCACCTCATCAGTTTCGCTTCGCTCAATAGCTTCCCCTCCTGGGGAAGCCTTTCTTTTTCGAACAACACCGGAAGTCGTTGGTGCAGCAAATCGGAGCTTGTGGAGGAATGTAACGTGCAGGAACGGATCGTTGACAGTGAAATCAGGTTGATCCCATATTACAGGAATGATGCCGTATCACTTCCCTGGTATCAGGATTTAGATGTATGTAAACAGGTCGATAACAGAGATAAGCCTTATGATATCGAGCTCTTGCACGATATGTATGATTACCTGAGCTCTCACGGAGAGTGCTATTACATCGAATACAAGGGCGAATTGGTCGGAGATGTTTCTATCAGGGAAAATGCAGAAATTGCCATTGTAGTTTGCAAAGAGTTTCAGAATCGCCATATCGGCAGACGCTGCATCAAAGAAATGATGTATCTTGCCTCGGAAAAGGGCATGGATCATGTTATTGCAAACATTTACTCGTTTAATAAACAAAGTCAGCATGCGTTTGAATCCATCGGTTTTTATCCAACCGGCGAAGAATGGTATCGGTGTGATTTATAACGATGCATTCCCATTTGGAGGGTTTCAATGAAAACGATCTGTACCCGCCTGCACAGAGGCGATGATCTTCTGCTGTCGATCCGTGCGCTGGCGAAGGAGCATCATATCCCCGCCGGCGTCGTGCTTTCCGCCGTCGGCTGTATCAGCGAGGGTCGTGTGCGCGACGCGAGCGGCGTGACCGTCCGCGAGATCGACGAACCCTGCGAGATCGTCTCGCTTCACGGCACGGTGAGCGAGGCGCGCTGCCACCTGCACATTGCCCTGTCCAAAGAAGACCTCTCGACCGTCGGCGGGCATCTGGTCGAGGGGTGCGTGATCAACACCACCTGCGAGCTGGTCGTCGGCGTTCTGGACGGCTGGAAAATCGGTGTGGAAGAAGACGCGCAGACCGGCTACGACGAACTGATTTTTGAGGCAACGAAATGAAGAACACGACGCTTTGCTATATTGAAAAGGACGGCTGCTATCTGCTGCTCCACCGGATCAAAAAAGAAAACGACCTCAACCGAGACAAGTGGATCGGGATCGGCGGCAAGTTTGAGGAAAACGAGAGTCCCGAGGACTGCCTTAGGCGTGAGGTATCGGAGGAGACGGGTCTGACGCTGACCGACTGGCGCTACTGCGGCATCGTCACCTTCCTCTCCGACCGCTGGGAGGGAGAATACATGCACCTCTTCCACGCCACGGGCTTTACCGGGCAGCTTCGCGACTGCGACGAGGGCGCGCTGGAATGGGTGTCGAAGGAGCGCTTTTCGCAGCTTCCGCAGTGGGAAGGCGACAAGATCTTCCTGCGGCTGATGGAGGAGGGCGCGCCGTTCTTCTCCCTGAAGCTCCGCTACGAGGGCGACCGTCTGGTCGAAACGTCTCTGAACGGGAAATGACGATGGCACAGGCAGAAAAACAGATTCATCCGATCCCGCCTCTGTTTGACGGCGAGTCCCGCGTGTTGATCCTCGGCTCGTTCCCGTCCGTGAAGTCCCGCGAGGCGATGTTCTTCTACGGTCACCCGCAAAACCGCTTCTGGCGGGTCATCTCCTCCCTGACCGGCGCTCCCCTGCCCGTCACCGTGGAGGAAAAGAAAGCGCTGATCCTGTCAAACCGTCTGGCGCTGTGGGACAGCATCGGCAGCTGCACGATCGTCGGCTCGTCCGACAGCAGCATCCGCGATGTGGTCGCGAACGATCTGACCTGCATTACGGACCACGCTCCCATCGAGCGCATCTACTGCAACGGCGCGACGTCGATGAAGTACTTTTCGCGCTATATCGAGCCCCGGCTGGGGCGCAGCGCGCAGCAGCTGCCCTCCACCAGCCCCGCCAACGCCGCATGGTCGCTCGACCGTCTGATCGACGCCTGGCGCGTCATACTATAAAGAAATCCACCCCTGCGGGGTGGGTGAAATCGCCTGCGGCGGTGAAATTGCCCTGCAGGCAGTGAAATCCGCCTAGACGGCGGGTGCGTGGATTTCATTTCACGAAAGAGCAAGAAAGCCTCCGGTCTTCCCGGAGGCTTTTCCTTATCATTCACGTAATATTGCCGAGATAGTTGACAGCGATCACGACGGAAGGCTTGGTTTTGGTCTCGTCGGAAACGACGTAGTCCCCCGCAATCAGAGCTGCTGTGAGCGCGCCGTAATCCTCGATGGTGAACTTTCCGTCGTCATACTTCGTGTCATTCGTAAGGCGGACGTAATTTGCCTCAGAATTCTCGGCGGTTACGACGCCGAGAGAAACGGTCTGCCCGGCATAGCTGCTCCAGAGATTCCGCTCAATCACGTCTGTCAGGACGGTTTCGACGGCGGCGGAATAGTTCTTCACGGCGGAGGCAACAATGGTCTCAACCGGCTCAGCCTCGTCGTCTGGATTCAAAAACAGCATCATATCCGTGCCCGTACCGATGACCCTGCCGCTGCCCGTTCTCTGTGCTGCTTCATAGGCAGAGGCTTCCACGTTTTCGCCGCAGGCAATGCAGAGTTCAACTCCCTTTTTCCGAAACATCTCTTCTATGTACGAAGTCACAGCTGGGCTCACAGCGGTCGTATCGGCATAGACAAAATCGACGGCGATTTCTCTTTCAACGTCAAGCTCTAAAGCGGCGGCGTTCGCCCCCTGCACACAGCCGTAGCCGCAGCGAATAACGGGGGCAGTATTCTTGGCGCCGACGAAGCTCAAATGCCGATAGCCGAGCTTCACAGCCGCATAGCCTGCCATGAAGCCCATCACCTGTTCCTGGAACAAAACGTTGCAGACGTTTTCGGGAAAAACGTAGCTTTTTCCGAAATTGGCCGTCACGTCGACGAGAACGAAGCGGACGCTCGGGTGTTTTTTCAAGCCGTCCTTGATCGGGTCGGCAGCCGTCCACCCCGGCAGGATCAGAATGCGGTTTCCATCCTCGACCGCCTGGTCGATCAAGGCTTTCAGCGCTGACGTCGATTGCTCCGTAGCCTCGTAAGCAGAAAAAGACGCTCCGCGCGCATCGCACCAGCTCTTGCAGGCCTCGCGGAGAATCCCGTTGCGGGGATGGTCGGAATTATCGGCGTCGGCAAGCAGCGCGACGCTCCATGCGCTGTAGTCCGATTTGGAAGTCTCCGTAAGCGCTTGCGTCGACACGTCGTCTGTGGACGCGGGTTCTGTCGCTGCCTCCGTCCCGACGGTTGTATCAGTGGTCGCCCCGCCGTTTTTGCAGCCTGCGAACAGGCAGATAAGGATCGCAGCAAACAGCAGGATGGCAAGGTGTTTTCTCATGTAACTATCCTCCAGAGTATCGGATGCTTTTCAGGTCATTTGGACAATGCCTTCATCCTTTTTCCAGCACCAGATGGCAGGCAGATCGGCCTTTTGCATGCCGAGCTTCTGTTGCAGATGAACGGAGGCTTCGTTGCCGTCGATCACGTGGCAGTACGCGATCGCGCCGTTCTTTCTCTGCAGGCCGATCAAAAAGGCCTCCAGCGCAAAGCCGTAGCCGCGCTTGCGATAGGCAGGCAGGATCTCCAGCATGCCGATCGCTCCCTCCGTGTGAACGCCGATAAAGCCGGCAAGCGCGCTGTCTTCAAACAGGCCCCACATTTTGCCCGCTGCAATGCGTTCGCGCACGTAGTCAAAGTTGTGATGGTACTGTTCTCCGGCCTGCTGCGCGTGCTCCGGCGACAGCGGGCGGATGTCGCAGTCTGGATACGCCGGCGGCTCCGGCAGGCAGTAGACCCACTGCGTGCAGGGATGGTTCTCCGTCAGTCCGTATTCACGCTCCATTGCGCGCAGCGCGTCCGTGCTTTTCACCGTAGCGAGATGGAAGTCCGGCAGCCGAAGGGCGCGCAGGCGGTCGAGCAGCGTTTCCCCGTCAAGAATATCGGACATAAGCGTATAAAAGCCGCCGCCATCCTCTAAAAGGATTCTGCCCTCCTCGCCGCGATACAGCTCTTGCCCGACGCCGAGGCGCAGCAGCTCTTCAAAATCCGCAGTATTGAGATCCATTCGTATCTGTTCCTTCATTCCGTTTTTTCTAATATTTTACTCGTTTTGCCCGCGCAATGCAATATTGAAAAGCGGAAAAATGTCTGATATAATAGCATGGAAATCAACACCAAGGAGGTTCTCATGAAAAAAACCGTACTTCGCAGCTATGCAAAGCTGATCGCCACGGTCGGCATCAACGTTCAGAAAGGGCAGGAGGTCTTTGTCGCCGCCGAGCTCGATCAGCCCGAATTTGTCAAGATGGTCGTCGAGGAGTGCTACCGCGCCGGTGCAAAGCGCGTGATCGTCGACTGGAACTATCAGCCGCTGGACAAGATCCAGATCCGCTGGCGCAGCCAGAAAAACCTCGGCACGGTCGCAGACTGGGAGGAAGCCCGCTGGAAGCACTACCTCGACGAGATCCCCTGCCGCATCTACCTTGTTTCCGAAGACCCCGACGGTCTGAAGGGCGTCAATCAGGAAAAGATGGCAAAGGCACAGCAGTCCAGGTACAAGGTCATCAAGCCCTACCGCGATCAGATCGAAAACAAATATCAGTGGTGCATCGCCGCCGTCCCCGGCGCGGCGTGGGCAAAAAAACTCTTCCCCGAATTGAGTAAGGGGCAGGCGATCGAGAAGCTCTGGGAGGCGATTTTAGACGCTTCCCGCGTGGACGATGACCCCGTTGCCGCGTGGAACGCGCACAACGAAGACCTTGCCAAGCGCTGCGCGTATCTGAACAGTCTCGGCATCGAAACGCTGGTCTATAAGAGCAGCAACGGCACCGATCTGCGCGTCGGCATGATCCCCGAGGCGGAGTTCAAGGGCGGCGGTGAAACCTCTCTCAAGGGCGTCTTCTTCAACCCGAACATTCCCACCGAGGAGGTCTTCATCTCCCCGATGCGCGGCAAGGCGGAGGGCATCGTCTACTCCACGAAGCCGCTTTCCTATCAAGGTCAGCTCATCGAGAATTTCTCCGTCCGCTTTGAAAGCGGCAAGGCGGTCGAGGTCCACGCCGAAAAGAACGAAGAGCTGCTGAAGAAGCTGATCTCCATGGATGAAGGCGCCGCCTATCTCGGCGAATGCGCGCTCGTCCCCTACGACTCCCCTATTCAGAATTCCGGGCTGCTGTTCTACGAAACCCTGTTTGACGAGAATGCCGCCTGCCATTTGGCGCTCGGCATGGGCTTTGCCGATACGATCAAAGATTTCGACAAGTACACCCTCGAAGAATGCCGCAAAATGGGGATCAACGACTCGATGATCCATGAGGACTTCATGATCGGCTCTGCCGATCTGGACATCGACGCGATCACCCGCGACGGCAAGACCGTCCCGATCTTCCGCAAGGGCAACTGGGCATTTTAAAGCAGGCATTGCAGCCCTTCTTATATAGCACATTGAGGTGAGCGACTGAGATGAGCACCGTGAATTACGGTTTTTTTGATTATAAGGGCAATATCGAGGACTTTTCCTCGGACTTATTCAGCACACCTCACATCGTCTATATCATTCTTGTGTGGGTGCTGGGCATTTCCCTGTGCTGGCTGCTGCGCAAAACCGAGCACCGGAAGGTCACGATGCTGCTCAAGGTTCTGTTCGTGATTTCCCTCACGCTTGAAATCTGCAAGATCAGTTGGGAAAGCTATTATGACATCACCACGGGGCGCGGCTTCAACGTAGGCGGCATTCTACCGATCTACACCTGCTCTCTTTATATTTTCACGCTTCCTTTTGCGGCATGGGGAAAAGGGAAAGTAAAGCGCGCAGCGCTGGCGTTCCTCACCACCATCGGTCTACTCTACGGCGGCGTCGGCGTCATTTACTGCAACGGGCTGAACTTTTATCCCTTCTGGACCTTCGGTGCCTTCTACTCCCTGTATTTCCACTCCGCAATGTTCGTCACCGGCGTTTTCCTGTTGATGACGGGCTATCATAAGCTCGAATGGAAGGACTCGCTCTGGTGCATGATTCCGATCCTTCTGCTTTGTTTGGTGGCGATTCCCGTCAACTACAGGCTGGGCTCGGACTATATGCTGATCTACAGCGGCTCCGGCGTGCCGCTCTATCAGGATCTCTCTGCAATGCTGGCAGAAAAAGGTCTGCGCTTCGTCTATACCATCCTGATGATTCTGACTCATATCCCTCTGGCATGTCTTGTAATCGGCATTTACAAGGTTCTGCGAAGGAAATGATCCTTCCGGCAGACAAAGGGGCCGCGCAAAACCGCGCTGCGGAAATTCCGCAGCGCGGCTTACCATATCGTACAAAAGAGGGTGCGCAAGCGCGCACCCTCTCGGTGGTAATTATCATCAGCCGAAGGCGACCTTCCAGCCGTTATAGCCGACGAAGGACTTGACAATGTTATCCTTCTCTGCCTTCATGGCGAAATACAGATCCTTGTACTGATCGCATTCCACGCCGCCGCCGTAGACGATGATGATATTGTAATACTCGCCGTCCTTGCTTAACGTGCCGACGACCTCGTATGCCGTGGGATAATCCGGCACGGGAGGCTTGCGGAGTTCGATGGAGAACAGCATGCCGCCCATGCCCGCCTCCTGCTCTCTGCGGCAGCGGAAGGTGCAGTAGGAGCTTCCGTCCTCGTTCAGCGCAGCTTCGTAGGTGTATTCGTTGTACCACGACGCGGGCAGCGTCATTTCCAGATTGCAGAAGCCGACCTTGGTTTCGTGCGGCACAACGCTCTGCATAAAGCGCATCAGGATCGTGGCGATCTGCGCGCGGGTGGCGTTTGCGCCGGGCTTGAGGTAGAAGTCCTTGCCTTCCTGCATACCGGTGATCAGTCCGGCGGCATACGCCCACTTCATCGCCTCGACGGCGTACTCCTGCACTTCGTCCTTGTCCTTGAAATCGTTGAGGACGTACTTGATGTCGGTGGAATACTTGCAGTAATTCGCGTAGCGGTACAGGATCGCGGCGAGCTGCTCGCGGGTGATATTGCCGTTCGGGTCAAAGACGTCCTTTTCCACGCCGTTGACGATCCCCTCGGACGCAGCCCAGACGACTGCAGAGCCGTACCAGTCCGGGAACTCCACGTCCTTGAACGGATTGATCAGACCGCCGACGGGCGGCTCATTCTCCATGCGGTACAGAACGGTCACGACCATGCCGCGGGTGGTCGTCAGCTCGGGGCCGAAGGTCGTGGGCGTCATGCCGGTCATCAGGCCGTTTTCATAGCAGAATTGAATGCCTTCGAGCGCCCAGTGTCCCGCAATATCGGTAAAGGGCATGGCAGACTGCTTTTCCATCCAGTAGGCGTGGACGACAACGTCCGCAGTCAGGATGGTATCGGCGGTGTATTCGCTGTGGTCGTCGTCGAACCACCCCTCAAAGGACATGTTGGGGTTGGAATTGGTCGGCACGGGCATCTCGCCGATGGGCTGACCGTCCGGCACTCTGCGCCAGTTCGTCGCGCCGTTCAGGCTGCCGCCCTCGGTTTCCACCGGGTCGAAGGTAATAACGTGACCTTCATCGGCGAAGACTGCCGGGGTCAGCGCGGAGCCGAGGATCAAAACTGCAAGAAGCAGTGCAAAAATGCGCTTTTTCATAATCGTCTCTCCTTTCGCAATGATGAGATACTTCTCACGGTTTCATCATACCATATCTTTTCATAAAAATCCATACACTTTCGTGCAAAAAACGGAGCGATCAAAGATGATCACTCCGTTTTATACTCTATGCACCCAACTTCGCGCGCCTTGCTGCGCAGGGAAAGCAGATCGGCAAAGGTCTCCGGTCGCTTGGAAACGTCGCGCAGCAGTGCAGACGGATGATAGAGCGCGGAATACCAGATCCCGTCCTTCTGCGTCCACTGTCCGTGCTCGCGCGTGATGCGGAAGTCCTCGCGGATCAGACGCATGGCGGCGATCCTGCCGAGACAGACCACAATCTTCGGCTGCAGCAGCGCAAGCTGCTCCTGCAAAAAGCCGATGCAGGCGTCCTGCTCCTCGGGCATGGGGTCGCGGTTCTGCGGCGGACGGCATTTGACGATATTGCAGATATAGCAGTTCTGCCTGCCGAGGTCAATGATGGAGAGCATATCGTCGAGCAGCCTGCCCGCCGCACCGACGAACGGCTCACCCGTCAGATCCTCCTGCTGCCCCGGTCCTTCGCCGACAAATACGATGTCAGACGGCGCAGGTCCCACGCCGAAGACGACCTTGGTGCGCGTCGCGGCGAGCGGGCAGCTCCTGCAGGAAAGGCACTTCTCCCGCAGCGCATCCATCTTATCCATTGCGTCTCCTCCGCTGTCTTCTTCTCTTCTTTTCCCTGTGAACATTGATCGCACGAACGATCAGCAAAAGGATCAGCAAAAGTAACATCAACAGCAGCGGCACGGTCAGATACCAGTAGCGCAGCAGCTCGGAAAGCAGGCTCCCGCTTCCGCCGCCGCTCTCATCCGCAGGCGCGATCTCGTCCTCACGTTCGACCTTCGAGAACGTAACGAGATCGCTCGTCACCAGCGGGATGCTGCCATACATTGCCGTCACCGTGCCGACCCGCTGTCCCTCCGCAAGGGGCGCCTCCAGCGGCGCGTCGCTGTCGTAACGGATCTGCATGGAGATGTCCTCCGCCTGACAGTAGCGCGGCAGCAGCACCGTCGCGTTGTCCTTCGCGTGGACGACGACGCTCTTGCGACCCTTCGCGTAGAGCACGACCGGCTGCGCAAGCATCGCGGTATCTGTCAGCACCTGCACGTAGTAGAAGGTCTCAAAGCCGTAGTCAAAGAGATTTCTCGTCTCGATGAAGCGCATGTCCAGATCTTTTCCGTCGTTGTCAATCAGCTGCTCGCAGCCGCAGACGATGCTCATAAAGGAAAGGTCGCCGTCGGTTGCCGTGCTGATCAGGCAGCCGCCTGCCGGCGTGGTAAAGCCGGTCTTCACGCCCGCCGCCTTCTCATAATAGTAGCGCCCGTACGTATCCGTCGAGGTCAGATAATTCGTGGTCGTCAGCGTCCGCTCGTCCGATTTATTGGTCGCCGGGACGGTATGTACCGTCGTCGTGGAGAATTCGCGGAACTGCGGATTCTGCCACGCCCAGGTCGCCAGCACGGCAAGATCGCGCACCGTCGTATAATGCTCGCTGTTGTGCAGACCATGGGTATTGGCGTAGTGCGTGCCGTGCATGCCCAGCGCAGCGGCCTTTTCGTTCATCATCGTGACGAAGGCCTCCGTGCTGCCGGCGATATACTCGGCAACCACGTTGCAGCCCTCGTTGGCAGACGACACCATGATGCAGTAGAGAAGCTCCCGCAGACTAATCTGTTCGCCCTCCACGAGACCCGCCGTGCTGCCGTACTCGCTCAAGTTTTGCAGTGCCGTTTCCGAGACGGTCAGAACGTCGTCCAGATTGCCGTGCTCCAGCGCGAGCATGCAGGTCATGATCTTCGTCAGACTGGCGGGGTAGACCTGCCGATCCAGCTCCTGCGCATAGACGATCGTGTGGGAGTTAAGCTCGATCAGGGCAGTCGCCTTCGCACGAACCCTGAAATCGTCGTCGATCGGCGGGAAGCTGTACTCGATCAGCTCCGGCGGTGCCTCCAGGCCGGTGGGATACTGTACCTCTTCCGATTCCGGCAGATCCTCCGCCGTTTCGGACGCGCTCTCTTCCGTTGCTTCCGTCGCAAAGCCCGGTGTCAGACACTGCAAAAGCAGAAGCAAACACAGGAGCAAAGTCAAAATTCTGTATTTTTTCATAAATATCCCCCATCCGCAGCGGTTTTGGGATTGCCGCGGGCAGTCAAGCTGTGTTATAATTATTATGTATGTACCATTATAGCAAAAATCTTGCCCGTGTCAACGGACAGGCAGAGGAAAAAGATCATGAAGCATCTGAAATTCGCGTGGCTTCTTCTGGCGCTTGTGTGCATTTTCTTCGCGTTCTGTTTCGGACTGTCTCGCGGCAGCAGTGCGGCAGGCGGCGCGCAGCGGATCGTGACGGAGAAAACTGACGTTTCCGCGCAGGAGCGGCTGATCGGCGCAGACCCGGCTGCGCTGCCGGAGCGCTCGCTCGGCGCGGTGGTCAACATCAACACGGCAGATTTGGAGGAGCTTTCCTCCCTGCCCGGCATCGGCCAGACGCTTGCGCAGCGGATTCTGGATTACCGCGAAAGCCACGGGAGCTTCTCCTGTATCGAAGCGCTGATGAAGGTAGACGGGATCGGCGAAGGCCGCTTTGAAATGATCCGCAATTACGTAACGGTGGAGGAAAACGATGAAGATTCTGGTAGTTGACGACGAAGAGCTGCTCGTCAAGGGAATAAAATTCAATCTGCAGAACGACGGCTACGAGGTCGTCACCGGCACCAACGGCCGCGAGGCGATCGAGCTGGCGCACGATCCGAGCATTCGGCTGATCGTGCTGGACGTGATGATGCCGGAGATTGACGGCATGGAGGCCTGCCGCCGCATCCGCGAGTTTTCGGACGTGCCGATCATCATGCTCACCGCCCGCGCCGAGGACATGGACAAGCTGCTCGGCTTTGAGCAGGGCGCGGACGACTATCTGACCAAGCCCTTCAACATTCTGGAGCTGAAATCGCGCATCCGCGCGCTGCTGCGCAGAAGCGGTGGGCTGGAAAATACGCGCAGCCGCATCACGGTCGGTCAGCTCACGGTCGATACGCAGGCGCGCAACGTCTACAAGAACGGTGTGCCGGTCGAGCTGACGGCGCGCGAATTCGACGTGGTGGAGCTGCTGATCAAAAATCCGAACCGCGTCTATTCGCGCGAAAATCTGCTTGACCTGATCTGGGGCTACGAATACCGCAGCGACATCCGCACGGTGGACGTCCACATCCGCAGGATCCGTGAAAAGCTGGAAACCGTTCCGGCAGAGCCGGAATACTTTATGACCAAGTGGGGAGTTGGGTACTATTTCAAAGCCTGAAAAGAAGCTGTCGCCGTTTCTGCGCAGCTCCCAGCTGCGCTTTGCGATCGCCTATATTCTCATCACCGCAGTGGTGCTGTTTCTTCTGAATATCTACACCTCGTCGACGATGCGGCGCATGATTTTCAATGCGCAGCGTCAGTCGCTGGAGGAAAAGGCAAAGCTGATGACCTCCGCCCTGCTGCCGATCGACGATCTCGCCTCTGCCGATACGGAGCTGACGATCAACTCGCTGGACGATCTGCGCACCACGCGCACCGTCGTCACGGACGCCGAAGGCGTTGCGCTGTACGACTCTCTGACGGTCGGCAGCGCCGCAGGGGCGCAGGTGGACTTTCCGGAGCTTTCTACCGCGCTGGAGGGGCAGGACGTTTTCTACAGCGTCTACGGCGACGGCGCGATTGAGAGCCGCGTCTCCATGCCGCTGATGCGCGGCGGGAGGGTGCGCGGCGCGGTCTATCTGATGCAGCGCAGCACCGAGCAGGCGCAGCTGATCGACGCACTGCAGACCAACGTGCTTCGCCTCTCCATTGCGCTCGAGATCGTCGTCATTCTGATCTCCCTGCTGTTTTCGACCGCCTTCTCCCGTCGGCTGCGGCGAATCATGCAGTCCATTCGCAGGATGCGCGAGGGTGATTACAGCTATAAGGTGCAGATGCGCGGCCATGACGAGCTGGATCTTCTCGGCCGGGAGTTCAACAATCTCGCAGAGCGTTTGGAGGAATCCGAACAGGTGCGCCGTCAGTTCGTCTCTGACGCCTCGCACGAGCTGAAGACGCCGCTGGCGTCGATCAAGCTGCTGTCTGACTCCATCCTCCAGAACGAAATGGACGTCGGCACCCAGCGCGAATTCATCGGTGACATCGGCAGAGAGGCCGACCGTCTCGGGCGGCTTTCGCAAAAGCTGCTGACGCTGACCAAGCTGGACAGTGCCGTGGAGTCTGAGTGCGAGGTCATCGACGCGGCGGCGACGGTGCGCAAGGTCACCCGCATGCTCGCGCCGCTCGCGGACTTGCGCGGCGTCACGCTCGACTGTGCGCTTGCAGACGGCTGTACGGTCAAAACCGTAGAGGATGACCTGTATCAGATCGTCTTTAACCTGACGGAAAATGCGATCAAATACAACCGTGACGGCGGCAGCGTCCATCTTACGCTGACCGAAAACGGGCAGAACGTGATCCTGACCGTGGCAGATACCGGCGTCGGCATCCCGGAAGCAGCGATGGAGCATATTTTCGAGCGCTTTTACCGCGTAGACAAGGCGCGCTCCCGCGCCGCAGGCGGAGCAGGTCTGGGGCTGTCCATCGTCCACGACATGGTAAAGCGCAATTCCGGCGCCGTCACCGTCAGCGCTGGAAAGGAATGCGGCACGGTTTTTACCGTCACCTTCCCGCTGTTCAAGGAATAAAAATGCACGGACAGGCCCCTTTCGACAAACCGCGCAAGCAATTGGGCGTATACTGAACGCACGTGGCAGACAGCCATGTGCGTTTTTTATTCTGGAGGGAGGAAACACATGAAACTGACCAGCTTCGTGCAGGATCGACAGCTCACGATCGCGCTGACCGGAGAGATCGATCACCACAGCGCAAAGGAGATCATGGACACCGTTTCCGACAAGATCGACGTCTACATGCCCCTGCGCTGCATTCTTGATTTCCGCGACGTGCGCTTTATGGATTCCAGCGGCATCGCCGTCGTCCTGCACGCGCTGCGGCGCATGAACACGCTGCAGGGAAAACTGCTGCTTCAAAACATCCCTGCGCAGCCGTATAAGGTGCTGCGCGCCGCCGGCATTGAAAAAATCACGGAGATCAAGGAGGAATGTCCAAAATGAAGGGCGAAAACTACATGACGCTCGAATTTCCGAGCAAGTCTGCAAATGAGAGCTTCGCACGGGCGGCGGTCGCGTGCTTTGCCGCGCAGCTCGATCCGACGCTTGACGAGCTGGGAGACATCAAGACCGCCGTTTCCGAGGCGGTCACCAACTGCATCGTCCACGCCTACCCGGACGAGCTCGGGCCCGTCATCCTGAAGGCGCGGATCCTGCCGGACAACGTGCTCGATCTCGTCGTCAAAGATCGCGGACGCGGAATCGAAGACGTCGCGCAGGCGCGGACGCCGATGTTCACAACCGGCGGCGAGGAACGCTCCGGCATGGGCATCACGATCATGGAGAGCTTCATGACGGAGTTTCACCTCTCCTCCACCCCGGGAAAGGGAACGACAGTCCATATGAAGCGGAAAATCGTGCGGCGCGGAGGGAAAAAGTGAGCCTGCCGCAAGAGGAGCTGCTGCGCAGTGCGCAACATGGCGACCGTGAGGCCGCGGAGACGCTTGTTGTGCAGAACACCGGGCTGATCTGGTCGGTTGCGCGGCGCTATTTCGGGCGCGGCGTCGATCCGGACGACCTGTTTCAGCTCGGCTCTCTCGGCTTTCTCAAGGCGGTAGACGGCTTCGACCCGGACTACGGCACGCAGTTTTCTACCTATGCCGTACCGAAGATCGCGGGTGAAATCCGACGCTTTCTGCGTGACGACGGCACGGTCAAGGTCAGCCGCAGCCTCAAGGAGCGCTCCGCCATGATCCGCGCGGCAAGGGAGCGGCTGACGAACGCCCTCGGGCAGGAGCCGACCCTTCAGCAGATCAGCAGCGAAACCGGACTGCAGCCGGAAGAGATCGCCGCCGCAGAGACCGCGACCGGCACGGCGGAATCCATCCAAAAGCGCAGCGGCGAGGACGGTCTTGCGCTGGAGGATATTCTGACCGACGGAGGAATGGAGGATAGCATTGTGGAACGGATCGCGCTGAAGGAGGCGATCTCCAGCCTGAACGAACGGGAGCAAATGGTGATCAAGCTGCGCTATTTTCACGGTCTGACGCAGGACAAGACCTCCAAAATCCTCGGTGTCTCGCAGGTACAGATCTCGCGCATTGAGAAAAAGGCTCTGGCCGCCCTGCGCAATTGTATTTGACAAAATATTTCTGATTTTTACTTGACAAGAGCCGCAATATGCTGTAGAATGAAACCCGCAAATCGCAGATACGCTACTGTGGCTCAGTTGGTAGAGCAGCTGATTCGTAATCAGCAGGTCGCCGGTTCGAGTCCGGCCAGTAGCTCCAAAAAGAGGAGGTCTTACGACCTCCTCTTTTTGGAGCTACTGGTCGCTTGACGAGAAGCACGGTTCGAACACGAGGATTTGGCTGCGCGGAGCGCTGCGTTTCTCCGCTTGCGGAGAAACAGAGCAAATCCGAAGTGTCACGGAGGCGGCTTCGCCGCCGGAGTATTCCGGCCAGTCAAAAATGGGAAGGCAAAAGCCTTCCCATTTTTGGAGCTACCGGTCGCTTGACGAGAAGCACGGTT
>JAFQZN010000044.1 GCA_017405865.1 Oscillospiraceae bacterium | reverse complement strand
GCAATCTGTCCCTAAAGGTTTGGGAAGAGGTAGAATATATTGAATATTTCGACTTACTGCGCAACTCACGACCTACCGTACCTATGTACGCCTACAGTCGTGAGTTGCTTGTCTTCCGAACTTTTTGACAGCCCGTCAGCGTGTCGAAAAAGGTTTTTCGACACGCTGCGCAGCCTGCGCCCTTCGGCGCAGGCTGTTTTCTCTTGACTTTTCACATAGTCGTGTTATAATACGCCTTGCATGACGCCGACAGTTCATTGGTACCCTCCTGTCGTAAAAGAAAACCGGGACTGTTTCGATCGCAGTCCTGTGTCTACAGGGCTGTTTTCTTTTTCTGCGTCGGCAAATACAATCTTTCGGAGGCTATGATGAGAGAAAAAGAAAACCTGACCAAGCTGGGCAGCTCCGGGACGGTCTACCCCGTGACCTACGACCCCGGCATGCTGGAATCCTTCCGCAACAAACACCCCGACAACGACTATTTCGTAAAATTCAACTGCCCGGAGTTCACGAGCCTCTGCCCGATCACAGGGCAGCCGGACTTTGCCACGGTCTATATCTCCTACGTGCCGGATCAGAAGCTGGTGGAGAGCAAGTCGCTGAAGCTCTACCTGTTTTCCTTCCGCCAGTACGGCGATTTCCACGAAGACGTGGTCAACGTCATCATGAAGGATCTGGTACGTCTGCTCGAGCCGAAGTATATCGAGGTCTGGGGCAAATTCTTGCCGCGCGGCGGCATTTCGATCGACCCGTACTGCAACTACGGCAAGCCCGGAACGAAGTGGGAGGACGTCGCCTGGCAGCGCCTGAGCGGGCACGACCTCTTCCCCGAGCGCGTCGACAACCGCTAAAGACATCCGCTCCGACTGCAAAAAAGCCCGTAACCGTCAAAATCATTAAAACATTTTTTTGGTTTTCCCTGTTTGAACGTTTCAGTTATTTCTATCAATTTAGGCTGCAAAATGCTTGCTTCGCAAGGATTATGACTTACTGCGCAACTCACGACCCACCGTACCTATGTGCGCCGACGGTCGTGAGTTGCTTGTCTTCCGAACTTTTTGTCAGCCTGTCAGCGTGTCGAAAAAACCGTTTTTGACAGCCTGGCAGGGGGCGAAAAAATCCGTGACAATATGGAAGCTCCTGTGCTATAATAAATGAAAGTGACACAGCGGAGGGAATCGTATGGAAAACAATCAGAACGCAGCGCCGCTGGCGAAAGAGGACTATACCGAGCCGTGCTGCCCGATGAACATGCACCCGGAGGTCACGCCGATCCCGATCCGGCGCGTGCTTTCCAAGCTCGACGGCTATCTTGCGCAGAACGACTACGCCGCCGGCGAGCGGCTGCTCGGCAACTGGCTGCGCGAGGCGGACGCCTGCGGCGACCGGCAGGGCAAGCTGACCGTACTGAACGAGCAAATCGGCATTTACCGCAAGATGGGCAAGGAGGCGGAATGCCTCGCCGCGATCGACGGCGCGCTTGCGCTCATGGAGGACCTCCAAATGCAGGACGCCGTGACCGGCGGCACGACCCTGATCAACGCCGCGACGGGCTACAAGGCGTTCGGCAGAGCGCGCGACGCCCTCCCCCTGTACCGCAGGGCGCAGACGATCTATGAAACGCGTCTTGCGGCGGACGACGACCGCCTTGCCGCGCTGTATAACAATATGGCGCTGACGCTGTCGGAGCTGGAGCAGTACCGCGAGGCGGAGCGCTTGTACGAAAAAGCGATCGCCATCATGGAGCGGCGGCCGCACGGCGAGGCGGAGGCGGCGATCACCTACCTCAACCTTGCCGATCTGCTCTGCGCCGAGGAGGGTTACGAGGCGGCAGAGGCGCGCATCGAGGCGTACCTGCGCCGCGCCGAGGCGCTGCTGGACACCGAGGATCTCCCGCGCGACGGCAACTATGCCTTCGTCTGCGAAAAATGCGCTCCGGTCTTCGGCTATTACGGCTATTTTTACACGGAGGAAACCCTGAAACAGAGAGCGAGGGAAATCTATGAACGGACTTGAACTGTCGCGCGGCTATTTTGAGGCCTACGGCAAGCCGATGCTGGAAAACGAATTTGCAGACCTGTTGCCCTTTCTCGCGGTCGGCAGCGTCGGCAGCGGGTCGGATCGCTTTGGCTTTGACGATGAAATCTCGCGCGATCACGACTTTGAGCCGGGCTTCTGCATTTTCCTGCCCGGAGAGGACGTGGTCGACCGGCGCAGGGCGTTCCTTCTGGAGCGCGCCTACGCGAAGCTCCCAAAGGAGTTCGAGGGCGTGAAGCGCCAGCCGCTGTCTCCCGTCGGCGGCAACCGCAACGGCGTGCTGCGCACGGCGGAATTCTATCAGGCGGCAGTCGGCTCTCCCACGGGCGAGCTTTCCGTGCAGTCGTGGCTGACCCTTCCCGATTCGGCGCTTGCCGAGGCGGTCAACGGGGAGGTCTTCTTCGACAACTACGGCGAGTTTACCGCCATTCGGCAGAAGATCGCGGACATGCCGGAGGACGTCCGCCTGAAGCGCATTGCGGGCAATCTCCTGCTGATGGCGCAGTCCGGGCAGTATAATTTCCTGCGCTGCCTGCAGCACGGCGAGCCGGAAGCGGCGTCTTTGGCCTGTGTCGAATTCGTCACGGCGACAATAAAGGTCTTCTTTGCGCTGCATCAGCGCTATATGCCGTACTATAAGTGGAGCTTCCGCGCCCTGCGGCAGACGGATGAGGGCAAGGCTCTTGCCGATAAGCTGTCCTTCCTGCTCACGAGCGATCACCGCAGCGAGGACGAGGCCATGCGGAAATACGGCATGATCGAAGAAATCGCGGGCGAATTCATCACGGTCCTGCAGGACAGAGGGCTGACCAAGGCAATCTGCGGCGATCTGGAGAAGCACGCCTATTCCGTCAACGACCGCATCACGGACGGCACGGTGCGCAATCTGCACATCCTCGCTGCGGTCTGATCCGAGAAAGACACCCTCGCAAATGACCCGTGCGAAAGGCTCCCCTGTGTAAGAGGAGCCGGATTTGCCGAAGGCAAAGACTGAGGGGTTGTCAACATCATATTTCTCTGCTGCGTACCAACCCTGCGAGGGACAGATTGCCACGCCGCATTCTGCGGCTCGCAATGACAAGGAAGGACGCTTCTCAAAATACAGCAAACGCCCCTTGCCACGTTGGTGGCAGGGGGCGTTTATTTATTCTGATTGTTTAGCGCGGTAGGCCTGTTCCACGGCGGTACGGATGCGATATTCGACATTGCTGACGTCGGGAATATTCCGCAGCTCCGTCATTGCGTCTGCGAAGGAAGAGCGCTCGTATCCCGTGCTGCCGCGGCGGGCGCTCACGGTGTCGCCGAAGCGGATATCGCCGTTGCCGTCCGGGAAGCGGGTCACGGTCATGCGGGGCAGATATTGCAGATCCATCGACTTGCTGACCTTGCCGACCTGCACGATGATGCGCTGACTGGTCAGCGCGTAGCGGCTCTTTCTCGTGTTGATCCATCTGACGACGAAACGACCAAACATAAAGTACAGACCGAGGCAGGTGATGAGCAGCCCCCACAGTCTGGGCATCAGCGACGCGCCGCTTTTTGCCGCAGTGTATTGCGCATAAAAGGCAACGCCGCACCACAGCAGGCTGAACGGGAGCATGGGAAGATCCTCCTTGCGGAAGAAATGCCCCTTGCCCGGCTTGCCGCTCCAAAGCAGGTTTTCGCCCGGGTAGAGCATCCCGCGCACCCAAGCGGTATCATTCTCGTAGTCCATAGCGTCTGCCTCCTTCGGTTGGATTATATCACAGCCTGCGGAGAATGTAAACAGACACGTGATGCATCCCTTTTCTTTGACCGGCAGACTGATCGAGCTCACGACTGTTCTTTCAGTCCGGCCCGCATTGCGGCGGCGAAGGCCTGCGTCTGCGCGGCGACGTCCGGCAGCTTCAGTGCAGTGCCGGGATCGTTTGCGGTCTTGATCAGGCAGAAGCGCGGCGGCAGGGAGAGCGCCTTGTTGAGGCAGAGCGCGCCCAGAAGCTGCTGCGCCACCAGATCGCCGCCCGAATAGCCGGAGACAACGATCGCGTAAAGGCTGCGTCCGTAGAGCGCGTTGCTGACGGTCAGTCCCGTCAGCCGGTTGATGAACGCCATAACGTTCGCGCCGACCGCGTCGTTGTAATTCGGGCAAAGAAGCAAAAGCGCGTCGGCGTTCAGCACTGCGGGGATGACCTCGTCCACCATCGTGCCGCCGTAGAAGCAGCTGCTCTGCGCCGCGAAATGGGAGCAGACCTTGTAAGAGCAGCCGCGGCAATCATGGATCGTGCCGTTGCGCAGGGAGATCGTTTCGATCTCGAAGTCCGGAAGCTGCCGCGTGACCAGCTCACCCAAAGCAAGCGTGTTGGACGTTTCCCGATCCGAAGCGTGGAGCACCAGCAGCTTCGGCCGTTCTTTTTTTATTGGCTGTTCCGACTGTAGCCGCTCCAGCAGTGCGGATACGGCGAAGCGGTAGGTTTCGTCCAGAGACGGAAGCCCGTTCTTCCTTTGCAGGACCGAAAGGTTTTGCAGGGAGCCGGTCGCCTCCACAAGGGGCTTGCCGGGAAAGGCACAGCCCGCCATATTCGCCGCGAAGACCAGCCGCCGCGCGACATCCTTGGTATCCAGCTCCGTCGCGCCGTCGACGATCACGGCGGCAGTCGCGCCGTGCAGGCAGTCGGTATGCGAGCGGAAGTATCGGATCAGCGCGCACAGCGCCGCGTCCTCGCCGAAGACGTCGACCGCCACGGTAAAGAGCAGTCTCCTGCCGCGCAGATCGTATTGCTCTATCTCTGCCGCGTCGATGCGCGCCGCGCCGTTCAGCGCGGGAAGCTCGCCAAGAAGCCGTTCCAGCCGGTCGCTGTGACCGCAGGAGAGGATCGTCAGAGTCTGCATTGCGGTTCCCACTCCTTCAATTCCCGAATGGCGTTCTCGATCCGGCCGCGAAGCTGCGGCGGGAGGGTCGATACGTCGTGCAGCGGCGCAAAGCCCTGCTCCGTCCGGCGTGCCAGACAACCGAACCAGACGCCGTCCGACGGGATCGCGCCGTAGAAGGGCTTCCCGCGCAGCAGGTTCAAAAGGCTGATGCAGGCGGAGGAGAGCGCAGGCGCGATATAGGGCTTGAAGCCCAGCGCGCGCACCGCGTGATTGGCTTGCACGGTCTGCTTCGTCAGCGCGAGGGAGAGCGCGTCGTCATACTGCGCAAGATCGTTCGCCACCACCAGCCCCGCGCCGTGCGGTCCGAAGGCGGCGATCTTTGTCGGATCAAGTCCCTGCTGCCGCGCGTAATACTGCGCTCTTGCCGCCATCACGCCGAGCCCGAAGCCGACGACCTGACCGGCTTGCATCCCGCGCCCGTCGAACGCGCCGTTCTCGTCCGTATTCGACTGCCAATAGACGCATTGGCAGAGCAGATCGACCGGGTCGGAGATCTGGCAGAACAGGCCGGAAAAGCCGGTATTCCTCGCCTGCCTCGTGTATTGTTTCAACAGCTCGCGGTTGCCCGCGAACTGCACAAGGCGCACGTCACCCCCCGCGCCGACCGGCGGAACGCCCTTCGAGGCGGCGAACAGGAAAATATCGCAGTCGAACAGGTTTTCCGCCTCACGGCGCACGATGCGCGGCGTCGGGCGATCCAGCACCTGTCCGAGCTCCATGCAATAGCGGTCGATCAGCGGTTCATACGGATCATAGATTCCGATCTCTCCGATCTCATCTCCGAGCAGCTTTAGCGCCGTCAGCAGGGTGCCGCCCACGTCGCCCAGTCCCACCAGCGTCAGGCGCAGTCCGTTTTTCTTCATCGCTTCGTCCTCCGAAGGCGGCGGAAGCTCTCCAAGTCGTCCGCGACGTAGCCGGACGGCAGCGCGCTCAGATCGTACTGCAGATGTCTGCCGCGATAGGGCGCGCGCGGGCGGATCAGCGCCTCCGCCATACGGCCGAGGGTAAGCTGTGTGCCGAAGCTGCGCTGATGGCACTGCTCCAACGCCAGCAGGATCTCATAAGCATTGTTGAGGCACGTTTCGGACAGAGCAAGGATGGTCTGCTCGTCCACACCGCGCAGATAGTCCGGCGCGCAGTACGGCAGGATCAGGTTTTCCGTCGGCAGCAGACCGCCCACCGACTTGCCGCCCAAAATGCTGTCGCCTCCGATGAAGGGATAGAGCAGGCTCTCCGTGAACCAGTAGCGCAGGTTCGGAATAAAGTATTCGCAGTCGACCTCGCGCTGCTCCAGCTGCATCAGATCGCGTCCGCGCCCGGAGAGGATGCCGACTACGATCCGCTGGATCTCCAGCTGCTCCTGCCGGAAGATGCGGTCCAGCTTTTCGATCCGGTAGCCCTTGTGCAAAAGGTCGTCGACCAGAATGACCGGGCGGTGGAAGGCGCGGATGGTGCGCACCTGCCCGGGAAGATCGGAATAGCCGGGGAAGGCGCGGATGCGGAAGTGATAGATGTCGTTTTCATAAGCCTTGTCCACGTGGAGGCTCTTGGTGACGACGTTCGGCACGATCTCCCCGGACAGGATGCTGCCGTAAGGGACGCACATGCTCTTGCCGAGGGTCTTCGGCTCCTGCGCCTGCTGCACGCCAGCGGCAGCGCGCACGCGCTCCATGACCGCCGCGTCCAGTAGCTCCGCGTCGAAGCTGAGCAGCAGCTTTCCGGGGAAGAGGTTGCAGATCGTCCGGCGCAGGCGCGGTCTGGAAGCGAGCACGGCGGCGCGCACAAGATCGTCGCTGCGGTGCGGCTCCTTGAAGCGGCGCAGCACGTCCTGCACCAAAATGACGGGCGTGCGCATATCCACCGCCAGCACGTCCGGCTGCTCCGGCAGCGCCATGAAGCCCAGCTCCTTAAGCGTCCCGGTCAGCCATTCCTTGCCCGCCGTTGGGCAGAGGGCATAGGTGTGATCCTCCGGAAGGCTTCTTGCCAGCAGCTCGGTCAGAACGCGCCTTGCGCAGTCCGGGTCCGCCTCCGGTGCGAGCGTCACCGCCTCGATCAGCAGCATTCTGCCGGAGCTGTGACGGCGCAGATATTCCGCCCCGGACAGAGAGCCGAGCGCGCCGTACAGCTCGGTGCTGCGGATCGTTCTGCCGTCCGCCCGCGCCAGAATCGCGCCGTCTTCCGTGCGCCGGAGCGTTGCGGTGCAGCGGAGCTTATCCCACGCGAAATCGAGCGTAACAGACTGCCGCTGCAGCGCCTGCTTGAACTGCGGCGCGCGCAGGTAGAGGTTTTTCTCATAGATATAGCTTTGCACCATGGGGTCGACCAGCATCGACACGTCCATATTCTTGTCCACATAATCGCGGATGCGCGTGGAGCTGACCGTCTCATAGAATTCCGGCAGGGTGAGCATGATCCGCCTGCCGCGGATGCGCGCCTCCAGCTCCTCCCGGCGCACGGTGTTGTCGCGCAGGAAAACGATATGGTCGAAATCCGCAGCGCTGCCCGGCACAGACTCGCGGTAGGCAGAAGCGCCCTCGATCACGTCGCTGCCGGTGACGAGCCAGAGCGCACGATCGGGAAACAGCGACTTCAAAAGCGCAAGATCGGACGGATAGGCGATATTGATCGGGATCTCATCCGGGAAGAGGTAGACGTCCATGCGGTCCGCCACGCTCATCGAGGCGATCTGCCGCCGCAGCAACTTGGGGATCGCCAGCTTGCTCCATGAGAACTCGTCGATTGCAAGATAGACCTCAAAGCCGCGCGCAAGGATCTCCTCCACCACGCGCTTGTGTCCGGCGGAGAAGGGGTCGAAGGTGCCAGGGAAGAAGGCGACGGGCTTTGCCTCCGGCAGGCGGAAATCCGCCCCGTCGACGCGGCAGTCCACCAGAAAGCGGTAGACGCGGTTGAGCATCGCCGCCATAGTGAAGAAGGTGAAGCGGCCCTCGCGCGGTTCGGAGAGCAGGGTCAGGAGCTTCTTGCCGGCGCGGAAATAGTAGTCGCGGCGGACGTCCTTTGGCAGTCTTTCGTTCGCCAGCACGTCCTCGCACAGAACGGTCAGCGCAGTGTCGTGGATGGTATCGTCATAGTGGCTCACGCCGGCGAGAAGCAGTCCGAGCAAACGGTCGGTCTGTTCGCACGACGGCTCCGCCAGCGTCTCGAGCATACGGCTGACCGTGGAGAGGCAGGCTCCCGCTGTTCTTGCCGAGGACTGGCGGATATGCCCCTCCAGAAATTCAAGGCACTCGTTCAGCTCCTTCGCCGGCAGCCGCGCGATCATCACGCCGAGGTAGCGCGGGATATAGGCGGAGATCTCGTCCTGCCCGGTTTCCAGCTCGCGCAGCAGATCGACGATGATCTCGTTCTGTTCCTCGACGCTCAAGCGCTCCTGCATTTGAAGCAGGGCGCGTCCGGCGCGCTCGCGCACCGGCAGGTGCTCGCTGACGCACAGGAGATTCGACAGGTGCATCGCCGTATGGAACGTGTGCTCCGGCTGCTCGTTCAGATCGTCCTCCAGTGCGTCGATCTGCGTGAGCTTGACCATCCAGTGGACGGCGTTTTTCAGATTGGAGAGGTAGATCTGCGCGACGGACAGTTCGAGCGGTAACGTCGGCAGCTCCAGCCGGCGGCGCAGACGGTTTTCGACGTAATTCACCGCAAAGCTCTTCATCTCCGGCAGGGCTTCCAAAGCCGCGCGGAGCTGTGCCGTCTGTTCCGCGTCCAGATACGGCACGAGCTTGTCCAGCCGCCGCAGAACTAAAACCGCCAGCGGTTCCTCCGCGGGCAGCAGACGGATGAACTGCGTTAGAAGTGTTCCGATCCGTTCGTCGCCCAGAAGCTCCGGCGGGATATAATGGAACGTGTCTACGAGGGCGAACAACGCCTCCCCCTGCGCGTTCGGCAGACGGTCAAACAGAGGGTCGATAAAGTGCAGGACTTCATGCGCGTCGCAGTTCTTCACGAGGCTCGCGACGATGATCTTCAGGGAATTGGAGATACGCAGGGCGTGCTTGGCGGCGATCTTGTGATCGGGATAGAGGCACATATCCATGTAGCGTTCCCAAAGCTGCACAGACTCCGCAAGGAACGCCGCAGTTGCCGGCACCATGGCGGTGACGGGCGCGGAGGCGGGCAGCTCCTTGCGGTATTTGGGGCCGCTGTTGGCCAGGATCTGTCCCATGATCACCGCGCTGCGGCGGCGCACGTCGCCCTGATGATGCGTCAGAAGCTCGTACAGGAGCGCCAGTGTCCGGCGCTTGTTCTGCCCGGTCATATAGGTGTTATATTCCTCAAACACGCGCAGATAGGTACGGATGCGGTGCAGATTCTTCTCGCCGCGCGCCTGCTCGAGCATTTGCCCGAAGGTCACGTCCTTCGTGATCATATACATCAGGCGGACGTTGTTTTCAAACATCTGATTGGACAGCGCGCCGAGCAGCTCGTTTTCTCCGAGCAGAGCGGGATGCCGCAGCGTCTTCGGTAGCATCTTGCTGCTGTCCGGCGCGGTGCAGACGCCGTGACTGACCAGCATCTGCTCGAAGTCCGCCAGCTTGGTATAGACCGTCTGATAGCGGCGCACCTTTTCCGGCGTCACGTCGGCAAGTTTGGAGAGAATCATATCATATGACTCCGCCAGCGTGTAGATGCGCACGACCTCCGCGCCGTTTTCTCTTGTACCTCGGACGCGGAAATCCGCGTAGATCAGAAGGAGCGACTCCAGCGTCAGATTCTCAAATTCCAGATCCCACGTAGAGTGATTCGCCGCGATGTGAGCAATTTTCGGCAAGCCCTGCCGCTCAAGCCATTGATACGTATAATAATAATGCAGATACGGGATGCGCTTGGCGTCGTCGCCGCGACAGCCGAATTTGCCGATATCGTGACTGAGCGACGCCGCGCTGACGAGGGGAATATCCACGGGCAGACCCGCCTTCGCCGCCTGTCTGGCGATATGGAGCGCCAGATGATGCACGCCGATCGTGTGCGAGGCGGGATCAAAGGGCATGATCTCCCGTCCGAGCCGCATCAGCGCGACAAAATGCGCCTTTTGAACCTTCTCCAGCCAGCGGCGGTATTCGTCGGCGATCAGGCTGCGCGAAAGCTCCTCCTCCGTGACGGAGGGGATGTCGGTCAGAGGGTCGTAGGGGAAGCGCTCCGCTTCATGCTCTATGAACCACGAAAGCACCGCAGAAAAGAAGTCGAGCGCCTGCCGCTGCCCCTTCGGGAGCGGACCGCGCGCCGCGTCGGGATAGAGTCGGTACGAAAGCTCGTCGTAGCATTCTTTCAGCCAGCCCCGTTCCGGCTCCGGGCAGAGCTGATCCATCACCGGGCGGCACCATGACAGCACCTCGGCGCAGCTCGTCCTCGTCTGCGGCAGCTGCTTCGGAAGACGGGAAAAGAAGTCCGTCTCCTTCAATATCTGCTTCAGTGCGCGCCGGGAAAGCCCGTCCTCCTGCAGCGCGCCGGAAAACAGCCGTTCCTGTAAGGGTTGATAGAGCATAAAATCCCCTCCGGATAGTTTCATCTCTTAATTCTTTATTATAACAAATACTCCGGCATTTCTCAATGCCGGAGTACAATTATCCGTATATTTTTGCAAATTATACGATGCCCTGCGCCATCATGGCGTCGGCGACCTTCTCGAAGCCGGCGATGTTCGCGCCGGCGACGTAGTCGCCCTCCATGCCGTAGCGTCTGGATGCGTCGTCGATGTTGTGGAAGATGTTGACCATGATCGTCTGCAATCTGCGGTCGACCTTCTCAAACGGCCAATAGACGTGGGCGCTGTTCTGCGTCATCTCCAGCGCGGAGGTCGCAACGCCGCCGGCGTTGGCTGCCTTGCCGGGGACGAACAGCACGCCGTGCTCCTGGAAAAACTTGGTTGCCTCCTGCGTCGTCGGCATATTCGCGCCCTCCGCCACGGCGATCACGCCGTTTTGGACGAGATGCTCCGCATCCTCCAGCGTCAGCTCATTCTGCGTTGCGCAGGGCAGCGCGATCTCGCAGGGCGTGACCCACAGGCCGCGTCCTTCGTGATATTCGCAGCGCGGACGGCGGGCGGCATAATCGGAAACACGACCGCGCTCGCGCTCTTTGATCTGCTTGAGCAGCTCCACGTCGATCCCGTCCGGATCGTAGACCCAGCCGTCGGAATCGGACACGGTGAGCACCCTCGCGCCCATCTGCTCCGCCTTCTCCACGGCGTAGATCGCAACGTTGCCGGCGCCGGAAACGCAGACGGTTTTCCCCTGCATATCCTGTCCGTGGCAGCGCAGCATCTCTTCGACGAGATACAGCAGGCCGTAGCCGGTCGCCTCCGTACGGGTCAGCGAGCCGCCGAAGGACATTCCCTTGCCGGTCAGCGCGCCCTCATAGCGGCCGCAGATGCGCTTGTACTGACCGAACATATAGCCGATCTCCCGTGCGCCGGTGCCGATATCACCTGCGGGCACGTCGATATTCTCGCCAATGATCTTGCACAGCTCCGTCATAAAGCTCTGACAGAACATCATGATCTCGCGGTTTGTCTTGCCCTTGGGATCGAAGTCAGAGCCGCCCTTGCCGCCGCCGATGGGAAGACCCGTCAGGGAATTCTTGAAGATCTGCTCGAAGCCGAGGAACTTGATCACGCCGAGATTGACGCTCGGATGCAGCCGCAGACCGCCCTTGTACGGGCCGATCGCGGAGTTGAACTGCACACGGTAGCCGCGATTGACATGGACCTTGCCGTTGTCGTCGATCCACGGCACGCGGAAGCGCAGGATGCGTTCGGGCTCGGTCAGTCGCTCCAGCAGAGCGAGATCGCGATAGGTGTCCTCATCCTTTTCGATCACCGGGCGGATCGAGGTCAGGACTTCCTCCAGCGCCTGCAAAAACTCTTTCTCGTTGAAATCTCTCCTGCGGTGGAAAGCCAAAACGTCGTCGATATATCCCATAATTGCCTCCAAATTAGCAGTATTATAATGGCATATTTTACCACAGCATTTGCGGCTCTGTCGAGTGTGATTTTCACCGAAATGTTTTCTGTAACGTGCCAAATAATTGTATATTTTGGGCGAATGATCGCGGCTTTCCTATGCAGATCGCACCCGCCGCTTGCGGCTGCTTCAAGCGGTGGCTGGTCAATTACAGCGTAGTCTGCATTGCTCGTCGTGTCCGTCTCGTGTGTTGCTGTCTGCGGTTGACCTTGTCATAGTCGAAAAATTAAAATAATCCGAACCTGTTTCTCAATGGAAACAAGTTCGGATTATTTTCGCGTGCCCTTGCAGAACAAAAAAGATACCAAAGAATAATCAAGCCGCCATCAAAGCAAAAGCACGAGTCCGCAGACGGTAAAAATAACTGCAAGAAACACGGAAACGCCGCAAAGGATCGGTTCCGTCGGAACCGGCTGAAGCTCCAGAAACGCTCGGGCAGGGTTGCGCTTTTGATACGTTACGCGTGTGCGCTGCGGCATGTTTTGCGGTTTTGCATGGAGGAATCTGCTTTCAATCCTGTAGGTCTTCCCTGCGATTGTGTAATCGTATCGCACATTCACTGCATCCTTGACAAAGCCGCGCTTTGTGTAGAGCCGTTTCATGTGCTCGCTGCCTGCCAGCCATGCGGTCGTCTTTGCGGTACGACCTTTTCGGTAGCCGAGAGACAGGATCAGAAGATACCCTGCAGATGCCAGCAGCGCAACGCCGAGCACCAGAAACAACCAGCCCAAAATATCCTTCATTTTCATCCGCTCCATCGGTTTTATAAATCAGTCAGGGTACGGTTCTTGTTCTTTGGGACGGCTCTGTTTGGCGCAGCTTAAAACAAGTCGGTGAAAAACGCCCCAATGACACGCGATCATCACCGCTTTTATTATACTGAAAGAACCATAGAAATGCAAGTTTTAGACAGTTATTCATTCTTCATCATTCATTATTCATTTAGAAAAACCTGTCACTTTTAATGAATACTGAAGACTTAAGACTGAAAAATGAAGAATACAAAGCGAAAATCCTGCCACTGGCGTGACAGGATTTTCGCTTTGGTGACCCGCGGGAGATTCGTCTGCATTTCTGCCGGAGGAAGAAATAGAGGTTGCGCCGGGAGTCTGCGGGATCGCCCTGTTCTTGCCTGCCCGCCGATCACTCCACAGCGGCGCTGCACGCCGTGACCCGCACGGGACTCGTTTGCATTTCTGCCTTTGGCAGAAATTGAGTTTGCGCAGCAGAAGCGCCTGCGCGCAACAATTCCTGTTGCAACAGCGGCTCTGTCTGCGTGCCGACAAGCGTCACTTGCCAATCGCCTTGTTGCTGCCACTCCTTGTTGCTCCCTTGCCTCCGCCACAGGCGGCGGTCGCAAGCGTCCCCACCGGACTGTTGCATTTAGATCTTCGAGTCCCACGGGTCGTATGACCAAAAAAGAGACATCCTTTTGGATGTCTCTTTTTTGCAGTCTGTCAAAGAACCCCTGCAAATGTTAAGCAAATGCAGGGGTATTTGCATGATTTGGCACAAAAATGAGCAAAATCGTTCGTAAAACGGAGTTATCCCAACTCCAATTTGCCAGCTTTTTCAGATTCATGGCAGCATTTTTAAGCCTGACCCATCGTGTGACTGCGGCCAAGCCTCTGTGGTGTGTATAACGCATCGCGTGTTTTTCTTTTGCATCCGCAAAGACCCGCTCAATCGTTTCTTTGCGTTGTGCATAAATTCCTTTCGCGCGATCCGTCTT